>NZ_JACHYL010000002.1:0-973632 GCF_014192815.1 Klebsiella sp. RC2 | reverse complement strand
CGGGGTTGCGGACAGTGTCTGGTGGGTAGTTTGACTGGGGCGGTCTCCTCCCAAAGAGTAACGGAGGAGCACGAAGGTTAGCTAATCCTGGTCGGACATCAGGAGGTTAGTGCAATGGCATAAGCTAGCTTGACTGCGAGCGTGACGGCGCGAGCAGGTGCGAAAGCAGGTCATAGTGATCCGGTGGTTCTGAATGGAAGGGCCATCGCTCAACGGATAAAAGGTACTCCGGGGATAACAGGCTGATACCGCCCAAGAGTTCATATCGACGGCGGTGTTTGGCACCTCGATGTCGGCTCATCACATCCTGGGGCTGAAGTAGGTCCCAAGGGTATGGCTGTTCGCCATTTAAAGTGGTACGCGAGCTGGGTTTAGAACGTCGTGAGACAGTTCGGTCCCTATCTGCCGTGGGCGCTGGAGAATTGAGGGGGGCTGCTCCTAGTACGAGAGGACCGGAGTGGACGCATCACTGGTGTTCGGGTTGTCATGCCAATGGCACTGCCCGGTAGCTAAATGCGGAAGAGATAAGTGCTGAAAGCATCTAAGCACGAAACTTGCCCCGAGATGAGTTCTCCCTGAGACTTTAAGTCTCCTGAAGGAACGTTGAAGACGACGACGTTGATAGGCCGGGTGTGTAAGCGCAGCGATGCGTTGAGCTAACCGGTACTAATGAACCGTGAGGCTTAACCTTACAACGCCGAAGCTGTTTTGGCGGATTTGAGAGAAGATTTTCAGCTCTGATACAGATTACTCGATGCGTCCGTGAGACGTGTTGAAAACAGAATTTGCCTGGCGGCGATAGCGCGGTGGTCCCACCTGACCCCATGCCGAACTCAGAAGTGAAACGCCGTAGCGCCGATGGTAGTGTGGGGTCTCCCCATGTGAGAGTAGGGAACTGCCAGGCATCAAATTGCAGTAAGCCGGGGTGACAACCGGTGGTAATAAAGCGAAGAAATTCGGTGGAGCGGTAGTTCAGTCGGTTAGAATACCTGCCTGTCACGCAGGGGGTCGCGGGTTCGAGTCCCGTCCGTTCCGCCACTTATTAAGAGCCCTGAGCATTTGCTCAGGGCTTTTTTGTTTGATCTGTTCTCTATTATTGCTAATTCAGCAAAAATCCTCTGCATTAATCGCTCTTTTTCTCCTCCACACCATCAGCCATAATTTCATCCGTTAACCGAAATGAAGAAATAACGAGGAAAATCATGGTAATCCCTGCATTTGGTCTTGGCACCTTCCGTCTGAAAGATGATGTTGTTATCGCATCCGTAAAAACCGCGCTGGAGCTGGGCTATCGTGCTATCGACACCGCGCAAATCTATGACAACGAAGCCGCGGTGGGTCAGGCCATCGCCGAAAGCGGCGTGCCGCGTGATGAGCTGTTCATCACGACCAAAATCTGGATCGAAAACCTGAGCAAAGACAAACTCATCGCCAGCCTGAAAGAGAGCCTGCAGAAGCTTCGCACTGACTATGTTGATCTCACGCTGATCCACTGGCCGTCACCGAACGATGCGGTAGCTGTTGAAGAGTTTATGGCAGCCCTGATGGAAGCGAAGAAGCTGGGGCTGACCCGTCAGATCGGTATCTCCAACTTCACTATTCCACTGATGGAGCGCGCGATTGCCGCCGTTGGCGCTGAGAATATCGCGACTAACCAGATTGAGCTCTCGCCGTATCTGCAAAACCGTAAAGTGGTCGATTGGGCGCGTGAGCACGGCATCCATATCACCTCTTACATGACGCTGGCCTACGGTAAGGCGCTGAAAGATGAAGTGATTGCCCGCATCGCGGCGAAACATGGTGCGACCCCAGCGCAGGTTATTCTGGCATGGGCAATGGGCGAAGGCTATGCGGTTATCCCATCGTCCACCAAACGTGACAATCTGGCCAGCAACCTGAAAGCGCAGGATCTGCAGCTGGATGATGAAGATCGTAAAGCGATCGCCGCACTCGACTGCAACGATCGTCTGGTGAGTCCGGAAGGTCTGGCTCCACAGTGGGATTAATCTCCCGCTTTCGGCATGCCGTTCACCCTGCCGTCTGAGACCATATTACGACAGCTCCTTCGGGAGCTGTTTGACGTGCTCACTTAGAAAGTCAATAAATGCCCTGATGCGCGTGCTGACCGCCCGGTCGCTGTAGTACACCGCACTGAAGGGCATCTCCACCGGTAAGCGCTTATCGGCCAGTAGTTCGACAAACTCCCCACGGCCAATCTCTTTATCCACCATATAATCCGACAAACAGGCAATACCGTTACCGGTCAGACACAGTTGCTTGAGCGTTTCACCGCTATTGGAGGACACCGCCGATTCGATCTCTAACAGCTGACCATCGCAACAGGAGACCGGCCAGGTATTCAGCGATACCGGCTCGGTGAACCCGAGGCAGTGATGCTGTTTCAGATCGGACGGATGCTGCGGCATACCGTAGCGCGCGACATAGTCTGGTGAGGCGACGATCTTACGATAGCTGGTAAATAGCGGTCGGGCGCGCAGGCTGGAATCCGTTAAGGTCCCGGCCCGAATGGCCACATCCACTTTTCGTTCAATCAGGTTAATAAACGTCTCTGAAGAGACGAGCGACAGCGTCATTTCCGGGTAGCGCTCGCGAAATGGCTTCACCAGCGGCATGAGAAAATGCAGCATCACCGGCGTCGCGGCATCCACCCGCAGCAGGCCCCGCGGCGTTGTGCGCGTTTCCAGCAGGTCATTCTCTGCTGCCGCCATTTCCTGCAAGACCACCTGCATCCGGCGAAAATAGCGCTCGCCTTCCTCCGTCAGACTGAGCTGGCGGGTGGTCCGATTGAGCAGGCTTACGCCTAGCTTTGATTCCAGCTTCTTGACCGCCCGGCTGACGGCAGAGTTGGCCTGTCCGAGCTGCTCGGCCGCCCGGCTGAAACTTCCGCTTTCCACCACCGCCACAAAGATGGCGATCTCCTCTGATGTGGCTCTCATTATTGCACCTGTAGCAAAATTCTATTGATACTTTGATAGTTTTTGTTATTTATACAACCCTTCATACTACGTGTCATCTTAATCCTGATGCTACGGAGTAAATTATGCCACTGGCGCTATTTGCCTTAACTATCGGTGCCTTCGCAATTGGCACCACTGAATTTGTGATTGTCGGCCTGGTCCCGACTATCGCGCAACAACTCTCTATCTCTCTGCCTTCGGCGGGACTGCTGGTCTCTATCTACGCGCTGGGCGTGGCGATTGGCGCTCCGGTGCTAACGGCGTTAACGGGGCGTATGCCGCGTAAACAGCTGCTGCTGGCGTTGATGGTCCTGTTTACGGCGGGTAATGTGCTGGCCTGGCAGGCCCCGGGCTATGAAACGCTGATCCTGGCGCGATTGCTGACCGGTCTGGCACACGGCGTGTTCTTCTCTATTGGCTCGACAATCGCCACCAGCCTGGTGGCAAAAGAGAAAGCCGCCTCAGCTATCGCTATTATGTTCGGCGGCCTGACGGTCGCGCTCGTCACCGGGGTGCCGTTCGGGACTTTCATCGGTCAGCATTTTGGCTGGCGGGAAACGTTCCTCGCGGTATCGATTCTGGGCGTGATTGCGCTTATCAGCAGTCTGCTTCTGGTGCCGAATAATATTCCGGGCCGCGCCAGCGCCAGCCTGCGCGATCAGATGAAAGTCTTAACTCATCCTCGCCTGCTGATGATCTACGCCATTACCGCGCTGGGCTATGGCGGCGTATTTACCGCCTTTACTTTTCTTGCTCCGATGATGCAGGAGCTGGCCGGTTTCAGTCCGTCTGCGGTTAGCTGGATCCTGTTGGGCTACGGTGTCTCGGTCGCTATTGGCAATGTGTGGGGAGGCAAACTGGCCGATAAGCATGGCGCCGTCTCCGCGCTGAAGTTTATCTTCGCCGCGCTGGTTGTGCTGCTGCTGGTCTTCCAGTTGACCGCCAGCATCCACTATGCTGCGCTGGCAACGGTGCTGGTAATGGGTATTTTCGCCTTCGGCAACGTGCCGGGTCTGCAGGTATACGTGGTGCAAAAAGCCGAACAGTATACGCCTGGCGCCGTCGACGTCGCTTCCGGCCTGAATATTGCCGCCTTCAATATTGGTATTGCGCTGGGGTCCATCGTCGGCGGGCAGACGGTTGAACGGTATGGTCTGGCGCAGACGCCGTGGATTGGTGCGGTGATTGTGCTGGTCGCCCTGCTGTTGGTGATGCTGAGCGGTCGTTTAGATAAATCGCCGCGCCGTTCGACAGCGGTTTCTCTCGAAGGCTAGGGTTTATCGCAAATTGCATTGAAAGTGGATGGGAAAATCCCTATAACAGAAGAACCAGTCGTTGTTGGGCTGGTTTCTGTTATTGAGGATTGATGCCCAAATTGCGAAAGAATACCTATGCCATGCGCTACGTCGCCGGACAACCTGCGGAGAGGATATTGCCTCCGGGGGCGTTTGCGGGCGTCAGTCCGGTTTATCCTGCCGGCACGCCGTTAAGCAGCGATGAAAAGATCCGCGTGCTGGTATGGAATATCTTCAAGCAGCAGCGCGCAGAGTGGCAGTCGGTCCTCAAAAATTTCGGCAAAGATGCGCATTTGGTCCTGTTGCAGGAGGCGCAAACCACCCCAGAACTGGTCAGGTTCGCGACTTCAAACTATCTGGCCGCCGATCAGGTGCCGGCGCTGGTATTGCCGCAGCATCCTTCCGGCGTGATGACGCTGGCCTCCGCTCACCCCATCTATTGCTGTCCGCTGCGCGAGCGCGAGCCTATTTTGCGATTGCCGAAATCGGCGTTAGTGACCGTTTATCCGCTGCCCGATGCGCGGCTGCTGATGGTGGTCAACATCCATGCGGTCAACTTTAGCCTTGGCGTCGATGTCTACAGCAAGCAGTTGCTGCCGATCGGCGATCAGATCGCCCATCACAGCGGGCCGGTGATTATGGCCGGGGACTTCAATGCCTGGAGCCGGCCGCGAATGAACGCGCTGTACCGCTTTGCGCGTGAGATGTCGTTACGCGAAGTTCGTTTCTCTGACGATCAGCGCCGCCGTGCGTTTGGTCGTCCGCTCGATTTTGTGTTCTATCGTGGGTTAAGCGTGCACGATGCTTCCGTGCTGGTGACCCGCGCCTCCGATCACAACCCGCTACTAGTCGAATTCAGTCCCGGCAAGCCTGATTAATTTAAGGTATGTCAGGCCTGCCATCGGGCAGGTCTGCGTTCAGCACGATGCTGCCCTAAATTACTCACACAACCGAAGGACAACACAATGACAACACGCTCTCACCATGACAACGTCGAAAAGCAGTTCGGCTCCCAGGCCAGCGCCTATTTGACCAGCGCCGTGCACGCCTCCGGGCGCGATCTGCAGCGGCTGGCTGAACGGCTGGCCGATTTCGCTCAGGCGAAAGTGCTGGATATGGGCTGCGGGGCAGGGCACGCCAGCTTTACCGCGGCGGGACAGGTTGCCGAGGTGACCGCCTATGATTTATCAAGCCAGATGCTGGAAGTGGTTACCGCGGCGGCAAAAGAGAAAGGCTTTAGCAATATCGTGACCCAGCAGGGGTACGCTGAAACGCTGCCGTTCGCTGATGCCAGCTTTGATGTGGTGATTAGCCGCTACTCCGCGCACCACTGGCATGATGTCGGCCAGGCGCTGCGTGAGGTGAAACGTGTTCTCAAGCCGGGCGGGGTGATGATCATAATGGACGTGATGACGCCGGGTCATCCGGTACGTGATGTCTGGTTGCAGACCGTGGAAGCGCTGCGCGATACCTCGCACGTGCGTAATTATTCCAGCGGCGAGTGGCTGGCGCTGGCCAATGACGCAGGCCTGGTGATTAATCATTTATCGACAGATCGCCTGCCGCTGGAGTTCAGCTCATGGGTGGCGCGGATGCGCACCCCAGAGGCGCTGGTAGAAGCGATTCGCTTATATCAGCAGAGCGCTTCGGCGGAGGTCAAAGCCTACTTCGAATTACAGCAGGACGGGTCGTTTACCAGCGATACCATCCTGTTCGAAGCGCATAAAGCGGTTTAATACGGGCAACAAAAAAGGCACCGGGGGAAGTCGGTGCCTTTTTATCGAACCCTGACGTATCAGGACTCTGGTCGATCGCTGTTTTTCACAAACAGCGTTAGCTGATCGCCAGGCCGCAGATTGTCGGTATCGCTGTTCCAGCGCATCACGTCGCGAATATTAACACCGTGACGCTTGGCGATGCTCGACAGCGAATCACCTTTGCGAACACGATAGGTGATGCTATCGCTGTTGTTCGCCAGGCGCTGTGCGCTGCTACCTGCGCCGACAACCAGACTCTGCCCGACTTTTAACCCTGAACCGCGCAGATTGTTCCACTGCTGCAAATCCCGGGTCGTGACGCCGAGACGCGAAGCAATCCCGGAAATCGTGTCGCCAGAGCGTACCTTATAGCTACGGCTGGTCAGCGGCGTATTGTCCGCGAGCTGCGTTGGCTGCACGGCGGCAATGTCGCCAGAGGCCAGCGATTCACGCAGCTGAGCGGCGTGCTTCTGCGGCACCATGACGTACTTTGGCCCACTCGCGCCCAGCGTTGACCCCTTTACGCCAGCGTTGAAGGTTTTCAGTTTGCTGACCGGCATTCCTGCCATGTCCGCGAGCTGAGAAATATCAACCGGGCTGTCGAGGCGAACGCGCGCCAGCGCACGGCTTTCATCGGCCGTAGGCAGCTTTACGCCGTAACGCTTGCTGTTTTTGAGAATGTCGCTCAACGCCAGCATTTTCGGTACGTAGATTTTCGTTTCATGCGGCAGAGACAGCGACCAGAAATCGGTGGGTTTACCACGCGAACGGTTCGCTTTTACTGCTTTCATGACCCGACCTTCGCCGCTGTTATAGGCTGCGACCGTTAATAACCAGTCGCCGTCGAACATTTTGTTCAGACGTTGCATCATGTCCAGCGCCGCGGTAGTAGATGCGACGACGTCACGACGCGCATCGTAACTGCGGGTCTGTTTTAAACCATAATTGCGCCCTGTGCTCGGAATGATCTGCCAAATGCCTGCGGCATTGGCGCCAGACGTCGCGTGTGGGTCAAAAGCGCTCTCCACTATGGGTAGTAATACCAGTTCCATTGGCATGTTACGTTTCTTAACCTGCCCGGCTATCCAGTACATATACGGCTCTGCCCGTAAAGTTACATCGTGGAGATAGCTCTTATTTCTTAAGTACTTCTGTTTCTGTTCGCGAATCCGGGGATTATCCGGTATTCCCATCTTTAGCTCGTCGCCTATGGAAGTCCACAGATCCTGGTCTTGCGCGTAGAAGGTTCCATCATCTAACCAGCGCGCTTGACTTGTGAACTTACCTGCTTCCCCTTGACCAGCCGCAGAAAGGCTCTGTGCTCGCTGTTCGACGGTGCCATCGTGCTTAGACGCCTGGCACCCCACCAGCAGGACAGAGGCGAGTAATATCGCTCGTGCCTTCATGTGTGTGTCAATAGTTGCTTAAAAGACGACCAAGGATAACGGCGAAGTTGGCCGATGACAAGAATTAAATATCAGAAGTCGTCTTTCTTTGACCTTAACCATGCAAATCGCGCCACAGAGTGTTGCAAATTTGTTTCTTGGTTAATTTTATCAATTAAATCAATATCATTTACGCGTAAAAATAAATTTATACGACGCTCATTTTTCAGAGTTACGGGTAGTGTTTTTTGTTTTTTTGCACGTAACTCATTAACTTTATGATAGTAATCGTTTATGTCCCTATCATCTGGCAGGATACTCAATGCAAACTTCATATTCGCTAACGTATATTCATGTGCGCAACATATGAGGGTTTCTTCAGGAAGGGCGTTAATTTTCATAAATGATTGATACATCTGCTCTGCAGTACCTTCGAAGAGCCTTCCGCAGCCGCCGGAGAACATTGTGTCGCCACAGAACAGATAAGGTTCGCTGTAGTAACAGATATGTCCTAATGTGTGACCTGGCGTAGAGAAAATGGAAAAATCGTGCCCGAGAATTGACAGCCGATCGCCATCGCCTACCACCTGAGTGACTCCCTTATCCTGGGTTTCCGCCGGCCCGTAAACCACTATAGAAGGGAATTTTTCACGTAATTGTTTTACGCCGCCGACGTGATCCTGATGGTGATGGGTTAGTAAAATGGCTTCGGGCTGCCATTGGTTTTCCTCAATGGCCGCCAGAACCGGCGCGGCTTCTCCTGGGTCAACGATGATGCAGCGGCCGTTATTCTCACTGAGAACCCAGATGTAGTTGTCCTGAAACGCGGGAATACTGATAAGATTCATAAATTACCTCTAAAGCGTAGCGGAAGGTGGCAATGAAGCCGGCAAGGATACCTCACACAGTGACAGCGCCTGAGCATTGGTCCAGTATGCCGTGGGGCGAATACTATCGCGAAACGCTGGAGCAGCAGATGAAACCGTGGCTGGCTAAATTATATGGCTTTCATCTGCTTAAGATTGGCAATCTGAGCGCGGAAATCAATACTGAAGCTTGCGCCATCTCGCACCAGGTCAATGTCTCGCTGGCAGGAAATCCGATGCAGGTTCGGGCCGATCCGCTGCATTTACCCTTTGCCGAAAAGTCCGTCGACGCCTGCCTGCTGGCGCACACCCTGCCGTGGTGTAGCGATCCGCATCGTCTGCTGCGGGAAGCCGATCGTGTACTGATCGATGATGGCTGGATGATCCTGACCGGGTTTAATCCGGTCAGCCTGATGGGGTTGCGTAAGCTGGTGCCGCTCCTGCGCAACGGTACGCCTTATAATAGCCGTATGTTTACGCTGATGCGCCAGCTGGACTGGCTGTCGCTACTCAACTTTGAAGTGCTGCACTATGGGCGTTATCAGGTTTTACCCTGGTCGCGCCACGGCGGCAAACTGCTGAGCACACATCTGCCAGCGCTGGGCTGTTTGCAATTGATTGTCGCCCGCAAACGGACCATTCCGCTGACGCTCAATCCGATGAAATCCGGTAAAGCGAAAACCCAGCTGCGGCCGGCAGTCGGCGCCACCCGGCAGTGGCGCAAGGGGCAGAATTAGCTCTCCGGCTGGTAGCCGATGTCGTCCTGAGTGGGATGGGAGGCCGCCGCGCGGGCCAGCTCGTCGCAGCGTTCGTTTTCTGGATGGCCGGCGTGGCCCTTCACCCACTCCCATTTGATCTTATGCTGGCCAAGCGCAGCATCCAGCCGCTGCCAGAGGTCGACATTCTTTACCGGTTTTTTCTCTGCCGTTTTCCAGCCGCGCTTTTTCCAGTTGTGGATCCACTGGGTGATCCCCTGGCGGACATACTGGCTGTCGGTGCTGAGCACCACCTCACAATGCTCTTTTAACGCCTCGAGAGCGACGATTGCCGCCATCAGTTCCATGCGGTTATTGGTGGTCAGACGGTAGCCGGCGCTAAAGGTTTTTTCGTGCTGGCGGTAGCGCATGATGGCGCCGTAACCGCCGGGTCCTGGATTTCCCAGGCAAGAGCCGTCGGTGAAAATTTCTACCTGTTTGAGCATCTCTGGTAGACTTCCTGTAATTGAAATCGATTTGTAAACGATAAGTCTGACATAAATGACCGCTATGAGCACTGCAATTACGCGCCAGATTGTTCTCGATACCGAAACCACCGGTATGAACCAGATCGGGGCGCACTACGAAGGACACAAGATTATCGAGATCGGCGCCGTGGAGGTGATCAACCGCCGCCTGACCGGTAACAATTTCCATGTCTATCTGAAGCCCGATCGGCTGGTGGATCCTGAAGCATTCGGCGTGCACGGGATCGCCGATGAGTTCCTGCTGGACAAACCCACCTTTGCCGACGTGGCTGATGAGTTTATGGATTACATCCGCGGCGCGGAGCTGGTGATCCATAACGCCTCGTTCGATATCGGCTTTATGGATTATGAGTTCGGTAAGCTGAACCGCGGCATTGGAAAAACCGAGACCTTTTGTAAAATCACCGACAGCCTGGCGCTGGCGCGGAAAATGTTCCCCGGCAAGCGCAACAGTCTGGATGCGTTATGTTCGCGCTACGAAATAGATAACAGCAAGCGTACGCTGCACGGGGCATTACTCGATGCCCAGATCCTTGCCGATGTCTATTTGATGATGACCGGCGGCCAGACTTCGATGGCGTTCTCTATGGAAGGCGAAAGCCAGCAGCAGGCGGGAGAGATGGGCATTCAGCGCGTCGTCCGCGCCGCCAGCCAGTTACGGGTAGTTTATGCCTCTGATGAAGAACTGGTGAACCATGAATCCCGCCTCGATCTGGTACAAAAGAAAGGCGGAAGCTGCCTGTGGCGTGCCTGATAACCACTAAAATGGATTAAAAGTAGGCGGTTGGGCGATTTTTGCAGCAAACGATTCAAAACGGTAGAAAAAGCGTTGACGGGGTAGAGGGGAATCCGTAATATTCGCCTCGTTCCCAACGGAACAACAACGCGGAGCGGTAGTTCAGTCGGTTAGAATACCTGCCTGTCACGCAGGGGGTCGCGGGTTCGAGTCCCGTCCGTTCCGCCACTATTCAGAAAGCCTGAATCAGCAATGATTCAGGCTTTCGTCGTTTTCGTCGCCGAATTTCAGCGCGCCTCTTGTTCCTCCTGCATACACTGCATGAATACCCGCATCGCCGGACTGATTGCTTTCCCGGCGTGATGGGCGCAGAGCGCATGGATCGTCAGCGGCGTCTCGCTGAACGGCAGCTCGACCAGCGTCCCGCGTTTGAGTTCCTCCTCTACCGCAAAGCGCGGCAGGAAGCTCACCCCCAGATTGCCCGCCACGCACTGCTTGATGCTTTCAATACTCCACAGTTCGATGGTGTTCTCCATGGTAATGCCGCGCTGGCGCAGGGTACTTTCAAAAATCTGCCGGAACACGCACTGGGGTTCGTTGATGATAAAACTCAATGGGATATGCTGCCGCGGGCGCAGGAAGTCGACCGGCGCCTGATCGACTGACGCGACCAGCGCCAGCGGCTGCGGGCCAAGTTCCATCATGGTGAGCGCATCATCGTTGCCAACCCGGTAAAACACCCCCAGGTCGACTTCGTCAGCGAGCAGCGCATCACGGATGCTGTAGCAATTGAGCGACTGTAGTGACAGGCGGACCTTCGGGGCGCGTTGCTTAAAACGCTGCAGCACCGGCGGCATTTTGTACGCCAGCAGGGTTTCACCAGTGGCGACGCGAAGTTCGCCGCCGGGTTCATCGTCCTGGCGCGCCGCCTGGCGAATCGACGCCATCACTTTGGTCAGATCGTAGACGTGCGGCAGGACATTTTTACCGGCGGCGGTGAGACACATCCGTCGGCCAATTTTCTCAAAAAGCGGGATAGCAAGCTCCTGCTCAAGCTGCTGGATATGAAAGGTTACGGTGGACTGGGTGCAGCACAGTTTCTGCGAGGCGCGCAGAAAGGATCCTTCTTCGACAACCGTTTTGAAGGTGATAAAGCGTCGCAGATCCATATTTCCTCTTTATATCGACATTCTCGAATTCAGAATGAAAAAACATTCATTTTTTTAAATTATCAGCTTCGGGTACTGTCTGCCAGTCAAGAGGAGAAAACACGTGACACCTACCCTGATTAGCGCCTTTTTAACTTACACCCTGATCACCGCCCTGACGCCCGGGCCGAATAATATTCTGGCGCTGAGCAGCGTCACCGCGCACGGCTTTCGACGGAGCATGCGGGTTCTGGCCGGCATGAGCCTGGGGTTTGTGATCATCATGCTGATTTGTGCCGGGCTGACGTTCACTCTCGTTACCCTGGATGAGGGGATAACCTCCCTGCTACGCTGGGTCGGCGCAGGGTATATCCTGTGGCTGGCCTGGCACATTGCCCGCAGCGACCCGGCCAGCGGTGGGCAGGAGGAGCGGCCTGTCAGCTTCTGGGCCAGCCTGGGGCTGCAGTTTGTGAATGTAAAAATTATCCTGTACGGCATCACGGCCCTGTCGACCTTTGTTCTGCCAGTGACTCGCGAGCCATTCTGGCTGGTGATGATAAGCCTGTTGCTATCAGTAATAGGCGTTGCCGGCAATCTTTGCTGGGCGCTGGCCGGTCATCTGTTTCAGCCGGTGTTCGAACGCCATGGAAGAGGGTTAAATCTGCTGCTGGCGCTGCTGCTGGTCTGGTGCGCGGTACGAATGTTTATGGAATGAATTAAGGGAGCGTAACGCTCCCTTGAGGTTATTTATCCTGCGGCAGGGCGGGTTGCCCTTCATTTACCCAGGTCATGAAGATCCGATAACCGATGGCCAGCAGGGTGGCGCCGAGAAACATACCGAGAATGCCGTTAGAGGCCATTCCGCCGAGGGCGCCCAGCAGCACTACCGGCATTGGTGCGTCGACTCCGCGCCCCAGCAGCAGAGGTTTGAGGACGTTATCGGCCATGCCGGCGACGATCAGCAGGATGGTGTAGAAGATATCCATGCCGGTACTGTGGGTGCCGAGACTCCACATTAGCGCAATGGCCGGGGCCGTCACCAGGATCACCGGCACCTGGGCAATGCCGAGGAGCAGGGCCAGAATAAAGAAGATCCCGACGGCGGGAATGCTGGCCATCAGCATGATCACGCCGACCAGCAGCGCCTGGATCAATGCCACCCCGATGACGCCCTGGGCGACCGCGCGGATGGTGCTGGTGCACAGGCGGGTGAGGGTCACGCCTTTATTTTCATCGGTAATACGGATGGCAATACGCTGGGCGCTGATGGCGCCCGCTGCGCCCCAGGCCATCATAATTCCCGAGACGATAAACGAAATAATAAAGCCAATCAGCCCGCCGCCCATGCTGGCCAAAATACTGAGAAACTGTTTGGCAATGTCGCCGATTTGCGAGCGGTAATTACTGAGCAGTCCCGGGAGATCGACGGAAGCTCTCATCCACAGGGTGCTAAGCCGTTCGCCAATGATCGGTAACGCGGCAATGCGCGAGGAGGGCGGGGGAATGGTAAAGCTCTGGCTGCCCATCTTGTCTATCATGGCGCTGGCGCTTTCCGCCAGCGAGGTGATCATCAGCACCGTGGGGATGACGATCAGTAAAATACCTAACAACACCAGCACCACTGACGCCAGTCCCTGTTTGCCCGCTAACAATCCGGCAAAATATTGATGTAAGGGATAGAGCGCCACGGCGAGGATCAGCGCCCAGAGCATCATATTGATAAAGGGAGAAAAGACGGTAAAACAGAATGAGGCCAGCGCCAGAATAAGCCCAAACCGAATAAACATATCGAGAAAGCGGGTGACCAGCCGTTTTTCAATCAACAGCAGATTATTATTATCCATTTTCTTTTACGCTCACATAATATTCTTACGCCAACGCTCAGCGTTGTTTAACAGAACACGCCAGCAACAGAAAATTCATGATTTACAACGCAGAAGTGAGTTGAAGGTGATCTCCGCCCATTTGGTTGTGGGGTCTTTTAATGAGTGTAGAACAGAAATGAATGGCGCCCGGCAAATATTCTGCGGTGCGCTGGCGGGCGAAATCCCGCTTTCTTTACCTGCTGAATGAGGAAGAAAGCGGAGGGAGATTAACCGAGGGTAAAAGGATCGGCATCGCGCCAGGCGGGAAATTTTTCGCGATATTCCTGGAGGGCAGCCAGCGACAATTCGGCATCAAGACGGGTGGCCTGATGCGGATCGGCAGTGGCGACAATCTCCCCCTGGGGACTGATAATCCGGCTATCGCCGCGGTAATGATGGCCGTTACCGTCAGTACCGACCCGGTTACAGCCGGCGACATAGGCCTGGTTCTCGATAGCGCGGGCGACCAGCAGCGACTGCCAGTGTAGGGAGCGCGGCGCCGGCCAGTTGGCAACATACAGCGCCAAATCATAGTCGTTCAGATTACGCGACCATACCGGAAAGCGCAGGTCGTAACAGACCAGCGGCAGGATACGCCATCCGCGCCATTCAAAGACCACGCGTCGGTCACCAGCCTCATAATGATGGTGTTCATCGGCCATACGGAACAGGTGCCGTTTATCATAATGGTGCACCGTACCGTCGGGCTCGACCAGCAGGAAGCGGTTAACAGCGCCGTGTTCGGTTTGCAGCGCTGCGCTGCCGGCAATCAGCGCCTGGGTTTGCGCGGCCCGGGCATGCATCCACTCCACCACGTCGGCTTCGGGTAAAGACTGTTTTGCCGCTTCCATGGCAAAGCCGGTGGTGAACATCTCCGGTAAAACAATGACATCGCGCCCAATAATCCCTTCCAGTTGGCGATCAAAATGGCGCAGGTTGGCAGGGCCGTCCATCCAGACCAGCGGTTGTTGCAACAGCGTAATTTTCAGGCCAGGCACAATGGTCAACTCCATTCTCATGAGGGGGTTAGGTTAACTGTAACACCATATCAGCCTCGCGGCGGTCAGCGGAATATTTTGTTAAAAAAATGCTACTCACAGAAGCCACGGAGGAGGGGGGACGAAAAAAAGGCGGGGAAAATTCCCCGCCCGGCGTGTGATGTGGTGATTGTTTTATTATGCGGCTTCAACTTTGCGAACTTTTTCCGGCAGCTTTACCGGCTTTGTCGCCAGCTCCTCTGGCGCAAAGTCGTCGACGTTGATGCTGCGCAGGCGACTGTGCTCTGCGCGGGTCAGAATAGCGGCTTCTTCCTGATTTATTAATCCTTTGGCCAGCGCGTTGTGTGCCAGCTCATCCAGACGGGTGAACGGCAGGTTTTTACCCAACTCTTTGCAGATCCGCTGGTGGATAGGATCGGCCGCCATCACTTCCAGCAGCGCCTCTTCCAGCAGACCAACCGGGTTATGCTCGCTCGGCGTCAGGTACTGACCGCGACCGATGCGGGAGCGAGTGGCGCTGGGCACCTGCAGAATTTTAGCGACTTTATGGTCCAGCTTATCCGACGGCGCATGATGATGACGCCCGGTCGGGAAGATGGCCACACGCATCGCACCTGCCACCAGACGGTTGGGGAAGTTTTTCAGCAGATCGTCGATGGCCTGTTCAGCCTGGTGCAGCGCATCCTGCACTCCCCAGTGAACCAGCGGCAGATCGGCTTCATTGCGTCCTTCATCGTCATAGCGTTTCAGCACCGCGGAGGCCAGATACAGCTGGCTTAACACATCCCCCAGACGCGCGGAGATACGTTCGCGACGCTTGAGGCTGCCGCCCAGTACCGCCATCGACACGTCTGACAGCAGCGCGAGGTTGGCACTCAGACGGTTCATTTGCTGATAGTAGCGACGGGTGGCGTCACGGGTCGGCGCGCTGCTGGTGCGTCCGCCGGTCAGGCCCAGCCAGAAACTCCGGACTTTGTTACTGCCGACATGGCCGATGTGTTTGAACAGCAGCTTATCGTAGGCGTTCAGGTCGTTATTCTGCGCGGCGGCCATCTCTTCCAGCACGTAAGGGTGGCAGCGAATAGCCCCCTGACCGAAGATCATCATGCTGCGGGTCAGGATGTTTGCGCCTTCAACGGTGATGGCGATCGGCGCGCCCTGGTAAGCCCGGGCGAGGAAGTTACCTTCGCCCAGCATAATGCCTTTCCCGCCGGTAATATCCATCGCGTCGATAATGGAGCGCTGGCCGCGGTGGGTACAGTGATATTTCACAATCGCGGACAGCACTGCCGGTTTCTCGCCGAGCATAATGCCGTAGGTGATCAGCGACGCCGCGGCGTCCATCACATAGGCGTTACCCGCGATGCGCGCCAGCGCCTCTTCAATCCCTTCCATTTTGCCGATCGAGATTTTGAACTGACGGCGAATGTGGGCGTAGGCGCCGGTCGCCATGGCGACGGATTTCAGGCCGCCGGTGGCGTTGGAAGGCAGGGTAATGCCGCGGCCCACGGACAGACATTCAACCAGCATGCGCCAGCCCTGACCGGCCATGCTCGGGCCGCCGATGATGTAATCGATCGGCACGAAGATATCCTT
This sequence comes from Klebsiella sp. RC2, assembly GCF_014192815.1. Taxonomy (NCBI): domain Bacteria; kingdom Pseudomonadati; phylum Pseudomonadota; class Gammaproteobacteria; order Enterobacterales; family Enterobacteriaceae; genus Klebsiella; species Klebsiella sp. RC2. The sequence goes on along the minus strand of NZ_JACHYL010000002.1, from coordinate 957,765 downwards.
GCCGCGGGTTGGGCCGTTCTGGAACGGGACGTTCAGCGGGAAGTGGCGACGGCCAATTTCCACGCCCGGCGTTGAGGTGGGGATCAGCGCGCAGGTGATGCCCAGCTCTTCCTCGCCGCCCAGCAAACGGTCCGGGTCAGAGAGTTTGAAGGCCAGCCCCAGCACGGTGGCGATTGGCGCCAGCGTGATATAGCGTTTGTTCCAGGTCAGGCGCATCCCCAGCACCTGTTGACCCTGCCAGTCGCCCATGCACACCACGCCGGTATCCGGAATAGCGCCGGCGTCAGAGCCCGCTTCCGGACTGGTCAGTGCGAAGCAGGGGATTTCCAGGCCGCGCGCCAGACGCGGCAGATAATGATTCTTCTGTTCTTCGGTACCGTAATGCTGCAGCAGTTCGCCCGGGCCCAGCGAGTTCGGGACGCCGACGGTGATCGCCAGGATGCCGGAGACGCCAGAGAGTTTCTGTAGCACTCGTGCCTGAGCGTAAGCGGAGAACTCAAGCCCGCCATACTCTTTCTTGATAATCATCGCGAAGAAGCGGTGCTCTTTCAGATAGGCCCACAGCTCGGGCGGCAGATCGGCCATTTCGTGGGTGATGGCGAAGTCGTTAGCCATCCGGCAGGCCTCTTCCACCGGGCCGTCGAGGAAAGCTTGCTCTTCGGCGGTCAGGCGCGGCTGCGGATAGTTATGCAGCTTGTGCCAGTCCGGGTTGCCGCGGAACAGATCGCCTTCCCACCAGGTGGTGCCGGCGTCGATGGCTTCTTTTTCCGTACGCGACATCGGCGGCATCACCTTGCGGAAAGCGCGAAATGCCGGTGCGGAAATCATCGATTTACGCATGGGGGCAAAGTTGAACGGCAACAGAATAATGGCCAGCGGCAGCAGCAGCCAGATATTCCACACTCCGGCCGCGCCGAGCGCCGCGGTCCAGGCGAGCAAAATCACACTGCTGAGCAGCAGGCTGACCCGGTGATAGAAGAGCGCACCGAGTAAAACGACGGTTGCAACAATACTCAAAATCATCATAGAGAAATGCTCCCTGAGCTTGTAGGAGGTCTGACCACTTGTGATGTATTGGTTGTAGTGCATGCGTTTTTATTTAGCAATGTGTTTACAAAATAATTACAACCTCGCTCACATTGTTGTATGTAAAAGCGGCACATAAAATCAAAAGGGCGGGGGATAACGCTGCCTGCTGCTTCTCGCTTCGGCGGCTATCCGGTACACTGCCAGGGTTATTCCACTCATACTGAAGGATTATCCTCATGTACCAGGATCTTATTCGTAACGAACTGAACGAAGCCGCGGAAACGCTGGCTAACTTTCTGCAGGACGAAGCCAATATCCATGCTATCCAGCGTGCCGCTGTTCTGTTGGCGGATAGCTTTAAGGCGGGTGGGAAAGTGCTGTCCTGTGGTAACGGCGGTTCCCATTGCGATGCGATGCATTTTGCGGAGGAGCTGACCGGTCGTTATCGCGAAAACCGCCCGGGTTACCCGGCCATCGCGATCTCCGACGTCAGCCATCTCTCCTGCGTGAGCAATGATTTTGGCTATGAGTATGTGTTCTCCCGCTATGTTGAATCCGTCGGCCGTGCGGGCGATGTGCTGCTCGGCATCTCCACGTCAGGTAACTCCGGCAACGTGATCAAGGCCATTGAAGCCGCGCGGGCGCAGGGGATGAAAGTGATCACCCTGACCGGTAAAGACGGCGGCAAAATGGCGGGTTCCGCCGACGTTGAAATACGCGTGCCACACTTTGGCTATGCCGACCGCATCCAGGAGATCCACATCAAAGTGATCCATATCCTGATTATGCTGATCGAAAAAGAGATGGTGAAAGGCTAACAGGCAGGCGAGTGTGTACTGTTGACGGCGGCCTCGCTTTGGCGCCGTCGTGATTTGTGAGGGTGAGGTGATCTATGTGCGAACTGCTCGGGATGAGCGCCAATGTGCCAACAGATATCTGTTTTAGCTTTACCGGGCTGGTGCAGCGCGGGGGCGGGACGGGGCCGCATAAAGACGGCTGGGGCATTACCTTCTATGAAGGCAAAGGCTGTCGCACATTCAAAGATCCGCAGCCGAGCTTTCAGTCGCCGATCGCGAAACTGGTCCAGGATTACCCGATTAAGTCCTGTTCCGTCGTCGCCCATATCCGTCAGGCCAATCGCGGGATGGTGGCCCTGGAGAACACCCATCCCTTCACCCGCGAACTGTGGGGGCGCAACTGGACCTATGCGCACAATGGGCAGCTCAAAGGCTATAAATCGCTGAAAACCGGTAATTTCCATCCGGTAGGTGAAACCGACAGTGAAAAAGCGTTTTGCTGGCTGCTGCACCGTTTAACCGAGCGCTATCCGCGCACGCCGGGCAATATGCTGGGCGTTTTCAAGTATATCGCCACCCTGGCGGGTGAACTGCGTGAGAAAGGGGTGTTCAACATGCTGCTGTCGGACGGGCGCTACGTGATGGCGTTCTGCTCGACCAATCTGCACTGGATCACCCGGAGGGCGCCGTTTGGCGTGGCAAAACTGCTGGACCAGGATGTGGAGATCGACTTTCAACGCGAGACCACACCCAACGATGTGGTCACGGTTATCGCCACGCAGCCGCTGACGGCCAATGAAACCTGGCACAAGATCATGCCAGGCGAGTGGGCGTTATTTTGTCTCGGGGAGCGTGTAGTTTGAGGCCAGCTGCGGCTGAACAACCTCGTGGCTGAGCGGCTTGCTTACCACATAGCGGCCGTCGGTCACTGACACAATCGGCGGTTTGTGGGTCTGCTGGAAATAGTCATAGCCAGGCTTAAGCTGTTTCCAGAAATCCGCGTAGTAGGAGTATTTGTGGCGTTCCATATTGGCGTTGGTCATGCGGAACGGATAGATACTCACCTGCACGCTTGGCTGGCCGAAGACTAAGGCGCCGGTCACAAACTGGAAGATCTCATCGATCCCGCTGTCGGTCATGGCGTAGCAGCCGACTGAGACGCAGTCGCCATGGATCATCAGGTATTTCCCTTCATAACCATGGGCGCGATCGTAGGCGTTCGGGAAGCCGATGTTAATGGCTTTATAGAAGCGGCTGTCGGGTTTGAGCTGGCTGCGGGTGACACTATAGAACCCTTCCGGACTCTTGAAATCACCCTGGCGCTGTTTCGGACCCAGGCCACCGGAATAGTTGCAGATCCGATAGCTGTCGAGGAGCTGGTAGGTTTCACCCATTTTGACGTAAAGGTCGAGCATGCGCTCTTCTTTAAAGATCTCAATGTAAACCGGTGAACCCATTAATTGCTGCTTGTATTCTTTGCTAACCGGCGTCGTCGGGCTATTGCTGCTGAGCAGCCCGGCAAATGACACGCACGGCAACAGAAGCATCGCAATAAATAATGCGATTTTGCGCATACTGCTTGTTCCTTGATAAAACAAAATAGCCACATTGCCAGGACGGCAAGAGAGACCCGAAATCAGAGTTTTCTGGATTTAGAGCGCTCACATTAGCATCACGGCATTTTTTCGCAAGGGCGACGTGGCGGCGTTTACAATTCAGCCTCACTTTATAACCCGCTTACGGCGAAAACACAGTCAGAACTTTGCGCAATAGCTCGCATTTTAGAAGCACTTATTGCCCCTCGCGCTACAGCCGCCGCTCACGAAATGTTACACTTGCGCCGGTTCATCACCAGAGTAAGAAAGGAGGCTTCTCTTCCGTCATGAGCGCCACTGGCGCCGTTTCGCCCTTTCTTCTCTGCCATTCTGTCAATAAGCTGGCCCCGGCCTGCGTCGGGGTTGAGGTTACGGATACCTGCTAACGATATGATTAAAATCACGAAAGGGCTGGATTTGCCCATAGCTGGCATGCCATTACAGCAGATCTCTCCTGCGCCAGCGGTGAAGCGCGTCGCGCTACTCGGCGAAGAGTACGTCGGGATGCGTCCCGCTATGGCGGTCAAAGAGGGCGATCGGGTCAAAAAAGGTCAGATCCTGTTCGAAGATAAAAAGACCCCCGGCGTCTACTTTACCGCCCCGGCGAGCGGGGTTGTCAGCGCGATCCACCGCGGTGAACGGCGCGTTTTACAGTCAGTGGTGATTGATATCGAGGGCAATGACGCGGTGGCCTTTACCCGCTACGCCGCGGACGCACTGGCTGAGCTGCCGCGCGACACCGTACAGCAGCAGCTGCTGGCCTCGGGCCTGTGGACGGCGCTACGCACCCGGCCATTCAGTAAAACGCCGCGCCCGGGCAGCGTGCCCGCCGCTATTTTTGTCAACGCCATGGATACCAATCCGCTGGCGGCGGAGCCGCAGCCGATTATTCTGGCCGAGCGTGCCGCCTTTGATGCCGGTCTTACCGTGCTCACGCGTCTGACCGACGGGAAAGTGCACGTCTGCCAGCCCAGCGGCGGCAAGCTGGGCGGCCATCCTGCCGGCCAGGTCTGTTTTAATCAGTTCTCCGGGCCGCACCCGGCGGGGCTGCCGGGAACCCATATTCACTTTCTGGAGCCGGTGAGCCTGAATAAACAGGTCTGGCACCTCAATTATCAGGATGCGATCGCTATCGGTCAGCTTTTCCTTGAAGGTGAGCTGAACTGCGAACGGGTAATTGCGCTCGGCGGCCCGCAGGTGAAGTCGCCGCGGCTGGTCAAAACGACGCTGGGCGCCAGCCTGGACGATCTGCTGGCGGGCGAGCTGGAGGAGGGGGAAAACCGCGTCATTTCCGGCTCGGTACTTAGCGGTACCCGCGCCCACGGCCCCCACGCTTTCCTCGGGCGTTTCCATCTGCAGGTGAGCGTGGTTCGAGAAGGTCGGGAAAAAGAGCTGTTTGGCTGGGTGATGCCGGGCAAAGAGAAGTTCTCGATTACCCGCACTACGCTAGGCCATTTCTTCAAGCGCAAGCGCTTTCATTTCTCCACGGATACTAACGGCGGCGAGCGGGCGATGGTGCCGATCGGCAACTATGAGCGGGTGATGCCGCTGGATATTCTGCCAACCATATTGCTGCGCGATCTGCTGGCCGGCGATAGCGATAGCGCCCAGGCGCTGGGCTGTCTGGAGCTGGATGAAGAAGATCTGGCGCTCTGCACCTACGTTTGTCCGGGCAAATATGAATACGGTCCGGCGCTGCGCAGCGTGTTAACCCAGATTGAGCAGGAAGGATAAGAGATGGGCTTAAAGCACCTGATTGAGAAACTTGAGCCGCATTTCACGCATGGCGGCAAGCTGGAAAAGTATTACCCGCTGTATGAAGCGGCGGCGACCATCTTCTACACGCCGGGGCAGGTGACCCGCGGCGCGGCGCACGTGCGCGACGCCATCGACCTCAAGCGGATGATGATCCTCGTGTGGTTTGCCGTATTCCCGGCGATGTTCTGGGGCATGTACAACGTTGGGCTGCAGACCATTCCGGCGCTGCACAAACTGTACGGCGCCGAACAGCTGCAGCAGGTGATCGCCAACAACTGGCATTACAGCGTCGCCCAGTGGTTAGGGGTCAGCTTCAGCGCTGACGCCGGCTGGCTAAGCATGATGACCCTGGGCGCGGTCTTCTTCCTGCCTATTTACCTCACCGTCTTTATCGTCGGCGGCTTCTGGGAAGTGCTGTTCGCGATTGTGCGCAAACATGAGATCAACGAAGGCTTTTTCGTTACCTCAATTCTCTTCGCGCTGATTGTGCCGCCTACGCTGCCGCTATGGCAGGCGGCGCTGGGGATCTCCTTTGGGGTGGTGATCGCCAAAGAGATTTTCGGCGGTACCGGGCGCAACTTCCTCAACCCGGCGCTGGCGGGGCGCGCGTTCCTGTTCTTCGCCTACCCGGCGCAGATTTCCGGCGATCTCGTGTGGACGGCGGCGGACGGTTTCTCCGGCGCCACGCCGCTCTCCCAGTGGGCCAGCGGCGGCGGTGAAGCGCTGGTTAACGTCGCGACCGGCATCCCGGTGAGCTGGATGGACGCCTTCCTCGGCAACATTCCCGGCTCAATTGGCGAAGTCTCCACGCTGATGATCCTGATCGGCGGCGCGATCATTCTCTTTGGCCGCGTCGCGTCCTGGCGCATCGTCGCCGGGGTGATGATCGGCATGATCGCCACCGCCACCCTGTTTAACGTTATCGGCTCCGATACCAACCCGATGTTCTCGATGCCGTGGTACTGGCATCTGGTGCTCGGCGGCTTTGCCTTCGGCATGATGTTTATGGCGACGGACCCGGTATCCGCCTCGTTTACCGATAAAGGGAAATGGAGTTACGGCGTGCTGATCGGCGTGATGTGCGTGCTGATCCGCGTGGTGAACCCGGCCTATCCGGAAGGGATGATGCTGGCGATCCTCTTCGCCAACCTCTTCGCACCGCTGTTCGATTACCTGGTGGTGCAGGCCAATATTAAGCGGAGGAAGTCGCGTGGCTGAGAAGAAAAGTAACGATAGCATCGGCAAAACGCTGCTGGTGGTGCTGGTGCTTTGTCTGGTCTGCTCCATCGTGGTAGCGGGCTCGGCCGTGGGGCTGAAATCCCGCCAGCAGGCGCAGCGGGCGCTGGATAAACAGCGCAATATCCTGGCCGTCGCCGGCCTGATACAGCCCGGGATGGATGCTGATGCGGTAGCGGAAACCTTCGCGGCGCGCATTTCGCCGCGACTGGTGAATCTGGCGACCGGCGAGCTGCTGGAGAAAGACCCGGCAAAATTTAATCAGGCCCAGGCGCTGAAGGATCCGCAGCAGAGCATCGCGCTGGACGCCAGCCAGGATCCGGCCGGCATTAAGCGGCGTAGCAACCTGGCGGAAATTTATCTGGTGCGCGACGCGCAGCAACAGATTGAGCAGATGGTGCTGCCGATCTACGGCAATGGCCTGTGGTCGATGATGTACGCCTTTGTGGCGCTGGACGTTGATGGCCGCACGGTGAAAGGCATTACTTATTACGATCAGGGGGAAACCCCGGGGCTGGGCGGCGAAGTGGAGAACCCGAACTGGCGCCAGCAGTTTATTGGCAAGCAGGTGCTGGATGACAACGGCATGCCGGCACTCCGGGTGGTGAAAGGCGGCGCGCGCGCCGGTGACCTGCATGCAGTAGACGGTTTATCCGGCGCCACGCTAACGTCTAACGGCGTGCAGCATAGCTTTGATTTCTGGATGGGCGAACTGGGCTTTGGTCCGTTCCTGAAAAAGGTGCGTGAGGGAGGGCTGAATAATGGCTGAACAGAGCGATATGAAAGAGGTGAAGCGCGTGCTGGTGGGGCCGCTTATCGCCAATAACCCCATCGCCCTGCAGGTGCTCGGCGTCTGCTCCGCGCTGGCGGTGACCACCAAACTGGAAACCGCCTTCGTGATGACCATTGCGGTGACGCTGGTGACGGCGTTTTCCAGCATGTTTATCTCGATGATTCGCCACCATATTCCCAATAGCGTGCGCATCATCGTGCAGATGGCGATCATCGCCTCGTTGGTTATCGTGGTGGATCAGCTGCTGCGGGCTTTCGCCTATGAGACCTCTAAGCAGCTGTCGGTGTTCGTCGGGCTTATCATCACCAACTGTATCGTGATGGGGCGTGCCGAAGCTTATGCCATGAAATCGCCGCCGCTGGCCAGCTTTATGGACGGTATTGGCAACGGTCTCGGCTATGGCGCGATCCTGATAATCGTCGGCTTCCTGCGCGAGCTTATCGGCAGCGGCAAGCTGTTCGGTATCACGGTGCTGGAGACGGTGCAGAACGGCGGCTGGTATCAGCCGAACGGCCTGTTCCTGCTGGCGCCGAGCGCCTTCTTCATTATCGGTTTGCTGATCTGGGCCCTGCGTAGCTGGAAGCCTGAGCAGCAGGAAAAGGAGTAATCGATGATGGCTCATTACATTAGCCTGTTTGTCCGCGCGGTGTTCGTTGAGAACATGGCGCTGGCCTTCTTCCTCGGGATGTGTACCTTCCTCGCGGTGTCGAAAAAGGTCTCCACCGCCTTCGGCCTCGGCGTCGCAGTGACGGTGGTGCTGGGTCTTGCTGTGCCAATCAACAACCTGGTCTATAACCTGGTGCTGCGCGACGGCGCGCTGGTGGAAGGCGTAGATCTCAGCTTCCTGAACTTCATCACCTTTATCGGGGTGATTGCGGCGCTGGTGCAGATCCTCGAGATGATCCTCGATAAGTACTTCCCGGCACTCTATAACGCGTTAGGGATCTTCCTGCCGCTTATCGCCGTTAACTGCGCCATTTTCGGCGGCGTGTCGTTCATGGTGCAGCGTGATTACAACTTCCCGGAATCCATCGTCTACGGCTTCGGCTCCGGCATCGGCTGGATGCTGGCGATCGTGGCGATGGCGGGGATCCGCGAAAAAATGAAGTACGCCAATGTGCCCGCCGGCTTGCGCGGGTTAGGGATCACCTTTATCACCACCGGGTTGATGGCGCTGGGCTTTATGTCCTTCTCCGGCGTGCAGCTATAAGGGCGAATAAGTATGGAAATTATTCTTGGCGTCGTGATGTTCACGCTGATTGTGCTGGTGCTGTCGGGGCTTATCCTGGCTGCGCGCTCAAAGCTGGTGAACGCGGGCGACGTGGTTATTGAGATCAATAACGAAGCGGATAAACAGATCCGCACCCCGGCGGGTGACAAACTGCTGAACACACTGTCCAGCAACGGTATCTTCGTCTCTTCCGCCTGCGGCGGCGGCGGCTCCTGCGGCCAGTGTCGGGTGACCATCAAAGAAGGCGGCGGAGATATTCTGCCGACCGAGCTTTCGCATATCACCAAACGCGAAGCCAAAGAAGGGTGCCGCCTGGCCTGCCAGGTGGCGGTGAAGCAGAATATGAAAATTGAGCTGCCGGAAGAGATTTTCGGCGTGAAAAAATGGGAGTGCGAGGTTATCTCTAACGATAACAAAGCCACCTTCATTAAAGAGCTCAAATTACGGGTGCCTGATGGTGAAGCGGTGCCGTTCCGCGCCGGCGGCTATATTCAGATCGAATGCCCGTCGCATAAAGTGGCCTATGCCGACTTTGATATTCCTGATGAATATCGTTCAGACTGGGACAAATTCAATCTGTTCCGCTATGTCTCTGAGGTGAAAGAACCGACCTTGCGCGCCTACTCGATGGCTAACTATCCGGAAGAGAAGGGCATCATTATGCTCAACGTGCGCATCGCGACGCCGCCGCCGAAAGTACCGGATGCGCCGCCGGGGATCATGTCGTCCTATATCTGGTCGCTGAAGCCTGGCGATAAGGTGACGATTTCCGGGCCGTTCGGCGAGTTCTTTGCTAAAGAGACCGACGCTGAGATGGTGTTTATCGGCGGCGGCGCCGGCATGGCGCCGATGCGCTCGCATATCTTTGATCAGCTTAAGCGGCTGCACAGCACGCGCAAAATCAGCTTCTGGTACGGCGCCCGTTCGCTGCGCGAGATGTTCTACGATGATGAGTTCGAGCAGCTGGCGCGCGACAACCCTAACTTTACCTTCCACGTCGCGCTCTCCGATCCGCTGCCGGAAGATAACTGGACCGGGCATACGGGCTTTATCCATAATGTTCTGTATGAAAACTATCTGCGCGACCACCCGGCGCCGGAAGACTGCGAATTCTATATGTGCGGGCCGCCGGTGATGAACGCCGCGGTGATAAAAATGCTCAAAGACCTGGGCGTCGAAGATGAGAACATCATGCTCGACGACTTTGGAGGCTGACGATGCTGACGGTATTTGTCGCGACCTTTGTGATTTTTGCGCTGGTGATCCTCGGTATGTCGCTGGGCTACCTGGTGAAGCGCAAGAGCATTCAGGGCAGCTGCGGCGGGATCTCGTCGCTGGGGCTGGAGAAAGTCTGCGACTGTCCGGAACCGTGTGACGCGCGTAAGAAACGTCTCGCTCGCGAGGCGCAGCGTCAGCAGCGGCGTATTTTGTAATGCCCGGCGGCGCTGCGCATGCCGGACCTGCTGCTTCAGTTTTGTAGGCCGGGTCAGGCGCAGCCGCCACCCGGCATAAAGCGGCTCCGTGCCCGGTGGCGCTGCGCTTGCCGGGTCTGCTGCTTCGGTTTTGTAGGCCGGGTAAGGCGCCAGCCGCCACCCGGCAACAACATGCCAGCAATGTGAGGCCGCTTTCGTGGCCTTTTTAGCCGTTGACTCCCTTACTGCCAGCTTTTCGCCTGTGCCGGAGAATCCACCATCACCCCGTCGGCGCCCAGCTCCTTCGCCGTGCGGTAGTCTTCCGCACTGTTGATGCCGAAGAAAATAATGTGCGCTTTGCCCTGTGAGCGGAAGCAATCCATCGCCTCTTTATCCCAGGTGAGCGTTGCCGGGGAGATCCCTTCGCCAAGGGTAAACTTCTCCACCACCTCGACCTTGCGCTTCAGCTCCAGCCCATACCACTGCTCGCCCTCGTGCTGGCTGCTCAGTTGACACTGGTGGCTGAGTGAAATAGTCGCAAGTTTAGTGCGAGTCTCGCTGCGGGTGACGAAGCGGGGAATAGCCGATGGCAGGGCGGCGATATAGCGGTCATCGGTGGAATAGACCCGCACGCGATCGAGGCTGTCGGTGGCTTTTAACACCGCCAGCAGGCGTTCGCCCATCACCGCCGGTTCGGCATCTGGAGATTTGATATCGATATAGAAAAAAGTGTGCGGCCACTGTTGCAGCACGCTTTGCAGGGTCGGGATCGTGGCCTGCTTACCGCGCCACGGGTGGCTGTCATCCCCCCATTTCCAGCCGGCGTCGACTTTCGCCAGCTCGGCGGCGGTTAAGCTGGAGATCTTACCCTCGGCGTTGGTCAGGGCGGAGAGATCGCTTGAACGGTAGAGTACCGGTACGCCGTCGCGGCTTAACTGCACCGTGACCCAGATGGCCTCAGCGTGGTTCTCCAGCGCCAGTTTAATGGCCGGCAGGGTATTTTCCGGGGCATCGCCGGTACCGCCGCGGTGGGCAATCAGCTGTGGGTTAGCTAAAGCGCTGCTGGTGGCCAGCAGGCAAAGGGCGGTGAGTCGTTTCTTCATGATTGTATCTTTCAGATTAGTTGATTAACGTTATGAAAATAAACATGATTTATTGCACTTTTATGTTGTCAGCGTTTTTTTGACCACCGCAGTAAAAAAAGCATCAAACTGGCGCGCAGTTTTTGCTATGCTGTATGGGTATACAGTGTTGAGTCTGACGATGCGTAAAATTATCCATGTCGATATGGACTGTTTCTTTGCAGCGGTGGAGATGCGCGACAACCCGGCGTTGCGTGATATCCCCCTCGCGATAGGCGGCAGTCGGGTACAGCGTGGCGTGATTAGTACCGCGAACTATCCTGCGCGTAAGTTTGGTGTGCGCAGCGCCATGCCGACGGCGACAGCGCTCAAGCTGTGCCCGCATCTCACGCTGCTTCCCGGCCGCTTCGATGCCTACAAAGAAGCCTCGAATCATATCCGCGAAATTTTCTCCCGCTATACCTCGCGCATTGAGCCGCTGTCGCTGGATGAAGCCTACCTTGACGTCAGCGACAGCGTGCATTGTCACGGGTCGGCCACTCTGATAGCTCAGGAGATCCGCCAGACCATCGAACGGGAGCTGCACCTCACCGCCTCGGCGGGCGTGGCGCCGGTGAAGTTTCTCGCTAAAATCGCTTCAGATATGAATAAACCCAACGGCCAGTTCGTTATCGCTCCCCATCAGGTGGCAGAGTTTGTGCGGGCGCTGCCGCTGGCGAAAATACCCGGTGTCGGAAAGGTGTCGGCGGCGAAGCTGGAAAATATGGGCCTGCGTACCTGTGGCGATGTGCAGAACAGCGATCTGGCCATGCTGCTCAAGCGCTTCGGTAAATTCGGCCGTATTCTGTGGGAGCGCAGCCACGGGATTGATGAGCGGGAAATCCATAACGATCGGCAACGTAAATCGGTGGGTGTGGAGCGGACGTTAGCGGAAGATATCCACGAATGGTCAGCGTGCGAAGCGATTATCGAAAATCTCTATCCCGAACTGGAGCGGCGGCTGGCGAAGGTCAAACCGGACCTGTTGATCGCCCGCCAGGGGATTAAACTGAAATTTAATGACTTCCAGCTGACCACTCAGGAGCACGTCTGGCCGCGGCTGAACAAAGAGGATCTGATTGCCACCGCCCACAAAGCCTGGGATGAGCGGCGCGGCGGACGTGGCGTGCGTCTGGTTGGGCTCCATGTGACGCTGCTCGATCCGCAGCTGGAAAGGCAGCTTTTATTAGGGATTTAACCATGCATATTCGTGCTTACCGCGACAGCGATTTGCCATTGCTCTGCCAGATCTTTCTGCGCGCGGTGCAGGAAACGGCGAGCCGGGACTATACCCCGGCGCAGATTGCGGCCTGGGCGCAGGTGGATGAGATGCGCTGGCGACAAAAGCTGGCTGACTCAGTCGGGCGGGTAGCCGTGGTTAACAATCAACCGGTTGGCTTTATCACCGCCATTGGGACGCATATCGATTTGCTCTTTGTCTCGCCGGATCTCGCCCGGCAGGGTATCGGCGGCGCGCTTATCGAGGCGCTCTGCGCTCAGTATCCTGCGCAAATCCTGACGGTGGACGCCAGCATTACCGCAAAGCCCTGTTTTACGGCCCATGGATTTAAAGTGGTGGCGGAGCAGCGGGTGGCGGCCCGTGGGGAGTGGTTTATTAACTACCGGATGGAAAAACGCGTGGCGCTAAGGTGATGCGGGGGAAAACCGGCGGCAGACTGCCGCCGGTGGTGGGGCTTATTTAGCCGGAATGGCTTTCAGCAGCTCGGTCAGCAGCGTCCAGTACTGGCCGACGCTCTCGATATGTACCTGCTCATCCGGGGAGTGCGGACCGGTAATGGTTGGCCCGATGGAGACCATGTCCATCTCTGGATACGGTTTTTTGAACAGACCGCATTCCAGACCGGCGTGGATGATCTGGATGTTCGGCGTCTTGTTGAACAAACGCTGGTAAGTCTCGCGCACCAGGTGCATTACCGGCGAGTTGGCGTCCGGCTGCCAGCCAGGGTAAGCGCCTTTGGCTTCGGTTTTCGCCCCCGCCAGTTTACCCAGAGAATCCAGCATGCTGACCACGTAGTCTTTGCCGCTGTCGATCAGCGAGCGGATCAGGCAGTGGATCTGCACGTTGTCATCGGTCATGGTGACGACGCCGACGTTCAGCGAAGTTTCCACTACGCCTTTCGCCACGTCAGAGTTGCGGATAACCCCGTTCGGCGTGGCGTTCAGCAGGCGGATGAAACCGTCGCGGGAAGCCTGCGTCAGGGCTGCTTTGTCGTTATCAACCGCTTCCAGGAGCACTACCAGGTTCTTCTCTTTGGCCTCCAGCTCGTTTTTCAGCAGCGCCTGGTAAGTATTCACCAGCGCTTTCAGCGCATCGGCTTTATCCGCGGCGACGGCGACGGTCGCGTATGCTTCGCGCGGGATGGCGTTGCGCAACGTACCGCCGTTGAAATCGACCAGACGCAAATCCAGCTCATCGGCGTGGCCGGCGAGGAAGCGAGACAGCAGCTTGTTGGCGTTACCCAGACCCAGGTGAATGTCACCGCCGGAGTGGCCGCCTTTCAGCCCTTTTAAGGTTACTTTAAAGCTCTGGAACCCGGCCGGAATCGCTTCTCGGGTCAGCGCCAGGTTAGAGGTGAAATCGATCCCGCCGGCGCAACCCATGTAGATTTCGCCTTCTTCTTCGGAGTCGGTATTGATCAGGATATCCGCCTGCAGCCAGTTGGCCTGCAGACCGAACGCGCCGTCCATACCGGCCTCTTCGGTCATGGTCAGCAGCACTTCCAGCGGACCGTGAGCGACGCTGTCGTCGGCCAGCACCGCCAGTGCAGACGCCATCCCGATGCCGTTATCCGCGCCCAGCGTGGTGCCGCGCGCTTTCACCCATTCGCCGTCAATGTACGGCTGGATCGGATCTTTGGCGAAGTCGTGGACGGTATCGTTGTTTTTCTGCGGCACCATATCGAGGTGCGCCTGCAGCGCTACCGGCTTGCGGTTTTCCATACCGGCAGTCGCGCCTTTACGAATCAGAATGTTGCCAACCTGGTCACGTTCCGCGTGTAAGCCTTTTTCTTTTGCCCAACCCATAATGTGCTCGGCGAGCTGTTCTTCGTGATAAGACGGGTGCGGGATGGAGCAAATCTTGGCAAAAATATCCCAAAGCGGCTGCGGGGATAGTTGAGACAGTTCAGACACGGTAAGTCTCCTTACAGACTCCTGCATACAGCGGTTGCAGGACGAGGGTTAGCGTTAAAATACACAACAAGCCCGGGCTTGCGCGATGGGGTTGAGAATACCACTTTCCACCGCCGCAGGTAGTGTAAACAACGCAAAAAGCGTTGCGCAAACCGCTTAACACTGGTTTTTAGTGCGTCAGATCTCTATAATCTCGCGCAACCATTTTCCCCCTCGAACATTATTTAAGCCGTATTACACAGGCTGGGACACTTCACATGAGCGAAAAATACGTCGTCACCTGGGACATGTTGCAGATTCACGCCCGCAAACTGGCCAGCCGTCTGCTGCCGGTTGAGCAATGGAAAGGCATTATTGCCGTCAGCCGCGGTGGACTGGTACCGGGAGCCTTACTGGCGCGTGAACTGGGCATTCGTCATGTTGATACCGTATGCATCTCCAGCTACGACCATGATAACCAGCGCGAGCTGAAAGTGCTGAAACGCGCGGAAGGCGATGGCGAAGGCTTTATCGTTATCGACGATCTGGTGGATACCGGCGGTACCGCCGTGGCGATCCGCGAAATGTATCCAAAAGCACACTTTGTCACCATTTTCGCCAAGCCGGCAGGCCGCCCGCTGGTGGACGATTACGTTGTGGATATTCCGCAGGACACCTGGATTGAACAGCCGTGGGATATGGGCGTGGTGTTTGTACCGCCTATCGCAGGTCGTTAATTCTTCAGGACAGTGCTATTTACCACGCCCGGCTTGCCGGGCGTGGTTTTTTTTATCCTTTAGCAGGTTACAATAACAGGAGTGGCACTACGACGGAGGCTGCACATGTCACAGGCTAACCTCAGCGAAACGCTGTTTAAACCCCGCTTCAAACATCCCGAAACCTCTACGCTGGTACGTCGGTTTTCCGCCGGAAAACCGCAGGCGATGCAGTCGGCGCTGAGCGGCAATCACGTCGATCACTGGTACCGTCTGATCAACCGTTTGATGTGGATCTGGCGCGGCGTGACCCCGCAGGAGATCCTCGATGTGCAAGCGCGCATTGTGATGAGCGAGGCCGAACGAACGGATCCAGAGCTGTTCGATACCGTTATCGGCTATCGCGGCGGCAACTGGATCTTCGAGTGGGCGAAAGAGGCCATGCAGTGGCAGCAAAAGGCCGGGCAGGAAGCCGATCCTTTGCTGAGCGGCCGCCACTGGTTGCATGCATCGAACCTGTATAGCATTGCCGCTTATCCGCATATTAAAGGCGATGAGCTGGCCGAACAGGCGCAGGCTTTAGCCAACCGGGCGTATGAAGAAGCCGCCCAGCGGCTGCCGGGCTCGCTGCGCGAGCTGGAGTTCACCATCCCTGGCGGTTCGCCGATAACCGGCTTTTTGCATATGCCAAAAGGCGATGGGCCGTTTCCGACGGTGCTGATGTGTGGGGGCCTGGACTCGCTGCAGACGGATTATTACAACCTGTATGAGAACTACTTTTCACCGCTCGGTATTGCCATGCTGACGATCGATATGCCTTCCATCGGCTTCTCGTCAAAATGGACGCTGAATCAGGACACCAGCCTGCTGCACCAGCACGCGCTGCGCCATCTGGAAAATGTACCGTGGGTCGATCATACCCGGGTCGCGGCCTTTGGCTTCCGCTTTGGCGCCAATATCGCGGTCCGTCTGGGTTACCTGGAGCCGCAGCGGCTGAAGGCTGTGGCGTGTCTGGGCCCGGTCGTTCATGGTCTGCTGGTGGATCCCCTGCATCAGGGGCGCGTGCCGGAGATGTATCTTGACGTGCTGGCCTCGCGGCTGGGTATGCATGACGCGTCCGATGAAGCGCTGCGCGTGGAGCTCAACCGCTACTCGTTAAAAACCCAGGGACTGCTGGGGCGCCGTTGCCCGACGCCGATGCTTTCCGGCTTCTGGAAGGACGATCCGTTCAGCCCCGAAGAGGAGTCGCGGTTAATCACTTCGTCATCTGCCGATGGCAAACTGCTGGAGATCCCGTTTAACCCGGTGTATCGCAATTTTGATCACGCATTGCGACAGATCGCCCGCTGGATCAATCATAGATTTGGTTAATTTATTGCTAAATTCTATTGGTTTGGTAAAACAGTTGCATCACTAAAGGAGATCGCAATGACGTTACCGAGTGGACACCTGAAAAGTAAGTTGATCAAGAAATTCACGGCGCTAGGGCCTTACATTCGCGAAGAGCAGTGCCATGACAACCGTTTCTTTTTCGATTGCCTGGCAGTTTGCGTCAATGTTAAGCCCGCACCGGAGAAGCGTGAATTCTGGGGCTGGTGGATGGAAATGGAAGCACAAGAGTCACGTTTCACCTATAGCTACCAGTTTGGCCTGTTCAATAAAGAAGGTTCATGGCAGGCGGTCGACATTGACGACCCGGAAGTGAGCGAGAGACTGGAAAAAACGCTACGCGAGTTCCACGAGCGCGCGGCAGCACTGCTGACCACCTTTAATCTGAAGCTGGAACCGGCCGACGATTTCAGCGAACCGGTTCGCCTGCGGGCCTGATTGATCTACGGATACGATTTCTCCACGCCCGTGCGGCGTGGAGGAGCGTGCCGCCATACCCGTAATTTCAACCCCACCATCTGACTCACCCTGCCTGCGGCGACAGCTTGCCAGCCATCGCCTGTTGAATAATCGGGATAGGGGTCAGTAAGTGCTCGCGCATCAGCGCGCTGGCTCGTTTGGCATCGCGCGCCAGAATGGCGTCCAGCAGGGTCTGGTGTTGAACATGTTTGTCTTCCAGCATCTCCACCGACAGCACGGTGGTGCGCAGCCAGATGAAACGGTAGCGCGCCGCCAGATCGAACAGCCTTTCGCGCATCTGCAGCAGATACTGGGAGCCGCAGCCGGCGACGATGGCGGTGTGAAACGCCTGATGGCGCTGG
This sequence comes from Klebsiella sp. RC2, assembly GCF_014192815.1. Taxonomy (NCBI): domain Bacteria; kingdom Pseudomonadati; phylum Pseudomonadota; class Gammaproteobacteria; order Enterobacterales; family Enterobacteriaceae; genus Klebsiella; species Klebsiella sp. RC2. The sequence continues at coordinate 940,735 of NZ_JACHYL010000002.1, read as the reverse complement.
TCCCATTCATCGAGTAAGCGCTCACTGGCGTCACAGGACTCCAGCTTGTTGAGCAGATGGGCGCGGGCCAGCAGCTCGGCTTCCCACTCGTCGCCGCCGCGTTCGATGGCGAGGCGCACCAGCATGGCTTCCATGTTGGCGCGCGCGTCGAAGATATCGAGAAGCTCCTGCTCCGACATGGGCGCCACCCGATAGCCTTTCTGATTAACCACCGTCACCAGCCTTTCCGCCACCAGCTGCGAGAGCGCCTCCCGCAGCGGCCCGACACCGAGCTCATAGCGCGACGTCAGCAGGCTCATCCGCAGCTTCTCATCGGGTTGGTAGACCCCGCGGATGATGTCGTTTTTCAGCCAACGGTACCCGTCAATGGCCGTCGCCTGGGGAATGGCGGTCATGTTCTTACTCCTGAATACTCTTCCCGGCGGGCGCCGGGAACAGGGTTAACGCGTATTTTGCAGCGGCAGTTTTTGCCACAATACCAGCTTTTTCCAGCGCGACATAATCGGTACTGTACAAATAATTCCCAATGCTAACAGGCCGGTAGAGATCACCTCCAGTTGCTGCGCCGGACGGAACAGCATCACCACCAGCACGAAGGTGATAAAGGCGATTACCAGCCAGGTCAGGTACGGATAGAGCCACATTCTCAGACGGATCTCGCCGCCTTGCGCCTGAAGGATTTTGCGCATCCGCAGTTGTGAAACGGCGATCACCAGATAGACCAGCAGGGCGATGGCGCCAGAGCTGTCGATGAGGAATTTAAACACTTTCGCGGGCGCATAGTAGTTCACCACCACGGTGAGGAACGCCGCGCCGGTGGAGAGCAGCACCGCCACGTACGGAGTTTTGCTGCGGTTGGTCCGGCCCATGATGGCCGGCGCATCGCCGCGACGGCTCAGGGAGTAGAGCATCCGCGAGGCGGTATACAGCGCCGAGTTCAGACAGCTGGTGACCGACAGGAGGATCACGCCGTCCATAATCAGCTTCGCGTAGGGAATATGCAGCAGCTCGAGCACCGAGCGGTAGGAACCGATGCTCTTCAGCCCCGGCATATTCCATGGGATGAGGGCGACGACGATAAAGATCGAGCACAGATAAAAAATAGAGATACGCCAGATCACCGAGTTGGTGGCGCGGACGATGTGTTTATCCGGCGTGTCCGATTCGGCGGCGGCAATGGTGACGATCTCCGCGCCCATAAAGGAGAACATGGTGATCAGCATCGCGCTCAGCACCGCGCCGAAGCCGTTCGGCATAAAGCCGCCGTGGTCCCACAGCCGCGAAATGCCGCTGACCTCGGCATAGGGATAAAAACCGGTAATGGCGACCGCGCCCAGTACGATAAACGCCAGAATAGCGATCACTTTGCACAGCGCCAGCCAGAACTCGAATTCACCGTAGTTCTTGACGCTCAGCAGGTTACTGCCGGTGAGGGCGAGAGTGATGACCAGGGAGAACAACCACACCGGGACGCCCGGCACCCACGAATGCAGAATAATCGCCGCGATATTGGCTTCCAGCGGAATAACCAGTACCCAGAACCACCAGTACAGCCAGCCGATGGTATACCCCGCCCAGCGGCCGATGGCTTTGTCGGCGTAGGTGGAAAAGGAGCCAGTATCCGGCGTGGCGACGGCCATTTCGGCCAGCATACGCATAATCATCACCACCAGCAGCCCGGCAAACAGATAGGCCAGCAGCACCGCCGGGCCCGCTTCGGCAATGGCGACGCTGGAACCGACAAATAAACTCGCGCCGATCACCCCGGCGATAGATAACATCGTGACGTGGCGCGACTTCAGTCCCGCCCCTAAATCCTGTGATTGCGACAGTTGCCCCATCATTTACCCTCTCGAAGTGTGTCACCTGGGAGAGCGCCCCGACATTCCCGCGCCGGGGCACGCGTATTATTGTTGTTTTGCAGGTCTCGTCTTCATTCCCTTACGAACGTACTTCGCTTCCGCATGTGTTCTGTTCTATGCCTGTTTCGCCTCGGTAAAGCAGTCGGCGATGATCTTGAGACCCTGCTCGATCTGCGCCTCTTCAATGGTCAGCGGCACCAGGATGCGCAGCACGTTGTAGTACGGCCCGCAGGAGAGCAGGATCAGGCCTTTGTCGCGGGCGCGGGCGACGATATCCGCCGTCAGCCTGGCGTTAGGCTTGCTGCGGTCGCCCTCTTCAAACAGCTCAATGGCGATCATCGCCCCCAGGCCGCGAACGTCACCGATCTCCGGATGATCTTCTGCAATCGCCAGCAGGCCCTGGCGCAGGGTGTCGCCAAGCTGGTTGGCTTTTTCCAGCAGGTTCTCCTGCTCGAAAATCTGTAATACCGCCAGGGCGGCGGCGCAGGCGATGGGGTTGCCAGCGTAGGTGCCGCCGAGTCCGCCGGGGGCGATGGCATCCATCACCTCCGCCCGCCCGGTGACGCCCGCCAGCGGGAAACCGCCGGCGATGGATTTGGCGAAGGTGGTGATATCCGCCGCCACGCCCATCTGCTCCATGGCGAACAGCGTGCCGGTACGGCCCGCGCCGCTTTGGACCTCATCGGCGATGAGCATAATGCCGTGCTCGTCGCACAGGGCGCGCAGGCGCTGCATAAAGGCCGGGGAGGCGGCATAGAATCCGCCTTCACCCTGCACCGGCTCGATAATGATGGCGGCGATATCTTCCGGTGCGGCGTCATTTTTGAAGATGCGATGGATGCTGGCGATCGCCTCGTCATCACTGACGCCGTGCAGCGCGCACGGGTAGAGGGCGCGATAGACGTGGCCCGGCATTAACCCCATACCGGCGGAGTACGGGTTCACTTTCCCGGTTAGCGACAGGGTGTAATGGGTACGGCCGTGATAGGCGCCGGTGAAGGCGATGGCGCCGCTGCGCCCGGTTGCCGCGCGGGCGATTTTCACCGCGTTCTCCACCGCTTCCGACCCGGTGGTGACCAGCAGGGTTTTCTTGGCGAAATCACCGGGCACCTTCTGGTTCATCTTTTCGCACAGCGCCAGATAGGGCTCGTAGGCCAGTACCTGGAAGCAGGTATGAGATAGCTTTTTCAGCTGGTCTTCGACGGCGGCGACAACCTGCGGATGCAGATGGCCGGTATTGAGCACCGCGATACCGCCGGCAAAATCGAGATATTCCCGGCCTTCGACGTCCCACACCCGGCAGTTCTCCGCGCGTTCGGCGAAGATAGGGTGGATCTGGCCGACGCCGCGCGGGACCGCATCGCTGCGACGCGCCATCATTGCTTTATTGCTGTTCATCCATCGCTCCTGTTAAAGGCCAATACACATGTATTTGATTTCTAAGTAGTCTTCGATACCGTACTTCGACCCTTCGCGGCCGAGGCCTGAGGCCTTGACGCCGCCGAACGGGGCGACTTCGGTGGAGATAATGCCGGTGTTGATGCCGATGATGCCGTACTCCAGCGCTTCGCCGACGCGGAAGACGCGGCTCAGATCGCGGGCGTAGAAATAGGCGGCGAGGCCGAACTCGGTATCGTTGGCCTGGGCAATGACGTCGGCTTCATCCTTAAAGCGGAACAGCGGCGCCAGCGGGCCGAAGGTCTCCTCTTTCGCCACTTTGGCGCTGTCGGGAACGTTGACCAGGATGGTCGGCTGGAAGAAGTTGCCGCCCAGGGCGTGCGGTTTGCCGCCGGTGACGACTTTCGCGCCTTTGGCGATGGCGTCGGCAATATGTTCTTCAACTTTGGTGACGGCTTTCTCGTCGATCAGCGGGCCGGTGGTGACGCCATCCTGCAGGCCGTCGCCGATGCGCAGTTTTTCCACCGCCTGCTGCAGTTTTTCAGCGAAACGGTCATACACCCCGTCCTGGACGTACAGTCGGTTGGCGCAGACGCAGGTCTGCCCGGCGTTGCGGAACTTCGACGCCAGCGCCCCTTCGACGGCTTTATCAAGGTCGGCATCATCAAAGACGATAAACGGCGCGTTGCCGCCCAGCTCCAGGGAGACTTTTTTGATGTCTTTCGCGCACTGCTCCATCAGCTGGCGGCCAATCTCGGTCGAGCCGGTAAAGGAGAGCTTGCGCACCAGCGGGTTGCTGGTCAGTTCGCCGCCGACGGCCCCGGCGGAACCGGTGACCACGTTGAACACCCCGGCGGGGATCCCGGCGCGATTGGCCAGTTCGGCCAGCGCCAGCGCTGAAAACGGCGTCTGGCTGGCCGGTTTCAGGACCATTGTGCAGCCGGCGGCCAGCGCCGGGCCCGCTTTGCGGGTGATCATCGCCGCCGGGAAGTTCCACGGGGTGATGGCGGCGGTAACGCCGATGGGCTGCTTAATCACCAGCAGGCGCTTGTCGGCCTGATGGCCGGGAATGGTATCGCCGTAAATGCGCTTACCTTCTTCGGCGAACCACTCAATAAAGGAGGCGGCGTAGCTGATTTCGCCTTTGGCTTCCGCCAGCGGTTTTCCCTGTTCGAGGGTCATCAGGCGGGCGAGATCGTCCTGATTCTCCATCATAAGATCGAACCAGCGGCGCAGAATATTCGCCCGCTCTTTGGCGGTCAGGGCACGCCAGGCGGGAAGGGCGCGATTGGCGGCTTCAATTGCTTCGCGGGTTTCGTCGGCGCCCATTTTCGGCACACTGCCGAGCTGCTCGCCGTTGGCCGGGTTGGTCACCGCAATCACATCGCCGTTGGGCGCATCGCGCCACTGACCATCGATCAGCGCCTGCTGGCGAAACAGTGTCATATCGTTGAGTTGCATAATCGCTTCCTGTCTTAAGGGGGTTAACGGATAAAAGCGGCGTGTAGTGTCTCCACGCTACGTGCCGCACGCAGCGTGCGTCCGGGATTGCTCTGGCTTTCCAGCAGGGTCTGCACCTTGCTGACGATGTGCGCGCCGATCGGGATAGCGGAGGTGGCCGCCGGCGATGGCGCATTGCAGGTATGTATCGAACGCGCGGTGGTGACGAAGAGAAAATCGTCGATCAGTTTGCCCTGCTGCGATACCGCCTGCGCCCGCACGCCGGCGGGCCACGGGCGTAAATCGCTCAGCGTCAGGCTCGGGCAGTATTTCTGCACCAGCCGCAGATAGCCGCTTCTGCACAGCGAATTCTTCATTTCGCCCAGTCCGGAGCGCAGGTTGTTTTGCAGTACCCGGCGGATGCCGGGCGAGGTGAGGATCTCCAGGGTATCGGCCAGCGAGATATCGCGCTTGCGGTAGCCTTCGCGCTTCAGAGCCAGCACGGCGTTGGGGCCGACGGTGACGCTGCCGTCGATCATGCGGGTCAGGTGGACGCCGAGGAACGGCATCGCCGGATCGGGGATCGGATAGATCAGATGGTTGACGATCTGGTTGTGCTGCGGCGCCAGCTGGAAATACTCGCCGCGGAACGGACAGATGATAAACCCGGGATCGACGCCGAGCATTTTTACCAGCCGATCGGCCATCAAGCCCGAACAGGCGATCAGCGTGGAGGCCTCATATTCGGCGCCCTGGCGGGTGCGGATCACCACGCCGCTGGCATGTTCTTTCAGGGCGCTGACTTCGGCGTCGTAGACGATCGTTCCGCCTTTTGATTCGAAGATCTTCGCCATTGCCGCCGCCACGTCGCGGTAGCTGACGATGCCGCTGGAAGGGACGAAGATCCCGCCGAGCCCGGTAATGTTCGGTTCGCGCTCGCGTAGCTCCCCGGCGCTTAGCCACTCGCGCTGCAGGCCGTTGGCGGCGGTGCGATCCCACAGGGCGCGCATCCGCTCCATCTCCAGCGGCGAGGTGGCGACCAGCATTTTGCCGCAGACGTCATAGCGGATGCCGTTCTGCTCGCAAAAGGCCTTGGTGGCGCGGTTGCCGGCGAGGCAAAACTGCGCCTTGAGGCTGCCGGGGGTGTAATACACCCCGGCGTGGATCACGCCGCTGTTGTGGCCAGTCTGATGGCAGGCCGGACCGGTCTCTTTTTCCAGCAGCGCAATGCGGGCGTCCGGGTAAATCTCAATTAACTGCATGGCGGTCGACATGCCGATGATGCCGCCGCCGATAATCACGAAATCATACATCCGCTCAATTCCTTCGCCTGAGAACCCTTATTGATGAGTCTGGTAATGATTCGTGGAATACGCAAAGTAGCCGCGCTGGCGCATCAGTTCGCGGCGCAGGTCCGGGTGCGGCGTAAACCGGTCACGGCCGTGCAGCCAGAACAGGTTGTTAATCAGCAGGAATTTGCCCACCGGCACCGGTATGGAAAGGATGTTTTTGCTGGTTTCCAGCGCGTCGGAAAGGCGGCTCAGCCAGGTGCCTTCTTCAAAATCTTTCGGCTGGACGAACTGGTCGATATAGCGCATTACCGGACGGCCCAGCGAATCGACGTCGAACACCGGGTGGAAAACATCCTTGCTGACGTTTTTGCTCGGCGGCGCGGCCCAGCGCATTGGGCGGCGAGCCAGCGGGTCGCGGAAAAATTCGTCGAGATGCTCCCAGTCGTCGAGATGCAGCAGCAGGGAATTACCGCCCTGCATGTTCTGCTCGTCGATCTTCATCATTAACACGTAGTCGGTTTGCTCTTCGACGTAGGTGCCGTCGTTGTGCAGCTCCATCACCCGGTGCGGCTGGCGCAGGTAGCTGTCGGAGTTATCGACATTTTTCACCACAAAGCGAGCGTAATACTGACCGCTCATGGCGTCGAAGTTGGAACGGCCAATCAGATGGGCGACGGCGGTGGCCAGCTTGACCATTTCCTCGGCCTGGCTGACGTTATCGATCCCTTCGCCGTTGATCAGCAGCGCGCCTTCCGCACGATCGAGCAATGTTTTGATCAGCAACGGCTGCAGCTGATTGCCGCACAGATCGTCGAGGATCTTGCCGACCTGGAAGCGTAAGAAAGATTTGTATTCCAGCGCCTGCACCGGCCACTGCGCGACCTGCTGCAGGAACTGCGTGGTTGTTTCGGCGGAAAAGGTGAGCTCCAGCAGGCGCGGCGACTGTGCGGAAGGGGCAATGGAAAAGCCCGGATATGGCTGGGCTAACGGCGCGGGTGTCGGTTTTACTGCGGTCAGGGCGTTCATCAGGATCGTTCCTCGCTGTAAGGTCAGGGTGATGTTCATTTCGTAGCCATAAATTAAAAATATCTACATTTTTATAAAATGCGTACGAAATGGCCTTTTTGTTTCTATTTTGTGATCTGACAACAATTATTTAACAATGCGGGAGGGAGATAAGGTGGTGGTTAATCTTGAGGAACAGAGCGGGTGGCGGAAAGCGCAAAATGCGGGGAAGGCTGAGGGGAAATCGTAATACCGGTCACAGTTTTTAATCTGCGCCATACCCTTATGAACTGAGGGTGTTAGTATTCAGCGCGTTAATACCTTTCAATGCTTACCGAGGCTTCGATGCTGGAGAATGTCATTATCAGATAATCAGTTCCCCGACCTGCCCAGGCCGGACTGATTATCGCTGCGCTTAAACCTTACGCACACACCTGCGGGTGTAGGCATGTTTTCGCACATGATAATGAACAGGTTTCAGTATGAATTTATCCCGTCAGGAACAACGGACCTTACACGTTCTCGCCAAAGGTGGCCGTATTGCGCACGTCCGCGATACCTCCGGCCGCATTACCGCCGTCGAATGCTACACCCGGGAAGGGCTGTTGCTGAACGACTGCACCCTCGCGGTCTTCAAAAAGCTCAAAACCAAAAAGCTGATTAAGTCGGTGAACGGCCAGCCGTACCGGATCAACACCACTGGTTTGAATAACGTTCGCGCGCAGGCGGACAACCGCTGATACAGCGACCCGGGCAGTGTCGCTGCCCGGGCGTATGGCTCTCAAGGAGAAACATCCATGATCGATATCCCTCGCATTTTTACTATCAGTGAAAGCGAACACCGTATTCATAACCCTTTTACCCCGGAAAAGTACGCCACCCTGGGACGGGCGCTGCGGATGGCGCCGGGCACCGCTATTCTTGACCTTGGCAGCGGCTCCGGCGAGATGCTCTGTAGCTGGGCGCGCGATCATCAGATCGTCGGCACCGGCGTGGACATGAGCCTGCTGTTCAGCCAGCAGGCGACCGCCCGTGCAGAAGCGCTCGGGGTAAGCGACCGGGTAACCTTTGTGCATCAGGATGCCAGCGGATACGTCGCCAGCCAGCCGTGCGATATTGCCGCCTGCGTGGGGGCCACGTGGATCGGCGGCGGGGTGGCCGGCACGATTGCGCTGCTGAAGCAGAGCCTGCGGCCCGGCGGCATGCTGCTGATCGGCGAGCCATGGTGGCGTAAACGTCCGGCCACGGCGGAAGAGGCGGTTGCCTGCGGCGCGCAGACTCCCGATGACTTCCTGACGCTGCCGGCGCTGGTCGCCCACTTTGGTGAACTGGGCTATGACGTGGTGGAGATGGTGCTGGCCGACCAGGAGGGCTGGGATCGTTATGAAGCGGCGAAATGGCTGACAATGCGCCGCTGGCTGGAGGCCAATCCGCACGATGACTTCGCACCGGAGGTTCGCCAGCAGTTGACCACTGCGCCGCTACACCACGTCACCTGGACCCGGGAATATCTCGGCTGGGGCGTGTTTGTCCTGATGGCGCGTTAACCGGTATGTCGGTAGCGTCAGGAGGCGCTACCGACCACCTTCAGACCTTCAGTTCGTCGTAGCTGACCATGACGTGTTCTGGGGTATCACAACGTACGGCCAGGAGAGTAGGGGCACAATAGCGATGAGTCGCCTGGGGGTGGATGAGCTGTGGGGGCTGGCTAGCCTTGCGATAACGCAATTTCATCCCTACAAAGGTATAATGACCATCAATATGGCGCTTGTATAAAATAATGCAGCAATTATCTTTGAATGAGAATAAGGCGAGGGAGTGGAAACGTTAGTTATTCTGGCCGTAGTCGTATGGGTACTTTTCAAACTGGTACAAAAGGTTACGAGCAAACTCTATCCTCCAGACTCGGTGAAGGTACAGGAGAAGCCCGACACAACGCCAGCGACGGATGCCTGGGGAAATTACCCTAAAGCTGAAGGGCATGTCGTTTTATTCGAGCAGTACCGGCGTGAGCAGGCGCTGCGGCAGCAAGCAGCTAAAGAGGCTGATACGTTCTACCGCTCAAGGGAGTGGCGGCGTTTACGTTACCAGGCGTTCCAGCGCTACGGCAATAAATGTTGCGTATGCGGGCGCGGCGCCAGTGACGGGATGGTGATGCACGTTGATCATATAAAACCGCGTTCTCTTTACCCGCATTTAGCCCTCGATATTGCCAATCTGCAAATCATGTGCAACGAGTGCAACGTCAGTAAGGGCAACAGAGATGAGGTTGCGTGGCAATAATAAGGACAGGTTAGCGGCTATGTGCAATTCCCCAGGTATTAAAATGTTCGTAACGAACAAATAAGCAAGTCTTGACGGAATGAATCCGCAATGACGCTTTTATTTCGTTACAGCAGCTCATTGGTGAATTCCTTCATCACCGCATTTGTCGGTAGCGCCATTTGCCTTGCGTTAGTCCTGCTCATTTTCAATAAAGTGAGATGACTGCCAGTGGCTGGAGATCAATGATGCGGGATACTTACCTAACGACGGGCTGTTACCTTATCGAACGTTCAAGGAAAATACAGGAGGGATAACGGGCAACTTACTCCGTATCACGACGCTATCGCCTCCCTTATTTTTTATTGATGCAACGGTTGGTCGCAGGCCGCGAGGATTGACTCATGCATCGCTTCGGAAAGTGTCGGATGCGCAAAGATCATCGACAGGAGACTTTCATCTGTGGCCTCCAGGTGACGGGCGATGCCAAACCCCTGGATCTGTTCCGTGACCTGTGCGCCAACCATATGCGCGCCCAGCAATTCACCCGTTTCAGCATCGAAAATGGTCTTCACAAAACCCTCCGTCTCACCGCTGGCCAGCGCCTTACCATTGCTCTGATAAGAGAACTTACCGATCCTGACGGGCCGTCCCCTGGCCAGGGCCGTCGATTCCGTCAGGCCCAGACTGGCAACCTGAGGCCGGGAATAAGTGCAACCGGGCACATAGTCGCGATCAAGCGGATGGGTGCCTTCGACACCAGCCAGTGTCTCAATGCAGATCACGCCTTCGTGGCTGGCCTTGTGCGCCAGACAAGGCGGGCCGGCTACATCGCCGATGGCATAAAGCCCAAATACGTTAGTGCGACAAGCCGTGTCCGTCTTGATAAAACCGCGGTCTAACTCGACGCCCAGTGCTTCCAGCCCCAGATCTTCAATATTCGGCTGTACGCCAACCGCCAGCAGCACGCGTTCGACTACCAGGAAAGATTCGGCGCTCGTATTTTTCATTGTACAGCGTACCCCGGTATCGGTGAGCTGTACTTGCGTTACCTGGGTCTGGGTATGGACCTGAATCCCGCGCTTTTCGAATGACTTACGCACCGCCGCTGACACTTCGGCATCTTCCACGGGCAAAATCTGCGACGCTAGCTCGACCAGCGTCACTTTACAGCCCAGATCGTTATAAAGGCTGGCGAACTCGACGCCAATCGCGCCTGAACCGATGATTAATAGCGACCTGGGCAATCGCTTAGGCTGTAGTGCCTCGTAATAGGTCCAGATATATTCGCCATCTGGCTCTATGCCTGGTAATGCGCGTGGTCGGGCGCCCGTGGCCAGGATCACGTGATCGGCCCGGTAATCGTGCGCTCCCCCCCGGGCATCCGCTACCGTTATTTGTCCCTTACCGCGCAGCCGCGCGGTGCCATCAATCACCCTCACGCCATTTTTCTTCAACAGATACTCAACCCCGCCGGTGAGCTGTTGCGAAACGGCACGGCTAAACTGCACCAGTTTCTGCAGATCGACATTCACCTCACCCACGCTGATGCCCAGCTGACTGGCATGGGTGATACTGTGCGCGACCTCAGCGCCATGCAACAGCGCCTTGGTTGGAATGCATCCCCAGTTCAGGCAGATGCCGCCCAGATGTTGTTTTTCCACTAAGGCGGTACGAAGACCTAGCTGACCGGCACGGATGGCGGCCACATACCCCCCAGGACCCCCGCCGATGATCAGCACATCGTAATTATCGTGCATAGCTCGTCTCCTGGATAAACATCAGGGTAGGGGTTTCAGTCAGTCGCTTGAGTTCCTGGAGAAAAGCTGCACCTGCCGCCCCATCGATGACCCGGTGATCGCAGGATAGCGATACCGTCAGTTGGTGGCGCGCGACGATTTGCCCGTCGCGTACTACCGCCCGCATCTCGCCGGTGCCAATGGCGAGGATTGCGCTTTGCGGTGGATTGATGATGGCGTCAAACTGCCGTACGCCGAGCATCCCCAGATTTGACACGCTAAAGGTCCCCCCCTGGAACTCTTCCGGCTTCAGCGTGCCCGCTTTGGCCCTGGTCACCAGGGCGTGAATTTCGGCCGATATGTCGCTGATCGATTTCCGGTTCGCCGAGCGAACAATGGGGGTAATTAGCCCGTCAGGCAGCGCAACAGCCACTGAAATATCGGCATCCGCAAAGCGGCGGATACTTTGTGTCGCTTCATCAAACTGGATGTTGACGTCTGGCACGGCCACCAGCGCCAGGGCACAGGCTTTCACCAGCAGGTCGTTAACCGAAATCTTGACGCCGGGTACTTCGCGGTTAATTTCCTGACGAAACGCTAACAGTCGTTCCAGATCGAGATCGACACTCAAACGGAAATGGGGAGACTGTTGCTTAGAGGTTTGCAAGCGAGAAGCGATAGCCCGCCGCATACCGGACATGGGGATGCTCTCAAAGGGTGTCGGGGCACTCTCCTGCACAGGGCTGACCGGCGGGTGCCCGTCGAGCAACAACGCCGCAGCCAGCACATCATCGCGACTCACCCGACCGCGTGAACCGCTGCTTCGGCAGTCATGCAAGTTGATACCCAGCTTGCCGGCCAGGCGGCGCGCCAGCGGGGTGGCCGATACCTGGCTATCATCGGCATGCGAGCGGGGCGCTTTGCTGCGATGAACGGGTGGCGTCGGAGAGGCCAGGCGACCGCCGGCGGCAACGATCGCGCTTTCCAGATCAGAAACAGAGATACGATCCCCGCGTCCGCTGCCGCGGACCTTTTTCAGGTCGACACCCCAGCGGGCAGACAGTCGTAACGCATGGGGCGTGGCATTAACCTGAGTCACATCGGTCACGCCTTGCAGACTGACGGGGATGACGGTCTGCCCAATAGGGGGCTCCGGACTGTTGGATGGCGGCGAAACAACGGAAGGTGGCTTAGCGCCTGCCTGTGCCGCTACGTCCGGCGCGGCAGCCTCCGGGTCAGGGGCTGCGGGTTTCACCGTCGCCAGACTGGCAGCAAATTCGTCCAGTTCAGCATCGCTGACTGAAGCGTCAGCCACCAGAGCCAGCACGGCGCCAACCTGAAGCGTCTCACCCTCCCGGGCGATTATCCGGCGTAATGTACCGGCAAAAGGTGCCTCCAGCACATTGACGATTTTACTGGTTTCAATCTCACAGATTTCCTGCCCTCTGGTGAAATCGTCACCCTCCTGGATTGCCCATCGAGCGAGCAAGCCTTCCTCCATGGAAAGCCCCCACTTTGGCATTTCAAGCGTCTTGATTTCGCTCATAGGTTAATCCTCCAGCACTTGACGGACGGCGGCTTCGATACGTTCAACGCCAGGGATCCAGAGTTTTTCGAGAGCAGGGGAGAACGGGACCGGCGTGTGTGGCGGCGTTACCAGCAGTACGGGCGCTTTGAGGAAATGGAATGCCTGGGACGCAATCAGCGCCGCGACATCATGAGCAAAACCGAAGCGTGCAGCGGATTCGTCGACAATCACTACCCGCCCCGTGGAAGCCACCGATTCCAGAATACCTTCCTCATCCAGCGGCGAAATGGTTCGCGGGTCGACCACCTCGACCGAGATCCCCTCTCTGGCCAGTTTGTCCGCCACCTGGTTTGCTTTATGTACCATTGCCGACAACGCAATGATGGTGACATCCTCTCCTTCGCGCGTGTAGTTGGCTACACCTAGCGGGATGGTATAGATCTCGTCCGGTACCTCGCCCTTGAGGTCGTACAGCATTTTATGCTCGCAGAATACCACCGGGTCGTCGTCGCGAATGGACTGGATTAACAGACCCTTGACGTCATAAGGCGTCGAGGGCACCACCACTTTCAGTCCAGGCGTGGTGGCAAAGATATTATAGGGTGACTGTGAATGCTGGGCCGCGGCGGAAAACCCTGCGCCGATCATCCCTCGCATTACCAGCGGAGCTCTGGCTTTGCCACCAAACATGTAGCGGAACTTAGCCGCCTGGTTATACAGTGCATCGTGACTCACACCAAAAAAATCCATGAACATCAATTCCGCGACTGGCCGCAGCCCCGTTGCTGCGGCGCCGGCCGCCATACCGATAATGGCCGACTCGGTAATGGGCGTGTCGATCACCCGATCGGAGCCGAACTGCGTCCACAGCCCTTTAGTGACACCCAGTACACCGCCAAAGGCTTCAATCTTCGCCTCTTCGGGCGCATTTCCGCCATGACCGCCACGCAAGTCTTCACCGATGAGCACTACGCGTTCATCGCGTTCCATTTCCTGAGCCAGGGCTTCCTTGACCGCTTCACGATAGGTTTTTATTGTCATGGTTATCACCCTCAGTATGAGACGTACACGTCTGTCAGCAGGTCTTCCGGAGCCGGGTAGGCAGCGGCGCGGGCCTTCAATACGGCATCGTTGACCAGGGCTTCTACTTCCTCGTCAATCGCCGCCAGTTCTTCCTGGGTGATATGTTGCTTGACCTTAGCGGTGAAAATCTTCAGCGGATCATGTTGTTCACGCAGGCGTTGCACTTCACCTTCCGCGCGGTATAGCGCGGGATCGCCCTCAAAATGACCATGCCAGCGGAAGGCTTTGGCCTCAATGACGCTTGGGCCACCGCCTTCTCGCGCACGCTTGACCGCCTCTGAGGTTGCCTCATAAACGGCAAAGAAATCGGTGCCATCGACGGTCACTGCCGGCAGGCCGAAGCCAGCGGCGCGCCGGGCGATATCACGCCCACCCACGGCGTAGTCATGGCCGGTCCCTTCGCCGTAACCGTTGTTCTCGAAAATAAAGACGGCTGGAAGCTGGAGCACGACGGCCATATTGATGGCTTCAAAGACCAGGCCCTGATTAGAACCCCCATCGCCCGTAAAAGAGACCCCGACGTTGCCGGTTTTTAGCGTTTTTGCCGTTAGCGCGGCGCCGATGGCCAGTGGAGGGGCCCCCCCAACGATAGCGTTCGCCCCCAGCATTCCTTTCGACAGATCGGCAATGTGCATCGAGCCACCCTTACCGCGACATAACCCGCTGTCCTTACCGAATATTTCGGCCATCATGCCGTGAATGTCACAACCTTTAGCAATACAGTGGCCATGTCCACGGTGTGTTGAACCAATGAAATCTGCGCTCGTTAAATTTTCGCAGACCCCCACCGCGATGGCCTCCTCACCGGTATAAAGGTGAATGAAGCCCGGAATATCACCGCTGGTATTTTCCTGATGCAACCGCTCTTCAAAGGTCCTGATCTCCCGCATCTTGCGGTAAGCCTGCAATAACGCCTGTTTGCTGAGCATCGTTTAATTCTCCTCAATAAAGGTCACCCAGGCGGGGCCAACAGACAGGGCGAATAACCCTGGCCACACCCATGCAATGAATCTACGAGCGGTTAGAGAGAGTGCGAAGCCACCTTCATGGGGGGGTAGGTGGGGGTTTTCATGCTTGAGGTCAAACTTTCTAAATTTTGTGTGGCCATAAAGTTTGCCTGCCCCATGTCATCCCGGTGGCTGGCGTACAATTGAAAAAAAACAAAACGAGTAGACACCACGGATGAAGCCATTGGATTTAGAAGGTCGCCAATCACCCTCACTGGTCTCCGGGCCATTGCGGCTGACGCGAGGCTTGCCGTTAATCCTGACCAAATTCGTCCCGCCTCGCTCCTCAATACAATTGCTGGAGCGCCCCCGGCTTCTTCAGCTTCTCAGTCCCGTTCAGCAGTGCCGGCTGGGCGTCGTCTGCGCCGGCGCTGGATTTGGCAAAACCACGCTGTTGGCGCAATGGCATCAGCAGATGGTCGCCCAGGGTGAACGTATCGCCTGGCTGAGCCTCGATGAGGATGATGATGACGTATGGCAGTTTATTCCTTATCTGCTGCAAGCATTGCGTCCACTCTATGCTGACTGGGACGCCGATTTCTGGCGTGACATGGAAGAACAGAAGCTCTCCAGCTCCGAGCAACTGCTGGCCGGGCTCATTAACCAGCTACACTATTGCCCGCATGACGTATACCTGATCATCGACGACTTCCACGTGATTAACGATCGTGGGGTCTATGAAGCCGTGGGGTATTTAATCAAGCATGCGCCTGCCGCCTTGCATCTGATCATTGGCAGCCGTTTCCACCCGAATCTTGCGCTGAGCCAGCTGCAGGCCCAGGACCAACTGGTGGAAATCTATGATCGAGACCTGCAATTCACGCTCGAAGAAACAAAACACTATTTTAGCCGCACGGTTGCGCTACCCCTCAGCAACCACCATGCACAGCGGCTACAGTCCGTGACTGAGGGCTGGATTGCAGGGATGAAGATCGCTTCATTGTCCGCAGAATTACAGCATGATCCCGAGCATCTGTTGCGCAATATGCATGGAGGAACACGGTCTATTGCCCGCTATCTGAAAGAGGTGGTACTGGATCCGCTGCCGGAAGAGGTTCTTGATTTTCTGGTGAAAACGTCCTTCCTCAGTCGGTTAAATGCCGAATTATGCAATGCAGTGACTGGACGTGATGATAGTAAAGCGATGCTGGCATGGATTGAGCGACACAACCTTTTTTTGTCAGCCCTTGACGAACAAGGCTACTGGTTCCGCTACCATCCTCTGTTGCAGGAAAATCTTCGGACCATGCTGCAGCAGAACAACGATATTGATCGCAAACAGCTACATGAATTAGCCAGTCATTGGTTCGTCGAACAGAAGCTGTGGTCTGAAGCGGTACGCCATGCGCTCAGCGCAGGCAAGCCGGTGCATAGCCCCGTACAGGACGGCGCAAGCGCTCAGTCACTGGCGGAAGAAGGGGATATCGATACCCTGATTTCATGGATGCATCATTTACCGCCCAGTACCGATCCTTCGCGCATTGACCTGCAAATTAATCTGGCCTGGGCACTGGCGCATTATTTCCACTTTGATGAGTCGAGGCAGCTGCTTGATAACCTCGATCAGATGGTACTTCATCATCGTGAGGATTTAACTCGCAGCACCTGGTGTAAATTGCGGGTTGTGCGGGCAATTTGCGAAGCCTTTGCGGAAAACATCCCGGAGAGTCTGGCTATTGTTCAGCCGTTGCTGGCCGAAGTGCCCTGCGGCGACACCTGGGTTGATGGTCTGATATGCAATATTCTCAGCTATTGCCATGTTGTTAACCAGCGCTATCACGATGCGCTGGAGGTTCAACAGCATATGCCCTCTCCGGAAAGTCCTTTAGATAATCTGTTTGTCTCGGTTTATCGCGCTTTTATCATTGCCCAGTGCCATCTTTGTCAGGGCGATCTGGGGAAAGCCGGGTGGTACGCAGAGAAAACGTTGCGCCAGGCTGAATGTTATACCGGTACCCAGTCGACCAGTGGCGCGACGCTGGCGCCGCTGCTGGCGGAGATAGCCTATGAATGTCAGAGTGGCGACTCGCCCGATCATCTGTTAGCCGACCGGCTCGAATTCATCGACCGATTCAGTCCACCCGATGCGCTGAGTCGTTGCTATACCTATCTCGCGCGTCAGGCCCTGGATGGCGATATGCCGTATGAGGCCGAGCGATTGCTGGAGCATGCGCAGCGTCTTGCCGTGTCTCGCGGCTGGCAACGGCTCCAGGCCATGATGTTAGCCGAGCAGGTGAGGGTGCGGCTGCAGCGCGGCAATGTCACAGGCGCAGAGCAACTGCAGCGACAACTTGAACAAATGGCCGCCAGCTTCAGAATGGATGCCGAACATCCCTGCCAACGCGCTATCGCTCTGTCTGCATCCCTTAGCCACTGTCGCCTTCTTCTCGCCAGAGGCCAGGCGCCGCAAGCCTGTATTCTCCTGGCTGATATGGTCCCTGATCAGGAAAACCGGGGGGACAGGTTAACCGCAGCGCGTCTGCGTACGCTCTGGTCATTGGCCTTGTGGAACAGTGGCAAAACTGCCGCTGCGCGCACGACATTTCAGCCAGTCGTGCAGCTGGCTGAACAACAGCATCTCAAAGGCCTCTTTCTTGAAGCTGGCGATACCTTGCAACCTTTGCTTGCCGGTATGAATGAAACCTCTTCGGCTTGTACAGAGGAAGGGATAGTCCATGAACCCTGGGCCGGCAAGCGCGCGCCTGCAGACGGCACACCGTTTAATAGTGGAAGCCCCGATATTCATGGGGAACTCAGCGAGCGAGAGTTGCAGATATTACAACTGATCGCTGAAGGTCAGATGAATAAAGAAATTGCTCGCTCCCTCGCTATTTCTGCCGAGACGGTCAAATGGCACATCAAAAACATCTACGCGAAGCTTAAAGTGAATAGCCGCACTCAAGCGATGAGCCGGGCGCTGGAGATGAAATTACTGGATTAACGGTTTGAAGAGGGAGGGCTGGATATAAAATATTATTAAGACGAGCCACTTTCTTAACGGGGCTATGAGCCACGGATAATCCCGGCGTTTTTGAGCCTATGATCTTCAAAACATATTTCGTGATAACGACGTTCACTGCTCCCTCAAAACAGCCTTACCGTATGAGATTTTCAGTTTTACAGTTGATTCCTTTACTTCAGGCGATAACCTAGATAGCAAGGGATTCGTTCATTACCAGTTTGACCCTCATATTTTCTTATCCCACCACCTGAACTTCCTATGAAATATCGCCCACCAGCTCTGCTATAACTGCATCACCGCTGATTGCGCAATCGGGTACATCATTTCCTATTTCTGCGGAACCCGAAAATTATGGATATTGCCAGCATTGAAAAATTGATCGCTCTGGTTGAAGCCTCCGGCATTGGCGAACTGGAAATTGCCGAAGGGGCAAGCTCCGTGCGTATCAGCCGCGCCATCTCCAGCCCCACGGCGGTTGGGTCGTCCGCCGTATCCGCGGCCGTCGTCCAGCCGCAGTTGGATATTCCGATTCAGGCCGCACAGGCCAGGGCTATCGCATCTGACCCTGCGACGGAGCACATCACGTCATCCCCGATGGTAGGAACCTTTTATCTCTCTCCGGGACCCGGTGCGGCGCCATTTGTGGCTGTGGGTCAGCAGGTTAATATTGGCGATACCCTGTGCATCGTCGAAGCGATGAAGATGATGAATCAAATCTCGGCAGAGAACAGCGGGATCGTTAAAGCGATTCTGGCTACTGATGGTCAACCGGTTGAATTCGACCAGCCGCTGATAGTGATTGAATAGGGGATCTCATGCTGGACAAAATCGTGATTGCCAATCGTGGCGAAATCGCGCTGCGTATTCTGCGCGCCTGCCGGGAGCTTAACATCCGCTCGGTAGCCGTTCACTCTACTGCCGACCGCGAGTTAAAACACGTGCTGCTGGCCGATGAAAGCGTCTGTATTGGTCCTCCGTCATCCGCCAAAAGCTATCTCAATATTCCGGCGGTAATTTCGGCAGCTGAAGTGACGGGCGCGGCGGCCATTCATCCCGGTTACGGTTTTCTCGCAGAAAATGCGGATTTTGCCGAACAGGTGGAACGCTCAGGATTTGTGTTTATCGGCCCGAAAGCGGAAACCATTCGCCTGATGGGGGATAAGGTCTCGGCTATTCAGGCAATGAAGCAAGCTGGAGTACCGTGCGTACCGGGTTCCGATGGCCCGCTGGACGATAACCATGAGAAGAATCGCCGGCTGGCAGCCGGGATCGGTTACCCGATTATCGTCAAAGCCTCCGGAGGCGGCGGTGGGCGCGGGATGCGGGTTGTTCGCGAAGAGAAAGAGCTGGCGCAGGCCATTGACATGACGCGCGCCGAGGCAAAGGCAGCGTTCAACAATGATATGGTCTACATGGAAAAGTATCTGGAGAATCCACGCCATATCGAAATCCAGATTCTGGCCGATGGGCAAGGGCAGGCGATATATCTTGCCGAACGCGATTGCTCAATGCAGCGTCGCCACCAGAAGGTGGTGGAGGAGGCCCCTGCGCCGGGGATCACCGCGGAAATCCGCCAGGCTATCGGCGAGCGCTGTGCCAAAGCCTGTCTGGACATCGGCTATCGCGGTGCCGGTACCTTTGAATTTCTCTATCAGCAGGGTGAGTTTTATTTTATCGAAATGAATACCCGCATTCAGGTGGAGCATCCGGTGACGGAAATGATCACCGGCATTGACCTGATTAAAGAGCAGTTGAGGATTGCCTCCGGATTGCCTCTCTCCATCAGCCAGCAGCAGGTGAGCCTACGCGGTCATGCAATTGAATGCCGTATTAACGCCGAAGACCCACATACCTTCATGCCCAGCCCCGGCAAAATTACCCGTTTTCATGCGCCAGGTGGCTTCGGCGTACGCTGGGAATCTCATATCTACGCAGGTTACTGCGTCCCACCGTACTACGACTCAATGATTGGCAAATTGATCGTCATCGGCGACAGCCGGAATGAGGCCATTGCGAGAATGGAACATGCCCTGAGCGAACTGGTGATCGATGGCATCAAAACCAACGCTGAACTACAGCGGCGGATCATGGCGGATGACCATTTTCGCGCTGGCGGCTGCAACATCCATTATCTGGAAAAGAAACTTGAGCTCAATCGCTGAACTTAGCCCCAAAGCCGCCTCCGGGCGGCTTTCTTCATTTATCGCTATCAATATCACTACAGGAAAACCGGAGGTAAGTTGTGTCTGCACTCTCTTATGTGACGGGTGAGAGCCATTGTGCCTGGGCTATATATCTCTCCCAGGTGGAACGCGTTCTGCCGCTGCCCGGCGATCTCAATCGCTGGGCCAATACTCTGCGCCACCCGGAAAGGGCGCTGATTGTCGATGTTCCTCTGGAAATGGATGACGGGACGATTCGCCATTTTGAAGGCTTTCGGGTTCAGCATAATCTCTCTCGCGGACCCGGCAAAGGGGGCGTGCGCTATCACCCCGACGTCAGCCTGCAGGAGGTGATGGCGCTGGCGGCGTGGATGACCGTGAAATGCGCGGCGCTCAATCTGCCGTTCGGCGGGGCGAAAGGCGGTGTGCGCGTCGACCCGTCGACGCTATCCGACAGAGAGCTGGAGCGTTTGACCCGGCGCTACACTTGTGAAATCAGCAGAGTAATCGGCCCTCGGCAGGATATTCCGGCGCCGGACGTCGGCACTAACGCCCAGGTCATGGCCTGGATGATGGATACCTGGTCACGCAACGCCGGAACAGCCGCGACCGGCGTGGTGACGGGGAAACCGGTCCACCTCGGCGGATCGCTGGGGCGGGTACAGGCGACCGGGCGCGGCGTGTTTATCACCGGCTGTCACATTGCGGAAAAAATGGGACTCCCCGTGGCGCAAAGCCGGGTTGCGGTGCAGGGTTTTGGCAATGTGGGTAGCGTTAGCGCCGGGCTGTTTCATGCTGCTGGCGCGCGGGTGGTGGCTGTACAGGATCATCGTGCGACGTTGTATCAGCATAACGGGCTCGATATCCCGGCACTGCAGGCGTGGCAACAGGAGCACGGCACAATAGCTGGTTTCCCCGGTGCCGATAACGTGACGGAAGAGGCTTTCTGGCGTCTCGAGTACGAGATACTGATTCCGGCAGCCCTGGAGGGGCAAATTAGCGCGGAACTCGCGGCTGGGCTGCGCTGCCGCCTCATTCTGGAGGGTGCCAATGGTCCTACGCTGCCGGAGGCTGACGACGTGCTGGCTGAGCGGGGGATCGTGCTGGTTCCAGACGTTATTGCCAACGCCGGCGGGGTAACGGTCAGCTATTTCGAGTGGGTGCAGGATCTCTCCAGCCTTTTCTGGAGCGAAGAGGAGATCGACGCTCGGCTGGATACCATTATGCGCCACGCTATCGAAAGCGTCTGGCAAAAAGCGCAGGCGCTGGCAATCCCCCTGCGTACCGCCGCCTGGGCCCTAGCCTGCGAACGGATCCTACAGGCAAGTAAAGACCGCGGGCTGTATTCCTGAGGCGTGGCGATGAAAAGCCCTGCGTTGTCGGCGCGGGGCCATAGGTAGAGTCAGAAAGCGTCAGGAAGAGGCGCGCGCGATATGCGCCCGCCGTTGCCGCTGGTCACACCACAGGGTGAATATCCCCGCCAGCGCTACGATCCCTGCGCCGATCAGCGTTGAAGAACCGGGCAGGCTGTTTAAGAACAGATAACCGATGACCATCGACCAGACCAGCGTGGTGTAGTCAAACGGCGCCAGTAGCGAAGCGTCGGTAAACCGCAGGCTCAGCGTGACCAGAATCTGTGCCATGCCGCCGAAGAAGCCGCAGCCCACCAGCAACAGCAACTGACTCGGCGTAGGACGTACCCAGCCGAACAGGCTGGTTGCCAGACCAATCAGGGTGGTCATCAGCGAGAAGTAAAAGACGATGGCGCCAGGTTTTTCAATGCCGTTGAGAAAACGGATCTGAATGTTGGAGGTGGCGGTGCAAAGAGCGGCAAGCAGGGCGAACGCGACGCCGAGAGCCATCCCGGACTGCAGATGGCCGCCAGCGAACAGAGAACCGCTGGCGGTTAAACTGGCGGAGAGCATAAACAGAATGCCGGAAAAACCGACGATAACCCCCAGCCAACGGGAAAAACGTACCCGCTCTTTCAGCAGCAGGGCCGCCATGATGACGGTGAAGAGCGGAGCAGCGTAGCTCAGTGCGGTGGCGTCGGCGAGAGAAATCGATACCAGCGCCAGATAGTTGAAGTACATCCCACCGGTACCGGAAAAGCCGCGAATCAGATGGCCGAAAATATTTTTGGTCTTGATACTGGCCAGCACGTTGCCCTGAATTTTTAACCAGATAAGCAGGGGAAACATAGCAATAAAAGAGCGAAAGAAGATCACCTCGCCGGTGGGAATCGCCCCCTGCAATCCTTTGACGCAGGCCAGCATTAATGTAGCGCATAGCGCGGAGAGTATTTTTAGATAAATCCCAAGTCGGGCATTCATGTGACTACCTTTGGTTAACGGTCGCGGAGGGACGCGGCGTGGGTGTCGCGCATGGCGTAACAGTAGAGGGCGCTCGG
The DNA here is from genome assembly GCF_014192815.1 of Klebsiella sp. RC2. Lineage (NCBI taxonomy): Bacteria > Pseudomonadati > Pseudomonadota > Gammaproteobacteria > Enterobacterales > Enterobacteriaceae > Klebsiella > Klebsiella sp. RC2. The sequence continues at coordinate 918,585 of NZ_JACHYL010000002.1, read as the reverse complement.
GGCAGGCAGATAAGATAATTTTGTTCTGTGAGGATAACTTTTGCTTATCTCCCGGCGCCGGCGCCGTCATATAAATCACCTATCTCGCAACAGCGTTTCCCTCTTACCCATCACCGAAACAATGTCGATATAGTCGCGATAAGTGGTTAGCCATACCGGCGAAACGGGAAACCTTTTACCGGGTGTCGGTACTCTTTTATCCAGACCGAGGAAAACAATAATGAAACTGAAGCGAAATGCGGGTTTAGCGCTGGTTCTGACGCTGGTAGCAGTGTCCGGGGCCGCGCGCGCCGACATGCTGGCGGATATTCATGCGCGCGGTGAGCTGAAGTGCGCGGTCTATTCCGATGTGCCGCCATTTTCTGCCCCGGATCCAAAAACCCGCCAGTTGGTCGGGATGGACGTTGAACTCTGTCATGCGCTGGCAAAACAGATGGGAGTCAAGGCGCAGCTGGTTCCTACTTCCGTGGAAGCGCGTATTGCTATTATCGCCACCGGGCGAGCCGACGTGCTGATCGCCAACCTTGCCTATACCAAAACACGTGGCCGCCAGATTCAGTTCAGTGACCCTTACTACGTCGCGAAAGAGATGCTGTTGGTAAAAGAGGCGAATGCCGATAAAACCCTTGCCGATTTTAAAGGCAAGCGTATCAGCGCCACCAAGGGCACTACCTCTGAACAATCCATCGTGCTGAAGGGCGGCAAACCGGTTACCTTCCAGGACGCGGCGTCGGCGTTCCTTGCCCTTGAACAGAATAAGGTGCTGGGTTTCGTCACCAACACTATGACCGGTATCAAAATGATCGGTCAGGCAAAAAAGGACAGCATTAATCTGGCGATGATTAAAGAGCCGATGGCGCTAGAGCCTATAGGCGTGGGGATGAAGCAGGGCGAACCGCAACTGCTGGCCAGCGTCAATGAAAGCCTGAAGGTGATGGATGACGACGGGACGATCGACAAGATCTGGAATACCTGGATTGGACCGAATACCGAATACAAAATGGTCCGCGAAGAACGGGTACAACCGTTGTCCAGCCTTACGTTCGAACCGCTGGAATAAGTATGACGCCGACATCGAAAACGTTGTTACCCGAGCGCCGCGTTGAAATTCATGCCAGCGCTCCGGCGCGGATTTCCATGATGGGCAGCCGGGCCTGGCTTATCGAAGCGCCGGGTGCCTTTGACCTTCCGGCACAGCGCCGTATCTGGTCTATGGCGCAGAACCTGCAACAGTGGCCGGCGGTGGAATCCCTGATCCCCGGCGTGACCAATTTACTGGTATTGCTCCATGACACGCCGGAGGAACCGACGGCAGTGGAGCGCCGGTTACACGAGTACTGGCTGTCCGCGCAGGCGCTCAACCTCGAAGGGCGGCAGATTGATATCCCGGTGTGCTACGGTGGCGAACACGCCACCGATCTCGAGGCGGTATGTCGGCATACTGGTTTTTCCGCCCGGGAAGTTATTCGTCGGCATTCGCTGGGGGTCTATACCGTGGTCGCGCTTGGCAGTGCGCCGGGGTTTGGCTATCTCCATGGTCTGGATCCGCGTCTGGCGACGCCGCGTAAAAAGGTGCCTTCGCTGAATATGCTCAAAGGGACGGTCACTATTGGCGGGCCACAGGCGGGGGTGTCGGTGTTGACCGGACCGAACGGCTGGAATGCAATCGGCTACGCGGAAATTGAGGTATTCAACCCCCACGCCGCCATTCCTGCATTGATGGCGCCAGGCGATATCATCCGTTTTCTGCCTGAGAGAGTCGAACTGTGATTGAGATTGAACAAAGCGGATCGCTAAATACGATTCAGGATTTAGGCCGTCCGGCGTGGCGTCATCTTGGCGTCTCAGTGAGCGGGGTGATGGATCCGCTGGCACTGCGCGCCGGTAACGCCCTGCTGGGAAACGAGGAGAATGCGGCGGCAATCGAAGTTCAGATGTTTCCCTTTCGCGTGCGTTTCCTGGCGGACACCTGGATCGCGCTCACCGGCGCCGATTGCCGGGCAAGGCTCGACGGCGATGAACTACCGGCCTGGTGGGGCTGCGCGGTACGTAAAGGACAGGTGCTTGAGTTGCGTTTTCCCCGTCGCGGCGCACGCGGCTACTTATGCGTGGCAGGGGGCATTGATGTCCCTCTGGTTCTGGGCTCGCGCAGTACCGCTCTGCGTGGCGGTTTCGGCGGACTCGAGGGGCGGCAACTACAGCGCGGCGACGTGCTGTCCTGTGGTCCCTGGCAGGGGGCGCCACTCCCGGATTCCGGGATTGGCATTGAGCCGCCGGAAGTGGCCTTAAACGCCTTTTTCCCGCGCAACGCACAGGGCGATGTCCAGATCCGAGCTATCCCCGCTGGCGAGTATCCGTTGTTTGCCGCTGATGCATCGCGGTTCTGGAGCCAGGCGTGGAAAATTTCGCAGCACAGCAACCGAACCGGCTATCGCCTGGCGGGAGAGCCTATCCTGCCAGCCGAAACGGTTGAAATGCGCTCCTATGGCCTGATACCGGGCATCGTACAGGTTCCGCCGGCCGGCGAACCGATTATCCAGTTAAGCGATGCCAACACCGCGGGAGGCTATCCCAAAATTGCCTGCGTGATTGAAGAAGATCTCTGGCGTCTGGGCCAGCTCCAGGCGGGGCAGTCAATTCAACTGGTACAGGCCGATACGTCTACCGCCATCGCCGTGCGGCAGGAAATTGAACGTTGGCTGCAGCGTTTGCGCGTCAGCATAGCGCCGCTGGTCAAGGTCGTTGGTTTATAAGGAACTCAGCATGAAAATTGATGTGAACTCTGATATGGGAGAAGGTTTTGGCGTCTATCAGCTATGTGATGATTCAGCGCTAATGGATAAGGTCTCTTCCGCCAACATCGCCTGCGGTTTTCACGCAGGGGATCCGGCGATCATGACGCGGATGGTACGCCTGGCGAAAGTGCGCGGCGTGGGGATTGGGGCCCACCCCGGTCTGCCGGATCGCCAGGGCTTCGGGCGCAAAGAGATGGCGTTCTCTGCCGATGAGATCTGCCAGCAGGTGGTATATCAGCTTGGCGCGCTCTCTGCCATTGCCCGCGCCGAGGGTACCCGGGTAGTTCACCTGAGTTTTCACGCGGCAATGGGCAATATGATTAACCGTGACGATGCGCTGGCGCTGCAGGTGATGCAGGCCGTCGCCCGGATCGATTCGCAACTGATTATCTTCTGCCAGCCGGATACTATCATTGAACGGGCGGCACAGGCTGCCGGATTGCCGGTGCTGACGCTGTTTCTCGCTGACCGGGCCTACGACGATCGTGGACAACTTGTCCCGCGCGGTATTGCCGGTTCGCTAATCAAAGAGGAAGCGGCGGTGCGCGCCAGAGTACGTCAGTTTCTCCAGCAGGGAACGGTGACCACTTTTAGCGGCAATACGCTGTCGATACGTGCGCGTTCGATCCTGGTCCATAGCGATACCCCGGGCTCGCTGGCGCTGGCGACGCTGGTTCGTAGTGAGATTGAAGCCTGCGGTGCGACGGTAGCATCCGCGGCGGAGGTGCTGGCGCAGTAAAGCCTTTTCCCGTCACGAGGGGGGCAAATCGCGCCCCTGACCACTACCTGTTCTCCCTTTACGTTATGCGCTCTCGGACCCACGGTCAGTCAAAACCCATTGGCCATCCCGCCAGGTATGAATCCATCCCGGCGCCCCTCTGGAACGATAAAAAAATGCCTGCCGGGTCAGACGCCAGGCAGGCATTTCACTCTGCTTAGCGCGCACAATTTGCGCGCTACAGCTTAACGGCAACCCGCGCAGAAGGCCGCGAGGCGATCGCAACCGGTTTGCAGGCGTTCCATACTGGTGGCGTAAGAAAGGCGGAAGTAGGGGCTCATGCCGTAGGCTGCCCCCTGTACCGTCACCACGTGCTGCTCCTCAATCAGCGCCATCACAAAATCGGCGTCGCTGGCGATAAAATGGCCGCTGGCGCTGGTTTTTCCGATAAACGCCTCGATGTTGACGAACAGATAGAAGGCCCCCTGCGGCTTATGGCATCGCAGACCGGGAATTCCGGCAAGACGCTCAAGCACGTAATCGCGGCGCTGGCGATAGATTTCCGCCCGTTCTGCCAGCAGACCCTGCGGGCCATCCAGTGCGGCGACGGACCCCGCTTGTGCCAGGGTCGTCACGCCGCCGCTGTTTTGCGTATTGACGTTGCTCATCGCCTTAATCAGCGTCAATGGGCCACCGCAAAAACCCAGCCGCCAGCCGGTCATTGAATAGGCTTTCGAGACGCCGTTCACTGTCAATACGCGATCGTACAGCCGGGGCTCCACCTGTGCCAGGGTCCAGAATTTCACGCCGTCATACAACAGATGCTCATAAATATCGTCGGTCATGATCCAGATATGCGGATGACGCAACAGCGTCTCACCGAGTGCCAGGAGTTCGGCATGGGTGGCGACCGATCCAGTCGGATTGCTGGGATAATTCAGCAGCAGCCATTTGGTCTTCGGCGTGATCGCTGCTTCGACGTCCTGCGGCAGTGGTTTAAAACCGTACTCTTCATGACAGGGTACTGGCACCGGTGTGCCGCCAGCGAATTTAACGATGTCGGCATAGCTAATCCAGGATGGCATGGGGATGAGTACCTCATCGCCGGGGTTAATGGTCGCCATCATAGCGTTGAAGATAATCTGTCGGGCGCCACCAGCGGTCAGGATCTGGCTGATATCGTAGCGTAGCTCATTGTCGCGCAGGAACTTGCGCTGGATGGCCGCACGCAACGCTGGCGTGCCGTCCGTCGGCGGGTAGCGGGTATCCCCGGCGCATGCTGCGGCATAGGCGGCATCGATCACGTGAGGAGGAGTGGGAAAGTCCGGTTCGCCGGTAGACAGACCAACGACATCGATTCCCTGCGCGGCGAGATCGCGTGCTTTTTGCGTCATGGCGACGGAGGCGGAGACGGTAACATTTTTGAGACGATCGGCTATATCAGGCATGAGGCTGCGGTTCCTGGTTCTAAGGTCAGCAAACCCACACGCGGCGCAGAATAATCCACCGTGTGCGGCGAAGGAGGTTAATACACATCAGCCAGCATAGAGGGGGGCGAAGGTGGCAAGCTAATAGCGCTTTGTTGTGGGGACATAACGCAATGCGATGACCGAAGGAAATCGTCCTCCTGGCACTCCGTTGACAAACAGGTATATGCCGCTGCACTCCGACGGTGCAAAGGCAGCGGCGTTGAAGTGTGGGTTGTCTGAAAATGGCGGCGCTATTGGCTGCCTGTGGTGCTCTTAGGCTATGGCACCGATCTTGCTTGCCATCAGAGATACGTATTGATGTGGGACTGCTACTATGAATCTTCGCCGCCTGAAATATTTCATTAAAATCGTCGACGTCGGGAGCCTGACGCAGGCCGCTGACATTCTGCATATCGCTCAGCCGGCGCTCAGCCAGCAGCTGGCGACTCTGGAAGGTGAAGTCGATCAGCAGCTATTAATTCGTACCAAACGAGGGGTCACACCAACCAACGCCGGAAAAATTCTCTATACCCACGCTCAGGCGATTCTGCGCCAATGCGAGCAGGCGCAGAGCGCCATCGACGGTGCAGGCCAGGCCCTGAGCGGTCAGGTTTCTGTCGGGCTGGCGCCGGGCACAGCTGCCCAACTGCTGGCGATCCCGCTGCTGACTGAAGTCCAGCGCCAGCATCCCGGGATTGTGCTCTATTTCAATGAAAATTTTGGCACCACCCTCAGCGAATTAATTATGAGCGGTCGGATGGATATGGCGGTTATCTATGGTGACCGTGATATTCATGGATTGCGTTTTCTACCGCTGATGAAAGAAGAACTTTTTTTCGTCTGTCCGCACGCGCTGGGGGAGCCCCGGCGCGAAATCTCCCTGGCGGAGGTCGCCCGCTACGATCTGTTTCTACCGCGGATTTATAACATTATGCGTAAAGCCGCGGACGACGCCTTTACACTGGCCGGACTGAGCTACCGGGTGAAGTGCGAGATTGAATCGCTGACCACGCTTAACGCCGCGCTGGCGGCGGATCTCGGCGGCACCATCATGCCGGAGTCCGCGGCGCGCACCATGCTCCAGCCCGCCAATGCCTGGATGGCGAGAATTGTCGAACCCAATGTACTCACCTCGCTCTCGTTCTGTATGTCCGATCATCTGCCGCTTTCGCAGCCCGCGGAGGCGGTGAAGGGGATTTTGCTCTCCCTGATGGCGCAGCGGACTGAGGACAACCGGCCGCTAACCCTGGTGGGATAATAAGTCCCCCTTATTGCCTCAAAGCGAAACCCTCTTATCAACCCTTCCGATCCCCGCGCTAGAGTCACTACTCTGGCGCGCGGCATAGCCGTGCTCTGACCCTTGCGCGATGGAATCATGATGGAAAAAGAACTGATAGCTTTTGAGGACGTGCGCCAGCTGGCGCAGAAGATGCATAACGCCGGACTGCGGGAGCTTGAGTGGCGCGGCGCGGACTGGTCGGTTCGCCTGCGCTACCCCAGTGGCAAAACGATGGACGAACCGCCGCCTCTGCCGCCGCTGGGGGCCGAAACCCGCCCGCTATCGGTGTGTTCCCCGATGCCGGGACGCCTGTTGCTGAGCCATCCCAGCCATGGGGAGGCGTTCGTCAGCGAGGGGCAGCATGTTGCGCCGAACGATATCCTCGCGCTGGTGCAGGTCGGGCCGCTCTATTTGCCGGTGCGCAGCCCGGTGGCCGGGACGCTCAAAAACCTTGTGGCGCCGGCGGGGAGCCGGCTGGAGTACGGCAGCGAGATCGCGCTGCTGCTGCCCACGGATGCCGCTTCCGCGAAGTTATAAGGACCCCTTATCGGGCCAAACTATTTATGTCTTATCCCCGTTGGACATAACTGCATACAGTCAGAAAAACAACGTCAAAGGCAGATCGGTCTGCCGCAACAGGAGAGGCTCATATGCCATTTTCAGATTATAAAGTGGCCCTGGTGACCGGCGCTTCCGCTGGGATGGGGGAAGCGATTGTCGAACGCCTTTGTCAGGAAGGCATTGAGGTTCACGCGGTAGCACGTCGCCATGAACAGCTTGCCGCCCTGGCGGACAGAACTGGCTGCATTCCCCACGCCGTCGACGTCGGCGATCTATCGGCGCTGACCGCACTGTGCCAGGGTCTGCAGGTCGATATTCTGGTGAACAACGCCGGCGTTTCTCATCCGGGATCGATTCTCGATGCCGAGGCCGACTGGGTCAACACCCAGGTGGATGTCAACCTGCGTGCCGTGCTGCACCTGTGTCGTCTGTTGGTACCGGGAATGGTGGCGCGCGACTGCGGTCACGTCATTAATATTACCTCCATCGCTGCGATTTATAACTTCAATGGCAATTCCATCTATCACGCCACCAAAGCAGGAGTGCACGCGCTGTCGCGTCAGCTGCGCGTCGATTGCTATGGCAAGCGGGTACGAATTACCGAAATTTGCCCCGGGCGGGTGGCGACGGAGATATTCGGTAACGTATCCGGCGATCACGAAGACGCCCGCCGTCGCTTTATCGATGGTTTCGAGCTGCCGGAAGCAAAAGATATCGCCGACTGCGTGGCCTTTGCGCTCGCCGCGCCGGTGGCAGTCAACATCGGCAATATTGAGATCACGCCGACGCTGCAGGTACCCGGTGGGCTATCCACGATGCGTCCTGGTGACCGTGAGTCCTGAATGACGGCAAACGAGGAGGATATATGGCACTCGACTTCAGTAACGTGATGACTGGCCACTACGGCCAGATGATTATTGATGGCACCGTCGTCACTCTGGAACTGGCGTTGGGTGCATGGCTGCTGGCCATGTTTATTGCGCTGGTGCTGGTGATGATCCGTCTGAGCAACAAGCGCTTCGCGCAGCTTTTGGTCGCGGCGTATGTATCCTATCACCGCAATGTACCGACGCTTATTCAGCTGATGATGTGGTATTTCGCGATTCCGACGCTGCTGCCTGAGTCGTTGCAGATGTGGGTCAACGAGATGAATGCGGAGTTTCTGTTCTCGCTGGTCGCGCTGGGATTGTGCCAGGCGGCCTATTTCTCTGAAGACATCCGCAGCGGTCTGCGTGCCATCCCCGAAGGCCAGAATGAAGCGGCGAGGGCGCTGGGAATGGGATATTTGCGCGCCATGTGGCTGGTGATTCTGCCACAAGGGATCCGTAATGCGTTGCCATCGGTGATTAACCACACCGTGCTGCTGTTTAAAAATACCAGCCTTGCAATGGTCATTGGCGTCACCGAGTTGACTTACGTAACGCGCGATATTGAAAACCAGACCTTCCGTACCTTCGAAGCTTATATGGTGGCGACGGTAGGCTACCTGGCCTTCTCTTTGTTGCTGATGGGGATGGGGGCGCTGCTGGCCCGTCGCTTTCAGCGCGCGTATGCGAGGTAATATGTATGTTTGATTTTTTCACGATTCTGCATGATAACGGCCTGTTGTTGCTGATGGGGCAATATCCTGATGGTCCGCTTGGCGGTGTGCTGTGTACCTTGCTGGTGTCGCTGCTGGCAGTGCTGTTCGCCTTCCCGGTCGGCGTGCTGTTGTGCCTCGCTCGCCTCTCTCCGTGGCGCTGGCTGAGCTGGCCGGTCACCTGCTGGATCTATCTGCTACGCGGTATTCCTCTGATGATGGTGGTGTTCTGGACCTATTTCTGCGTGCCGTTGCTGATTGGCCACAATATTAGCGGCTTCAGCACGATGCTGTGTACGCTGGTTATCTACGAGAGCGCCTACATCGCTGAAATTGTGCGCGGCGGGATCCAGGCGCTGCCTTCAGGGCAATATGAAGCCTCCCGTGCGCTGGGAATGGGGCATGTGCGGGCTCTGCGCCTGGTGATTCTACCGCAGGCGTTGTACAACGCGCTGCCAAGTCTGGTCAGTCAACTGGTGTCGATTATCAAAGATAGTACCCTCGGCTACGTTATTAACGTTCCGGAGCTGACCTATGCGGCCAACCAGGTCAGTAATCAGCTGCTGACAAAACCGTTCCAGGTCTTTGCCATCGTAGCGCTGAGCTACTACATCATTAATTTTAGCCTGACGTGGCTGGCCAATCGCCTGGAGCTGCGTATTGCCAGCAGGAGGCAACGTGCACAGTCCGCTATGGGAAAGCCGGTCATGCCGCTGGTTCTCGACCCATCACCATCACAAACTCAATAAGGAGCAACCATGCGACCGATGATTCTGTTCAATCAGGTGAATAAATGGTACGGGGAATATCAGGCCCTGACCGACGTCAGCGCCGAAATAAAAAGCGGTGAAGTGGTGGTGGTGTGCGGTCCTTCCGGATCCGGAAAATCGACGTTAATCCGGACGGTCAACCGTCTTGAGCCCATCGAACAGGGACAGATCCTGTTTGACGGCGTCGATATTCATGGCTCGAGCACCAGGCTGAACCAGCTGCGTACGAGAATCGGCTTTGTCTTCCAGAGTTTCAATCTGTTTCCGCACGTTTCGGTGCTGGAAAATATCATGATGTCGCCAGTGAAAGTTCTCGGCGAGAAGCGTTCGGAAGCCCGACGTCATGCCGGGGAGCTGCTGGAAAGGGTGGGACTATCGCACAAGGCCGACGTTTATCCGGCACAGCTTTCCGGCGGCCAGCAGCAGCGGGTGGCTATCGCCCGGGCGCTGGCGATGAAGCCGCCTGTCATGCTGTTTGACGAACCGACATCTGCACTCGACCCGGAGATGGTCGGCGAGGTGCTGAGCGTGATGCGCGGGCTGGCGCAGGAAGGGATGACCATGATGTGCGTGACTCATGAAATGAACTTTGCGCGTGACGTAGCCGATACGATCTGGTTTATGGATCAGGGACAAATACTGGAAAAGTCTGCTCCGGATAAATTCTTTACCGCGCCGCAACATCCGCGCGCGCGACGTTTCCTCAATGATCTACTGCTCCACTAGGAGTAAATTCACTAATAAAAGAACAGGTAATAATTTTTCAGCCTTATAACGCCTGATGAATTTCATCGGGCGTTTTGTATTGTCGTGGCAGTTGTATTGTACATTTCTACCAGCTTTCTTGCCTGTTCAAGAGACCATCGGCAGGCATCCATTTTCGAGGTGCCGCAGATACAGATTCTCGACGGTCGTTCCGATAGCATTCATCCGGGCTCAGGCATTCAAATGGATAAGGATCATTTACCGTTGCTGGAAGACCAAAACCCGGTACGACGAAGCGAGATACTTTCTGGCACTGGAAGAGTGAAAATCTCCCTTACTAATGCCGTAAAGCTTGTCGAATGTCTCAGGGCGTGAAGCGGACGTTACTAACATCTATATGCATCAATCTGTGGGGAGCAGGTCAAGGCGACTACATCAGTGTTCAGAAGGATCACACCTTATCAGGGTGCTCGTGTACCTTTCAGAGCGTGAGCGAAGCGCTGGCAGAGCCTGCATGTCGTGTGCAGGTACGTTTACCACTATTCACCTGTTTACGTGGCTCATACGGCCACACATTGGGCTTAAATGCGTGTGATCAATCTGTTTCGGGAGGATTTAGAGACGTTGGCAGCGTCATCAGCTTCGAGTTGATAGCGGTTCGTGTGGACTGTTCACGCTTTGTACCTGTTCGAGCTTTACAACTACAGGCCGCTACGTGCTAACATCCCTGAGTAGCCACTGTTAACCATAGCGGCAACTGTTGGTCATACAATCCCTTAAAAGAAGATCGTAACTTGAGAGAGAGCTACTATTTAACTTATTGTTTTTAATGGGTTTTGTTGTGTGAGTGCCGATAATAGGAGTCGAACCTACGACCTTCGCATTACGAATGCGCTGCTCTACCAACTGAGCTATATCGGCCCTGCAAGAGGTGTTCACGAGCGTGAATCACGAGGCAAAAGGTTAGAACTTAGCGGGCGATGCGTCAATAGCCAGTGGAATCAACTGCCTATTTTTGCATCGCCCGTTCTCATTTACGCACGAATGGTATCGTCGCCGAAACCAATCCACTTATAGGTGGTTAACGCTTCCAGCCCCATCGGGCCGCGGGCGTGCAGCTTCTGGGTGCTGACCGCCACCTCCGCGCCAAGGCCGAACTGGCCGCCGTCGGTGAAGCGCGTGGAGGCGTTCACGTAGACGGCGGAAGAGTCCACTTCATTGATAAAGCGGTTGGCGTTACGCAAGGTGCGGGTCAGGATGGCGTCGGAGTGCTGGGTGCCATGTTCGCGAATATGGGCGATAGCCTCATCCATATCGGCCACCACTTTGACGTTCAGATCCAGCGACAGATACTCGTCGTCATACTGCTCCGCTTTCACCGGCTCGACTTTCGCAGGGCCGTTTTGCAGCGTGGGGAGGGCGGAAGGGGCGGCATGCAGGGTGACGCCGCTCTCGGCCATCTGTTTGCTCAACGCCGGCAGGAAGGTGTCGGCGATGTTGCGGTGCACCAGCAGCGTTTCCACGGTATTGCAGGTGCTCGGCCGCTGGGTCTTGGCGTTGACGATGATCTTCAGCGCGGGGGCGATCTCGGCGGTTTCATCAACGAAGATATGGCACACGCCAATCCCGCCGGTGATCACCGGGATCGTTGACTGCTCGCGGCACAGCTTGTGCAGGCCAGCGCCGCCGCGGGGGATCAGCATATCGATGTATTTATCCATCTTCAGCATTTCGCCCACCAGCGCGCGATCCGGGCTCTCAATGGCCTGTACCGCGGCGGCCGGCAGACCGCACTCCTGCAGCGCCTGCTGGATCACCTTCACCGTGGCGGCGTTGGTGCGCCAGGTCTCTTTCCCGCCGCGCAGGATCGCTGCGTTGCCGGTTTTCAGGCACAGGGAGGCGACGTCGACCGTCACGTTGGGACGCGCTTCATAAATCACGCCAATCACCCCCAGCGGGACGCGGCGACGTTCAATACGCAGACCGCTATCCAGCAGCCCGCCGTCGATCACCTGGCCGACCGGATCGGCCAGATTGCACACCTGGCGCACATCGTTGGCGATGCCGCTCAGACGCGCCGGGGTCAGCGCGAGGCGATCAAGCATCGCTTCACTCAGGCCATTGGCGCGAGCTTCGGCTAAATCTTCCGCGTTGGCGCGCAGAATATCGTCGGTCTGCGCTTCCAGATAATCGGCGATCTTTTCCAGTACCTGGTTCTTTTCCCGGCTGGAGAGTAACGCCAGCTGCCAGGAGGCCGCTTTGGCGGCAATGCCCATTTGTTCCAGCATTTTCAGCTCCTTAACGGATGATCATATCATCGCGGTGGACGGCCACCGGGCCGTATTCGTAGCCCAGAATGGCATCGATTTGCTGCGAGTGCTGGCCGGCGATAAGGCGCAGCGCATCGCTGTTGTAGCGGCTGACGCCGTGAGCGATATCGCGTCCTTCGCTATTGCGGATGCGGATCACTTCGCCGCGGGAGAAGTTGCCGCTGACGATTTTGATGCCTTTTGGCAACAGCGAACTTCCTCTTTCGAGGATCGCCTGGGTCGCGCCCGCATCGACGGTCAGTTCACCGGCCGGCGGGGCGCCGAAGATCCAGCGCTTACGGTTCTCCAGCGGAGACTCCTGCGCGTGGAAGCAGGTGCCTACTGGCAGGCCTTCCATCGCGTGGCCGATGACGTCCGGGCGGTTGCCAGCGGCGATGATGGTATCAATCCCCGCGCGGCAGGCGACGTCCGCGGCCTGCAGCTTGGTGCCCATGCCGCCGGTGCCGAGTCCGGAGACGCTGTCGCCGGCGATGGCGCGCAGCGCGTCGTCGATGCCGTAGACGTCTTTAATCAGCTCCGCCTGCGGGTTGCTACGCGGGTCGGCGGTGAACAGGCCTGGCTGGTCGGTTAACAGCAGCAGCTTATCCGCCCCGGCGAGGATCGCGGCCAGTGCGGAGAGATTGTCGTTATCGCCCACTTTGATTTCCGCGGTGGCGACGGCGTCGTTTTCGTTAATGACCGGGACGATGCTGTTATCCAGCAGCGCGCGCAGAGTGTCGCGGGCGTTGAGGAACCGTTCTCTGTCTTCCATGTCGGCGCGGGTCAGCAGCATCTGGCCAACGTGAATGCCATAGATAGAAAACAGCTGTTCCCACAGCTGGATCAGACGGCTTTGTCCCACCGCCGCCAGCAGCTGCTTGGAGGCGATGGTGGCGGGCAGTTCCGGGTAACCAAGGTGCTCGCGCCCGGCGGCAATGGCCCCGGAGGTCACGATGACAATACGGTGTCCCATGGCGTGCAGCTGTGCGCACTGGCGCACGAGCTCAACGATATGGGCGCGGTTCAGGCGGCGGGACCCGCCTGTTAAAACACTGGTGCCCAGTTTTACTACCAGCGTCTGGCTTTCACTCATGATTCTCTGCCGTTCAAAAGGAATATCGATATCGAGCTGATGTTGTAGCAGGAGTCGGCCCGCTTGCCAACACCCGGGGCGGCGGGCGCGCCATTTTATTGCGCGGGATCGGGCATTCTGGAGAGGGGATGTGACAAAAATATGTCAGATACATTTAAATACTCTTTTTTATAAAAAGTTCCACCTTGTCATAAATATTTAATCTCCCGGCGTTAAAAAACCTCCTGTTTTTGATGGGCGAGCGCCCGCAATTGAATAGCGCGTATAAATAAATCACCAGGACTGAATAATGAAAAAGAGTACTCTGGCATTAATGATGATGGGCTTTGTGGCTTCAACAGCGACGCAGGCAGCGGAAGTTTATAACAAGAACGCGAACAAACTGGATGTGTACGGCAAGATCAAAGCCATGCACTACTTCAGCGATTATGACAGCAAAGATGGCGATCAGACTTACGTGCGTTTCGGTATTAAAGGCGAAACGCAGATTAACGACGACCTGACCGGCTATGGCCGTTGGGAATCTGAATTCTCGGGTAACAAAACCGAGAGCGACTCCAGCCAGAAAACCCGTCTGGCATTCGCCGGGGTGAAGCTGAAGAACTACGGCTCCTTTGACTACGGTCGTAACCTTGGCGCCCTGTACGACGTGGAAGCCTGGACCGATATGTTCCCGGAATTCGGCGGCGATTCCTCTGCCCAGACCGATAACTTTATGACCAAACGCGCCAGCGGCCTGGCGACCTACCGCAACACCGATTTCTTCGGTCTGGTGGATGGCCTGGATATGACCCTGCAGTACCAGGGTAAAAACGAAGGCCGTGAAGCGAAGAAACAGAACGGCGACGGCGTTGGTACCTCATTAAGCTATGATTTCGGCGGCAGCGACTTCGCCGTCAGCGCGGCCTACACCAGCTCCGACCGTACCAACGATCAGAACCTGCTGGCCCGCGGCCAGGGTTCGAAAGCGGAAGCCTGGGCGACCGGCCTGAAATATGACGCCAACAATATCTACCTGGCGACCATGTATTCTGAGACCCGCAAAATGACCCCGATCAGCGGCGGTTTTGCCAACAAAGCGCAGAACTTTGAAGCGGTGGCGCAGTATCAGTTCGACTTCGGTCTGCGTCCGTCCCTCGGCTATGTGCTGTCGAAAGGGAAGGATATCGAAGGGGTGGGTAGCGAAGATCTGGTTAACTACATTGACGTGGGCCTGACCTACTACTTCAACAAAAACATGAACGCCTTCGTGGATTACAAAATCAACCAGCTGAAAAACGATAACAAACTCGGCATCAACGATGACGACATCGTCGCGCTGGGTATGACCTACCAGTTCTGATTGACCGCAGAACCACCCGCCGCAGCCCTGGCTGCGGCTTTTTTTTTAGCGGCGATTCTTCGCCAGATGCAGGGTGTCGCTGTTCATGGTGATCTGCGCGTTATACTCCTTCGGCAGACGACGCGCCTGATAGAACGCCGATTCCCAGTAAGGGTTGTCCAGCGAAGAGCGCATCACGCCCTGGCTGCTCGAGGCGTGAAGGAAATTATGATCGGTATCGTAAAAGCCAACGTGCATCCCGGCCCGGGTGCGGAAGAAAACCAGATCGCCGGGACGTAAATCGCGTTTATTGACCCGCACGCCCATGTGCAGCAGCTCGCGGGTGGTGATCCGCTCCATCGGCAGGTTAAAGCGATCCTTCAACGTGCGCCAGACGAAACCCGAGCAGTCGACGCCGCTTTGTTCAGTACCACCCCATTCATAGGGGGTTCCCTGCCAGGTGTGCATCTGATCATGCAGGGCCGCCACCACCGGGATCAGATCGTCCGATCCGCCGTCAATGGTCATATCCGCATGAGATTTTGTGTTCTTTGCCTGTTTCGGTGAGGAGGAGCATCCTGCCAACAACAAAAAAGGAATTAAAAAGAGAGCATGCGTCAGTTTTGGCTTCATATCGTTATTTTCGAAGTAGCAAGCAGACTGCTTTGTTTTATAGCCGATTAAAAAGAACGGCTGAATAAGCCGAGGCCGCCTTTACGTTTATTTACGATTAAAAATAAACAATCAGGCGAGAGATCACCCATAAAAGGCAGTTGTCACTTCCGAACGGCCTGTGCCAGGATTCTGATTAAACATTTCACGAGGCATTCCATGACGCATTACGCCATCTCTGGTGAGACTTTGCCCGGCGCCGCTTTCGACGCGGGGTGGATGACGTCTGCGCTTCATCATTGCTTCACCACGCTCTGCCCACCGCCTCCCCCTCCAGACCGGGTTGTTTTCGACGCTTAACGCCGTCTTTAGCAGGCGCTTACCTGCCGGTATGACGCTTGATACCTTGTGTTTGACGTTCCGGAGCATGCTATGCACGTTCGCTATTCTCTGCTCGCCTCGCAGGCGACAACGGCCATTTTTGTGCTGCTGTGGGGCAGCGCGGCCATCTTCACCCGCTGGGGACTGGACAACGCTTCGCCGATGGCGCTGCTGGTCTTTCGTTTTCTGATTGCCCTGGTCGCGTTGGCGCCGCTGGCCATCGTCCGTCGGCGCTGGCTGCCCGCGCCGGGCACCCGCCTGCAGACAGCGGCCACCGGCCTGATGCTGATTGGCGGCTATTCGGTCTGTTACTTCGAGGCGATGGCTAACGGTGTGACGCCGGGACTTATCGCCACCATCATGGGGATCCAGCCCATCCTTACGCTTTGCGTGGTGGAGCGTCGCCTGCAGGGGCGGCGGCTGTCAGGACTGCTGATTGCCCTGGCGGGGCTGGTGCTGCTGGTGTGGCGCAGCCTGGCGGCCTCGCCGATGGCGATGGTGGGGATCCTGTTTGCGCTGGCGGCTCTGCTGCTGATGACCTTTGGCGCGCTGTGGCAAAAGCGCAGCCGTCAGGCGCCGGCGGATGTCCTGCCGCTGCAGTACGCCGTCAGTCTGGGGCTGTGCCTGCTGATTGCCCCGGTCAGCGGCTTCCAGTTTACCGTTAACGCCGGGTTGATTATTCCGGTGCTGTTTCTCGGGCTGCTGATTTCGGTGGTCGCCCAGCTGCTGCTGTATCGTCTGCTGAGCGCGGGAAATATTGTTAATGTCACCAGCCTCTTTTATCTGGTGCCAGTGATCACGGCGCTGCTGGATTATCTGCTGCTGGGCAACCGGCTGCCGGCGGCGGCGATGGTTGGTATGGTGGCGATCATCGGTGGGATCGTGCTGGTGTTCCGCACCGCGAAGGTCCGCGCCGGCTGATGGCGAGCCGGGCGCTTTGGCGTCCGGTTCATTTTCCTGTCATCTTTTTTACGCATGCTCCCGGCAGCTTATTTTGACCAGTAAGGGAAAGTACCATGGGCAACACGCTGACGATTTTTGATCTCGATAACACCCTGATACAGGGCGATAGCAGTACGGTCTGGAGCCAGTTTATGGTTCGCGAAGGGCTGGCGACGCAGAAGGGGTATCTTGCCCGCGAGGCGCGGCTGATGGCGGATTATGACCGGGGAGAGATGAATATCGCCGATTATGTGGCCCTGATCCAGGCGCCGCTGGCCGGAATACCAAAATCGGACGTAGACGCGCTGGTGGCCCGCTGCGTGCGCGAGGCGATCCTGCCCCGGGTCTATCCGCAGGCGTGGGAACTTATTCGTCGTCTGCGGGCCGAGGGGGAGCAGATGCTGATTATCTCCGCCTCGGTTAGCCTGCTGGTGCAGGCGGTGGCCGCCGCGCTGGAGATCGAGCAGGCGCTGGGCATTGACGTGGCGATGGTCGACGGCGGCTACAGCGGGATCATTGCCGGGATCCCCAGCTATCAGCAGGGGAAGGTGGCGCGTCTGGCGCAGTGGCGCGAGGCGCATCCGCAGTATGACGGCGAGGTGACTTTCTATACCGATTCCATTAACGATCTGCCGCTGTGCCTGCATGCGGATCGCGTGCGGCTGGTCAATCCCTGTCCGCAGCTGCAGGCGGCGGGTGCCGGATATGGCTGGCCGGTGCTGAGCTGGCGGCTGGAATAGCAACAACGGTGAATAAATTAACGGCAGGGCGCACGAACCCCTGGCCGGGTAAGGCGCAGCCGCCACCTGTACCCCCGGGCTCCGGCCAGCAACATCGCCACTGCGTGGTGCCTTCGACTTATCCCTGCAGGCTTCGGGTCGGGCCGAGGCAGCATCCCTGCAAAACACGGCCCTCAGCCCGCATCCATGCGGGCTGCCCCGGCCTTCCGGGAACGTCTCAGCGATGTTGAGGCCGCCAGCACCGGCAGTTTCAGTTGCCCCAGGCCCGGCGGTGAGTCAACAGCCAGTCCTGGACGAGTAGGCCGGATAAGGCGAAGCCGCCATCCGGCGCAAAGGTGTGCTAGCGTCCGCCCTGATACAGCGGCACCGCGGCGCCGCCGATATAGCGACGGCGCAGCCAGGCGGAAAGGGTGTCCATGATCATCACCACCGCCACCAGCAGCAGGGTGATAAACATCACCACATCCCAGTTCCACAGGCGCATGTTCTCGGCATAGATAAGCCCGATACCCCCGGCGCCGACGAAGCCCAGCACCGCCGCGGAGCGGGTGTTGGATTCAATCTGATACAGGCTCAGGGCGAGGAAGGTTGGGAACGACTGGGTAAAAATGCCAAAGCGATGCTTTTGCAGGCCGTTCGCGCCCACGGCGGTCAGCCCGCGCCCGGGCGAGCGGTCCACGGCTTCGTGTCCTTCCGCGTACAGCCGTCCCAGCAGACCGGTGTCCTGCATGATGATCGCCAGCACCCCGGCCAGCGGCCCGAGGCCGACCGCGCGCACGAAAATCAACCCCCAGATAGCCATGTCGATCCCGCGCAGCACATCAAACAGGCGGCGCATCAGCAGGGCAAGGGTCCCCAGCACCACGCCGCGCATGATGTTGCGGGCGGCAAAGAAGGAGAGCAGCAGCGCCAGCACCGTGGCGGTCAGCGTCCCGGCGAAGACGATAGCCAGGGTGATGCCGATTTGCGTGAAGTAATAGCCGAACGGCCAGTTCCAGAAGTCGTGCCAGACGAACATCCGCGCCAGGTAGCGGCCAATCTGCTGCAGACCGGTGGTCAGCTGCTCGCCGCTGATGCCAAACTGCAGAAAAAACCAGACGTAATAGAGCACGCAGGCCAGCGCTACCAGCCCGACGTAGCGCAGGTAGCGCCCCTGGACCTGATAGAGCTGTTTATGCTGCCGCCGGCTGGCGGCGATATCCGGTTGCATGTGCCAGACGCTCATTTCTTACCCTCCAGTACCCACAGGCGCAGACGACCGGACAGCATGTCCAGCGCCGACACCACCAGAATGATCAGCAGCAGGGTGATGCTCACCTGATCGTAGCGGTCGAGCTTGATATTGGTCATCAGCTCCTGGCCGATACCTCCCGCGCCCACCAGCCCGAGAATCGTCGACGAACGGAAGTTGATTTCAAGCCGCATAAAGCCGTAGGAGAGAAACAGCGGTTTCACTTGCGGCCACAGGGCGAAGCGGATTTTCTGCAGCGGCGACGCGCCGCAGGCCGCCAGGCCGCGTACCGGTTTGTTTTGCGCGCTCTCCACCGCCTCGTAGAACAGTTTGGTCAGGCTGCCGACGGTGTGCAGCATCAGCGCCAGAAAGCCCGGGATCGCGCCGATGCCGAACGCCATGACAAAGATCACCGCCCACGCCAGCTCGGGCATGGTGCGCAAAAACGCCACCAGTACCCGAATGGCAAAGCGTACCGGCGCCGGGGTCCAGGCGTTGTTGGCGGCGAGGAACGCGAAGATGGTGGCAATGGCGACCGCCACCAGCGTCGAGGCCAGCGCCAGCTGCAGGGTTTCCCAGATGAGCGGCAGCTGGATCGGCAGGCGATAGCCCCACCAGGCCAGCGAGCCTTTGGTCTGCACATCGGCGAACAGGTTACCGGCACTCAGAGGCGGAATGGTCTCTGCCATATAGTCAAAGAAGTGGGGCAGCGAGTGCCAGATGGTCAGCAGATTAAATTCTGCGGCGCTGCCGGCGGCAAAATAGAGCGCCAGCAGGAGTAACGACCAGCAGACGGTATCGCGCTTTTGCCGCGAGCGTACCTGCTGATAATAGCGTTCAAATTCGGTGTGGGTCGTCTTCATGCGTCGGGGATCTTCAACGTAGCGCCGCCGCTTACCCTGGGGGCAAGCAGGCGGCGTTGAGGCAGGATTAACGCGCGCTCACCAGCTCGCGTTTCATGTCGATAATCTGCTGGAAGTCAGCCACGCTGCCCGGACCGATGTGCTGGGTACCGCCCATCGCTTTGATAAAGCAGGCGTGATCCTCGGTGTCCAGTTTTTTCACTGCCGCCACGACCTTCGCCTTAAAGTCCGCCGGCAGCGCATTGCTTACCAGGATCGGGCCGTTCGGGATCAGCGGTGATTGCCAGATAATGCGGATCTGCTTCATCAGATCCGGATGATCCATGCGAATCAGACGGTTGAACGCGCCGGTGGTGTAGCCGGTGTTGTAATCGCCGACCATCGAGGTCCAGGTGACCGCGCCCGCGAACTGGCCGTTCAGCACGCCGAGAATGTCCTGCTCGTGGCCGCCGGAGAAGGTGACGCTGGAGAAGGTATTGTTGTATTTGTTGTCGGCGTTACCGCCAAATTTTTCTTTAAACGCATGGTTAGGGATCAGATACCCGGAAGTGGAATCCGGATCGGCGAAGCCGAACGCTTTACCTTTTAAATCGTCCAGCGTTTTGTACGGGGAGTCGGCTTTGACGATCACCACGGAGTGATAGCCGCGAGACTGATCTTTATCGTCCACGGCGATGCCGACGATATCCACCGCTTTCGGGTTATTGATATAAACCGAAGCGTAAGAGGAGGGGGACATGCTCAGCACCACGTCGACTTTGCCCCCCAGCAGACCCTGGATCACCCCGGAATAGTCGGAAGAGTTACGCAGTTTGGTATCCACGTTCAGCTCTTTATCGAGGAAGGTCTTCACACACTGGTTATCACCGATTTGCTGGGTGGCGTTCTGCCCGCCGAGAATGCCCAGATTCAGCTCTTTCGGCTGCGCTGCCGCCGCCTGCCATGCCATCATCATGCCCGCGACCACTGCGGATAAACGAACTGCGCCAGTCATATATTTTTTCATTATGTTGCCCGTGTGAGTGAAATTAATGCAATTGGCTAACTTCATCGCCGTACAGCTGCTGCAGCACATCCTGCGTCAGCCGGGAGGGGTGATCGTCAAAAATAAGCTGGCCGCTGGCGACGCCGATAACCCGGGTGCAGTAGGCCTTCACCAGCTCTACCGAATGCAGGTTCACCATCACGCTGATGCCCTGCTCGCTGATCTCGCGCAGCACATCCATGATGCGCTGGGTGTTCTTCGGATCCAGCGAGGCGACAGGTTCGTCGGCCAGCAAAATGCCGGGGTTTTGCATCAGTGCCCGGCAGATTGCCACCCGCTGCATCTGTCCCCCGGAGAGGTTCTCCGCCCGCTGCAGCGCGTGCGGCAGCATGTTCATCCATTCGAGCAGCGCAATGGCGCGCGCCCGGTCGGCGGCGGGGAAAATTTTAAACAGTGACTTCAGGGTTGAAGTCTGGCTGAGGCGGCCAAGCAGGACGTTGGTGAGCACGTCGAGGCGCGGTACCAGGCAGAAGTCCTGAAAGATCATCCCGCACTGACTGCGCCAGGCGTTGAGTGAGCGGCCTTTCAGCTTTGAGACATCGTGTGGCATACCGACTTCCGGATAGCTAAGAATTTCACCGCCGCTGGCGCTGTGCGTACCATTAAGGACATGCAGGAGCGTCGATTTGCCGGCGCCGGAGCGGCCAATGACCCCGACCATTTCACCGGCGTGCAGGTCAAAGCTGATGCCGTCCAGCACTTTGTGCTGAGCATGATAGGCTTTAGTCAGGTTACGCACGCTTAAGACCTTCCGCTGCAGGCCGGCATCGAGATCGGTGAACGGCTGGAAATCAGTTTCGGCCACCGCGGCAAGAGAGCTGTTCATAAGAGTGTCCAGGTTCGTCATTAACTGGGCACTATTAATAGGTCTTTATATGAAATTTCGATGACGGTATTGCGAACAAAGCGTGAACAGGCGGGAAAAGGCGGGGATGACAGGCCGACCGCGCGGCTTGCTGACCGCTGGCGAAGCCTTGAAAAGCGGCTATGCTTTCGGGGGGCGCGAAGGCAGGCGCAGCCGTGACGGCAGGCACCTATCGGCAAAACTCGTTTTATCTTGCTAATGAGGTCTGTTTAATCGAATAGATAATGCTTCTACCTTTGTTTAGCATTCATCATTCCGCAGAATTAACATATGCATAACTATTTTGTGCGGCAGGTTAATCTATTCATGTGGCTTATGAATTGGTAAATCATCCTGGTTATTGCTTATATTCAGATTTATATTCTTTATTTTGTTGTTAATTTGGTTTATTTGACAACTCCACCCTGCCCCTCATTAAGAATATTCCTAACATAATAGGGCGAAGATCCTGGGTAATATAAAGCACAAGTAAGAATTGAGGGTAATATTGCCAATAACCTCATGAAAATAAATGTCTTTTTCCACTCCTCAAAAATCCGATATTTTCAGTTTTTGTAAATATTGACCCAGGCACGAAATTGATTGCCTGTCCGCGTGTTGACACTCCATAGGAAAAAACTTAAATTCAACGCCATGCAGAAATAATTAAAATTAAACCCGGCTTATCAAATATTGATAAGTAATGCGTGTCTTATTTAATGGCGATTTATTAAAGGAAGCGAATACGCCAGTTAACTTTGTAGGCCTGGCAAACAGTGAAGTTGTAAAAATGATTACTTCAAGGACTATGAGGTTAAAAACTATATGGAATATAAATGCTGTTCCGATAAGTACATTTGGTCTGCCCATGACTCCTACTTCTATAAAGGACTATCCGAACTCATTTTGGATATCGATGAATTAATTTATCTGTCGCAGGAGAAGATTAGAAAGGATTTTGTGTTTATCAATCTCAACACGGCTTCTTTAAATGAATTTATCAGGCGCGATAGCGAATGGCTATCCGCGGTAAAGGGGAAACAGGTCGTATTGATTGCGGCCAGGAAATCAGAAGCCTTAGCAAATTACTGGTATTACAATAGCAATATTCGCGGCGTGGTATATGTTGGCCTGAGTCGCGATATTAGAAAAGAACTGGCCTACGTAATTAATGGCAGGTTTCTCCGCAAAGATATTAAGAAAGATAAAATTACTGACCGGGAAATGAAAATAATCCGCATGACCGCTCAGGGCATGCAGCCGAAATCGATCGCCAGAATTGAAAATTGTAGCGTGAAGACAGTATATACCCATCGGCGCAATGCTGAGGCCAAACTGTATTCCAAAATATATAAGTTAGTTCAGTAACACCCAGGCAATATTGTTTTTTAAATGGTTCACCGGGACATCATGTCCTTAATTCAACTCAGGATGAAAAAGCGATGAAAAAAAAGGTTCTGGCAATAGCTCTGGTAACAGCGTTTACCGGTATGGGTGTGGCGCAGGCTGCTGACGTAACGGCTCAGGCTGTTGCGACCTGGTCGGCGACCGCTAAAAAAGACACCACCAGCAAGCTGGTTGTGACCCCGCTCGGCAGCCTGGCATTCCAGTACGCCGAAGGCATTAAAGGCTTTAACTCGCAGAAAGGTCTGTTTGACGTGGCGATTGAGGGTGACGCAACGGCGACCGCCTTTAAGCTGACCTCGCGCCTTATCACCAACACCTTAACCCAGCTGGACACCTCCGGCTCCACGCTGAGCGTGGGTGTGGATTATAACGGCGCCGCGGTGGAAAAAACGGCAGATACCGTGATGATCGATACCGCTAACGGCGTGCTGGGCGGCAACCTCAGCGCGCTGGCTAATGGCTACAACGCCAGCGGCCGTACCACCGCGCAGGATGGTTTCACTTTCTCCATCATCAGCGGCACCACCAACGGCACCACCGCAGTGACCGATTACAGCACCCTGCCGGAAGGGATCTGGAGCGGCGACGTCAGCGTCCAGTTCGACGCCACCTGGACCAGCTGATCCTTCTGATGCACCAGCAGGGGGGGCTCCCCCTGCTTTTTTCACGGACGGAATTGTTATGAAAAAGCACCTTCTGGCTCTCGGGTTGCTGCTTGTCGGGGTGTCGCCGGCGCAGGCGCTGGATGTCGGCGATATCTCATCTTTTATGAACAGCGGCAGCAGCACGCTGAGCAAAACAATCAAGAACAGCACAGACAGCGGTCGACTGATCAATATCCATCTCGAACGGCTCTCTTCCCCGCTGGATGGTGGGCAGGTTATCCCGATGGATAAACCGGATGAGGTGCTGCTTACCCCCGCCAGCCTGCTGCTACCCGCTCAGGCCAGCGATGTCATCCGTTTCTTCTACAAAGGCCCGGCGGATGACAAAGAGCGTTACTACCGCATTGTCTGGTTCGACCAGGCACTCAGCGATGCCCAGCGCGATAACGCCAACCGCAGCGCGGTAGCGACGGCGTCCGCCCGCATCGGCACCATTCTGGTGGTGGCGCCGCGCCAGGTGAATTACCGCTTTCAGTACGCCAACGGCTCCCTGACCAACACCGGGAATGCGACGCTGCGGATCCTCGCCTACGGCCCTTGCCTGAAGGCCGCCGACGGTAAGGAGTGTAAAGAGAATTACTACCTGATGCCGGGTAAATCGCGCCGTTTTACGCAGGTGGACACGGCGAATAAAAAAGGACGGGTTGCGCTTTGGCAGGGTGAGCAGTTTGTTCCCGTGAAATAGACAGTTGTGCAGATGGATAACGACGATGCCTCTACGACGGATTTCCCCAGGACTGAAAACGCAGCTTGCCTTCGGCATGATCTTTTTGTTCGTTCAGCCCGACGCCAGCGCTGCTGCCGTAAGTGCCCAGCAGATTGGCGGGGTGATTATTCCGCAGGCCTTCAGCCGGGCGCTGCAGGACGGTATGAGCGTCCCGCTCTATATTCATCTTGCCGGCAGCCAGGACACCCGTGACGATCAGCGGATCGGCAGCGCCTTTATCTGGCTGGACGACGGCCAGCTGCGTGTCCGGCAGATCCAACTGGAGGAGAGCGAGGGGAACGCCAGCGTCAGCCAACAGACCCGACAGCAGCTGATCGGCCTGGCCAACGCCCCGTTCAGCGAGGCACTCACCATTCCCCTGACCGACAGCGCGCAGCTGGATCTCAGCCTGCGTCAGCTGCTGCTGCAGCTGGTGGTCAAACGCGAGGCGCTGGGCACCGTGCTGCGCTCGCGCAGCGAAGATATCGGTCAGTCCAGCGTGAACACCCTCAGCAGCAACCTGAGCTATAACCTCGGCGTCTATAACAACCAGATGCGCAATGGCGGGAGCAACACCTCCAGCTACCTGTCGCTGAACAACGTCACCGCGCTGCGAGAGCATCACGTGGTGCTCGACGGCTCGCTGTACGGGATCGGCAGCGGTCAGCAGGACAGTGAATTATATAAGGCCATGTATGAGCGCGATTTCGCCGGCCACCGCTTTGCCGGCGGGATGCTCGACACCTGGAACCTGCAGTCCCTGGGACCGATGACCGCTATTTCGGCCGGCAAGATTTACGGCCTTTCCTGGGGGAATCAGGCCAGCTCCACCGTCTTCGACAACAGTCAGTCGGCCACGCCGGTGATTGCCTTTTTACCGGCGGCGGGCGAGGTGCATCTCACCCGTGACGGCCGGTTGCTGAGCGTCCAGAACTTCGCCATGGGCAACCATGAAGTGGATACCCGCGGCCTGCCGTACGGTATTTACGACGTGGAAGTGGAGGTGATCGTTAATGGTCGGGTGGTCAGCAAACGCACCCAGCGGGTCAATAAGCTGTTCAGCCGGGGACGCGGCATCGGCGCGCCGCTGGCGTGGCAGGTATGGGGCGGCAGTTTCCATATGGATCGCTGGTCGGAAAGCGGCAAAAAGACCCGGCCGGCAAAAGAGAGCTGGCTGGCAGGCCTCTCGACCTCCGGGTCGCTCAGCACCCTGAGCTGGGCGGCAACGGGCTATGGCTACGACAACCAGGCGGTGGGGGAAACTCGCCTGACGCTGCCGCTGGGCGAGTCGATCAACGTTAACCTGCAGAATATGCTGGCCAGCGACAGTTCCTGGAGCAGCGTCGGCAGCATCAGCGCTACGCTGCCGGGAGGCTTCAGTTCAGTGTGGGTCAACCAGGAGAGAACCCGCATTGGCGATCAATTGCGGCGCAGCGATGCCGACAACCGGGCGATCGGCGGCACCCTCAACCTGAACGCGCTGTGGTCGAAGCTGGGGACGTTCAGCGTCAGCTACAACGATGACCTCCGCTACAACAGTCATTACTACACAGCGGATTACTATCAGACGGTCTACAGCGGCGCGTTTGGATCGCTCGGCCTGCGGGCGGGGATCCAGCGCTATAACAATGGCGACAGCAGCGCCAACACCGGGAAATATATCGCTCTCGATCTCTCGCTGCCGCTGGGCAACTGGTTCAGCGCCGGGATGACCCATCAGAACGGCTACACCATGGCTAACCTCTCAGCGCGCAAGCAGTTTGATGAAGGCACTATTCGCACCATCGGCGCCAATCTGTCGCGGGCCATCTCCGGCGATACCGGGGATGACAAAACCCTCAGCGGCGGAGCGTATGCCCAGTTCGACGCCCGCTACGCCAGCGGCACGCTGAACGTCAACAGTGCGGCGGACGGCTACGTCAACACTAACCTCACCGCCAGCGGCAGCGTCGGCTGGCAGGGCAAAAACATCGCCGCCAGCGGACGAACTGACGGTAACGCCGGAGTGATCTTCAACACCGGGCTGGAGGACGATGGTCAGATTAGCGCCAGGGTTAACGGGCGGATTTTCCCGCTCAGCGGCAAGCGTAACTACCTGCCGCTCTCTCCCTATGGCCGCTATGAGGTGGAGCTGCAGAACAGCAAAAACTCGCTCGATAGCTACGACATCGTCAGCGGGCGTAAGAGTCATCTGACCCTTTATCCGGGCAACGTCGCAGTGATTGAGCCAGAGGTGAAGCAGATGGTCACCGTCTCCGGTCGTATTCGTGCAGAAGACGGCACGCTGCTGGCGAATGCGCGGATTAACAACCATATCGGCCGTACCCGGACCGATGAAAACGGCGAGTTTGTCATGGACGTGGATAAGAAATACCCCACTATCGATTTCAGCTACGGCGGCAATAAAACCTGCGAAGTGGCGCTGGAGCTCAGCCAGGCACGCGGCGCCGTCTGGGTCGGGGATGTGGTCTGCAGCGGCCTCTCGTCGTGGGCGGCGGTGCAGCAGACAGGAGAAGAGAATGAAAGTTAATGCACTGATGGCGCTGGCGATCCTCGCGCTGCTTTGGCCGGCAGCCGCACTCAGGGCGGCGGTGACCAAGACCACCTGGTCGGATGCGCCGGCGCGCGAGTTTGTGTTTGTTGAAAACAACTCCGACGACAACTTTTTCGTCACCCCCGGCGGGGCGCTGGATCCGCGTATGACCGGCGCTAACCGCTGGACCGGCTTAAAATACACCGGCTCCGGCACCATTTATCAGCAGAGTCTCGGCTATATCGATAACGGCTACAACACCGGGCTCAATGCCAACTGGAAGTTTGATATGTGGCTGGAAAACTCGCCGGTTTCGCACCCCTTAACCGGCCTGCGCTGCATCAACTGGTACGCCGGGTGCGATATGGCCACCAGCCTGATCCTGCCGCAAACCACCGACGCCAGCGGGTTTTATGGCGCGACGGTGACCAGCGGCGGCGCGAAGTGGATGCACGGCATGATGTCGGACGCGTTTTATCAATATCTGCAGCAGATGCCGGTCGGCGGCAGCTTTACGATGACCATCAATGCCTGTCAGACCTCGGTGAACTACGATGCCAGCAGCGGTGCGCGCTGTAAGGATCAGGCCTCCGGTAACTGGTATGTGCGCAACGTCACCCACACCAAAGCCGCGAACCTGCGGTTGATTAATACCCACTCGCTGGCGGAGGTGTTTATCAACAGCGACGGCGTGCCGACCCTGGGAGAAGGGAACGCCGACTGCCAGACGCAGACCATCGGCAGCCGCGCAGGATTAAGCTGTAAGATGGTCAACTATACCTTGCAGACCAACGGCTTAAGCAACACCTCGATCCATATTTTCCCGGCGATCGCCAACTCGTCGCTGGCCTCGGCCGTCGGGGCGTACGATATGCAGTTCAGCCTCAACGGCAGCTCCTGGAAGCCGGTGAGCAATACCGCTTATTACTACACTTTCAACGAAATGAAGAGCTCAGACTCGATCTATGTTTTCTTCTCCAGCAACTTCTTTAAGCAGATGGTGAACCTCGGGATCAGCGATATCAACACCAAGGATCTGTTCAACTTTCGCTTTCAGAACACCACCTCGCCGGAGTCAGGCTGGTATGAGTTTTCCACCTCCAACACGCTGATTATCAAGCCCCGTGATTTCAGCATCAGCATTATCTCGGACGAATATACCTCGGCGCCGTCGCGCGAGGGATATGTCGGCAGCGGCGAACCGGCGCTCGATTTCGGCTACATCGTCACCACCAGCGGTAAAACGGCCGCCGATGAAGTGCTGATCAAGGTGACCGGACCGGCGCAGGTGATTGGCGGGCGTTCCTACTGTCTCTTCAGCTCTGATGACGGTACGGCGAAAGTGCCGTTCCCGGCGACGCTCTCTTTTATCACCCGCAGCGGCACGACGCAGACCTACGATGCCGGGTGCGATGACAGCTGGCGGGATATGACCGATGCGCTGTGGCTGACCACGCCATGGACCGATATCTCCGGCGAAGTGGGGCAGATGGATAAGACCACGGTGAAATTTTCGATTCCGATGGATAACGCCATTTCGCTGCGGACGGTAGACGATAACGGCTGGTTTGGCGAAGTCAGCGCTTCAGGAGAGATTCATGTTCAGGCGACGTGGCGCAACATTAACTAAGGCCCTGCTGACGGTGGGCTGCCTGCTGGCAGCGCCGCTGGCGCAGGCGATCTCGGTCGGCAACCTGACCTTTTCCCTGCCGGCCGAAGCGGATTTCGCCAGTAAACGGGTGGTCAACAACAATAAAAGCGCGCGGCTGTACCGCATCGCCATCAGCGCCATCGATCGTCCGGGCGGCAGCGAAGTCCGCTCCCGGCCGGTGGATGGCGAACTGCTGTTTGCCCCCCGCCAGCTGGTGCTGCAGGCAGGTGAGAGCGAGTATTTTAAATTTTACTATCATGGCCCGCGGGATAACCGCGAGCGCTACTATCGGGTCTCGTTTCGCGAAATCCCCACCCGCAACCTGACGAGGCGCAGCCCGACCGGCGGCGAGGTCAGCATGGAGCCGGTGGTGGTGATGGATACCATTCTGGTGGTGCGCCCACGCGAGGTGCAGTTTAAATGGTCTTTCGATAAGGTGGCCGGGACGGTGAGCAACACCGGCAATACCTGGTTCAAGCTGCTGATTAAACCCGGATGCGATTCGACCGAAGAGGAGGGGGACGCGTGGTATCTGCGTCCTGGCGACGTGGTTCGCCAGCCGGCATTGCGCCAGCCGGGGAACCACTATCTGGTTTATAACGACAAATTTATTAAGATCAGCGATACCTGCCCGGTGAAGCCCCGTCCCGCGGAGTGAGCCTTATCCGGCGGTCGCGCGGCGGGTAAAACGCCGGCTGGCCAGCAGGCTCAGACCGCAGCACAGCAGGTAGTACACCGCGCCGGTGAAAACGAAGATCGCCAGGGGATAGATTTGCACCCGGTTGTTGACCTGACCGGCCACGGTGGTCAGCTCCGGGACGTTGACGATAAACGCCAGCGACGTGTCTTTCAGCAGGCCGATAAAGATCCCCACCAGCGAGGGCTGAACATTGCGTAGCGCCTGCGGGAGCAGCACCAGGCGCAGCGTTTGCCCGGGGGCGAACCCCTGGGTCAGCGCCGCCTCATACTGTCCTTTCGGCAGCGACTGCAGCCCGGCCAGCACCGAGTGCATCACCGATGCGGCGGTAAACCACGCCAGCGCCAGGGTCACGGTCACCGCGCCGGGCAGATCGCCGCCGGTCAGCATCGGCAACAGATACCACAGCCAGAAGATGACAAATATCAGCGGGATGCCGCGAATAATTTCCGCCCACAGAAACAGCAGACGCCGCACCAGCCCGCCGTAGCGCCAGGCCAGGCCCGCCAGCGCAATGCCTCCCGGCAGCGCCAGCAGGGTGGCGCCGATGGCCATCAGCAGGGTCAGCGCCACGCCGCCGGGCTGGCCCTCCGCCAGTCGGCCCCATAGCAGGTAATCGAGGTTATCGGCGATCACCGCCAGATTAGCGTTCATGTTGGGCGCTCCGTTGCAGTTTTCTTCCCGGGCCGAGACGCGTTAGCGCCACGCCCATCGCCACCCCCAGCGCCAGGTACAGCGCGGTACCGACGGCAAACGCCTCCAGGGCGTGCGCGTTATAGCTCTCAATCTGTCGTACCTGATAGGTCAGTTCCGCAAAGCCGATGCCGCTGGCCAGCGATGAGAGTTTCATCAGGTTAAGATACTGGCCGACAATCGGCTGCCAGGCGTTGGCCAGCCCCTGCGGCAGGAGGATAAAGCGCAGCTCCTGCCACGGCGTAAAGCCCTGCGACAGCGCGGCTTCCCGCTGCCCGTGGCTGACGGCGCGCAGTCCGGAGGCGATCTCTTCCACCAGAAAGGCGGAGGTAAAGACCCCCAGCCCCCACATCGAGCAGAGGAACTCCGGCGTCAGCCACCAGACGTTACCCGGCAAAATGGACCAGGCGTGTTCGTCGTTCACCACCTCCTTCACCGCCAGCGGCAGCAGGTTCCAGGCGGCAAAGTACCAGAACAGCAGCTGGACCAGCAGCGGAGTGTTGCGAAACAACGAGACCCACGCGGCCACCAGTCCGCGCCCCGCGCGGCCGCCGCCGAGGCGCAGGGCCAGCAGCAGGACCGCCAGCAGGGTGGCGAGCAGGATCCCGGCGACGCTGACCCAGACGGTGGTGAGAAAACCAGAGATAATCCATTGCAACGGCTGCCCGCTCAGGACGCCGTGCCAGTCAAGCATCGGCGTCACTCGAGGCTCTCCTGGTGCAGCGGATCCAGCACCTTCTGCAGAAAACGCCGTGCGCGGGCATGCTGCGGATGGGCGAAAAACTCAGCCGGCGGGGCGACCTCGAGAATGTCGCCGCCGTCGATAAACACCACCCGGTCGGCAATTTCGCGGGCAAACTGCATCTCATGGGTCACCACCAGCATGGTGATCCCGCTGTGGGCGAGGGTTTTCATCACCTGCAGCACTTCGCCGATCATCTCCGGGTCGAGCGCCGAGGTGGGCTCATCGAACAGGATAATCTGCGGCGAGGAGGCCAGGGCGCGGGCGATCGCCACTCGCTGCTGCTGGCCGCCGGAGAGCTGCGCCGGCATCTGCTGCGCTTTTTCTTCCAGTCCGACCTGGCGCAGCAGCGCCAGCGCCCGCTCCTGAGCCGCGCTTTTCCCCCAGCCGTGAACGCGCTCCAGCGCCAGAGTGATGTTCTCCTGCGCCGTCAGGTGGGCGTAAAGGTTGAACTGCTGGAAGACAAAGCCGACGCGGCTGCGCAGCTGGCGCAAGGCGCTGCCGCTCAGCCGGCTGGTCGGTTTATCGTCGATCAGGATCTCGCCGCCGCTTAAGGATTCGAGCTGGTTGATCAAGCGGATCAGCGTCGATTTTCCCGAACCGGAAGGGCCGAGGATCGCCACCACTTCGCCGGGCTCGACCTGCAGGTTGATGGCGTTTAGCACCTGATGATCGCCGTAGCGCTTGGCCACATCACGGAACGTAATGCTGGCGCGCTGCAGACGTGAAAAATCCGCGGCCGGGGCCGCGGAGTGGGAGAGTAAACCCGAGAACATATTATTTCGCTTCTATGGTAAAGGCGCGCGGCTGCGGCGTTTTAGTGGCAGGGCCAAACCAGACATCATAGATTTTCGCGGCTTCGCCGGTTTTCTCCAGCTTCACCAGCTCATCGTTAACGGCTTTCAACAGGGCCGGTTCGCCTTTCTTCACGCCCACGCCAATCTCTTCTTTGCTGAGCAGGTCGGGCAGAATTTTAAACTTGGCTTTATCCGGCGCTTCCGCCAGCAGACCGGCGAGGATGGTGCTGTCCTGGGTGATGGCCTGGACGTTGCCGTTGCGCAGGGCGGTCAGGGCCAGCGGAATATCGTCATAGGAGAGGACGCGAGCCTGCGGGAAACGCTGGTGCAGGGCCTGTTCGCCGGTGGTGCCTTTCACCGCGCCGATGCGCGCTTTGCTGTACTCATCAAGCTTATCCGGAGAACCGGCCGGCACGAGGAACTGCTGGCCGGTGACGAAATACGGCGTTGAGAAATCAATAACCTGGGCCCGCTCCGGGGTGATGGTAATGTCGGCGACGATCAGGTCGGCTTTGCCGGACTGCAGCAGCGGAATACGGTTGGCCGGGTTGGTGGCCACCAGCTCGAGTTTGACGCCGAGCGCTTTCGCCAGCGCCTGGGCAAAGTCGACATCATAGCCGACGATATGGTGGGTTTTGGCATCCACGGAGCCGAACGGCGGGTTGGCGTCGAAGGTGGCGACTTTCACGACGCCGGCGGCTTTGATGTCAGCCAGCTGGTCTGCCTGTGCCTGAGACGCGAGCAGCAGCATACCCAGCGCCAGTGCCATTTTTGTGGTTTTATTGCGCATGTTTTTTCCCCTGAATCCCTGTTTTGTTTTGTGGACATCACGCTCCCACAAATTCCCCGTCGGCGGCAAAGAAGAAAAAATTCTTATCTATAACGAAAAAGAACTTAACAAACCTGTGGGTATTCTTTATGCGCCGCTGGCGTTTTACCGGCGCGGCAACGATTGCCGGGCGGTTCCCTCTCCCTCAGGGAGAGGGTTAGGGTGAGGGGATAGGAGCGGGCGTAATATGCGCCAGCCAGGATTGCAAATTCGGAATTAATATTTCCCGCGCCCGGCCAACTGTGGTTGAAATAGACCCAGGCGATTCGCTTCCCGACAGAGGAGAAAATGAAAGTGGCATTGTGGCAACGATTAACGGGCTGGCTGGCTTTTTTGTCCAACGGTGAAGCCGGACAGCAGGATACCCAGCGCGTCATGGAGGCGATACTGCCGGTGGCCAGCCTCTACGGCGTGGACATTGGCAACGTGGAAACCCGGTGGTTCCGTCATGATAAGACATACTGAGCGACGCAGGACGCGAGAAGCCTACTGGAACGAGGTGTGCTTTGTGTAGCAAGAGACTGCCTGAGGTTGCGGCAACACAGGATGCGCCGCCGCAGCCCAGGCAGTTTTGACCACGCTTATCCCCCCAGATACATCCGCTTAATTTCCGGGTTAGTCAGCATCTCCCGCGCCGCGCCTGACAAGGTGATCCGGCCATTCTCCAGGACATACGCCCGATCGGCGATAGCCAGTGCTGCCGTCGCATTCTGCTCCACCAGCAGCACCGTCATATTCTCTTCGCGCAGTTGCTTAATGATGCCGAACAGCTCTCCGACAATTTTCGGCGCCAGCCCGAGGCTCGGTTCATCCAGCATCAATAACACCGGCTCGCTCATCAGCGCCCGGGCGATGGCCAGCATCTGCTGCTCGCCGCCGCTCATGGTGCCCGCCATCTGATGGCGTCGTTCCTTGAGCCGTGGAAAGAGGGCGTACATGCGATCGCGCAGGCGGGTGTAGCCGGCGAGATTATTGTAAGCGCCCATGCGCAGGTTCTCTTCGATGGTCAGGTTGGTAAAGACCCGACGTCCCTCCGGCACCAGCGCCAGTCCGCGGCGCACAATCTGGTGGGTCTGGCTGCGTGAGATATCGTCGTTGAGGAAGCTGACGCGCCCGCTGGAGCGCACCAGGTTGACGATCCCGTTGAGGGTGGAGGTTTTACCGGCGCCATTGCTGCCGATCAGGGTGACGATCTCCCGGTCATAGACGTCGATATCAACGCCTT
The DNA here is from genome assembly GCF_014192815.1 of Klebsiella sp. RC2. Taxonomy (NCBI): domain Bacteria; kingdom Pseudomonadati; phylum Pseudomonadota; class Gammaproteobacteria; order Enterobacterales; family Enterobacteriaceae; genus Klebsiella; species Klebsiella sp. RC2. The sequence continues at coordinate 885,383 of NZ_JACHYL010000002.1, read as the reverse complement.
TCAGCCCCTGGATCACGCCGTAAAAGACCTTCAGTTCCCGGGCGTTAAGCATAATTGGCTTCTCCCAGATAAGCGGAAATGACGTCAGGATGCTGGATCGCCTCGGCCATCAGGCCGCTGAACAGCGGCTTACCGTACTCCAGCACCATCACCCGCTCGCACAGGCGGTTGACGAAGGGCATATCGTGCTCAATTAGCAGGACGCTGAGCTGATAGTCATGGCGCATGCGGAAGATCAGCTCCGCCAGGTCCTCGGTTTCCTTCGGGTTCATCCCGGCGGCCGGCTCATCGAGCAGCAGCAGCTTCGGCGCGGTGGCCAGCGCGCGGGCGATCTCCACTTTGCGCTGGTTGCCATAGCTTAGGTTTGTGGCCTGCATATGCGCGAAGTGGGCGATACCGATGTCCTCCAGGATGGCCATGGCTTTGGCCTTCGCCGCCCGCTCGGCCGGAAAGTAGCGGCCAATATGCAGAGCTGCCTCCAGCAGCGAGTAGCGGCTGGCGCGGTCGAGTCCGACCATCACGTTCTCCAGCACCGTCATGGAGTTAAACAGACGGATATTCTGGAAGGTACGGGCGATCCCGGCGTTCACCACCTGGTTGGGCTTCAGCCCCTTCAGCGACGTACCCGCCAGGGTGACGTTGCCGCTGGTGGGTTTATAGTTGGCGGTGATGACGTTAAACAGGGTGGTCTTGCCCGCACCGTTAGGGCCGATAAGGCCAAAGATCTCCGCTTCATCAACATGGAAGCTGACATTGTCGATGGCCCGCAGGCCGCCAAACTGCATGGTGACGTCCTGCACCTGCAGGATAACGTTATTTTCCGCCATAGCTGCTGTTCCTTCTTCCCATCTGCCAAATCTCTTTTTTCCCCAGCAGCCCTTCGCGGGCGAAGAGCATGATGATCAGCAACAGCAGGGAGAAAACCACCATTCGCAGGCCCGGATAGGCGCCGAGATCGTGACCGAAGAACTGTAGCGGCTGGTCGAGGAAGCGCAGCCATTCGCCGCTGCCGACCACCAGTACGGTGCCGAGCAGGGCGCCGGTGGTGCTGCCGAGCCCGCCGAGGACGATAATAATCAGCAGCTGGAAGGTGAGCATAAAGTCGAACAGCCCCGGGGAAATAGTGGTCAGCAGCGAAGCCAGCAGACCGCCGCCGATCCCTTCGAAGAAGGCGCTGGTGGCGAAGGCGCAGGTTTTGATGCGGAAGGTGTTGACCCCCATGGCGATCGCCGCATCTTCATCGTCGCGAATGGCTTTCATCATCCGGCCATACTTCGACCACACCAGCTGAAGGATCATGCCGGTGGCCAGCAGGGCGAACAGCCCGCACCAGAACAGGAGATGCGGCTGCTGCGGAATATCGTTCAGCCCGATGGCGCCGTTGGTGATTTGCGGATTGTTAATAGCGAGGATCTTGATGATAAACCCAAAGCCGAGGGTGACAATGGCCAGGTAGTCGCCACGCACCCGGAAGACCGGCACGGCGAGGCACACCGCCAGCGCCGCCGCGCACAGGCCGCTTATCAGCAGGGCAGGGAGGAAGCCTGCGTGCAGGCTGAGGATCCACGGGCTGGGGGCGGCCATTTCAAACATGTCTACCTTGCTGTCGCTGGAGAGGATCAGCAGGGCGGTGACGTAGGCGCCCACCGCCACGAAGCCGTTCGGCTCCAGCGATAGCTGGCCGGTCACGCCGTTGATCAGGTTGTAGCTGACCGCAAGGATCATAAAGATAAAAATGGTGCTGATGACACGAACAATGTAGTCATTGAAAACCACGTTGATTCCGGCCAGCAGCGCGATACAGATGACAATAATGGCCAGGTTGCGCAGCTGCGCCCCGGCGGTCGTCGTCGCGTTGAGCATCAGAAACGGCTCCTTTCCAGACGTTCGTCGCCCATAATGCCGACCGGGCGGAACAAGAGGACCAGAATCAAGAACAGGAAGGCGAAAGCATCTTTATAGCCGCCCAGTTCGGGGAAGATCGCCACGGCGACCACTTCGGTAAAACCGAGGATAAAGCCGCCCAGCACCGCGCCGGTGACGCTGCCGATCCCGCCCAGCACGGCGGCGGCGAAGGCCTTCAGGCCGATAAGCACGCCCATCAGGGGATCGATAGTGGGGTAGCTGATGGAGTAGAACACGCCGCCGAGGGCCGCGAGACTACTGCCGAGGGCGAAGACCAGGGAGATGATCCGGTTGGCGTCAATGCCCATCAGGCGCACGGTGTTGACGTCAAAGGCCACCGCGCGGATCGCCATCCCATAACGGGTGCGGTACAGCAGCCAGAGGATCGCCAGCAGCAGCAGGACGGTGATCAGCGGCACAATCCACGCCACGTTGGTAATGATGACGCTGCCGAAGGCGCGGGTCTGGTTGAAAAAGTCAGGGGCGGAGAAGAAGCGTGAGCTGCCGCCGAACAGCACGTTAAACAGGTTTTCGAGGAAGAAGCTGACGCCGATGGCGGTGATCAGCATGGAGATTTTCGAGGCCTGACGCAGCGGACGATAGGCGACCCGGTCAATCAGCATACCAAACAGGCCGCACAGCCCGAGGGTCAGGAAAACGGCTACCCCGAAGGGTAGCCCAACCGAAGAAAATAAAAACAGCGTACTAAACGCGCCGACCATCATCACGTCCGCATGGGCGAAGTTGATCAGCCGTAGCACGCCATAAACCATCGTATAACCGATGGCAATCAGGGCGTACATGCCCCCAAGACTCATTCCATTGACCACTTGCTGGAGAAAAATGGCGCCGTCCATTTTGTAGCCTCGTCACAACTTAAGGGTTAACCACGGTACGAAACGCCAGCTTGCCATCTTTCACTTCGTTGATGACCGCGCTGCGAATGGCATCGCCGTTCTGTAACGTCAGCGTGCCGGTCACGCCCTGGAAATCTTTGGTGGCGCGGATTTTTTCATTCACGCAGACCCGATCGTGGGGATCGCTGCACTGGTTCATGGCGTTGACGATGACGTTATAGGCGTCCGCCGCCATTGCGCCCCAGGTATGGGTCGGCTGCTGGTATTTGGCTTCCCAGGCTTTGATGAAGGTTTCCCCGGCCGGGGTCTGCTCTTTGGCGTTCGGCGAGTAATAATCGGTGGTCATATAGCCGTTGACCGCGTCTTTACCGACATCGAAGAAGACCTGATCCGCGGCCAGACCGTCGCCGCCCACCACCGGTTTGTTGAGCCCCAGTTGTTTAGACTGCACGGCAATCAGCGCCCCTTCGGTGTAGTAGATCGGCATGTAAATCATGTCGACATTCTTCGCCTTGACGCTCGCCAGCTGGGCTTTAAAGTCCTTGCTGCCGCCCGGGGCCTGTACCTCGATGGGAATGGTGCCGCCGTTTTTCAGGAACTGGGTGCGGAACGCTTTCGCCAGGCCGACGGAGTAGTCGTTGCTGCTGTCAAACACGATGGCGGCGGTTTTGGCTTTCAGATCGCGGGAGGCCAGATTGGCCCCGACCACCCCCTGGAAGCTGTCCGAGAAACAGACCCGGCTGACGTACGGATGGTTACGGGTGACGCGGTCGTTGGTGGCGGTGGAGGAGACCAGCGGCGTTTTGCTGTCGTCGGCGATCTTGGTCATCGCCAGGGTGTTGGAGGAGGTGACTTCCCCGATCACGGCATCCACTTTATCGCTGGAGACCAGGCGCTGCATGGCGTTGGCCGCTTCGACTTTGTCGCTTTTATCATCGATAACGATAAGCTTGATGGTATCGCCATTTTTTAACGTCGGGGTGATGGCCTGAATAATGTCCAGCCCTTTCTGCGACGGCTGGCCGTAGCCGCTGAGGGCGCCGCTCAGGGGTAATACCACCCCGATTTTAATTTCCGCTGCCTGCGCGCTGCTGGCGCCGACCAGCGCGGCAACCAGCGTGGCCATTAAAGACGCTTTCCCGGAAAACGATTTCATTGGTATTTCTCCGTCGGTCGATTATTTATCTTTAACCATCAATGACTGCATAACATTGAGGAATAATTCGCCAGCGTGTCCGACGAATTATTGGCTGTTATGTTGAATAGATAACGAGATATATACCCTAAATAATTCGAGTCGCATGAAGGCGGCAAGTGAGCGAGTCCCCAGGCGCTTACCGAAGTCAGTGACTGGGGGGAGAGAACGCAGCCAACGCACATGCAACTTGAAGTATGACGGGTATTTTTAATGCGCTGATTTACCTTACAACGTCCGTTTCGTTTTTACTCATGCAATATTCTTATTACCTGCAGGGAGGGGCATAAGGCTGATGACAACACGGTTTTTGGTACGGTGAACGCATTTTGCCGGGGGGCGACTGGCGCCTTACCCGGCCTGAAAAATCCACCATATAAACCGGTTGAACGGTTTGCGCAGGCCCGCGCAAGCGAAGCGCCGTCGGGCAATTTCAGCGCGCACCCGAATATAATATTCAGGTGCGCCCGGTAGTATTAAAATTTATTCTGCTGCTGGTGTGACTTATTATTTTAAAGGGGTCAACGGTTTTATTTTTCCATGCAGCGCCGGATTATCACTTTCATCTTTTAACTGCACGCCGGTGACGCGGCGTAAAAAAGCCTGCTCCAGCAGCCAGGCCAGTTTAAAGGCGGCGGCGTCATGGCTTAATCCCTCCGGACGAATATTGGAGATACAGTTGCGCTCAGATTCCAGACGCTGACGATGGGGCTGCCAGGTGAGGTAGACGCCGAGGCTGTCCGGCGAGGAGAGACCCGGTCGTTCGCCAATCAGGATCGCCACCGCGCGGGCTTTCAGGGTTTCGCCAATATCATCCCCCAGCGCCACCCGCGACTGATGCGCCAGCACTACCGGCGCCAGGCCGATACCCAGCGTTTGCAGATAGGGCAGCAGGGCGCGGATCAATGGCACCGCCTGGCGCTCTACCGCCCAGGAAGAGAGGCCATCGCCGATCACCAGCAGCAGATCGGCGGGGCGGACGCCGCTGGCGGCGAGGTCGGCGCGGCTTTCGTCGGCGAGCTGCCGCCCGAGATCCGGACGCCGAAGATAGGTGTGACGGTCCGGCGCGGCGCTGTGCACCGTCAGAGCGTCGAGGCCGAGCGCCGCCAGCGGCGCCACCAGCTGCTGGCTGGCGAACGGCTGATGAATGGCATCCCGCGCTCTGGCGTGGGCCAGACCAAAGTTGAGGACTTCGCGGGTCGGCAGGCTGGCGCCGCTGCGGCCCAGGGCGATCCGCGCATCGGTAAATTCACGCAGCGGGTTCCAGGCATCGGGACGGTTCATACGGAGGCTCCTTGCGGCAGGACGGACAGCAGCGGATGGCGGGCGTCGGTGAGCCGCAGCGTGCCGTGCGGATCGATAATCTGCATCTTCGCCAGCCAGTCGGCGAACTCCGGGGCATGCTTTAAGCCCAGCAGGCGACGGGCGTACAGCGCGTCATGGAACGAGGTGCTCTGGTAATTGAGCATGATATCGTCCGCTCCGGGCACGCCGATCAGGAAGGTGAGCCCGGCGGCGCACAGCAGGGTCAGCAGGGTGTCCATATCATCCTGATCCGCTTCCGCGTGGTTGGTATAGCAGACGTCGCAGCCGATCGGCAGGCCCATCAGCTTGCCGCAGAAGTGATCTTCCAGCCCGGCGCGAATAATCTGCTTGCCGTCGTAGAGATACTCCGGACCGATAAAGCCGACCACGGTATTGACCAGTAGCGGTTCAAAGTGGCGGGCGACGGCGTAGGCCCGCGCCTCACAGGTCTGCTGGTCGACGCCGTGGTGGGCGTTGGCCGACAGGCAGCTTCCCTGGCCGGTCTCAAAATACATCACATTGTTGCCGAGGGTACCGCGCCTGAGGCTGAGGGCCGCCTCGCGGGCCTCCTGCAGCATGGCAAGATTGATGCCGAAGCCGCTGTTGGCCGCTTCGGTTCCCGCCACCGACTGAAACACCAGATCCACCGGCGCGCCGCGCTCAATCAGCTGCAGCGTATTGGTGACATGGGTCAGAATGCAGGACTGGGTGGGAATGGCGAAGCGCTGAATAATATCGTCCAGCATGACGTTCAGCTGCGCCAGCACCGGTAAGCTGTCGCTGGCCGGGTTGATGCCGATCACCGCGTCCCCGGCGCCGTACAGCAGCCCGTCGAGCATACTGGCGGCGATGCCTTTCAGGTCGTCGGTAGGATGGTTGGGCTGCAGGCGTACGCTGAGGTGGCCGGGCAGGCCGATGGTGTTGCGAAAGCGCGTCACCACCTGGCATTTGCTGGCGGCAAGGATCAGATCCTGATTGCGCATCAGCTTACTGACCGCCGCCGCCATCTCCGGGGTGATGGCGCGGGCGACCCGCTGCAGCGTGGCGGTATCGGTAGCATCATCCAGCAGCCAGTCGCGAAAATCGCCGACCGTCAGGTGACGCAGGGCAGCAAAGCCCTGCGCATCATGGGTGTCGAGGATCAGGCGAGTCACTTCGTCCTGCTCGTAAGGGATAAGCGGGTTGTCGAGAATGTCGGTCAGCGGCACCTCGGCGAGGGCCATTTTCGCCGCCATCCGCTCTTCGGCTGAGGTGGCGATAACCCCTGCGAGGGCGTCGCCGGAGCGGGCTGGCGATGCTTTCGCCATCAACGTTTTCAGACTATCAAAGCGCCATACCTGGCCCGATAGCGTGGTTTTATACATGCCGCCTCCTCAGGAGACCGTGCGCAGTTGAGGATCCACTGGCGCCCGTTCACGGGCCGCTGCGGTTTTGCGGAACCACAGGTAGCCGCCGAGCATCATCGCCGCGAAAATCAGCGCCAGCAGCAGGTTATACCAGACCATCGCCACCAGGCAGAGCACCGCCATGCCGAGGGCAAAGGCCGGCGCCAGCGGGTAGAGCGGGGCGCGGAATGGGCGGATCAGCTTCGGCTCGCTACGGCGCAGTTTGAACAGCGCCGCCATGGAAGTGATATACATAACAATAGCCCCAAATACCGACATAGTGACGATACAGGCGGTCAGCGGCATGCCGCTGATGGTGATCAGCGAGTCGGAGAAGATCGCGGCGATACCGACCACCCCGCCGGCGAGGATCGCCAGATGCGGGGTGCGGGTGCGGCGGTTGAGGGTCGCCAGCCCGGCGGGCAGATAGCCGGCGCGGGCGAGGGAGTAGATCTGCCGCGAATAGCCCATAATGATGCCGTGGAAGGAGGCGACGAGGCCAAACAGCCCCAGCCACACCAGCATATGCAGCCAGCCGCTGCCATTGCCCACCACCGTCTTCATCGCCTGGGGCAGCGGATCGTTAATATTGGACAGCGCGCGCCAGTCGCCGACGCCGCCGGCGAAGACCATCACGCCGATCGCCAGCACCGTCAGCGTCAGAATGCCGCCGCCCAGGGCGCGCGGAATGGTGCGCTGCGGATCTTTGGCCTCTTCGGCCGCCATGGAGGCCCCCTCAATGGCGAGGAAGAACCAGATGGCGAACGGAATGGCGGCGAACATCCCCGGCAGCGCCAGGCCGCTGAAGCTTTCCGCGCCCGCCCAGCCGTTAGTGGTGAAGTGGCTCCAGGAGAAGCCGGGCGCGACCACGCCCATGAACACCAGCAGCTCGAAGATGGCCAGCAGGGTGACGATCAGCTCGAAGGTGGCGGCAATGCCGACGCCGAGAATATTGAGCGTCATAAAGATCACGTAAGCGCCGCAGGCGACCCATTTCGGATCCAGCGCCGGAAACTGCACGTTGAGGTAGGCGCCGATGGCCATGGCGATGGCCGGCGGGGCGAAGACGAATTCAATCAGGGTGGCAAAACCGGCGATAAAGCCGCCGGTGGGCCCGAAGGCGCGGTAGGCATAGGCGAAAGGGCCGCCAGCGTGCGGGATGGCGGTGGTCAGCTCGGTAAAGCTGAAAATAAAGGCGCAGTACATCGCGGCGACCGCCAGGGCGACGACCATAAACCCCATCGTGCCCGCCTGCGACCAGCCGTAGCTCCAGCCGAAGTACTCCCCGGATATCACCAGTCCGACGGCGATCCCCCATAAACGAAAACTGCCGAGCGTTCTTTTTAAGGTGGTGGTTTGCTCTGTCATACGTGTTGCCTCGCCAGATAGAAAGGTTCTGAACGACAGGCTGCAAAGAGAGTGCCAGAACGTGGTCCGTCGCGATGAGGCGTCAGCGCGTGGCGCGCCCGCTGGCGCTGCGCAAAAATGGGGCAGGCTGCACGCTGTCGGCGCGTGCCCTGGTGCAGCGGCTTTGCTTTTTCCGCGGCGGCACGGTATAACACTTCTTCTTTTGGATGTTTAGATGTCTATACGTTTATACGCATCATGACCCGGGCAAGCGGGCTGGCGTGAGAAAATAAAATGCAAAGCACAACACAACAACAAGGTGGGCAACTGAAGCGCACCATGAAAACGCGCCATCTGATCATGCTGTCGCTCGGCGGCGTGATTGGCACCGGCTTATTTTTTAATACCGGCTATATCATCTCCACCACCGGCGCGGCCGGGACGCTGCTGGCGTATCTGATTGGCGCCCTGGTGGTCTGGCTGGTGATGCAGTGCCTCGGTGAATTGTCGGTGGCGATGCCGGAGACCGGCGCCTTCCACGTTTACGCGGCGCGCTATCTTGGCCCGGCGACGGGCTATACCGTGGCGTGGCTCTACTGGCTGACGTGGACGGTGGCGCTGGGTTCGAGCTTCACCGCGGCGGGTTTCTGCATGCAGTACTGGTTCCCGCAGGTGCCGGTCTGGATCTGGTGCGTGGTGTTCTGCGCGGTGATCTTCGGCCTTAATATCATTTCGACGCGCTTCTTCGCGGAAGGCGAGTTCTGGTTCTCGCTGGTGAAAGTGATCACCATCATCGCGTTTATTATTCTCGGCGGCGCGGCCATTTTCGGCATCATTCCGATGCAGGATGGCTCGCCGGCGCCGGGCCTGCACAATATCACCGCCGAAGGCTGGTTCCCGCACGGCGGCCTGCCGATCCTGATGACCATGGTGGCGGTGAACTTCGCCTTCTCCGGGACGGAGCTTATCGGCATTGCCGCCGGAGAGACGGAAAACCCGCATAAGGTTATTCCGGTCGCCATCCGCACCACCATTGCCCGGCTGATTATTTTCTTTATCGGCACCGTGTTCGTGCTGGCGGCGCTGATCCCAATGCAGCAGGCGGGGGTGGAGAAAAGCCCCTTCGTGCTGGTGTTTGAAAAGGTGGGCATCCCTTACGCGGCGGATCTTTTCAACTTTGTGATCCTGACGGCGATCCTGTCGGCGGCTAACTCCGGCCTGTACGCTTCCGGGCGGATGCTGTGGTCGCTGTCGAACGAGAAGACGCTGCCGGCCTGCTTTGCCAAAGTCAATAAACGGGGCGTGCCGGTGACCGCGCTGTCGGTGAGTATGCTGGGCGGCGTGCTGGCGCTGTTCTCCAGCGTGGTGGCGCCCGATACGGTGTTTGTGGCGCTGTCGGCGATCTCCGGTTTTGCGGTAGTGGCGGTGTGGTTGAGCATCTGCGCCTCGCACTTTATGTTCCGCCGCCGCCATCTGCAGCAGGGTAAGGCGCTGAGCGATCTGCAGTATCGCGCTCCCTGGTATCCGGTGGTGCCCGTTCTGGGGTTTGTGCTGTGCCTGGTGGCCTGCGTGGGCCTCGCCTTTGACCCGAGCCAGAGAATTGCGCTGTGGTGCGGGATCCCCTTTGTGGCCCTGTGCTATGGTGCCTGGTATCTCACTCGTTCACGGAATATGACTCAGGAGTCCCAACATGTCGCAGACTAACCCGTTCACTGCTCTGCTTGCCGCCCAGCCTTATGTCCTGCTGGACGGCGCCATGGCCACCGAGCTGGAGGCCCGCGGCTGCGATCTGGCCGACAGCCTGTGGTCGGCGAAAGTGCTGCTGGAGAACCCGCAGCTGATCCGCGATGTGCATCTCGACTACTTTCGCGCCGGGGCGCAGGTGGCGATCACCGCCAGCTATCAGGCCACCCCGGCGGGCTTTGCCGCGCGCGGGCTGGATGATGCGCAGTCCCGGGCGCTGATCGGCAAAAGCGTCGAACTGGCGCGCAAAGCGCGCGAGGCGTACCTCGCCGAGAACCCGCAGGCCGGCACGCTGCTGGTGGCCGGTTCGGTAGGGCCGTATGGCGCATTTCTCGCCGACGGCTCGGAGTATCGCGGCGATTATCAGCGCAGCGCGGAAGAGTTCCAGGATTTCCACCGCCCGCGCGTCGAAGCCCTTCTGGATGCGGGCGCCGACCTGCTGGCCTGTGAAACCCTGCCGTCATTTGCTGAGATCCAGGCGCTGACGGCCCTGCTGCAGGACTATCCCCGCGCCCGCGCCTGGTACTCTTTCACGCTGCGCGACGCCGAACATCTCAGCGATGGGACGCCGCTACGCGAGGTGATGGCTGCCCTGGCGGATAACCCGCAGGTGGTGGCGGTGGGCATCAACTGTATCGCCCTGGAAAATACGCCCGCGGCGCTGGCGCATCTGCACAGCCTGACGGCCCTGCCGCTGGTGGTCTATCCTAACTCCGGCGAACATTATGATGCGGTGAGCAAGACCTGGCACCATCATGGCGAAGCCTGCGCTACCCTGGCGGATTATCTGCCGCAGTGGCTGGCGGCCGGGGCGAAGCTGATTGGCGGCTGCTGCCGCACCACGCCGAAGGATATCGCCGCGCTTAACGCGAAGCGCTGAGTTTTTTGCCGGGTGGCGCTGCGCTGACCCGGCCTACACTTTGCGCGATCCGTCGCCGCCACCCGGCGCCAACCCTCTGCCACTAACCAACCGCTCAAAACCAACTATCCTTTCCCGCTTTTGTTCTAAAAACGATTCGCTATTAGCCAGAATTTTTAATTACTTCATCTCCCTCCTGATGCCGGAAATACTGCACCTATAACAACTCAGGGGAAGCAGACATTATGGCATTCACATCGCGAATTACTCTTCTGGCGGCGCTGGCTGTCGCCGCCTTCCAGGCGCAGGCGGTCAACGTGACCGTGGCGTATCAAACCTCCGCTGAGCCGGCGAAAGTCGCCCAGGCGGACAACACCTTCGCCAAAACCAGCGGCGCGACCGTCGACTGGCGGAAATTCGACAGCGGCGCCAGCGTGGTGCGCGCCCTGGCCTCCGGCGATGTGCAGATCGGTAATATCGGCTCCAGCCCGCTGGCGGTGGCCGCCAGTCAGCAGGTGCCGATTGAAGTGTTCCTGCTCGCTTCAAAGCTCGGCAACTCCGAAGCGCTGGTGGTGAAAAAAAGCATTACCAAACCGGAAGATCTGATCGGCAAGCGCATCGCCGTGCCGTTTATCTCCACCACCCACTACAGCCTGTTGTCGGCGCTCAAACACTGGGGCATCAAGCCGGGCCAGGTGCAGATTATTAACCTGCAGCCGCCGGCGATCATCGCCGCCTGGCAGCGCGGGGATATCGATGGCGCTTACGTCTGGGCGCCAGCGGTTAACGAACTGGAAAAAGAGGGCAAGGTGTTGACCGATTCCGCGGAGGTTGGGGAGTGGGGCGCGCCGACCCTCGACGTTTGGGTGGTCCGTAAGGACTTCGCCGAGCAGCATCCGGAGATCGTCAAAGCCTTTGCTAAAAGCGCCATCGACGCCCAGCAGCCCTACATCGCCAACCCGGAAACATGGCTGAAACAGCCGGACAACATCAGCAAGCTGGCGCGCCTGAGCGGCGTGCCGGAAGCCGATGTCCCCGGGCTGGTGAAGGGGAACACCTACCTGACCGCCGCTGAGCAGGCGCAGGCGCTGAATGGTCCGGTCAATCAGGCCATCGTCGATACCGCGCGCTTCCTGAAAGAGCAGGGCAAAGTGCCCGCGGCGGGAACCGATTATCGTCAGTACGTCACTGACCGTTTCGTGAAGTAAAGGAGGCGGCGATGCTGCAAATCTCGCATCTTTCCGCCGACTACGGCGGTAAACCGGCGCTGGCGGATATCAACCTGACGCTGGAGAGTGGGGAGCTGTTGGTGGTGCTGGGGCCTTCGGGCTGCGGTAAAACTACCCTGCTGAACCTGATTGCCGGATTCGTGCCCTATCAGCACGGCAGCATCACCCTCGAAGGTCAGCGGGTGACCGGGCCGGGCGCAGAGCGCGGCGTGGTCTTCCAGAACGAAGGCCTGCTGCCGTGGCGCAATGTGCAGGATAACGTGGCGCTGGGCCTCCAGCTGGCGGGCGTGGATAAAGCGCAGCGCCGGCAAGCGGCGGCGCAGATGCTGAAGAAGGTGGGTCTCGAAGGGGCGGAAAAACGCTTTATCTGGCAGCTGTCCGGCGGTCAACGCCAGCGGGTGGGCATCGCCCGGGCGCTGGCGGCGAATCCGCAGCTGTTGCTGCTGGATGAGCCCTTCGGCGCGCTTGACGCCTTTACCCGCGAGCAGATGCAGACATTGCTGCTGAAACTGTGGCATGAGACCGGCAAACAGGTGCTGCTGATCACTCATGACATTGAAGAGGCCATCTTTATGGCCACCGAGCTGGTACTGCTGTCGCCGGGGCCGGGACGGGTGGTGGAGCGGCTGCGGCTTGATTTCAGCCGTCGCTTTGTCGCGGGCGAATCCTGCCGCAGCATCAAATCTGACCCGCGGTTTATTGAACAGCGGGAATACATTCTGAGCCGGGTGTTTGACCAACGGGAGGCTTTCTCATGAGCGTGGTACTGAACGACAAACCGCGTCAGACGACGCTGAAGTGGCGCTGGCCGCTCTCCCGTCAGCTCACCCTCAGCGTGGCGACTCTGGCGGTATTGCTGGCCGTCTGGTGGGCGGTCGCAGCGCTGCAGCTGATTAGTCCGCTGTTTCTGCCGCCGCCGGGCCAGGTACTGCAAAAGCTTATCACCATCGCCGGGCCGCAGGGCTTTATGGATGCGACGCTCTGGCAGCATCTGGCGGCGAGCCTGACGCGGATCGTCATCGCCCTGCTGGCGGCAGTGCTTATTGGCGTACCGGTGGGGATCGCCATGGGGCTCAACTCGACGGTGCGCGGGATCCTCGACCCGCTGATCGAACTCTATCGTCCGGTGCCGCCGCTGGCCTACCTACCGCTGATGGTGATCTGGTTTGGCATCGGTGAAACCTCGAAGATCCTGCTGATCTACCTGGCGATTTTCGCGCCGGTAGCCATGTCGGCGCTGGCAGGGGTAAAAAGCGCGCAGCAGGTGCGCATTCGCGCCGCCCGTTCGCTGGGCGCCAGCCGGGCGCAGGTGCTGTGGCTGGTGATCCTCCCCGGCGCGCTGCCGGAGATCCTCACCGGGCTGCGCATTGGTCTCGGGGTGGGCTGGTCAACGCTGGTGGCCGCTGAGCTGATCGCTGCCACCCGCGGATTAGGATTTATGGTGCAGTCTGCCGGCGAGTTTCTCGCCACCGATGTGGTGCTGGCGGGGATCGCGGTGATTGCCATTATCGCCTTTTTACTGGAACTGGGTCTGCGCGCGCTGCAGCGTCGCCTGACGCCCTGGCATGGAGAAGTACAATGAGTGAACGTCTGAGCATTACCCCGCTGGGGCCCTATATTGGCGCGCAGGTGACCGGGGCGGATTTAACCCGTCCGCTGAGCGACAACCAGTTTGAACAGCTGTATCACGCGGTGCTGCGTCATCAGGTAGTATTCCTGCGCGAGCAAAATATCACCCCGGCGCAACAGCGCGACCTGGCTCTGCGGTTTGGCGACCTGCATATCCATCCGGTCTACCCTCACGCCCCTGGCGTGGAAGAGATTATCGTCCTCGATACCCACAACGATAATCCGCCGGATAATGACAACTGGCATACCGATGTCACCTTTATCGACACGCCGCCCGCCGGCGCCATTCTGGCGGCGAAAGAGCTGCCGACGACCGGCGGTGACACCCTGTGGACCAGCGGCATTGCCGCCTGGGAAGCGCTGTCAGAACCTTTCCGGCAGCTGCTGAGCGGCCTGCATGCCGAACACGATTTCCGCAAATCGTTCCAGGAGTATAAGTACAACAAGACCGAAGCCGAGCATCGGCGCTGGCAGGAAGCGGTGGCGAAGCATCCGCCGCTGCTGCATCCGGTAGTGCGTACCCACCCGGTGACCGGCAAGCAGGCGCTGTTCGTTAATGAAGGGTTTACCACGCGAATTGTCGAGGTGAGTGAGAAAGAGAGCGCAGCGCTGCTGAACTTCCTGTTTGCTCATGTCACTAAACCGGAGTTTCAGGTGCGCTGGCGCTGGCAGCCGAACGATGTCGCTATCTGGGATAACCGGGTGACCCAGCATTACGCCAACGCCGACTATCTGCCGCAGCGGCGGATCATGCACCGGGCGACGATCCTCGGCGATAAGCCGTATTACCGGGCGGGGTAATGCTTGTAGCCGGTTAAGGCATCAGCCGCGAGCCGCGGAGAAAAGCGGATGCTGCATTGCCCGCAGCTTCCCGGAGGCGGCGCCTGACGCGCCTTTTCCGGGCGACCGATCCGTCGGAAATGGTGTACCGTAGCCCGGCTAAGGCGCAACGCGCCGCAAGCCGGGAAAAAGCGTTTATGCCGATTTTTGCGCACCCAGATGCGCGCCAATATAGCGCTGATAGCGATTGGCCTTCAGGTAGGTGAGATCCACCAGCACCAGACCATCCACGCAGTTATTGAAATCCGGATCGCTGCCGAAATCGATAAACTGCACGCCGCCCGGCTCGCACACTTCCGAGTACTGCTTATACAGCGGCGGGATCGCGCAGCCGAGATTGCCGAGCAGGGACTTCAGCCGGGCCAGGTCGTCGTTGTAATCCTCCCCGCCAAACTGCGCCAGCACGTCGGGCAGCGACGCCGGATAAGGTCGACGCGACTCCGCCAGCGGATGCGTCGCCGGGAACCACAGCCGGTAGAACGCCACCAGCAGATCGCGGGCGGCGGGCGGCAACCCGCCAGAAATCGACACCGGACCAAACAGATAGCGATAGTGCGGATAGCGCGCCAGATAAGCGCCGATGCCTGACCACAGGTAGTCCAGCCCGCGACGCCCCCAGTAGCGCGGCTGGATAAAGCTGCGCCCCAGCTCAATGCCGTGCTGCAGGACATCGTCCATCCGCCCGTCGTAATGGAACAGGCTGTAACTGTAGATCCCTTCCAGGCCGCGCTTTGCCAGCTGGATGGCCGTCGGCATAAAGCGGTAAGCTCCGACGATTTCCAGATCGTCTTCATCCCACAGGATCAGATGCAGATAGTCGTCGTCATACCCGTCGATATCCCGCCGTTTGCCGCTGCCTTCCCCGACCGCGCGGAAGGCGATTTCCCGCAGACGTCCCAGCTCGCGCAGCAGCGGCGCGTCCTCCTGGCCGTTGCGCTGCCAGAGGTAAATCACTTTGCCGTCGGTGGTGCGGCCCAGACACTCGGCCTTATGCAGTTCGCGTTTGAGCAATGCCCGGTCTTCCGGACGGGCGATGGCGCTTTCGGTTTTGAACTGCCCCGGCAGCCCTTTGCGCAGTTGTTCAAGGTGCTGATAGCAGCGGCCGGTAAGCTCGCGAGCGCTGGACTTGGCATCGAACCAGCTCGACCAGGGGATCTGCTGGCCGATGCGCACCGGCAGGCTGCTGTTGCGCCGGCGAAACATCTGCTGCATCAGCAGGAGCAGCGGCAGGTTGTCGGAGACCAGAGTGCTGGCGTAAAACAGGGCGCTGTTGTGGGCGTTAATCCACGCCGGCAGCAGCGGGGCGCGATATTTTGCCGCCAGCTTAATAAAGCCGGAGTGCCATTTTTTATCGCGGATACCGCGAAGGGTGAGGCGGGAGACTTCCCCCGCCGGGAAGAAGATCAGCACCCCGCCGGCCTGCAGCTGGTGATCCATCTGCTGCAGCGCCGCTTTAGCGGTGCGGCCATGAATATTATCTACCGGGATAAACAGCGAGCTCAGGGGCTCAAGGTGGGTGAGCATGCGGTTGGTGACCACTTTGACATCGCGGCGCACGCGGGATACCGCATACAGGAGCGCCAGGCCGTCGAGGGTGCCGGTGGGGTGGTTGGCGATAATGACCAGCGGGCCATATTCGGGGATTTGTTCGAGATCGTGCGCCGGGATGGCGCAGCGGATATTGAGGTATTCCAGTACCTGTTCGACCGTATCAAGCCCCTTCAGGTGGCGATGACGATCGGCAAATTGTTGAAACTCTTCCTCATAAAACAGCTTTTTTAACAGTTTCTTTTGCCAGGGGGCGGGCCTCGCCTGAGGCCACAGGTCATCGAGTACGTTGTCGAGACTAAACATAGTGGCTCCTCCTCCGTCCTGCCCAGACAGTAGAAGGTGGAGATGTCGTTCAGATTACAGTTGGGTGAAGTTTCGGTCGCAGCAAGCGAGGTTCCCCGGATAGCGGCGCAAGCGCCTTATCCGGGCTACGGTTGGCGCCGATTTGTAGCCCCGGTAAGCGTCAGCGCCACCGTGGAGAGGCTATCGGCGTTCACCGCAGCTAAGATCAAAGCTATCGCCAGCCCAATTTGGGGGATATAGCCCGCGCTGGACATCGCGATGAAAGGTTGAAAATGGCCAATCGATCACCCGGGTGACCCAGCCATGCTTAAGTGGATTGATATGGATGTAATCAACGTGTCGGCGGTAATCATCTTCATCGCGTATGGCATGCTCCCAGAAGCGCGGTTGCCAGAGGGGTTGTCGTTTTAACGTTCTGCTAAAACAGCCTTTGATATCTCTCCAGCGTGAAGAAAAATCGTCATCATTATGAGGTAGTGTCCAGATGCAATGCAGATGTTCAGGCAACACCACCCAGGCATCAATAATAAAGGGGCGATGTTGTTTAACAACGGCGACAGAGTAGCGCAATAATTCTATGTTTTCAGTTAGGTGCATGCTTCTACGGTCTTTAAGGTTAACAGTGAAGAACCAGGTTCCCCCCTTAATGTAATAACGTCGATAAGCCACCACAGGATCTCCTGGAATTCGGTATTTATGATGTGGTTTAACACGTTAGAAGGCGAAATCTGGTACGCCAAGGAGAAGGCGCAGAAGGTGGAAAGCGGCGCGCAAAGTTTTAGCTACAGATATTGGTTAGCGCCTGTCCCCGGATAGCGGCGCAAGCGCCTTATCCGGGCTACGGTGTGGTGGTCGCGATAAATACAGCGCACCGGGGATGAGGTTTGGTAGCCCCGGTAAGCGAAGCGCCACCGGGGAGGGGCGGGTTTAACGGAGGATTTTTTTCTCGGCCAGATCGAGGGCGAAATAGCTGAAGATCAGGTCGGCGCCTGCGCGTTTGATAGCGCCGAGGCTTTCCAGAACCACTTTCTCTTCATCGATAGCGCCCGCCTGGGCAGCGAATTTGATCATCGCGTACTCCCCGCTGACCTGATAGGCGCCGAGCGGCAGATCGCTGCGTTCGCGGATATCGCGCAGAATATCCAGGTAGGCGCCAGCCGGTTTCACCATCAGACAGTCGGCGCCCTGGGCTTCATCGAGCAGCGACTCGCGAATGGCCTCCCGGCGGTTCATCGGGCTCATCTGATAGGTTTTCCGATCGCCCTTCAGCGCGGTACCGGCCGCTTCGCGGAACGGGCCGTAGAAGGAGGAAGCGAACTTGGTGGAGTAGGACATAATTGCCGTATTAGTGAAACCGGCGGCATCCAGCGAGCGGCGAATCGCCTGTACCTGACCGTCCATCGCGGCGGAAGGAGCGATGAAATCCGCCCCGGCGGCGGCGGCGACAACGGCCTGCTTGCCGAGGTTTTCCAGGGTCGCGTCGTTATCCACCCCGTGGTCGCACAGCACGCCACAGTGACCGTGGGAAGTGTATTCGCAGAAGCAGGTATCGGACATGACGATCATCTCCGGCACCGTGGACTTGCAGATCCGCGACATACGCGCCACCAGGCCATTTTCATTCCAGGTATCGCTGCCGGTAGCATCGGTGTGATGAGAAATGCCAAAGGTCATCACCGAGCGAATGCCGGCGTTAGCGATGCGTTCGATTTCACGTGCCAGATATTTTTCCGGAATGCGCATCACGCCGGGCATGGCCTCGATCGCTTTGTAATCATCAATTTCTTCTTCAACAAAGATCGGCAACACCAGGTCGTTCAAACTCAGTGTTGTCTCTTCAAACAGGGCGCGCAGCGCAGCGGATTGACGCAGGCGGCGGGGGCGAGTGATTAAATCTGTCATGGTTTGCCTGATTTTGTGAAATGAAAGACGTTAGTGTAACTGAAATGGCATGGGGATGTTTCGCCAAAACGATCGTTATGTCGTGTTGGCGAAACCCCCGCGAACTTACTGGCTGGCCGTCTGCATGTTGGGCTGCGCGCCGCTCAGCTCGCTGACCAGGTCGTTGATGCCATCGCTCATATTGTTGAAGCGGGTTAACGGCGAGCGGGTTACCACCACAAAGGCGCCGACGTTAGCCTGCGGATTCATCGCCATATAGGTGATAAACCCGCCGCCGCCGCCGGTTTTCTGAATAATCCCCGGATGGCCATTCTTCGGCTTCATATACACCCAGCCGAGGCCCAGCGCGTCGGCGCGGCCCGGCACGTCCATACCAATCACCCGGGTCAGTTGGTTACGCTGATAAATCAGCGTCTGCATCCGATCGGCCTGCTGGCTGCGGGTATAGAAATCGGATGACAGGAACTGCTGCATCCAGCGCATCATATCCCCCGGCGTCGAGTAGACTCCGCCGCTGCCGATCGCCGCCAGGGTGTTGTTGCATGGGCTGGCGCCTTTTTCCGGGATCATCAGCCGCTGGCACTGATCCGGTGACGGGGTAAAGGTGGTGTCCTTCATCCCCAGCGGCCGGGTGATCTGTTCTTCAAACAGCTGCGGATAAGGTTTGCCGGCAGCGGTGGAGAGCGCGTCCGCCAGTAAATCAAAGGCCAGGTTGGAGTAGGCTGCCTGTGAGCCCGGCGCGGTCTTCAGGGTCGCGGTAGAGAGCCAGTTCCAGCGCTGCTGGCGGGTCGGCCAGACAAACACCGGACGATGAGCGGCGCCGCCAGGCTGCTCGCGCGGCAGGGCGCTGGTATGGGTTGCGAGGTTAACCAGGGTGATTGGTTTTCCCTGCCAGTCAGGCACCCGGGTACCCGGCGGGGCGTATTTGCTCAGCGGATCGTTGAGTTTCACCACCCCCTGGTCGAGCAGCTTCACCAGCATCTCGCTGGTCATCAGTTTGCTGAGGGAGGCGATACGGATCACCGAGTCGAGCTGCGGGTGCTGATTATTCCCCGGGCGGGTTTCGCCAAAGCTGCGAAAAACACGCTGATTGCCATCGATAACCACCAGCGCCATGCCGGTGGCGCCGCTGCCGTAGTAGATATGATTGGCGTAACGATCGACCACATCCGAGGCGAAAACCGGGTCAACGGTAGGCTGTGCGGCCTGCACCGAGGTCCACGACGCCGCGCACAGCGCAGCAAAAATGAGCAAACTACGTTTCAACGGAGATCATCCATTAAATAAATAAAAAAGAAGAGGGTATTTATACTACGAAGTGGCGCAGAACAAAGTGGGATTCACGACATTCCTGCAGGAAAAAGGTAACGGTGCGTAAAAAAGACTTTTTTACGCTTTCAGATATCGGCTTTTTCCGCTGCCGCGTATGATGACCGTTTGGCTGAAAGTTCGTGGGAGAGAACAATGACGGCTCAACGGGTAGTGATGGTCGTGGATATGCAAAACGGCGTGTTCGCCACGCCGCGTCTGGCGCGCGAGCGCTGCGTCGCGCAAATTAATCGTCTGGTGCGCGCGGCGGACAAGGTTATTTTCATTCAGCATGATGAGGCCGGCGGCCTCGAAGCCGGCAGCGAAGGCTTCGCCCTGCTTCCCGAGCTGGAACAGCCAGCTGGCGCGCTGTATGTCACCAAAACCGCCTGCGACGCCTTCTACCACACCTCGCTGGCGCAGGTGCTGGACGAACACGACATTCAGCAGTTCGTCATCTGCGGCTGCGCCACCGACTACTGCCTCGACACCACCATTAAAAACGGCGCCAGCCGCGGGTACGGTATTGTGATCGCGGAAGATGCCCATACCACCGCCGACCGCCCCGCCGCGCAGGCCGCGACGCTTATCGCCCACTACAATGAGGTGTGGCGTACGCTGACCGTTCCTGGCAATCCTTTACAGGTGAAACCCACAGAAACAATTCTGCACGCCTGGCAGCAGAACTAAGCTGTTGATATCCGGTCTTATCATTCGTCTGCCCCGCGAGAGCGCATCCACGCGGCGGCCGACGTATGCGTCGTACACAGCAATAGCAGAACGATAAGAAGTTAGCAGGAGACAATGATGTTTAAATCTTTTTTCCCCAAACCGGGGCCGTTTTTTATTTCTGCCTTTATCTGGTCGCTGCTGGCCGTGATCTTTTGGCAGGCGGGCGGCGGCGACTGGCTGCTGCGGGTCACCGGAGCATCGCAAAATGTGGCGATCAGCGCGGCGCGCTTCTGGTCGCTCAACTATCTGGTGTTCTACGCTTACTATCTGTTTTGCGTCGGCGTGTTTGCACTCTTCTGGTTTGTCTACTGCCCGCATCGCTGGCAGTACTGGTCGATTCTCGGCACGTCGCTCATCATCTTCGTCACCTGGTTTCTGGTGGAAGTCGGGGTGGCGATCAACGCCTGGTATGCGCCGTTCTACGACCTGATCCAGAGCGCGCTGGCCACCCCGCATAAGGTCAGCATCAACCAGTTTTATCATGAGATCGGCATCTTTCTCGGCATCGCGCTCATCGCGGTGATCATTGGCGTGATGAACAACTTCTTCGTCAGCCACTACGTCTTCCGCTGGCGCACGGCGATGAACGAACACTATATGGCCCACTGGCAGCATCTGCGCCATATCGAAGGCGCCGCGCAGCGTGTGCAGGAAGATACCATGCGCTTTGCCTCCACCCTGGAAGATATGGGGGTAAGCTTTATCAACGCGGTGATGACCTTGATCGCCTTCCTGCCGGTGCTGGTGACGCTCTCCGAACACGTTCCCGACCTGCCTATCGTCGGCCATTTGCCGTATGGTCTGGTGATTGCCGCTATCGTCTGGTCGCTGATGGGGACCGGCCTGCTGGCGGTGGTGGGGATTAAGCTGCCGGGCCTGGAGTTTAAAAACCAGCGCGTGGAAGCCGCCTATCGTAAAGAGCTGGTCTACGGTGAGGACGATGAAACCCGCGCCACGCCGCCGACGGTGCGCGAGCTGTTCAGCGCGGTGCGTCGCAACTATTTCCGTCTCTATTTCCACTATATGTATTTCAATATCGCCCGCATTCTCTACCTGCAGGTGGATAACGTTTTCGGCCTTTTCCTGCTGTTTCCGTCGATCGTTGCCGGTACGATTACCCTCGGGCTGATGACGCAAATTACCAACGTCTTCGGCCAGGTGCGCGGCTCGTTCCAGTACCTGATTAGCTCGTGGACGACGCTGGTGGAACTGATGTCCATCTACAAACGTCTGCGCAGTTTTGAACGCGAGCTGGACGGCAAGCCGCTGCAGGAAGCGATCCCGACATTACGTTAATTAAGACAAGGAAGCATGATGGCCGCACGTTTATCGCGCATTATTCCCGGTTCATTGACGCTGTTGGCGGCCATGGTGCTGAGCGCCTGTACCAGCCAGCAGGCCCCGACGCTGAAAAAGGGCGAGAAGCCCGTTGACGTGGCGTCGGTGGTGCGGCAGAAAATGCCGGCCAGCGTCAAGGATCGGGAGGCCTGGGCGCAAGCCATCGCCACCGCGTTTGACAGCCAGAAGCTGGCGCCGACGGAAGAGAATGTCTGCTCGGTGCTGGCGGTCGCGCAGCAGGAGTCTAACTATCAGTCCGATCCGGTGGTGCCGGGGTTGAATAAAATCGCCTGGCAGGAAATTGACCGCCGGGCGGAAAAAATGCACATTCCGCCGTTTCTGGTCCATACCGCGCTGAAGATCACCTCGCCAAACGGTAAAAGCTATAGCGACCGTCTGGACAATGTGAAGACGGAAAAGCAGCTGAGCGCCATTTTTGATGACTTTATCGGGATGGTGCCGATGGGGCAGAAGCTGTTCGGTTCACTTAACCCGGTGCACACCGGGGGGCCGATGCAGGTCAGCATTGCCTTTGCCGAGCAGCACACCTCCGGCTACCCGTGGAAAATGAACGGGACGGTGCGCCAGGAGGTCTTCAGCCTGCGCGGTGGCCTGTGGTTTGGCACCTATCATCTGTTGAACTACCCGGCCAGCTACAGCGTGCCGCTGTACCGCTTTGCCGACTTCAACGCCGGCTGGTATGCCAGCCGTAACGCCGCCTTCCAGAACGCGGTGGTGAAAGCCAGCGGGGTGAAACTGGCGCTCGACGGCGACCTTATCCGCTACGACAGCGAGGAACCGGGCAGCACCGAGCTGGCGGTGCGTCGTCTGGCGGGCCAGTTGGGAATGAGCGACAGCGAGATCCACAGCCAGTTGAAAAAGGGCGACAGCCTGGCGTTTGAGAAGACCGACCTTTATCAGCAGGTTTTCCGCCTCGCCGAGAAAAGGGCGGGCAAGACTCTGCCGCGGGAGATGTTGCCAGGGATCCAGCTTGAGAGTCCGAAAATTACCCGTAATCTGACGACGGCGTGGTTTGCAAAACGGGTTGATGAGCGGCGGGCAAATTGTATGGCGCGGCGTTAACGGCGCTGACGCCAGCGCACAATGAGCGCCAGCAGCCCGATGAACGAGCAGCCGATCAGGAAAGGGATCAGGCCAAAGAGGGTGCCAACGGCGAGACTGATGTCGACTTGCGGACGGCTGGCGTCCTGCGTTTGCATCAAGCGTTCAAATACCCCCGGAGCGTGGATCAGCATGCTGAGCATCTGCGCGCCGGCCCAGCAGCAGACCAGCACGAACAGGCCGTAGGCGACATGGCTGCCGGTCAACGCCCCTCTTTTTTTATTTCCCAAAAGCGATTTTGAAAAACTGAATTCAGCCATAGGCCCTCCCACCTCTGTACTGCTGGTTTTTTCTCCAGCTCTATGGCAGGTATTCTGGCAGTGAGGGGCCATTGTCAGTATCAGATTGCTGGTAATTGCCGTCCAGGAATAATCCTGTTTTCGCCGGTGTGTTAACCGCGCCACAGGAATGGAAAAGGGAGAGCGGCGTCGCAATCCAGCAACATTCTCTCCCGCGCTACAGACCGCCGCGGGCGGCTATGCGAAGATGCGTTTTTTTGCTGTTGGAGGTCGCATGAAGCTCACAGATAAAATTCGCCGCGACTGGCACTACTACGCGGTGGCGCTGGGGCTAATTTTTATTCTCAATGGGGTGGTGGGGCTGCTGGGGTTTGAAACACAGGGCTGGCAATCCTACGCCGTCGGTCTGGTGACCTGGGTCATTAGCTTCTGGGCCGCGGGCCTGGTGATCCGCCGCCGCCCGGCAGAAGAGGCCTAAGACCCCTGCTGCCAGGCGCGATAAACGCGTTTTAGTTCATGGAGGTTTTCAGCGCCCGGTCCGCGGCATGGCGCTCCAGCGCCAGCTCAATCAGCCGGGTGATCAGGCTGGTGTAGTCGAGGCCGCTGGCCTGCCACAGCTTCGGATACATGCTGATGTTGGTAAAGCCCGGCAGGGTGTTGATCTCGTTGATCACCACCTCGTTGTCGGCGGTGAGGAACACGTCGACGCGGGCCATGCCGCTGCAGCCCAGGGTCTGGTAGGCCTGCACTGCAATCGCGCGGATCTTGTCGTTGATCTCAGGGGCGATGGCGGCCGGGACCACCACCTGCGCGCCCTGGTCATCGATATATTTGGTGTCGTAGGCGTAAAACTCGCTGTTGAGGACAATCTCACCGCAGGTGCTGGCCTGCGGGTGGTCGTTACCCAGCACCGCACACTCAATTTCCCGCCCTTTAATGCCTTGTTCCACCACGACTTTATGGTCAAATTCAAAGGCCAGGGCCACCGCCTGATGGTACTGCTCTTCGTTTTTAACTTTGCTGACGCCAACCGATGATCCCTGGTTGGCCGGCTTCACGAACAGCGGCAGCCCCAGCTTCGCTTCGACATCGGCAAAGCTGAACTGCGCGCGGTTGGCGCGGGTCAGGGTGATAAACGGGGCGACGGCGAGCCCGGCATCGCGCAGCAGACGTTTGGTCACGTCTTTGTCCATACAGGCCGCGGAGCCCAGCACATCGGAACCAACGAAAGGCAGATTCGCCATGCGCAGCATCCCCTGCAGGGAGCCATCCTCGCCCAGCGTGCCGTGGACGATGGGGAAAATCACATCGATAGCCGCCAGCGGCTGGCCGCTGTCGGCGTTAATCAGCTGCTGTGCTTCTCGGCCCGGGATCTGCGCCAGGGTCACCGTGGAAGGACGCAGGGCAATGCGGGCAGGATCCTGAGCATTGAGCAGGTAGTTGCCGGCGTCGTTGATGTGCCATAGCCCCTGTTTATCAATACCCAACAGAACCACATCGAAGCGCGATTTATCAATCGCTTCCACGATATTCTTCGCTGACTGCAGCGACACTTCATGCTCCGCCGACTTGCCGCCAAAAACGATCCCAACCCTCATCTTTGCCATTTCAACTTCCATCCAGATAACATCAAAGGGCATAACATACCATGTGAAACCGCTGCCTGCCTGCCATAATATTTACCTGATCAATTGACGGGAGTGGGCGTGAGAGGAAAGACGCTGCTGGTGCTGGCCGGGCTGCTCGGCGCGGGCCTGTTAGGATACCGCTATCTGCCGCCGCACCTGAATCCGCTGGCGCCGCTGGCGCTTGACGATCCCCCGGGCTGGTTGACGTCATTCAAGCTGCGCAGGCTGACGGCAGACCAGTGCGCCTCCCTGCTGGCGGAAGCCAATCGCCGCCGGCTTATCGCCAGCCAGCCGGTGGCGGACAGCGAGGGAAGCTGCCCGCTGCATAACGTGGTGCGGGTAGCGAATTTTGGCAGCGTGACGCTGAGCAGCAGTTTCCTCGCCAGCTGCCCGCTGGCGCTGAGCAGTGCGCTGTATGTCGAGCAGCAGGCGAAACCGCTGACCCGTCAACTGATGGCGAGCGATCTGCGCCAGATCGATCATCTCGGCAGCTTCGCCTGCCGCAATATCTACCATCGGCAACAGGCGCGGCGCAGTGAACACGCCACGGCGGACGCGCTGGACGTCAGCGGTTTCCGCCTGGCGGACGGCCGACGCGTCAGCGTCCTGCAGGGCTGGCGGAGCGAGACCTCGCATCCCTGGCTGGCGGCGCTGTTGAACAACAGCTGCCACTACTTCGGCAACGCGCTGGGGCCAGAGTACAATGCGGCTCACGCCAATCATTTTCATCTGGGGATGCGCGGACAGGGCTTCTGCTTTTGAGCATAAAGCGCTGTGAGTAGCCTAAATGACCAGAAAATGCTTCGTCAGGTTCTCATCCACACTCATAAAACACCAAACTCACCGCCAGCGCATCTATGGTAGTACACCAGTGGAATGAAATTGCTAAGCTAGGTAATAATTGGCAAATCATTAATGAATACGCGTAGTTATGGAATCCTGGAAGGTTAATCTCATCTCCGTCTGGTTTGGTTGCTTTTTTACCGGCCTGGCGATCAGTCAAATTCTCCCTTTTTTGCCCCTCTACGTCTCCCAGCTGGGCGTTACCTCGCATGAAGCGCTGTCGATGTGGTCGGGGCTGACCTTCAGCGTGACTTTTCTTGTCTCGGCGATCGTCTCGCCGATGTGGGGGAGCCTGGCAGACCGCAAAGGCCGCAAGCTGATGCTGCTGCGTGCCTCGCTGGGGATGGCGATTGCTATTTTACTGCAGGCCTTCGCCACTAACGTCTGGCAGCTGTTTATCCTGCGGGCGATCATGGGCTTAACCTCCGGTTATATCCCCAACGCCATGGCGCTGGTGGCCTCCCAGGTGCCGCGCGAGCGCAGCGGCTGGGCGCTGAGCACGCTATCAACCGCGCAAATCAGCGGCGTGATCGGCGGCCCGCTGCTGGGCGGCTTCCTGGCGGACCACGTCGGGCTGCGGATGGTCTTTTTTATTACGGCGATCCTGCTGACCATCAGTTTTCTGGTGACCCTGTTTCTGATCAAAGAGGGAGGGCGCCCTCAGGTCAGTAAAAGCGAGCGCCTCACCGGAAAACAAGTCCTTGCCTCTTTACCCTATCCGGGGCTGGTGATCAGCCTGTTCTTCACCACCCTGGTGATCCAGTTGTGCAACGGCTCAATTGGCCCGATCCTGGCGCTGTTTATCAAGTCGATGGCGCCGGACAGCAACAATATCGCCTTTCTGGCCGGGATGATCGCCGCGGTGCCTGGCGTGTCGGCGCTGATTTCTGCGCCACGGCTGGGTAAGTTAGGCGATCGCATCGGTACCTCGCGGATCCTGCTCGCGACGCTCTGCTGCGCAGTGGTGATGTTTTTCGCCATGTCTTTTGTCACCACCCCGCTGCAATTGGGTACGCTGCGTTTCCTGCTCGGCTTTGCCGATGGCGCGATGCTCCCGGCGGTGCAGACTTTATTGCTGAAATACAGCAGCGACAGCGTCACCGGACGCATCTTTGGCTATAACCAGTCGTTTATGTATCTGGGCAACGTCGCCGGGCCGCTGATTGGCGCCTCTGTATCGGCGATGGCCGGCTTCCGCTGGGTGTTTATTGCTACCGCCATTATCGTTTTCATTAACCTCTGGCAGCTGGCATGGATGCTGCGCCGCACCCGCCGGGCTAACGCCTGAACCTCTGCTGACGGTATTTATCGCGATACCGTCAGCGTTATTCACCGTCGGTACATTTACCATTACTTTTTGTTATCGCCATGCCGTGAGCGCTATTCCATTTTATTATTTCCTGCGCCATCTGGTTATAACCATCCCCGACCATGATTAAACAATACTATTTATAGTGGTATTTTGTTGTGGTAAAACGTTTCGCTGTATATTGGGTGTTGCGATGATTCTTATTTTAAGTAATTCTGAGGTCCGTCATCGGGTATGACATCCCAATCAAAAACAGGCCTCGCATAAGGAACTGGTGCTATGAAGAATCTCATTGCTGAGTTACTGGTTAAACTGGCGCAAAAGGAAGAAGAAGCAAAGGAACTGACGGTGCAGGTTGAAGCGCTGGAGATCGTGGTCACCGCATTATTGCGCCATATGGAGCATGATGCCCAGCAGGCATTGATTCAGGATATAGAACAGGCGATTGACCAGGTGACGCCCTGTCCGCCGGTCAACGACCAGGATGCGATGCTGCTGCAGCAATATCTAAAGAAGCTGTTGCGGCATCCTCGTAGCTAGTCTTTATGACACGACAAGGATGCCGTCATTTTTCTGTCATCTCCCTTTTATAAAGTCTCCCTCGTTTTGTTTTTTTTAAGTATTTTTTACATGGAGATGACAAAAGTGAAATTAAGCGCCCTGTTTATTGCCCTGGTTCCTCTGCTGGGCTCGCCGGTTATTCATGCAGAAACCACTGCTGCGCCGGTTCTGGAAAATCGCGCTGCGCAGGGAGATATCACCACTCCCGGCGGCGCGCGTCGTTTAACCGGCGATCAAACCGAAGCGCTGCGCGCCTCGTTAATCAATAAGCCAGCTAAAAACGTTATTTTGCTGATTGGCGATGGCATGGGTGATTCGGAAATTACCGCTGCGCGAAATTATGCGCAAGGGGCAGGCGGTTTCTTTAAAGGGATTGACGCCTTGCCGTTAACCGGGCAGTACACGCACTATTCGCTGGATAAAAAAACCGGGAAACCGGACTACGTGACCGACTCGGCGGCGTCCGCCACCGCCTGGACCACCGGCGTCAAGACCTATAACGGCGCGCTGGGCGTCGATATTCATGAGAACGCGCATCAGACCATCCTCGAGCTGGCGAAAGCGGCGGGGCTGGCCACCGGCAACGTTTCCACCGCCGAGCTGCAGGACGCCACCCCCGCAGCGCTGGTGGCGCATGTGACATCGCGTAAATGTTACGGCCCCACGGTCACCAGTGAAAAATGCCCCAGCAATGCGCTGGAGAAAGGGGGCAAAGGCTCCATTACCGAACAGCTGCTGAACGCCCGGCCGGATGTCACCTTAGGCGGCGGGGCGAAGACCTTTGCCGAAACGGCGACGGCGGGCGAGTGGCAGGGCAAAACCCTGCGCGAGCAGGCGGAAGCGCGCGGCTACCAGATTGTGACCGACGCGGCTTCCCTTGCCGCCGCGACTGACGCCAGTCAGGCTAAGCCGCTGCTGGGACTCTTCGCCGATGGCAATATGCCGGTTCGCTGGGAAGGGCCGAAGGCGTCTTATCACGGCAATATCGATAAGGCGCCGGTGACCTGTACGCCAAACCCGAAACGCGACGCCTCGGTGCCGACGCTGGCGCAGATGACGGAGAAAGCGATTGACCTGCTGAGCCGCAACGAGAAAGGTTTCTTCCTGCAGGTGGAAGGCGCTTCCATCGATAAACAGGATCATGCGGCGAATCCGTGTGGCCAGATCGGCGAAACCGTAGACCTCGACGAAGCGGTGCAGAAGGCGCTGGAGTTTGCGCGAAAAGACGGCAATACCCTGGTGATCGTCACCGCCGACCATGCGCACGCCAGCCAGATCATTCCGGCGGACAGCAAAGCCCCGGGACTGACCCAGGCTCTGAATACCCACGATGGCGCAGTGATGGTCATGAGCTACGGCAACTCTGAGGAAGAGTCGATGGAGCATACCGGCACCCAGCTGCGCATTGCGGCCTACGGTCCACACGCGGCTAACGTCGTCGGCCTGACCGACCAGACCGACCTGTTCTCGACCATGAAAGCCGCCCTGAGTCTGAAATAAGTCGCTGCCGGTGGCGAAATCGCGTCACCGGCTGGTTTTTTTTCTATCTGCGTCCAGACTTACAACGATCCACTCACAGAAGGATGGTGCGATGAAAATAACCTTACTAATGACTCTACTGTTTGGCTTGATCTTTATCAGCGCGGTTGGCGCGGCAGAAAAAACGCCCACTCCACAGCAGCAAAAGATGACGGACTGCAATCAGCAAGCGTCAGCCAAAGCGCTGAAAGGAGATGAGCGCAAAACGTTTATGAGCCAGTGCCTGAAAAAAGAGACCACTACGTCGCAAGGAAAAGCGCTCACCCCTCAGCAGCAGAAGATGAGCGACTGCAACAAAGCGGCCTCGGCAAAATCGTTGAAGGGTGATGAACGCAGTACCTTCATGAGTACCTGCCTGAAGAAAGCCTGAAAAAAAGGGAGCGCTTATCCGCTCCCTTCTTCTTTGAACACTCAGGGCATTGCTGCCTACCCTCTCAGGCTCAGGAGCGGCTCAGTTTCTCTGATTTCTCCATACACTGGGTGATGGCTTCGATCACCGCGGAGCGGAACCCTTTCTCTTCCAGTACGCGGACGGCTTCGATGGTGGTCCCGCCAGGCGAGCAGACCATATCTTTCAGCGCCCCCGGATGCTCGCCGCTCTCCAGCACCATTTTGGCGGAGCCCATTACCGCCTGGGCGGCGAATTTATAGGCCTGGGCGCGCGGCATGCCGCCGAGGACGGCGGCATCGGCCATCGCTTCGATAAACATAAAGACATAGGCCGGCGCGGAGCCGCTCACGCCCACCACCGGATGGATCATCGGCTCGGCAATTTGTTCCGCCTGGCCAAAGCAGCGGAAAATGGTCAGCACTTCGGCCACATCTTCGCTGCTCACCAGCGCGTTAGGCGTGACGGAGGTCATACCGGCGTTGACCAGTGACGGCGTATTGGGCATCGCGCGAATAATTTTGCGATCGTGACCGAGGGCGCGCGCCAGTTGCTCAAGCGTGACCCCGGCGGCGATGGAGACCACCAGCGACTCTTTATTCAGGCTTGAGGCGACGTCGCCCAGCACTTTGGTCATGATCCCCGGCTTAACCGCGCCGAAGACGATATCGGCAATCTGCGCCACTTCCTGAGCGCTCCCGGCGGCGTTGATGCCATACTGGTCGCGCAGAGCCGCAACCTTATCCGGCGACGGGGTGTAGACCCAGATTTGTCCCGGCTGTACCTGGCCGCTGGCGATCAGTCCACCCAGAATGGCCTTACCCATATTGCCGCAGCCGATAAAGCCAATTTTCTTATCCATCACCATTCCCCTCTGCTTTTTTCGTTACGATCTGATTAGCTTACCATCCTGGTGCTTTCATGGGGGAGAAAAGCAGGTAACATTGGCGTCACTTATTGCAGGTAACAGGAGCTGGCATGGCTATTTGGGTAGATGCGGACGCGTGTCCGAACGTGATTAAAGAGATTTTGTTCCGCGCGGCAGAGCGTACCCAGACCCCGGTGACGCTGGTGGCGAATCAGCCGCTGCGCGTGCCGCCGTCGCGTTTCATCCGCACTTTGCGGGTTGAGCAAGGTTTTGACGTGGCGGATAACGAAATCGTTCGCCAGTGCGCGGCGGGAGATTTAGTCATCACCGCCGACATCCCGCTGGCGGCAGAGGTGCTGGCGAAGGGCGGGGCGGCGCTGAATCCGCGCGGGGAACGCTACAGTGAGGCGACGATCCGCGAGCGCCTGACGATGCGGGATTTTATGGAGACATTGCGGGCCAGCGGCGTGCAGACCGGCGGCCCGGATAGTTTATCGCAGCGCGACCGGCAACAGTTTGCTGCCGAGCTGGAGAAGTGGTTGCTGGCGGTTAAGCGTCAGCAGGGTTAAACCCAGCTATCGTCGTCGCTGCCAATATCATCGTCGCCAAAGCCGGCGTCGAAGTCGTCGTTCCAGGTGTTGTCGGCAAGGAACTGATCGTCTCCCTGGCGGAACGGATCGTCACCCGCGGTGGCGTCCTGCGCGGCGGCGGCAGCAGGCTGCGGCTGCTCTTCGATGATATTGACAATCTCCTGCGGGTGCGAGCCGCTGAACATGTTGGTCAGCATATTGCCCAGCACCACGCCGCCCGCTACGCCTGCGGCCGTTTGCAGCGCGCCTGCCATAAAGCCGCCGCCGCGTGCCGCTGCCTGCGGGGCATAGTTCTGTTGCTGTTGCGGCGGGGCATACTGCGGCTGGGCGCTGGCCTGCGGGCGACCGTATTGCTCCGCGCCCGGGATGGGGTCAGAGCCGCGTGACGAGCCGCCACCGCCAAACAGGCCGGAGAGGAATCCGCCGCTGCTGGGCTTCGCCGCCTGCAGCTGGCTGACCTGGCTCTCCAGCGCCTGGATGCGATCGTTAAGCTGTTTAATCGCGGCTTCCTGGATAAGAATGGTTTGCGCCATATAGTAGGGGGCCGCCGGCTGCGCGCTTACATGTTGGGCAATCCGCTCCTCGGCGCTGGTATCGCGCGATGCACTGTGCGCCTCAGCCTCTTTTAGCCGGGAAAACAGTCCATCAATAAGGCGTTGTTCTTCAGATTGCATGTTACATTCCTCTGTCACACTGTCGAATAGGCATCAGGGTGCGTCTGAAACACGATGTTGTAAATATGTTGCTTCGTAAAGCTATGCATAAATGTGTTACCGTTTACGCCAGCGTTGGATAAAAAATAACGCCCAGCCGAAAGTAAAGCTGGTTAAACACTTAATGCAATGATAAGTTTACATCAAGAACCCCTTTTGTCACTGTGGTGATGGGGTGTAAAGAAGTTGTGTAACGTTTTGTTTACGACTACGTTACGGAACAAACAGCGATAATACGTTCTTTCGTTTTCATATTTTACGACAGGCGGAACCAGGGGGTCTTCGGTCATGACACAGCCAATCTTTCTCATCGGGCCACGCGGCTGCGGTAAAACCACCGTCGGTCATGCGCTGGCGCGAGCGCGGCATTTTCAGTTCTCCGATACCGATCATCGGCTGCAGGCCCATGAGCAGCGGACGGTGGCAGAGATCGTGCAGGCAGAAGGGTGGGCGCGTTTTCGCGAACTGGAGACCCTGTCGCTGAAGGCCGTGACTCTGCCGAATACGGTGATCGCCACCGGCGGCGGTATTGTGCTGGCGGAAGGTAATCGCCAGTTTATGCGGGAAAACGGCGTGGTGATCTATCTGCAGGCCTCGGTGTCGGCGCTCATTGATCGTCTGGAGGCCTACCCAAAAGCCGAACAGCGGCCGACGCTTACCGGTAAGCCGGTACGTGAGGAAGTGGGCGAGGTGTTGGCGCAGCGCGAAGCCTTATACCGTGATGCCGCCCATCATATTGTCGATGCCACGGCCTCCCCGGATCGGGTGGTGGAGCAGATTATGACCATGCTGTGCGGCGCGACGGCAACCCCGGTAAGTTAAGAATTTACTTACATTAAGGCGGCGAGGGGCGCCTATACTTGATAGTTCTGATACCAGAAGAAGGAAGAACTATGCCAAACAGGCCCCCATATCCGAGAGAAGCGCGCGTGGTTGCGGTAGAGAAAGGCCCGCAGGGTCAGACCGTCACCTGGTATCAACTCCGCGCGGATTATCCTGAACCCAATTCGCTGATCAGCGAACATCCTACCGAGCAGGAAGCCGTGGATGCCAAGCGGCGCTATGAAGATCCTGATAAGTCGTAACCCCTGAGCCCGGATTGCCGGCCATACTGGCAATATCGGGCGTATCTCACATTTTTTATTTATCAGTCGTACTAATGAATATCTAACACACGGATTTTTCAGGCACGCCGCTGTCGCCCGGCAATCTTTACATTCAACCGCGGCGCGGAACTGCTACGCTTCTCGACGGTTGATTTTTACTCACCGGGGGGGCGGATGCCGTGTGTGGTAAGTCTGTCTTGAAGCAGTGGTAGTGAAAAGGTACATGATATGAGTAGTGCAACGATGGCAATTTTGACCATCGGCGTTGTGCCGCTGGCGGGAGTGTTGCCGCTCCTGACCGAACATATCAGGGAAGAACAGATCACCCACATTAGTTTGCTGGGCGATATGACACATGCTGAGGTAACCAAAGAGTACGCGGTGGGTGACGGCGAGCAGGGCCTGCTGACCTTGCTCAATGATAACCAGCTGGTGATGGTATCGCGGCAGAAAATTGAACGCGATATCCGCAGCGTGATCGCGATGCTAGATCGGCAGAACTATGATGTGATCCTGTTGCTTAGCTCCGAACAGTTAAGCGGTTTTACCACCCACCATGCGATCCTTCTTGAGCCGCAGCGGATCATCCCGCCGCTGGTGGCGTCGATCGTCGATGGGCATCAGGTGGGGGTGATCGTGCCGGTGGAAGAGATCATGCCTATGCAGCGGCAAAAGTGGCTCTCGCTGGAAAAGTCGCCGTACTACGCGCTGGCCAACCCTTTTACCGGCAGCGACAGTGAGTTATTAAGCGCCGGCAAAACGCTGCTGGAGCAGGGCGCCGACGTGCTGGTGCTCGACTGTCTCGGTTACTATCAGCATCACCGCGATGTGTTACAAAAAGCCCTGGACGTCCCGGTTTTGCTGTCGAATGTGCTGGTTTCCCGACTGGCGGCAGAACTATTGGTCTAATGTGTTAATTTCACGTGACAGGGGCAAGGAGCGCCCCCTATATTGAGCCTTTAACCGACGATCAGAAGGGCTTGTTTATGCTTCAAAGCAATGAATACTTTGACGGAAAAGTGAAATCCATTGGCTTCACCAGCAGCAGTACCGGTCGCGCCAGCGTTGGCGTGATGGCGGAAGGGGAATACACCTTTGGTACGGCGCAGCCGGAAGAGATGACGGTGGTCAGCGGGGCGCTGAATGTCCTGCTGCCGGGTGAGACTGAGTGGAAAGTTTACGCCGCCGGCGAAGTTTTCAATGTGCCAGGCAACAGCGAATTTCATCTGCAGGTGGCTGAGCCAACCTCTTATCTGTGCCGCTATCTGTAAGCCAGAGTGACACCCGGCGCCTGCCGCCGGGTTGTTTTTTCCTTCCTGCCTGGCAGGAAGGAAAGCGGCGCTTAGCGCTGCGCTTCGCCGCCGAGCCCTTCTACCAGGCTTTGGATCAGGGCAGCCAGCTCGCCGGTCATTAAGATAAAGTCGGCGTCAAAGCGCTGGGCGAAATCCTCCCGATCGATATCTTCGTTTTGGTCACGTAATTCATCGCAGAACTTGAGGCGCTTAATTGACGCATCGTCGCAGATCACAAACTGAATACGCTGCTGCCAGTCCAGCGCCAGCTTGGTGACGACCTTCCCGGCCTCAATGTGCACGGCGATTTCGTCGCTGACCAGATCCTGTTTCTTGGCGCGGATCACGCCGCCATCTTCCAGCATCGCTTTCAGCTCGGCTTCATCCAGCAGCTGGAAGCCCTGCGCCACGGTGCCGGAGCGGACCCACTCGGTCAGCGTCAGCTCAATCGGATTCTCCAGGGTCAGCGGCACCACCGGCAGCGAACCGAGGGTTTTACGCAGCAGGGCCAGAGTGTCTTCCGCTTTCTTCGCGCTGGCGCAGTCGACCATGATCAGGCCGTTAACGGTATCGATCCACATCATCGTCTGGCTGAAGCGGCTGAAGGCGCGCGGCAGCAGCGAGTGCAACACTTCATCTTTCAGGGAATCTTTCTCGGTCTTCTTCAGCTTGCGGCCCTGATCGGCTTCCAGCTTCTGGATCTTCGCCTCCAGCGCCTGCTTGATCACCGGCGACGGCAGGATCTTTTCTTCTTTACGCGCGCAGATAATGATCTGGCCGTTTGCCGTATGCGTCAGCGCGTCGCTGTGCGATCCCATCGGCGACACCCAACCGGTTTTCGCCATATCCTGGCTGCCACACGGGGTAAATGTCAGCTCGGCCAGCTGTTTTTCCATCTCCTCGGCGCGCAATTCGATATCGCGGCTGAGACGGTAAACCATTAAATTTTTGAACCACAGCATGATAATTTCCACGGCTTTGTCGTTAAATCAGGCGGGCATGATAGCGAATTGTCGCTATGCTTGCATTGTTAATCGGGGTGAGGAGCTGAGCGTGCGTATTGGTATTGATTTAGGTGGAACAAAAACCGAAGTGATAGCCCTGAGCGACCAGGGAGAGCAGCTGTTTCGCCACCGGTTACCCACGCCGCGTGAGGACTACCGGCAAACCATCGAGACTATCGCCACCCTGGTGGCGATGGCCGAGCAGGCGACCGGGCAGCAGGGTACCGTGGGGATGGGCATTCCTGGCGCAATTTCGCCCTATACCGGGGTGGTGAAAAACGCCAACTCGACCTGGCTCAACGGCCAGCCCTTTGATAAGGATCTCAGCCTGCGCCTTGAGCGTGAAGTCCGGCTGGCCAACGACGCCAACTGTCTGGCGGTGTCGGAGGCGGTGGACGGCGCGGCGGCGGGGGCGCAAACGGTGTTTGCGGTGATTATCGGCACCGGCTGCGGCGCCGGGGTGGCGCTCAACGGGCGGGCGCATATCGGCGGCAACGGTAACGCCGGCGAGTGGGGGCATAACCCGCTGCCGTGGATGAACGACGATGAGCTGCGCTATCGCGCCGAAGTGCCCTGCTACTGCGGTAAACAGGGATGTATCGAAACCTTTATCTCCGGCACCGGCTTTGCCACCGACTACCAGCGGCTGAGCGGCAAGGGGTTAACCGGCAGCGAGATTATGCGTCTGGTGGGCGAAGGTGACGAAAAGGCCGAACTGGCGCTGAGCCGCTATGAACAGCGGCTGGCGAAATCGCTGGCCCACGTGGTGAATATCCTCGACCCGGACGTTATCGTGCTGGGCGGCGGGATGAGCAACGTCGAGCGTCTGTATCAAACGGTACCGGACCTGGTGAAGCAGTGGGTCTTCGGCGGCGAGTGTGAAACGCCGATCCGCAAAGCGTTGCACGGTGACTCCAGCGGAGTACGCGGCGCGGCCTGGCTGTGGCCGCTCCAGGGGACCTGAACCGCTCCCCCTCACCCCGGCCCTCTCCCTGCAGAGAGAGGGAGAAAAGCGGTACGGTGCGGGTGGTAGAGGCAGTGGCCGGGAACCCCTCATCCTGCAGGGAGAGGGGAATCGCAATAGCGTGCGAAATTACAGACCGGCGCCGGACGGTTCCCTCTCCCTCCGGGAAAGGGTTAGGGTAAGGGGACATCGCCATAATTCAGACCTCACTCCACCGCAAACACTCTGTCCAGCCGACTGTAGCCCAGGCCATTTATCTTCTTCACTTTGATCTGCACCGGAATACGTTCCTTCATTGCCTCCACGTGGCTGATCACCCCGATAATTTTGCCGCTGGCGTTAAGGGCATCCAGGGCGTCCAGCGCCGTATCCAGCGTTTCGCTGTCGAGGGTGCCAAAGCCTTCATCGAGAAACAGGGAGTCAATCCGTGTCTTATGGCTCACCAGGTCTGACAGCGCCAGGGCCAGCGCCAGGCTGACGAGGAAACTTTCGCCGCCGGAGAGAGTGCGGGTGTCGCGCACGGCGTCGGCCTGCCAGGTATCGACCACCTCCAGCTCCAGCGCCTCGCTGGCCTTGCGTTGCAGCAGATAGCGGCCGTGCAGGCGGTTGAGCTGCTGGTTTGCCAGCCAGACCAGATTATCCAGCGTCAGCCCCTGGGCGAATTTGCGGAACCGGTCGCCGGTGCTGGAGCCGATCAGCGAATTCAGATAGCCCCAGTCGTCCGCCAGCTGCGCCGCCTCTGCAATCTGCTGCCCCAGCGCCTGCTGCTGCTGGCGGCTTTCATTATCCTGCCTGAGCTGCTGGCGGATCTCACCCTGACGGGTCGTGTTGTCCCGCAGCCGCTGGGCCAGGGCGTGCAGCTGCGTTTGCAGGGTGGGGCCGTCCGCGTCTGATCCTTGCGGCCGCAGCGCCAGATGCGCCTGTTGCTGCTGAGTCGCCTGCTCGCAGAGCACCGTCGCTTGCTGAAGCTGCTGCTCAAGCGACTGTTTTAACTGCGTCAGCCGCTGGGCGGTCTCGTCATCCAGCAGTGCGGCGAGGAACGCCTCCCGATCGTTGAAGCGGCTGGCGGCCAGGGCAGTCGTGAATTGCGTCTGTGACTGATGTACGCGCGCCGTTTCTTCGGTCTCCAGTTGCTGCTGGGCGACAAGCTGGCTGTGCAGCGACAGGCATTCCTCGTGGATTTCGCGCCAGTTGTCCGGGATCACCGGCTCAGCCTCCGCGTCATCCTCATCGCCGGGCGGCAGCGTATCGAGCAGCGGTTTCAGGGCGGCGATCTGCTCCTGGAGCACGCCATGCCGCGTCTGTTGCGCCTGCCACCGGGCAAATTCGCTTTCGCGAGCGTGCAGCCAGGCGGCTTCTGCGCCTTCTTCCGGCAGGCTGAGCGACAGCGTCTGCAGGGCGTTCTCCAGCCCCTGGCGCGTGGTCTCCAGCTGCTGGTGAGCCTGGCGCTCCAGCGCTTGCTGGTCGTTGAGCTGGCTCTGTAACATCAGACGCTGGCTGAGCTGATAGAGCTGCTGCTCGTAGCGCTCCTGCTCCTGCATCCAGTCGTTTATCTCTTGCGCAATATCCCGCGTGACCTGCAGAGCGGCGCAGGTTTCCTGCCACGCTTTAGTGAGCGCTTGCTCTTCCTCTGTGAGCCGCCGGGCCGCTTCGGTCTCACGCTGGAGCTGCTGCGTCAGGGCGTTGACCTGCCCGAGGACCAGCAGACCTTCTTCTTTCAGCGCGGCGACCTCTTTTTCCAGCGCGTCGCGGCGGCGCTGATTATCCGTGACCGTTAGGGAGGCGTATTGCTCAATCGCCGGATGTTCACAGGATCCGCACAGCGGGCAGGGCTTCCCCGCCTCAAGCCGGGCGCGGTAACCTTCCAGATCTTTAATCGTTTCTTCCCGCTGGCAGAGCGCCTTCAGGTCGAGATAGTGCTGGTTTTTGTCTTTATATTGCTCCCGACGTTGCGTCAGGGTGGCATTGAGTTTTGCCTGCTCCGTTTGCGCCTGCTGGATGTTCTCGGCGCTCTGCCGCAGGCGTTTGTGCAACTGCTGATGCTGTTCATGCAGGGAGAGCAGCCGCTGGCGCAGCGGCCGCGATTGCGTTTGCTGCGCCATCGCCGCCGCGACTTCCTCTGCGGACAATGACAGGGAGCTGGCCGGCAGAGCGCTGAGTTTCTGGCGCAGCGCGGCCAGGCGGGTGGTCTGAGCCGTTAACTGCTGTTTATCGCGCGCCAGTTGCGAGAATTGCGCCCGCCAGCCGGCAATCTCCTGGCCCCATAAGCGGAATCGGTCATGGGCCGCCAGCCACTGCGCCAGGTCCGTCAGTTCAGCCTGACGCTGCTGCTGAGCGTGCAGGGCGCTGCGGCGGATGCGCGCGCGCTGCGCGGTGCAGGCAAGTAAGCGAGCATTTACTTCGTTGATCCGTTGCCGGGTTTGCGCCAGACCTGCCACCTGTTCCTGCTGACGCTCCCACAGGGGGCGCAGCTGGGCGGCCGGCTGCGCCAGCTCAAGCTTCGCCAGCGCCGGGGCGGCGTCGGTCAGCGCCTGGCGGGCCTGCTGTTGCCGGCTAACCGCCTGCTGGTGCTGCTGCGCCAGCTCGTCGCAGCGCGTCAGCCACTGAAGCTGCTGTTGCTGGTTTTGCTGCTGCGTTAGCAGGGTTTTTTCTTCGTCAGTGAGTACCTGCAAACTTTCCTGCAGCGCCTGCTGCTGCGCTTCCGTCAGCAGAACGATGCCCGCCGCCTGGGCTTCGAACTTCTCCAGCGCGTGGCGAGCGGCTTTGTGCTGTTCGTAGACCATGGCCGAAATCTGGCCGTAGATTTCCGTGCCGGTCAGCTCCTCCAGCAGCTCCGCGCGATCGCTCGGCTTCGCGTTCAGGAAGGCGGCAAATTGTCCCTGGGAAAGCAGCATCGAGCGGGTGAAACGGCCATAGTCGAGCCCGGTGAGCGTCGCGGTTTGCTCCAGTTTGTCCGAGACCTTATCGGCGAGGATTTTGCCGTCGGCGCAGCGTGCCAGCTCGACGCGGGGCGCCTGCAGATTGCCATCCGGTTGGTTGCGTGCCCGGTTCTGGCTCCAGAAAGCGCGGTAGGCGGTGCCTTTGACTTCAAACTCGACCTCCGCCAGACATTCGGCGGTATCGCGGGTCATCAGGTCATTTTGCGACTGGGAAACTTTATTCAGGCGTGGCGTCTCGTGATAAAGCGCCAGGCAAATGGCATCGAGCAGGGTGGTTTTGCCGGCGCCGGTGGCGCCGGTAATGGCGAACAGGCCGTTGCTGACGAACGGCTCGGCGGTAAAGTCTATCTTCCATTCACCCTTCAGGGAGTTGAGGTTTTTCAGACGCAGACTGAGGATTTTCATGCGTTTTCGTCCTCCGCGGTGAGCGTATGCAGCGTATGGGTGAACAGCTCGTGCAGCCGGGCGCGCTTGTCATCGTCAATCTCGGTCAGCGCCAGCCGGCGCTCGAACACCTCTTCCACCTTCAGTTCGCTGAGGGTCTCCCGCTGGGCGTTGAGCAATATTTTCTCGCGCTGCTCGCGGCTGCGGCGTACCAGCAACACTTCCACCGGCAGATCCTCCGTCAGCGCCTGAATATGACGCTGAATATCGTGCAGGTAGTCCTCGGTGGTGATTTCGATATCCAGCCACACCGGCGGGTCCTGCTCGACGCCGCGCCACTGCTCCAGCTGGGCGGTGATGGCGGCCAGATCGCCTTTGATCACTGCCAGCGGCTGGGTCACGGGCACCTCCAGGGTTTCCACGGCGCTGAGGCGCCCGTCGTTAAAACTCACCAGGTGCACCGATTTGGCTTTGCCGGTTTCATCGAAGCTCAGCGGCAACGGCGAGCCGCTGTAGCGGATGTGCTCGCAGCCACCGACCACCTGCGCCCGATGAATATGGCCCAGCGCAATGTAGTCGGCAGGCGGGAAGTGTTGCGCCGGAAAGGCATCCAGCGTGCCGATGTAAATGTCGCGGACGGCATCGCTTTTGCTGGCGCCGACGGTGGTCAGGTGGCCGCTGGCAATGATGGGCAGCGGCCGATCGCCGCGCAGCGCGCAGGCCTGCTGATACTGCTCCTGATAATAGTCGCTAATAGCGTGCAGGAGCTGTTGCTGTTTTTCCCGACCGGAGTGGCCGGCCTGACTGGTAACCAGCTCGCGGGGGCGTAAAAACGGCACCGGGCAAAAGATGGCGCCAGGGGTGCCGTCGCGCAACGGCAGCTCAATGGGCGCGTAGCCGGCGTTCGCCACCACGGTGGTGTGCAAAAAGGCGAGAATATCGCGGGACTCATTGAGCATCGCCACTGAATCGTGATTGCCCGCCAGCACCACCAGGCGACAGCCGGTCTGCTGCAACTGGACGACAAAACGGTTATACAGCTCGCGGGCATAGCTCGGCGGCGAGCCGGTATCAAAAATATCGCCAGCCACGATAATGGCGTCGACTTCATGCTCCTGCGCGCGGGCCAGCAGCCAGGTAAGAAAAGCGTCGTGTTCTGCCGCGCGGCTTTTGCTGTAAAAATTCTGGCCCAAATGCCAGTCGGAGGTGTGAAGGAGGCGCATAAATCTTCCCTAGCGAAAAAAGCATGGGCGGCAGTATATCATTTGTCGGCGCGGGGTAAGTCCGCGTCATGCTTCAAATTACCCGATCATCAGACCGTCATTTTTTTCATAAATCTGTCACAAAAGTGACGCATAATGACGCCGCACTTCTATACTGATGGCTAAAAAACACAGGGTAAATAATGGCGAGAAGAATTCTGGTCGTTGAAGATGAAGCTCCAATCCGCGAAATGGTCTGCTTTGTTCTGGAGCAAAATGGCTTTCAGCCCG
Source organism: Klebsiella sp. RC2 (assembly GCF_014192815.1). Classification (NCBI taxonomy): domain Bacteria; kingdom Pseudomonadati; phylum Pseudomonadota; class Gammaproteobacteria; order Enterobacterales; family Enterobacteriaceae; genus Klebsiella; species Klebsiella sp. RC2. Next base: position 844,973 of record NZ_JACHYL010000002.1, on the reverse strand, counting down.
TTGAGGCGGAAGATTATGACAGCGCGGTGAATCAACTCAATGAACCCTGGCCTGATTTGATTCTCCTTGACTGGATGCTGCCGGGTGGTTCGGGGCTGCAGTTTATTAAGTTGCTCAAGCGCGAGGCGATGACGCGGGATATCCCGGTTGTGATGCTGACCGCGCGTGGAGAAGAAGAGGATCGTGTTCGCGGCCTGGAGACCGGCGCGGACGACTACATTACCAAGCCTTTCTCACCGAAAGAGCTGGTGGCGCGAATCAAAGCGGTGATGCGCCGTATTTCGCCGATGGCGGTGGAAGAGGTGATCGAAATGCAGGGTCTGAGCCTCGACCCTTCGTCGCATCGGGTGATGACCGGCGACAGTCCGCTGGACATGGGGCCGACGGAATTTAAATTATTGCACTTCTTTATGACCCATCCTGAGCGAGTGTACAGCCGCGAGCAGTTGCTGAACCACGTCTGGGGAACCAACGTCTATGTGGAAGACCGCACGGTGGACGTCCATATTCGCCGCCTGCGCAAAGCGCTGGAACACAGTGGCCATGATCGTATGGTGCAAACGGTTCGCGGCACGGGGTATCGTTTCTCCGCCCGTTTCTGAATTTTGACAGGAGTGTGACCCGTGCTGGAACGGCTGTCATGGAAAAGGCTGGCGCTGGAGCTCTTTTTAGCGTGTATTCCGGCCCTGATTCTGGGGGCGTTTGTGGGTCATCTGCCGTGGTTTTTACTGGCGGCAGTGACCGGTTTGCTGATCTGGCATTTCTGGAATTTGATGCGCCTGTCGTGGTGGTTGTGGGTGGATCGGAGCATGACTCCTCCGCCTGGACGCGGCAGCTGGGAGCCGCTGCTGTATGGTCTGCATCAGATGCAGATGCGTAATAAAAAGCGTCGACGCGAGCTGGGAAGCCTGATTAAACGCTTTCGCAGCGGGGCGGAATCGCTGCCGGATGCGGTTGTACTGACCACGGAAGAGGGGGCCATTTTCTGGTGTAATGGCCTGGCGCAGCAGATTTTAAACCTGCGCTGGCCGGACGACAGTGGCCAAAATATTCTCAACCTCCTGCGTTATCCCGAGTTCGCCAACTATCTGAAACAGCGTGATTTTTCTAAGCCACTCAACCTGGTGCTGAATAACGCTCGCCATCTGGAAATTCGCGTGATGCCTTACACCGACAAGCAGTGGCTGATGGTGGCGCGCGACGTGACGCAGATGCATCAGTTGGAAGGGGCGCGGCGGAACTTTTTCGCCAACGTCAGCCATGAACTGCGCACCCCGCTGACGGTGCTGCAGGGCTATCTGGAGATGATGCAGGAGCAGGTGCTGGAGGGGGCGACGCGGGAAAAAGCCCTGCACACCATGCGAGAGCAAACTCAGCGTATGGAAGGGCTGGTGAAGCAGTTGCTGACGCTGTCGCGCATTGAAGCCGCGCCGGCGCTGGCGATGAATGACCGCATCGACGTGCCGATGATGCTGCGGGTGGTGGAGCGCGAGGCGCAAACTCTCAGCCAGGAGAAACAGACGCTGATCTTCACCGTTGACGAGCAGCTCAAGGTGCTGGGTAATGAGGAGCAACTGCGCAGCGCCATTTCCAATCTGGTCTATAACGCGGTGAACCACACCCCGCCGGGGACCGAAATTCGCGTCAGCTGGCAGCGGACCCCGCAGGGGGCGCTGTTCAGCGTCGAGGATAATGGGCCAGGCATTGCGCCAGAGCATATTCCCCGTTTGACCGAGCGTTTTTATCGGGTGGATAAAGCTCGCTCCCGGCAAACGGGGGGCAGCGGCCTGGGACTGGCGATCGTCAAACACGCGGTCAACCATCATGACAGCCGGCTGGAGATCGACAGCACGGTGGGCAAGGGAACCCGTTTTAGCTTCCTGCTCCCGGAACGATTAATTGCCAGAAACGACGCCTGATCGGCGTGCTGTCAGCTTATCTTGCCAATGACCAGCCCCGGCTGGTCATTTTCGTTGGCATCCCTTTTTTCCTCGCCTATTTAATGAACGCGTGCTGCTTTTTTGTTCGCATGATAAGCCACGGGTTTTCCATCAATATGGTAAATGATTCTGGTGTGAAACTGATAACCAGCATAATCATCTGCTTTTGCGATCGTGCCTTGCTTTAAAACGTTATAAGCGTTTAAATTGCGCCTGCGCAGTCGATGACAGACTGCTTTTGCGTGGTAATACCAAAAACAATTCTTTCCCACGCCGCTTCGGGAGCATATCTCGCTGAGTTTACCGGCAATGGCCGCTGTATCGTCCCTGAGAGGGGAGCGCGGTATTTTTCCATTTTTTACAACACCACATCCACAGGCAGTAATGAATTTATGACCCATCAGTTAAAATCTCGCGACATCATAGCGTTGGGCTTTATGACCTTCGCGTTGTTTGTTGGCGCAGGCAACATAATTTTCCCTCCGATGGTTGGCTTACAGGCGGGCGAGCACGTCTGGACAGCAGCGATCGGCTTCCTGATCACTGCGGTGGGTCTGCCGGTGCTGACGGTGGTGGCGCTGGCGAAAGTCGGCGGCGGCGTTGAAAGCCTGAGCACCCCGATTGGTAAAGTGGCGGGTATCCTGCTGGCGGTGGTGTGTTATCTCGCGGTGGGACCGCTGTTCGCGACCCCGCGCACCGCGACCGTCTCCTTTGAGGTCGGTATTGCGCCGCTGACCGGCGACGGCCCGCTGCCGCTGCTGATCTACAGCGTTATCTATTTCGCGCTGGTGATTCTGGTCTCCCTCTATCCGGGCAAACTGCTGGACACCGTGGGTAACTTCCTTGCGCCGCTGAAAATTATCGCCCTGATTGTGCTGGCGGTCGCGGCCATCATCTGGCCAGCGGGCCCGATCAGCGACGCGCTGGAAGCGTATCGTACGGCGCCATTCTCCAATGGCTTCGTCAACGGCTACCTGACCATGGATACCCTCGGCGCGATGGTGTTCGGGATCGTGATTGTCAATGCGGCACGCTCCCGCGGCGTCAGCGAAGCGCGTCTGTTGACCCGCTACACCGTCTGGGCTGGCCTGATGGCAGGCGTTGGCCTGACGCTGCTGTACCTGGCGTTGTTCCGTCTGGGTTCTGACAGCGCCACTCTCGTGGACCAGTCCGCCAACGGCGCGGCCATTCTGCACTCCTACGTGCAGCACACCTTCGGCGGGGCGGGCAGCTTCCTGCTGGCGGCGCTGATCTTCATCGCTTGCCTGGTGACGGCGGTGGGCCTGACCTGCGCCTGCGCCGAGTTCTTTGCCCAGTATCTGCCGTTCTCCTATCGCACGCTGGTCTTTATCCTTGGCCTGTTCTCGATGGCGGTCTCCAATCTGGGGCTGAGCCATCTGATTCAGGTGTCAATTCCGGTGCTGACCGCTATCTATCCGCCGTGTATCGCACTGGTTGTATTAAGCTTTACCCGCAGTTGGTGGCATAATTCGTCCCGCGTTATCGCGCCGGCCATGTTTATCAGTCTGATGTTTGGTATCATTGACGGGATTAAGTCATCGGCGTTTGCCGCGATTCTGCCGGCCTGGACCGCGCGTCTGCCGCTGGCGGAGCAGGGCCTGGCCTGGCTGATGCCCACCGCCGTGATGGTGTTCCTCGCGGTGATCTGGGATCGCGCAGCCGGACGTCAGGTGACTTCCAGCGCCCATTAACAGGCGTTAAGGAAAAGCGTTTAACCACGGGACTTCGGGTTCCGTGGTTTTTTATTTTTTGTGTTAAACGGCATTGAAAAACCACGATGGAAAGTAGTAACAAGCTTAAGCGCGGGCTAAGCACCCGGCATATCCGCTTTATGGCCCTGGGTTCCGCCATCGGCACCGGGCTTTTTTACGGCTCAGCCGACGCCATTAAGATGGCCGGACCCAGCGTGCTGTTGGCCTACATTATCGGTGGCGTCGCGGCATATATCATTATGCGGGCGCTCGGTGAGATGTCGGTGCATAACCCTGCCGCCAGCTCATTTTCCCGCTATGCCCAGGAAAACCTCGGCGGACTGGCGGGCTATATCACCGGCTGGACCTACTGCTTCGAAATCCTGATCGTCGCCATCGCCGACGTCACCGCCTTCGGTATCTACATGGGCGTCTGGTTCCCGACGGTGCCGCACTGGATCTGGGTGCTCAGCGTGGTACTGATCATCTGCGCCGTCAACCTGATGAGCGTCAAGGTGTTTGGTGAGCTGGAGTTCTGGTTCTCGTTCTTCAAAGTGGCCACCATTATCATCATGATCCTCGCCGGGTTCGGCATTATTATCTGGGGGATCGGCAACGGCGGCCAGCCGACCGGCATTCATAACCTGTGGAGCAACGGCGGCTTCTTCAGCAACGGCTGGCTGGGGATGGTGATGTCGCTGCAGATGGTGATGTTCGCCTACGGCGGCATCGAAATCATCGGTATTACCGCCGGTGAGGCGAAAGACCCGGAGAAATCCATTCCGCGCGCGATCAACTCGGTGCCGATGCGTATTCTGGTGTTCTACGTCGGCACACTGTTCGTCATTATGTCCATCTATCCGTGGAATCAGGTGGGAACCGACGGCAGCCCCTTTGTCCTGACCTTCCAGCATCTGGGCATTACCTTCGCGGCCAGTATTCTTAACTTCGTGGTCCTGACAGCCTCCCTGTCGGCGATTAACTCCGACGTGTTCGGCGTGGGCCGTATGCTGCACGGTATGGCTGAGCAGGGCAGCGCGCCGAAGGTGTTCGCTAAAACGTCGCGCCGCGGTATTCCGTGGGTGACGGTGATGGTGATGACTATTGCGCTGTTGTTTGCGGTGTATCTCAATTACATCATGCCGGAAAACGTCTTCCTGGTGATCGCCTCCCTGGCCACCTTCGCCACGGTGTGGGTGTGGATTATGATCCTGTTGTCACAGATTGCCTTCCGCCGCCGTCTGTCGCCCGAAGAGGTCAAGGCGCTGAAATTCAAAGTGCCCGGCGGAGTGGTGACCACGGTAGTCGGCCTGGTGTTCCTGGCCTTTATTATCGCCCTGATCGGCTATCATCCGGATACCCGTATCTCGCTGTATGTCGGTATGGCGTGGATCGGCCTGCTGCTGCTGGGCTGGGTCTTTAAGACCCGTCGCGATCGCCGCCTGGCGCAGGCACAGTAAATGCACCGCCCCGGTCAGCATCACGCGACCGGGGCGGCTTGCAGTCCCGCGTCCTCCCCCGTTATCCTCCCCCAAAAAATCCTGTGATGATGAGTTCTGCGCCTGACGGCTATGGCAAGGTGTGCCCATTCTGCACAATGAGGATTCACGATGTTGAAGGCATGGCACCTTCCGGTTGCACCCTTTATCAAGGTGCAACAGGACCGACTGTTTATTACCCTGTGGTTAAGCGGTGAGTCGCTGCCGCAGCGGATCACGCTGCGCGCGGAAGAGGATAACGAAGAGCTGTCGCTGCCGATGCAGCGGCTCCGTCAGGCGCCGCAGCCAGGCGTGGTGGCATGGCGCGGTGAAATCTCTCTCGCCAGCGGCCAGCCGCGCCGCCGCTACAGCTTTAAGCTGCTGTGGGCCGACCATCAGCGCTGGTTTACGCCACAAGGTTTCACCCGTTTCCCGCCGGCCAGGCTGGAACAGTTTGCCATTGACCTGCCGGACGCCGGCCCGCAGTGGGTGGCCGATCAGGTGTTCTATCAGATTTTCCCCGATCGCTTTGCCCGCAGCGCCGCGCGTGACGCCGACCAGGATGCGGTCTATTACCATCACGCGGCGGGACGGGAGATTGTGCGCAAGGCATGGGACGAACCGCTAACCGGTGAGGCGGGCGGGTCGACGTTCTACGGCGGCGATCTCGACGGCATCAGCGAAAAACTTCCCTACCTGAAGCAACTCGGCGTCACCGCCCTCTATCTGAACCCGGTTTTCGCCGCCCCCAGCGTGCATAAATACGATACCGAGGATTATCGGCGCGTCGATCCGCAGTTTGGCGGCGACGCGGCGCTGCTCCGGCTGCGCCATAATACGCAGCGGGCGGGGATGCGTATGATCCTTGACGGGGTGTTCAACCATACCGGCGATTCCCATCCCTGGTTCGACCGACACCAGCAGGGCAGCGGCGGCGCCGGCCATTACCCGGATTCTCCGTGGCGCGACTGGTTTACCTTCTCAGAGGAGGGGCAGGCGCACAACTGGCTGGGCTATGCCAGTCTGCCGAAGCTCGACTATCGCTCGACCAGCCTGGTCAACGAGATCTATGCCGGCGAGGACAGTATCGTACGCCACTGGCTGAAAGCGCCGTGGAGCATGGACGGCTGGCGTCTGGATGTGGTGCATATGCTGGGCGAAGGCGGCGGGGCGCGGAATAACCTGCAGCATATCGCCGGCATCACTCAGGCGGCAAAACAAACGCAGCCGGAAGCCTTTGTCTTTGGCGAACATTTTGGCGATGCGCGACAATGGCTGCAGGCGGATGCCGAAGATGCGGCGATGAACTATCGCGGCTTTACCTTCCCGATCTGGGGATTCCTCGCCAATACCGATATCTCTTACGATCCGCAGAAGATAGACGCCCAGACCTGCATGGCGTGGATGGATAATTATCGCGCCGGGCTGTCGCATCAGCAGCAGCTGCGGATGTTCAACCAGCTCGACAGCCATGATACGGCGCGCTTTAAATCGCTCCTTGGTAAAGACGTAGCGCGCCTGCCGCTGGCGGTGGTGTGGCTGTTTAGCTGGCCGGGTGTACCGTGCATCTACTACGGCGACGAGGTGGGCGTGGATGGCAACAACGATCCGTTCTGCCGCAAACCGTTCCCGTGGGATCCGGCGCTGCAGGATACCCAGTTGCTGGCGCTGTATCAGCGGATGGCGAAACTGCGTAAGGCCCAGCAGGCGCTGCGCTACGGCGGCTGTCAGGTGATTTACGCCGAGGATAACGTGGTGGTGTTTGTCCGGGTCTACAAACAGCAGCGCGTGCTGGTGGCGATTAACCGCGGGGAAGCCTGCGAGGTGGTTATCGAGGATTCGCCGCTGCTGAACGTGGCCGGGTGGACGCTGCTGGAAGGCGCCGGCGCCTTTCAGGACGGGGTGCTGACCCTTCCGGCCATCTCCGCCAGCGTCTGGTCCGGCCGTTAACGGTAGAGCTGGCTCAGCAGGTCGCCGCGGAGGAGCGCCTCCCGCCACCAGCGCTGAGCCAGCCCGTCATTCCCGCTGCGCCAGGCCATGTAGGTGATATCTTTTTCCCGCCAGCAGGCGACGCTTTTCTCCACCAGACTGCCGTTTTCCAGCCATGGGCGAGCGATATGGCGCGGCAGAAAGCCGCAGCCCAACCCGGCGCACAGCAGTTCGACTTTACTGGCGAAATCATCGACGCCGATTTGCGGCTGCTCGTCGAGGAGATTGCTGTTTAGCGGATGGCAATAACGGGCGCTGTCGCGGATCACGATGGCCCGATGTTGGCTGAGCTGTTTATTGGTCAGTGGCTCCTTCGCCTGAGCCAGCGGGTGAGCGGGGGCAACCACGAAAATGTTATCCAGCGCGCCGAGGGTTTGCCATGACCACTCTGCAGAGGTCGGGGGTTCATTGATGGCGCCGAGGATAATATCCGCGCCATGGTGGGTCAGCTCTTCCCACGAACCGGCGAGGGTGTGATGACTGAAGTTCAGGCGCGTCTGCGGATTTTGCGCATAAAATTCGGCGATCAGCGGCAGCAGGGCAGAAAAGGGAAACGAAGCATCGAGAGCGATCGCCAGCTCTCGCTCCCAGCCCGCGCTCAGCTGCTGCGCCTGCTTTTCCAGATCTCTGGCGGCGCTCAACAGCTGCCGTCCCTTCTCCAGCATCAGCCGGCCGGTATCGGTAAACTTCGCCCGGTGGCCAGAGCGATCCAACAGCACAATATCCAGATCGCTCTCCAGCTTCTGGATCATATAGCTCAGGGCGGCGGGGGTTTTATACAGCGACTCCGCGGCGGTGGCGAAGGACCCGTGTCTGTCCAGGGCATCAAGGATCATGAGTACATCAAAATTCACACGCATGGGGGAGCTATCCATTAATTTATTTTCCCTTGTTGTACCTAAGCACAATAATCAATGCCAGTGAATAAATCAGAACAGTTTGGCGTAAAAATTTGATTAATGCGGATGCGAGCAAATCCTTGCTACGGGCAAAAAATAAACCACAAAAAAACTTTAATAACTTGTTAGAAATAACTGGCTATACTCACCATGCTTTATCAGTCAGGATCCACACGACGCATTAACCATCATGTCATCTTTTTAACTCATTGATTAAGAAGGTATTTAATGTCTATTCGTGAACTGCTCGATCCCACTAATTCCGCACTTATCTTTATTGACCACCAGCCGCAGATGTCATTTGGCGTGGCGAATATCGATCGCCAGACCCTGAAAAATAACACCGTGGCGCTGGCGAAAGCGGGCAAAATTTTTAATGTGCCGGTGATTTATACCTCCGTAGAGACCAAAAGCTTCAGCGGTTATATCTGGCCGGAATTATTGGCCGTGCATCCTGACGTCAAGCCGATTGAACGTACCTCGATGAACTCCTGGGAAGACGACGCGTTTGTGGCGGCGGTGAAAGCGACCGGCCGTAAAAAGCTGGTGATTTCCGCCCTGTGGACCGAAGTCTGCCTGACCTTCCCGGCGTTGATGGCGCTGGAGGCGGGCTACGAGGTCTATGTGGTGACGGATACCTCCGGCGGCACCTCTGTCGACGCCCATGAGCGGTCTATTGACCGGATGGTGCAGGCGGGGGCGGTACCGGTGACCTGGCAACAGGTGCTGCTGGAGTACCAGCGCGACTGGTCGCGCAAAGCGACCTACGATGCGGTGATGGACCTCGTACGCGAACACAGCGGCGCCTACGGGATGGGCGTGGATTACGCTTATACCATGGTGCATGGCGCGCCGGAGCGTAAAGCGTAAATCACTTCATCCTTCAGGCTGCCTGATCTTCGGCTGCGTTTACCCGTCCCCGGTCGCTGACTTATCTCCGCTCAGGGGGACGTGCCGGCTTGCCGCCTCGACGTAGCATGAATGATGTTGTGTATGGTCATCTGTGGCTAATGGCGGGAACAATCCCGCCATTCCCCTGAAGCAAGGAACTCTCTATGGCGCAGCAAAAATCGGTGACCCTGGTCATCAGCCATCTGCTCGATCCGCAACACGGCCAGCGCTACGAGGAGTGGCTCGGTAAAATTATGCCCATTGCGGCCGAGTTTCCCGGCCATCTCGGCGCGAATGTGATCCGGCCCGCCGCAGGGCAGAATCTGTGGAGCGTCATAATCCGCTTCGATACCCTGGAGCACCTCTACGCCTGGACGCAGTCGGAAACCCGTCGGCAGCTGGTGGCAGAGATTGCGCCGCTGCTGACGGAAGGCGATCGGACGGAGGTGCGGACCGAGCCGGCCTTCTGGTTTACCCCGCCGACGGCGAACGTGCGCCAGCCGCGGCGCTGGAAACAGTTTCTGATCACCCTGCTGGTGATTTTTCCCAGCACCAACCTGGTGCCTGCGGTCACCGGTATGCTGTTGCCGTCGCTCAAAGGGAGCCTGCTGCTGCACCTGATCAATGATGCCTGCGTGGTTGCGCTGGTGGTCTGGTTCTGGATGCCCATCGTGACCCGCCTGTTTGCTGGCTGGTTAAAGAAAAACTGAGTCAGCCTCCTCAAGGAGTGCGTTATGTCGCAAACTGCCACACTGATTCTGACCCACGGTCAGATTCATACCCTCGATCGCGCGAATCCCCTGGCGGAAGCCGTGGCCATCGCCGACGGAAAAATTGTTGCTACCGGAAGCCACGATCGGATCATGAGCTTTGCCGCCGAGGGGACGCAAATCGTCGATCTCAAAGGGCATACGGTGATCCCGGGCCTCAATGATTCTCACCTGCACCTGATCCGCGGCGGGTTGAACTACAACCTTGAGCTCCGCTGGGAGGGCGTTCCCTCGCTGGCCGATGCCCTGCGAATGCTTAAGGATCAGGCGGATCGCACACCCTCTCCGCAGTGGGTGCGGGTGGTCGGCGGCTGGAGCGAATTTCAGTTCGCTGAGCGGCGGATGCCGACCCTGGAAGAGCTGAACGACGCGGCGCCCGATACGCCGGTGTTTGTGCTGCATCTCTACGATCGCGCGCTGCTGAACCGCGCGGCGCTGAAAGCCGTGGGGTATACCAAAGAGACGCCGGATCCGGTGGGCGGAGAGATCGTCCGCGATAGCCGCGGCAACCCGACCGGGATGCTGATCGCCAAACCGAACGCCATGATCCTTTACGCTACGCTGGCCAAAGGGCCGAAGCTGCCGCTGGATCTGCAGGTGAACTCTACCCGCCAGTTTATGCGCGAGCTGAACCGACTGGGGCTGACCAGCGCCATCGACGCCGGGGGCGGCTTCCAGAACTATCCGGAAGATTACGAAATTATCGAACAGCTGCACGCGAAAGATCAGATGACCGTGCGCATCGCCTACAACCTGTTTACCCAGCGGCCGAAGCAGGAGCTGGAGGATTTCGAACGCTGGACCGATATGCTGAAGCCGGGGCAGGGGACCGACTTCTATCGCGCCAACGGCGCCGGCGAGATGCTGGTGTTCTCGGCGGCGGATTTTGAGGATTTCCTGCAGCCGCGGCCGGATCTGCCGCAAGGCATGGAGGATGAGCTGGAGCGGGTAGTGCGCCATCTGGTGGAACATCGCTGGCCGTTCCGCCTGCATGCCACCTACGACGAGTCCATCAGCCGGATGCTGGACGTGTTTGAGAAGGTGAACCGCGATATCCCGTTTAATGGTCTGCACTGGTTCTTCGATCATGCCGAGACCATTACCGAGCGTAACATTGAGCGGGTGAAGGCGCTGGGGGGCGGTATTGCGGTGCAGCACCGGATGGCCTTCCAGGGCGAATATTTTGTCGATCGCTACGGTAAAGAGGCGGTGAAACATACCCCGCCGGTAGCGAAAATGCTGGAGCTGGACGTGCCGGTGGGGCTGGGCACCGATGCCACCCGCGTCGCCAGCTATAACCCGTGGACTGCGCTGTACTGGCTGGTCTCCGGGCGCACCGTTGGCGGGATGGCGATGTATGACGACGACAACCGCCTGCCGCGCGATGTCGCGCTGGAGCTGTGGACGGCGGGCAGCGCCTGGTTCTCCAGCGAGCAGGGCAAGAAAGGCCGTCTGGCCGCCGGTCAGCTTGCCGATCTGGTGGTGCTGTCGAAAGACTACTTCGGCGTCGCGGAGGAGGAGATCAAAGGCATTGAGTCCATGTTAACGGTGGTTGATGGCAAAGTGGTGTACGCTGCCGGTCACTTTTCGCCGCTGGCGCCGCCGCCCATTCCGGTGCTACCGGAGTGGTCACCGGTGGTGAAGGTCCCGGGCCATTACCGTTCCGCTCCGCCGGCGGCGGCTAAAATCGGCGCCATGGTCCAGATGCACCAGTGCTGCGGCAGCTGCGGCGTTCACGGCCACCAACATGATATTGCGCGCAAGTCGTCGATTCCGGTCTCCGATGAGCAAGCTTTCTGGGGCGTGCTGGGCTGCTCCTGCTTTGCCTTCTGATACCTTGACGCCTCCGCCCCGGCAGCTTCGGGGCGGAGGTTTCAGCCGCAGGCCCGGCGTCAATAGCGCTGCTGTGAGCCAAAAAGCGCCATGCGGCGGGCAATCATCTCACGTACCGGCTGCAGTCCCTGGGTGATGACTTTCCGCGGATCGTTCACATCGTGTCCGGTATCGGCGGCAAAGATCGCTTTCACCTGCTGGCACCAGGCGTACATGTTTTCGGTATTGACGTTAATCTTGGCGGTGCCGCAGGCAATCGCCCGGCGCATATCCTCATCGGCAATACCGGTGCCGCCATGCAGCACCAGCGGGACCTTCACGCGCTCGGCTATGGCTTTCATCTCAGTAAATCCCAGTCGGGCTTTACCTTTATACAGACCATGGGTGGAACCCAGCGCGGCGGCGAGGCAATCCACCTGCGTTTCTGTCACCAGGGTGTAGCACTCTTCAGGATCGGCGTAAATGACCTCGGAGTTAACGATACCATCTTCACTGCCGGCGATGGTCCCCAGTTCGGCTTCCACGGAGATGCCCTTGCTGTGCGCCAGCGCCACCAGGTGGCGGGTGATGGTCAGGTTTTCCCTGAACGGCAGATGTGAACCATCAAACATAATGGAACTGAAGCCGGCAGCGATCGCGGCTTCGCAGGCCTCCTGGGTAGTGCCGTGATCCAGATGCAGAGCCACCGGAATATCAATATGTAAATAATCTATGGCATTAACCACAATATCATGAATACATTTTAGCCCGAGCATATGCTTAACCGTGCCGCCGGACACGCCCAGAATAACCGGTGAGCGGCACTGCTGGGCGGTGCTTAATACGGCGCCGACCCATTCCAGATTATTAATGTTGAACTGACCGACGGCGTAACCGTTCTTTAGGGCATGCTGAAGCATGTCCTTCATCGACACTAACATAGTCACCTCTTGATATTTATTAAACGCAGTTATTCTTCAAAATATTGCTTTAAATTTCTCTCGTAGCTATTTAGCGAGTGGTGGACGAGCGCCAGATCCGGCATCGATTCCCGTACCCCTTTTTTCTCAATAGAAATAGCGGCGGTCAGGCTGGCAAATAAAATAATATTATCTATATGCCACGAATAATGAACGCCATAGGTAAAGGCACCGTGAAAAACATCCCCGGCGCCGGTGGTATCAACGGCATTGCACAGCCAGGACGGGACGATCTGCAGCATACCGCTCTTTAAGAAGGCGCAGCCTTTTTCGCCAAGGGTGATAAACGCCTCGCCGCGGCAAATTTTATTCAGTTCAATCAGGGCCGCTTTAATGTCTGCTTCGGTGCTCAGTGAACGATAGCTCATATAATCGCGGGCAAAATGTTCGCTTACGACAAAATAGTCAGTCCAGGCCGCCAGTTTAATATTGCTGGCACGCAGTGAACCCCCGTCCATCACGACTTTGGCGTGGGGCAGTTTCTTGATTAAATATTCACTGATTTCTGCCTCATGGCCGTCAATTAAAATGGTGACCGGCTCCTCGCTGGCAATCAGCCGCTCGGCGAGGTCGTCCAGTTTGAGCTTTTGATCGTAGGTCAGGGAAGGTGGCGTTTGCATCTTGCGGGTAATAATCGTCCGCGAACCCGTTAAGCGATTGACCAGCACCGAGGCCAGCGGAGTGATCATGTCATCGGAAAAAACCACCTGGCTGGTATCCACGCCCGCTTCGGCAAACTCATCGATAATGCGCTGACCGTAAAGGTCCTGATGCAGATGACCAATGTAATAGACTTCCTCACCCCATAATCCCAGCAGCCATGCCGCATTGGCCGCTGGGCCGCCGCCGCTTTCTATAAAATCATGACAAAAGTTTTTGGTATTCTCCTGAGGCCATTCATTGAGAAAGAAAAACTGATCGAAACAAGCAAATCCAATGGACAAAATAGCCATAACCACTCCTGATTATTGGTCAGCGGCGGGAAGCCTGACCTCCCCGCCGGGAAAAATGACGTCGCTTATTCATTTTTCTGCTTCGCCGTGAGCTCCTCATAGCTGAGCGTATCGCCAACCACCCGTACGTGACGGAAACAGAAAGGCGCCAGCAGCGCGACGAGCAGCACCAGACAAATCAGGTAGATAGTGACCTGGCCAAACTGGGTGAAGGCGTTACCGATAATGATGCCCCATACCGCGAAGTCGAAATCGGCGAAGGTGCTGTTTTCAAACCCGAGGTTGCCGAGCGCCGGCAGCAGCATCGCCGGCAGGAAGGCGAGGAAGATCCCCCCGATAAAGGAGGCGATGATACATCCGCGCTTGCCGCCCAGCTTGTCGGCGAAGACGCCGGACGTGCCGCCGCAGAAGAAGTGCGGCACCATGCCGGGAATAATCAGCGCCATGCCCAGCCCGCCGAGCAAGAGCATCCCGACCAGCCCGCCCACGAAGGAACTGATGAATCCCACCACCACGGCGGTGGGGCTAAAGGTGAAGAATACCGCGCAGTCAACGGCCGGGATGGAGTCCGGGATCAGCTTCTGGCTGATGCCCTGGAATGCCGGCACCAGATCGCCGAGGATCAGCCGCACACCGTTGTACACAATGGCCACGCCAACGGCGAACTGCAGGCCGGTCAGCACCGAGAAGATCAGCATGTTTTGGTCGGTGATGGTGCTCAGGTATGCCGACCCGGCGACAGCGCTGCAGACAAAGTAGATAACAAACATCACGATACCGGTGGTGACGGTGGTATCGCGCAGAAAGCCCCACTTTTCTGAAATTTCGGTATCCGCGAAGGAATTTGCCGGATTGCCGGTCCGGCTGGCGATCCATGCCGAGAGGTAGTAGCCGAGGGAGCCGAAATGACCCATGGCGATCCCACCGTCTTCCGTGACCTGCTTGGTGTAACGCTGACCAATCGCGGGGGAGATGGCCGACCATGACCCCAGCAGGAATCCGCCGATCAGGATCAACATCCAGCCATGGAACTCCGCCGCCTGCAGGACAGCGGAAAACAGGCAGGCGAGGAAGAACGAGTGATGGCCGGTCAGAAAGATATATTTATACTTGGTACAGCGGGCGATAATCAGGTTGAAAATAAAGCCTAACAGCAAAATACTCATGGTTTCCACGCCCAGCATCTTCTGGGCGACGGAGACAATGGCTTCATTGTTTGGAATAACGCCGCGGATATTAAACCCGGCCTCGATAATACCGCCCAGCGGGTTGAGATTGGCAACGATAACGCCTGCGCCAGCGCTCAACATTAAATAGCCTAGAATCGGTTTTAATGTGCCGGTAAGGAGTTTGTTACCGGGGGAGCGCAGCGCCACTAAACCGACAAAAGCAATCAGCCCCATTAAAAAAGCAGGTTGACTGAATATTTCCGCTAAGAAACTAAGAATAGCCTGCATGGTCGTTCCCTCTATGTTAATTAAGAGTGATTCGCCGCAATTTTGGTCAGCGCGTCGGTAATATCCTCGGCGATTTTCGCTTTATGGACGTAGCTGCGAATGATGGCGACATGACAGTGGGCTGGAAATTGATTTGCCAGTTCTTTGATCGTGATGTAAAGATCGGCTTTTTCGCCGACGGCGTTAGCAAAATCGACCGAGGCGACGTCTGCTTTGATACCTAATTCTTCACAGATCTTTTTGACATTATTCGCAGCCATCAATGAACTGCCAATACCGTTACCACAAACCGTTCTGATAACTAACATAATGACTACTCCATTTGTTTTTGGATGAAATGTAAGACTGAATTCACGTCATTTTCCTGCTGAAGGAAGGTCACAATATCTGACTCGATCAGCGAGGCTATCAGTTGGATCATTTTGATATGACTGTCAGCGTCCGCGCCGGCGATAGCGATGATCACGGTAACCGGATCGAACTCATCGTGGCCGAAGGAGATTGGGGTGGCGGTGGTGACAAGCGAAAATCCGGTCTGCAATGCCCCTTTTTCCGGCCGGGCGTGCGGCATGGCAATCCCGTCGTCTATGACGATAGCGGCGCCGAAATCTTCATATACCGTCAGCATCTCGTTGACATATTCGGCGCTGCAAATCTGACGCCTGGCGAGTAATGAACCCGCCAGTTCGATGGCCTCTTCCGCACGGGAAATATTCTGCTTAAGGGCGATTAACGACGGGTCAAAAATAATTTCCATCCTCAGCTCCTGAACGTATTCCTGTTCCTGAGTAAAATCATGACTAAATACATTGATGAAAATGATGGATGAGATCACATCCGGGGTTTTAAATATTGATGGGGATCACATCGACGGCAAAGTACCGGCAGAAAACGATATAAATAATTTATGTATTTTTCAGTGGGTTATGAAGGCTTTGTATTTTGACGCTGAAATTTGACAGAGAAAAAGTGAGAGGTAGGGCGAATTTTTTCGGCAGAAGTGTATCTCTGGTCACAAATATCGGCGGGTAATTTTCTTAAATTTTGACACCGCTAACAAAAAAGGCCCGCCTGAGCGAGCCTTTTATTAAAACGCGTGCCGATTACAGGCTGGAGACGTTTTCGGTCAGGTATTTTGCTACGCCTTCCGGAGAAGCAGCCATACCTTCTTTTCCTTTTTCCCACTGCGCCGGGCAGACTTCGCCGTGCTCTTCGTGGAACTGCAGCGCGTCAACCATACGCAGCATTTCGTCGATGTTACGGCCCAGCGGCAGGTCGTTAACCACCTGGTGGCGTACCACGCCGTTAGCGTCGATCAGGAAAGAGCCGCGCAGCGCTACGCCTTCGTCCGGATGCTCGATACCGTAAGCTTTCTGGATTTCACGTTTGATGTCAGCAACCATCGCGTATTTAACCGGGCCGATACCGCCCTGGTCTACCGGGGTGTTACGCCATGCGTTGTGAACGAACTCGGAGTCGAAGGAAACGCCAACCACTTCCACGCCGCGTTTCTGGAATTCTTCGTAACGTTTGTCGAACGCGATCAGCTCAGACGGGCACACGAAGGTGAAGTCCATCGGCCAGAAGAACAGAACGGTAGGTTTACCGTTGGTGTGCTGTTTGAAATTGAATTTCTCAACGATCTCACCATTACCCAGCACAGCGGCTGCAGTAAAATCCGGCGCTTGACGAGTGACCAGAACCATTTGATTCTCCTGTAATTACTAAGGTTATTTGGAACGCAACGCGGGCAAGTATAGAGCCTGGCCGCTAATAACACAAAGAGGCGCTGACAATCGTTCAGCCAGCTTTTACCTATCAATCACGTGGCTATTACAGCTGTTTGTTTTCTGCCAGGCGCATCATTTGCGGATAAAAGCGCCAGAACTGCCCCTCCAGCTGGTCGTAGTGGGTATCCAGATCCTGCCAGGAATCGCGTAGGGCGTCGAGACGCGGACGGCGGCTGGCCATGCCGTTAAGCACGCGCTGAATAAAATCCATCTCCTGATAGCGCTCCAGCCAGCGCTCCGACCACAGGTACTGATTCAGATTGACGAAGCGTGGCGGTGAGTCAGGCAGGATGGGGACGATCTGCTGCTCGGCGTAGCGCACGAACTCGTCCAGCGGCAGGTCAGGGGAGAGCTGCGCCCAGTGCTGCGACAGGAAATGATCCCACATGACATCGAGGGTGATGGGGGCGACGCGACGGGTTTGCGGGCGAAACCACTCCCGCGCCTCTTTGACTTCCGCCAGGTTGTCAGTCATCACGTCAATCCGGCGATGCATATAGATGCCGTCGATGATCTCCGCCGGATAGTCGCCCTGCGGGTTGCCGCGCACAAAATCGGCCATCAGGTTGCCGGGCAGCGAGCTGTCGGCGAGATGGGCGAGGTGCAGGTGGGCGAGAAAATTCATAAAACGACATCCTTTAAATACGAGCGGGCAGGTGGAATCACCGATGTTGCGCTGAACGGCGCCTCGGTGTCCGCATGGCATGCTGCCTGGCTGCGCGCGGCACCTTTGCCACCGGTAAGGCATTCGGTTGCCGCATGGCGGCATTCGGAATGATTTGGAATATAGATTATGTCATTCATCCGGAGGGGTAAAGGTTGCAGGCGGAACGCCCCGGCACTAGACTACCCGCCTCTTTATTCAGTCTGAGTTACCGTCATGCGCGTTACCGATTTTGCTTTTGAACTACCCGAATCTCTGATCGCCCACTATCCGATGCCTGAGCGCAGCAGCTGCCGCCTGCTCTCCCTGGACGGGCCGACGGGCGCGCTGACGCATGGCACCTTCACCGACATCCTCGATAAGCTCAATCCCGGCGATCTGCTGGTGTTTAACAACACCCGGGTGATCCCGGCGCGTCTGTTCGGCCGCAAGGCCAGCGGCGGCAAGATTGAAGTGCTGGTGGAGCGGATGCTGGATGATAAGCGCATCCTGGCCCATATTCGCGCCTCAAAAGCGCCGAAGCCGGGCGCCGAGCTGCTGCTGGGCGATGACGAGAGCATTAAGGCCACGATGCTGGCGCGTCATGGCGCGCTGTTTGAAGTGGAATTTAACGACGAGCGTCCGGTGCTGGAGATCCTCAACGGGATCGGCCATATGCCGCTGCCGCCCTACATTGACCGCCCGGACGAAGACGCTGATCGCGAACTCTATCAAACCGTCTACGGCACCAGGCCGGGCGCGGTAGCCGCCCCGACCGCCGGTCTGCACTTCGACGAACCGCTGCTGGACAAACTGCGCGCCAAAGGCGTTGAGATGGCGTTTGTCACCCTGCACGTGGGGGCGGGGACTTTCCAGCCGGTGCGCGTCGACAGCATTGAAGAGCACACCATGCACTCTGAATATGCGGAAGTGCCGCAGGAGGTGGTCGATGCGGTGCTGGCGGCGAAAGCGCGCGGCAACCGCGTGATTGCGGTAGGCACCACCTCGGTACGCTCGCTGGAGAGCGCGGCGCAGGCGGCGAAAGACGCCCTGATCGCGCCGTTCTTCGACGATACGCAGATTTTCATCTACCCGGGTTATCAGTACCAGGTGATCGATGCGCTGGTAACCAACTTCCATCTCCCTGAATCCACACTGATTATGCTGGTGTCGGCGTTTGCGGGTTATCAGCACACCATGAACGCCTATAAGGTGGCGGTGGAGCAGAAATATCGCTTTTTTAGCTACGGGGATGCGATGTTTATCACGTACAATCCGCAGGCTATTTCTGAGCGTCCCTGACAAGGCCGGCCCGCCGGCGTTTTGGACGCCATGACGCATTTTTTAGCCACGGAATCATTCCGTGGCGAGTATGAAAACGTCGGACTGTTTTTCTGACGCAGGAGCAAGCATGAAATTTGAACTGGATACCACCGACGGTCGCGCCCGCCGCGGTCGCCTGGTGTTTGAGCGCGGCGTGGTGGAAACACCGGCCTTTATGCCCGTTGGCACCTACGGCACCGTCAAAGGGATGACGCCGGAAGAAGTGGAAGCCACCGGCGCGCAGATTATTCTTGGCAACACCTTCCATCTGTGGCTGCGCCCAGGTCAGGAGATCATGAAGCTGCATGGCGATCTGCACGATTTTATGCAGTGGAAAGGACCGATCCTTACCGACTCCGGCGGCTTCCAGGTGTTCAGCCTTGGCGATATCCGTAAGATCACCGAGCAGGGCGTCCATTTCCGCAACCCGATCAACGGCGATCCTATTTTCCTCGATCCGGAAAAATCGATGGAGATTCAATACGATCTCGGTTCCGACATCGTGATGATCTTCGACGAATGTACGCCGTACCCGGCAGACTGGGATTACGCCAAGCGCTCGATGGAAATGTCTCTGCGCTGGGCCAAGCGCAGCCGTGACCGTTTCGATAGCCTTGGCAATAAAAATGCGCTGTTCGGCATCATTCAGGGCAGCGTTTACGAAGATTTACGTGATATCTCGGTGAAAGGTCTGGTAGAGATTGGCTTTGATGGCTACGCTGTCGGCGGTTTGGCGGTCGGTGAGCCGAAGGAAGACATGCACCGTATTCTGGAGCACGTCTGCCCGCAGATCCCGGCCGATAAACCACGATACCTGATGGGCGTCGGGAAGCCGGAAGATCTGGTGGAAGGGGTACGTCGCGGTATCGATATGTTCGACTGCGTCATGCCGACGCGCAACGCGCGTAACGGCCACCTGTTCGTCACCGACGGCGTGGTGAAAATCCGCAACGCGAAGCACAAAAGCGATACCGCACCGCTGGACGCCGAGTGTGATTGCTATACATGTCGCAATTATTCACGCGCTTACTTGCATCACCTCGACCGTTGCAACGAAATATTGGGCGCGCGTCTCAATACCATTCATAACCTGCGCTACTATCAGCGTTTAATGGCTGGTTTACGCAAGGCTATCGAAGAGGGTAAATTAGAGAGCTTCGTGACCGATTTTTACCAACGTCAGGGGCGCACCGTGCCTCCTTTGAACGTTGATTAATTTTAATAATGAGGGAATTTCAATGAGCTTTTTTATTTCTGATGCGGTAGCGGCAACGGGTGCACCGGCGCAGGGCAGCCCGATGTCTCTGATTCTGATGCTGGTGGTGTTCGGTCTGATTTTTTACTTCATGATCCTGCGTCCACAGCAGAAGCGCACCAAGGAACACAAGAACCTGATGAACTCCATCGCCAAAGGTGATGAAGTGCTGACCAACGGCGGTCTGGTCGGTCGCGTGACCAAAGTAGCGGAAACTGGCTACATTGCTATCGCGCTGAACGATACCACTGAAGTGGTTATCAAACGTGACTTCGTTGCTGCCGTTCTGCCGAAAGGCACCATGAAGGCGCTGTAATCTAACTTTTCCCAAAGGGAACTGCCGTGTTAAACCGTTATCCTTTGTGGAAGTACGTCATGCTGGTCGTCGTCATTGTCGTCGGCCTGATCTATGCGCTTCCCAACCTGTATGGTGAGGATCCGGCTGTTCAAATCACTGGCGCGCGCGGCGTCGCCGCCAGTGAGCAAACGCTGATCCAGGTCCAGAAAACTTTACAAGAAGAAAAAATAACCGCGAAGTCTGTGGCACTGGAAGAGGGCGCTATTCTTGCGCGCTTCGACACCACTGATACCCAGCTGCGTGCGCGTGAAGCGCTGCTTACCGTGCTGGGTGACAAATACGTCGTGGCGCTAAACCTTGCTCCGGCAACCCCACGCTGGCTGGCGGCACTCTATGCCGAGCCAATGAAGCTGGGTCTTGATCTGCGCGGCGGCGTGCACTTCCTGATGGAAGTCGACATGGACACCGCGTTAGGCAAGCTGCAGGAACAGAACATCGACAGCCTGCGCAGCGAACTGCGTGACAAAGGCATTCCTTACGCGACCGTGCGCAAGGAAGACAACTATGGTCTGAGCATCGTCTTCCGCGACAGCGCGGCGCGCGACCAGGCTATCTCTTATCTCAGCCCTCGCCATCGCGATCTGGTTATTTCCTCTCAGGGTGACAACAGCCTGAAAGCGGTGATGACCGATGAGCGCCTGAAAGAAGCCCGTGAGTACGCGGTTCAGCAGAACATTAACATTCTGCGTAACCGTGTGAACCAGCTGGGCGTCGCCGAACCGCTGGTTCAGCGTCAGGGTGCTGACCGCATCGTGGTTGAGCTGCCGGGTATCCAGGATACCGCGCGGGCGAAAGAGATCCTTGGCGCAACCGCGACCCTCGAGTTCCGTCTGGTCAATACCAACGTGGACCAGTCCGCCGCTGCCTCTGGCCGCGTGCCGGGCGACTCGGAAGTGAAAGAGACGCGTGAAGGCCAGCCGGTGGTGCTGTACAAGCGAGTGATCCTGACCGGTGACCATATCACCGACTCGACCTCCAGCATGGATGAGTACAACCAGCCGCAGGTCAACATCTCGCTGGACAGCGCGGGCGGTAATATCATGTCTAACTTCACCAAGGACAATATCGGTAAGCCGATGGCGACCCTGTTCGTGGAGTATAAAGACAGCGGTAAGAAAGACGCTAACGGTCGCGCTATCCTGGCGAAAGAGGAAGAGGTGATTAACATCGCCAACATCCAGTCGCGTCTGGGTAACAGCTTCCGTATCACCGGTATCAGCAACCCGAACGAAGCACGCCAGCTGTCGCTGCTGCTGCGTGCCGGTGCGCTGATTGCCCCGATTCAGATCGTCGAAGAGCGGACTATCGGCCCAACCCTTGGTATGCAGAACATCAAGCAGGGTCTGGAAGCCTGTCTGGCCGGCCTGGTGGTCTCTATCCTGTTCATGATCCTCTTCTATAAGAAGTTCGGTCTGATTGCGACCTCGGCGCTGATTGCCAACCTGGTGCTGATTGTCGGCATTATGTCCCTGATCCCGGGGGCGACGCTGACCATGCCGGGCATCGCGGGTATCGTGTTAACCCTTGCGGTGGCGGTCGATGCTAACGTTCTGATCAACGAGCGTATCAAAGAAGAGCTGAGCAACGGGCGTACCGTTCAGCAGGCGATTGACGAAGGTTATCGCGGCGCGTTCAGCTCGATCTTCGACGCCAACGTGACGACGCTTATCAAAGTGATCATCCTGTACGCGGTCGGTACCGGTGCCATTAAAGGGTTTGCGATTACCACCGGTATCGGTATCGCGACCTCAATGTTTACCGCTATCGTCGGCACCCGTGCCATCGTGAACCTGCTGTACGGCGGCAAGCGCGTTAAAAAGCTGTCTATCTGAGGAGTGCGTTGTGGCACAGGAATATACTGTTGAACAATTGAACCACGGCCGTAAAGTCTGGGACTTTATGCGCTGGGACTACTGGGCCTTCGGCATTTCAGGTTTTCTGCTGATTGTGTCGATCGCCATCATCGGCGTCCGCGGCTTTAACTGGGGGCTCGATTTCACCGGCGGTACGGTGATCGAGATTACCCTTGAGAAGCCGGTCGATCTGGACCAGATGCGCGACTCCCTGCAGAAAGCGGGCTTTGAAGAGCCGCAGGTGCAGAACTTTGGCAGCAGCCGCGACATCATGGTACGTATGCCGCCGGTGCATGACGCCAACGTCAGCCAGGAACTGGGCAGCAAGGTCGTGACGGTGATTAACGAATCGACCAGCCAGAATGCGGCGGTGAAGCGAATTGAGTTTGTCGGCCCGAGCGTCGGCGCGGACCTCGCGCAAACTGGCGCCCTGGCGCTGATTGCCGCGCTGGTCTGTATCCTGATCTACGTCGGCTTCCGCTTCGAATGGCGTCTGGCTGCCGGGGTGGTTATCGCCCTGGCGCACGATGTGGTGATCACCATGGGCGTACTGTCGCTGTTCCATATCGAGATCGACCTGACCATTGTGGCCTCGTTGATGTCGGTTATCGGCTACTCGCTGAACGACAGTATTGTGGTATCGGACCGTATCCGTGAAAACTTCCGTAAGATCCGCCGCGGTACGCCGTACGAGATCTTCAACGTGTCGTTGACCCAGACGCTGCACCGTACCTTGATCACCTCCGGGACCACCCTGATGGTGATCCTGATGCTGTTCCTGTTCGGCGGCCCGATTCTGGAAGGCTTCTCGCTGACCATGCTGATCGGTGTCTCCATCGGTACGGCTTCTTCTATCTACGTCGCCTCTGCGCTGGCGTTGAAACTGGGTATGAAGCGCGAGCATCTGCTGCAGCAGAAGGTCGAAAAAGAAGGGGCGGACCAGCCGTCTATTCTGCCGTAATCCGGTTCAGTTGAGATAAAGCCATCCCGGCCCAGGCGGCCGGGATTTTTTTGTCCGCGATAAAACCTGCTGACAGTATGCTGTCAGGAGCCCTCCCATACACTCCTTCTGAACTCACTAACGAGCAGGAGGAAGTATGAATAACGTGATTAACTGGTTTGAAATTCCGGTCGCCGATATGGATCGCGCCGTCGCGTTTTATGAGCCGGTGATGCAGGTGACGCTGCGTCGCGAAACCATGGACTGCGCCGAGCTGGCGGTGTTCCCGCATCAGGATCCGGCCCCCGGCGGCGCGTTGGCCAAATTTGAGGGTATCGCCCCTTCAGCGCAGGGCGCTATTATTTACCTGCATACAGACCATCTTGCCGCCACCCTGGACCGCATTGCCTCGGCGGGTGGGGCGTGTGTTTTCGGGCCGCTGACGCTGCCGAATGATATTGGCACCATCGCGCTGTTTACTGACAGCGAGGGCAACCGCGTCGGCCTGCACCAGCCGGCTTAACCTAAACGTTTTGTGAAGTGAGACATGACCCGACGCGCCGACCGTTTATTTCAGATTGTGCAGATCCTGCGCGGCAGGCGGCTCACTACCGCCGCGCTGCTGGCGGAGCGGTTGGGCGTGTCGGAGCGCACCGTGTATCGCGATATTCGCGATCTCTCCCTCTCCGGCGTGCCGGTGGAGGGCGAGGCGGGGAGTGGTTATCGCCTGCTGGCGGGCTACGATCTGCCGCCGCTGATGCTGACCACCAAAGAATCCGAAGCGCTGATCGCCGCGATTCGGTTGCTGAAAACCTGGGGCGGTGAGGCGCTGTCACAATCGCTGGAATCCGCCCAGGAGAAGATGCTGGCGATCCTGCCGGAGGCGCGCCGGCGCCAGGCGGAGCAGACCCGCCTGTTTGCCCCCGATCTCGGTGCCCATCGTTATGCCAAAACCTATTTTGACGTCATTCATCAGGCGGTCTCCGGCCAGCAGGTGCTGCAGTTGCGCTATCAGGATGAGTCTGGCCGGGTAACCGAGCGCGACGTGCTGCCGCTGGGGCTGTTTTTCTGGGGGGAGCGCTGGCTGCTGGTGGCCTGGTGCGAGCTGCGTAATGATTATCGTAACTTTCGCCTCGACCGTTGTCTGGCGGTCAGGGCGACCGAGCGTCGATTCAGCGAGTGTGCCGATCGCTCGTTAAGCGATTTTCTGCGCAAAGTGCGGTGCGACGTGTGGGAGAAATAAAAACGCCCGGCTGGCCCGGGCGCTGTCTTGCTGTATCCGCAATTAGAAGTTGTAACCTACCACGAAGTAACCACCCCAGCCGGTCGAGCGGACGCTGAAATCGCCATCGCCGAAGTTCAGCTTGGCATCGTCAGCCCACTGGCCGCCGTTATGGAAGTAACGGGCCACCACCGAGTAGTGCCAGTGCGCGTAGTTCAACGCCAGGATGTGGCTGGAGGCGATGGAGTTGCTGGTGCGCGCGTGCTTCCCGTTTAGATCGTAGAAGTTGTCATCGCCGAGGTCAGAACCCCAGTCGAAGTTGGTGAAACCGATGTAGCTCAGCGAGCCGCCCCACAGGTCGGTCAGCGGCACGAAGTATTTCACTTTGAAGCGGTAGCCGTCCCACTCGTTTTCGTTGGACGCGCCGTAGTTCTGCCACTGGTATTTGGCGTAGACGTTCAGTGACAGGCTCATCGGCAGGCCGGTATCGATATCGGTACCCAGACCCATATACCAGGTGCTCTGCTCCTGAGAGTCGTTACGGCCCATATCGTAGATATAGTTGTTCGCGAAGTACCACTCTTTGAACGGCCCGAAGCTCAGATCGGTATTGGTCAGCTTATCGATAGAGAAACGCGGTTCGATCTCCATAAACAGCGGCGAGCCGTTGTTCCAGATACCTTTTGCCGTGCTGTTGCCGCCGAAGAATACCGGGGCATCGATATAGCCGTAGAAATCAAACCAGTCTTTTTTGGCGAACGCTTCATATTCCAGGTAGGTATCGTTACGGATCTGCGGTCCAAAACGGGTGTGGTAGCTGCCCACCACGTTAACACTCTGGTGCCACCAGTCAGACAGGTACTGCGGTTTATCGTTTTCTGCCGCGCCCGCAGTAAAAGAAGTGGAGAGCGCCACAACCGCACCCGCTGCCAGTAATGTTTTTTTCATAGTAATGCCACTGTTTAAATTGAGCCTGAAGGCGTTAAAAGAAGTGCCGAAGCGTTTCTAAATATTTCGTCTTTCTGTGGGGGTCTATTATAGGAATCATTGCTCACAAAAATACGTGTTGTTTCACATAACCAGAACATGCGTAATCGATTGCGTTCACGATTCTATGCATTTCTTGACAAAATGCTACTGAAAATCGCCATACAGAACGATTTCTAATGAACTCTTGTGAAAAGTTGTAAGTGGATAAGAAAGACGGGGCTGGAGGTAGGCCGGGCGGGGCAGGGCCCGGCGTGAAGATTTACTGTGCGGCGGCGGGCTGGATATCGTGGACGCGAATAAAACCGACTTTGTCGGGCGTCACTTTCAGACGCAACGGGATATCCACATCGCTGGGGGCGAGGATGCTGGCCGGGGCGCTAATCAGCTGATCCTGAACATTGACTTCCTGATAGCTGTGGGTGGTGCCGGTGATCTGCCCGGAGGCGACGGTGGCGGTAAAGGCCGGCAGCGGATCGTTGGATTCACCCTGAATGCGTAAAGTCAGGCGTGACCCGTCGCCGTCCGGCGTAATGCTGCCCACCGACATGCGCAGGGTGCCGATCTGGCTCTCCAGCCGCGCCGGGGTTTTGGCCTCCGGCAGCAGATAGACGCCGCGGGTGGATTTGGCGTTCAGCGCGTTTTGTTGGGTGATTTTGATCGTTTGCTGATTGAGCTGGGTCATCTCCTGGCTCAGGGTACTCACGCTCTGGTGCATCTGGCGGATTTCGCTTTGCTGGGCGCAGGCGGTCAGGGTAAACAGGCTGCCCGCGATGGCGAGTTTCAGGTAACGTCTTGTCATGGTCAGGATTCCGTTTGCAGAGGATGCTTAATGGTAGCCAAACCGCCTGCCTCTCTCATAGATCCTTTGTCTCAAAAGCTCTTTCTTTGTAGTCAGGTCACTTCGCGGTAAACTACCCTTCAGTTTAACTACCTGTCAGGACGCGCTATGCATTGCCCTTTCTGTTTCGCCGTGGATACCAAAGTGATCGACTCTCGTCTGGTGGGGGAAGGCTCTTCCGTGCGTCGCCGTCGGCAGTGCCTGGTCTGTAATGAACGCTTTACCACCTTCGAAGTGGCGGAGCTGGTGATGCCCCGGGTGGTGAAGAGTAACGATGTGCGTGAACCCTTCAACGAAGACAAGCTGCGCAGCGGGATGCTGAAAGCGCTGGAGAAACGTCCGGTTAGCGCCGATGACGTGGAAATGGCGGTCAACCATATCAAAACCCATCTGCGCGGCACCGGCGAGCGCGAAGTGGCCAGCAAAATGATTGGCAATCTGGTGATGGAGCAGCTGAAAAAGCTGGATAAAGTCGCCTATATTCGCTTTGCGTCGGTCTATCGCAGCTTTGAAGACATCAAAGAATTCGGCGAAGAGATCGCCCGCTTACAGGACTAAGCCATGCAGGACGAAATGTACATGGCGCGAGCGCTGAAGCTTGCCACGCGCGGACGCTTTACCACCCATCCTAACCCTAATGTCGGCTGCGTCATTGTGAAAGACGGCGAAATCGTCGGCGAGGGCTTTCACTATCGCGCCGGCGAGCCGCATGCTGAAGTGCACGCGCTCCGCATGGCCGGCGAAAAGGCGCAGGGCGCCACCGCCTACGTCACCCTTGAGCCCTGCAGCCACCATGGCCGTACGCCGCCGTGCTGCGATGCGTTGATCGCCGCCGGCGTTAGCCGCGTGGTCGCTGCGATGCAAGACCCAAACCCGCAGGTGGCGGGGCGCGGTCTGTATCGTCTGCAGCAGGCCGGTATTGACGTCAGCCACGGGCTGATGATGAACGAAGCGGAAGCGCTGAATAAGGGCTTCCTGAAGCGGATGCGCACCGGTTTTCCCTGGGTGCAGCTGAAGCTGGGCGCCTCGCTGGACGGCCGCACGGCGATGGCCAGCGGTGAAAGCCAGTGGATCACCTCCCCGCAGGCGCGACGCGACGTGCAGCGTCTGCGCGCCCAAAGTCATGCCATCCTCACCAGCAGCGCCACCGTGCTGGCGGACGATCCTGCGCTGACCGTGCGCTGGCAGGAGCTGAGCGCGGATACTCAGGCGCTGTATCCCGAAGAGAATTTGCGCCAACCGCTGCGCGTCGTCATCGACAGTCAGAACCGCGTCACGCCTGAGCACCGTATTGTGCAGCAGGCAGGAGAAACGCTGTTTGCCCGCCTGCGTGCGGATGAGCGCCAGTGGCCGGAAAGCGTTCGTACGCTGCTGGTGCCGGAACATAACGGCCATCTCGATCTGGTGTTGCTGATGATGCTGCTTGGCAAACAGCAGGTGAACAGCGTCTGGGTGGAGGCGGGAGCGACGCTTGCCGGGGCGCTGCTGCAGGCTGGCCTTGTCGACGAGCTTATCGTCTATATTGCGCCTAAACTGTTAGGCAATGCGGCGCGTGGATTATGCGCGCTGCCGGGGCTTGAAGAACTGAGCCAGGCACCCCATTTCAAATTCAATGAGATACGTCAGGTTGGCCCGGATGTCTGCCTGCATTTAACCACTGCGTGAGGCTTTCCTGATTATTAGGAAGCAGCGCTCAGAATAATATGATAAAATCCGCCCCCCTTGCGGGGCACATGAACCCGAAGGAAGAGTATGAACATTATTGAAGCTAACGTTGCTACCCCGGACGCTCGCGTCGCCATCACCATTGCGCGTTTCAACAACTTTATCAATGACAGCCTGCTGGAAGGTGCGATTGACGCCCTGAAACGCATTGGTCAGGTAAAAGATGAAAACATCACCGTTGTTTGGGTTCCAGGCGCGTATGAGCTGCCGCTGGCGGCTGGCGCACTGGCGAAAACCGGTAAATATGACGCGGTGATCGCGCTGGGTACGGTGATCCGCGGCGGTACTGCCCACTTTGAATATGTGGCTGGCGGTGCCAGCAATGGCCTGGCGCATGTCGCTCAGGACAGCGAAATCCCGGTAGCCTTTGGTGTTCTGACCACTGAAAGTATTGAACAAGCCATCGAGCGCGCTGGCACCAAAGCCGGTAACAAAGGCGCAGAAGCTGCGCTGACCGCGCTGGAAATGATTAACGTATTGAAAGCCATCAAGGCCTGATTTTTGTAAGGGGAATTCCGTGAAACCTGCTGCTCGTCGCCGCGCCCGTGAGTGTGCCGTCCAGGCGCTCTACTCCTGGCAGTTGTCCCACAACGACATCGCTGATGTCGAATACCAGTTCCTGGCGGAACAGGACGTAAAAGATGTAGATGTTCTGTATTTCCGTGAACTGCTGTCCGGAGTGGCGACTAACAGCGCGTACCTCGACGGCCTGATGAAGCCCTACCTGTCCCGTCAGCTGGAAGAGCTGGGCCAGGTGGAAAAAGCGGTGCTGCGTATCGCGCTGTTTGAGCTGTCCAAACGTGACGACGTACCGTATAAAGTGGCCATCAATGAAGCTATCGAACTGGCGAAAACCTTCGGCGCTGAAGATAGCCATAAGTTCGTCAACGGCGTGCTGGACAAAGCGGCTCCGGTAATTCGTCCCCGCAAAAAGTAAACGCCAGGCCGGGCTTTGCAGGATCTGATCCCGCGAACCCGGCCTTATTTTTTTCTTTGCTGAGGCATAACGTATGGCATGCGGCGAATTTTCCCTGATTGCCCGTTATTTTGATCGCGTTAAAAGCGCCCGCCTTGATGTTGAAACCGGCATCGGCGATGACTGCGCGCTCCTGAATATCCCCGAGAAAAAAACGCTGGCAATCAGCACCGACACCCTGGTGGCGGGCAATCACTTCTTACCCGATATCGACCCTGCCGACCTCGCTTATAAAGCGCTGGCGGTGAACCTGAGCGACCTCGCGGCGATGGGCGCGGAACCGGCGTGGCTCACGCTGGCGCTGACTTTGCCAGAGGTGGATGAAACCTGGCTGGAAGCCTTTAGCGACAGCCTGTTTGTCCAGCTGGACTATTACGATATGCAGCTGATTGGCGGTGATACCACCCGTGGCCCGCTCGCCATGACGCTGGGTATTCACGGCTTTGTGCCGCCAGGGCGCGCCATGAAACGCGCTGGCGCGAAGCCAGGAGACTGGATCTATGTCACCGGCACCCCGGGAGACAGCGCCGCCGGCCTGGCGGTGCTGCAGAACCGGCTGACGGTGGATGAACCGTCTGACGCCGACTACCTGCTGGCTCGTCATCTGCGCCCGATGCCGCGCGTGCTGCAGGGTCAGGCGCTGCGTGACCTGGCGACATCGGCTATCGATCTTTCCGACGGCCTGATCTCCGATCTGGGCCATATTCTTAAAGCCAGCGGCTGCGGCGCGCGCATCGATCTCGATGCCATGCCGTATTCCGACGCGATACTGCGCCAGGTGGAGCCCGAGCAGGCGCTGCGCTGGGCGCTCGCCGGCGGGGAAGATTACGAACTGTGCTTTACCGTACCGGAGCTGAACCGCGGGGCGCTGGACGTGGCCCTTGGCCATCTTGGCGCGCGTTTTACCTGTATCGGACAGATTGCGCCGGAGAGCGAAGGGCTGCAATTTATCCGCGATGGTAAGCCGGTCGCGCTTGATTTAAAGGGATACGATCACTTTGCGTAGTCGAGACGAGGCGTTACGCCGCCTGAGCATGCGTAACCCGTGGCATCTGCTGGCGACTGGCTTTGGCAGCGGCTTAAGCCCGGTGGTACCGGGGACGATGGGGTCGCTGGCGGCGATCCCGTTCTGGTATCTGATGACCTTTCTCCCCTGGCAGCTCTACTCGCTGGTGGTGATGATGAGCATCTGTATTGGCGTCTATCTGTGCCATCGCACGGCCAAAGATATGGGCACCCATGACCACGGCAGTATAGTCTGGGATGAGTTTGTCGGGATGTGGATCACCCTGATGGCGTTGCCGACCCTGGACTGGCAGTGGGTGGCCGCTGGCTTCGTGATTTTCCGTATCTTCGATATGTGGAAGCCGTGGCCGATTCGCTGGTTTGACCGCAATATCCACGGCGGAATGGGGATTATGGTCGACGATATCGTCGCCGGCGTGATCTCGGCCGCCGTGCTGTATGTCATTGGCCATCACTGGCCCATCGGTCTGCTTTAATCGTCTCTCCCCGGTAGCATCATGCTGCCGGGGAAACCACACCTGTTACTTAAATCCCACCACCGGATGCGGCTGATACGGCGCCTCCAGCTTGTCGATCTGTTCCGGAGAAAGCGTCAAATCCACCGCCTGCAGCAGGTCGTCGAGCTGTTCCTGACGCGAGGGACCGATAATCGGCGCGGCAACGCCAGATTTACTTAACAGCCAGGCGAGGGCGACCTGGGCGCGGCTGGCGTCGAGTTCTTCCGCCACGTCCGCGAGATTCCCGGCGATCTGCGCGTCGTTTTCTTCGCTGGCGCTGTACAGCGTTTTGCCGAACTCATCCGAAACCAGCCGGGCGGTGGTCTCTCCCCAGGGGCGGGTCAGTCTGCCGCGCGCCAGCGGGCTCCACGGGATCACCGCCACGCCGTTGTGCTGACACAGTGGCAGCATCTCATTCTCTTCTTCCCGGTAAATCAGATTGTAGTGATCCTGCATGGTGACAAAGCGCGCCCAGCCGTTCTGCTGCTGGAGCGTCAGCGCCTGGGCAAACTGTCGGGCATGCATGGACGAGGCGCCGATATAGCGCGCTTTGCCGGCTTTCACCACCTCGTCCAGCGCTTCGAGGGTCTCTTCAATCGGGGTGGTATAGTCCCAGCGGTGGATCTGCAGCAGGTCGACATAGTCCATCCCAAGACGGCGCAGGCTGTCGTCGATGGAGCGCAGGATCTGCGCCCGGGAAAGCCCTTCCGCCAGATCGCCGACCTGGTGATACACTTTGGTGGCGACAACCACCTCATCACGGCGGGCAAAGTCGCGCAGGGCGCGGCCAACGATCTCTTCACTGCTGCCGTCGGAGTAGCTGTTTGCGGTATCGAAGAAGTTGATGCCGCCTTCAATAGCGTGCTGGATAAGCGGGCGGCTGCTCTCTTCCGGAAGCGTCCAGGCGTGTCTGCCGCGGTCCGGCTCGCCGAAGGTCATGCAGCCGAGGCAGAGTCGGGAAACCCGTAAGGCAGTATCACCGAGGGGGATATAGTGCATAGTGCGCTCCTGCTATTCATCAAGGGTATCCCTTAAGCATAGCAGGAGCGGAAGGGGCAATTATGCCAGCCAGTCGCGGATTTTGGCTTCAATACCGGCGGCATCAAGGCCGAGGTCGGCGCGGATCTCTTCCTGAGTGCCCTGAGGAATAAAATAATCCGGCAGGCCAATATTGAGCACCGGTACCGCCCGGCGATGGGCCATCAGCACTTCGTTCACGCCGCTGCCGGCGCCGCCCATGATGGCGTTCTCTTCCAGCGTCACCAGCGCGTCGTGTTCGCCGGCCAGCTGCAGGATCAGCGCCGTATCCAGCGGCTTCACAAAGCGCATATCCACGAGGGTCGCGTTGAGTTTATCCGCTACCGCCGCGGCTTCCGGCAGCAGGGTGCCAAAGTTGAGGATCGCTATTTTCTCGCCCTGACGTTTCACCATCCCTTTGCCGATCGGCAGCGATGCCAGCGGCTCGAGCGTCGCGCCGGTGCCGCTACCGCGCGGATAGCGCACGGCGCAGGGGCCGTCGCTGTAATGGTAGCCGGTATGCAGCATCTGGCGACATTCATTTTCATCGCTCGGGGTCATCACCACCATATCCGGAATACAGCGCAGGAAGGAGAGATCGAACGCTCCCTGATGCGTCTGGCCGTCTGCGCCGACAATCCCGGCGCGGTCGATAGCAAACAGCACCGGCAGCTTCTGGATAGCCACATCGTGGATCACCTGATCGTAGGCTCGCTGCAGGAAGGTGGAGTAGATCGCCACCACCGGCTTGTAGTCGCCAATCGCCAGCCCGGCGGCGAAGGTGACCGCATGCTGCTCGGCAATGGCGACGTCAAAGTACTGATCGGGGAATTTCTTCGAAAACTCCACCATCCCTGAACCTTCGCGCATCGCCGGCGTGATCGCCATCAGCTTGCTGTCTTTGGCCGCCGTTTCGCACAGCCAGTCGCCGAAGATTTTCGAGTAGGAAGGGAGACCGCCGCTGCTTTTGGGCAGTACGCCGCTGGTATGGTCGAATTTTGGCACCGCATGGAAGGTGATCGGGTCTTTCTCGGCAGGCTCATAGCCGCGGCCCTTTTTGGTCATAATATGCAGGAACTGCGGGCCTTTCAGGTCGCGCATGTTCTTCAGCGTGCTGACCAGACCGAGCACATCGTGGCCATCGACCGGCCCGATGTAGTTAAAGCCCAGCTCTTCAAACAGCGTGCC
The DNA here is from genome assembly GCF_014192815.1 of Klebsiella sp. RC2. Taxonomy (NCBI): domain Bacteria; kingdom Pseudomonadati; phylum Pseudomonadota; class Gammaproteobacteria; order Enterobacterales; family Enterobacteriaceae; genus Klebsiella; species Klebsiella sp. RC2. The sequence goes on along the minus strand of NZ_JACHYL010000002.1, from coordinate 812,451 downwards.
CGGCACCACCATCCCTTTGATATGTTCTTCGGTTCGTTTAAGCAGCTCTTTAATCGGCGGCACCCCGGAGAAGACCTTTTTACCCCCTTCGCGCAGGGTGGAGTAGAGCTTGCCGGAGAGCAGCTGCGCCAGATGATTGTTCAGCGCGCCAACGTTCTCGGAAATCGACATTTCATTGTCATTCAGCACGACCAGCAGGTCGGGTTTGATATCCCCGGCGTGGTTCATCGCTTCAAACGCCATGCCGGCGGTGATCGCCCCGTCGCCAATCACGCACACTGCGCGCCGCTGCTTATCCTCTTTCGCGGCGGCGATAGCCACCCCGATACCGGCTGAAATGGAGGTCGAGGAGTGGCCGACGCTCAGCACGTCATACTCGCTTTCACCGCGCCACGGGAAGGGGTGCAGGCCGCCTTTCTGGCGAATGGTGCCGATTTTGTCCCGGCGGCCGGTCAGAATTTTATGCGGGTAGGCCTGATGGCCGACGTCCCAGATCAGGCGATCGAACGGCGTGTTATACACGTAGTGCAGCGCCACGGTCAGTTCCACCGTGCCGAGGCCAGAGGCAAAGTGACCGCTGGAGCGGCTGACGCTGTCCAGCAGATAGCGCCGCAGCTCATCACACAGCTTCGGCAGGCTCTCTTTTGGCAACAGGCGCAACTCCTGGGTGGAATCTACCAGCGCCAGGGTCGGGTATTTGGCAATATCAAAACTCATCAGAGACTCATTTATTGTTTATTTATCGCGCTGAATAATGTAATTCGCGAGCGCTTCCAGTGCCGAAGTATCCAGAGATTGTGCGGCCAGCTCATCTAACGACCGGCGGGCATCAGCGATCAGGTCGTGCGCTTTCTTCCGGGCTTGCTCAAGACCCAGGAGGGCGGGATAGGTGCTTTTACCCAATTGCTGGTCGGCACCCTGACGTTTGCCAAGGGTCGCAGTATCCCCTACCACGTCGAGAATGTCATCCTGGACCTGGAAGGCAAGACCGATATTTTCCGCATAGCGATCCAGCGCGGGCAGGGCAGCGCGGCCGCGTTCGCCAGCGCTCAGCGCCCCCATCCGGACGGCGGCGCGGATCAACGCCCCCGTTTTGTGGCGATGGATACGCTCCAGCGCCTGCAGATCCACCTGCTGTCCTTCCGCCTCCAGATCCAGCGCCTGGCCGCCGCACATACCCGCCACGCCGCTGGCCTGCGCCAGTTCGGAGACCATCGCCAGCCGGTCCCGATCAGAGACGTCGGCCATCGGCGCATCACTCAGTATAGAGAACGCCAGCGTTTGCAGGGCATCTCCCGCAAGAATTGCGTTGGCTTCGCCAAATTTAATATGACAGGTCGGCAGTCCGCGACGCAGATCGTCATCATCCATCGCCGGCAAATCATCATGCATCAGGGAATAAGCATGAATACATTCGACCGCCGCGGCGGGGGCATCGAGCGTGGCGCGGCTGACGCCGAACATCGCGCCGGTGGCATAGACAAGGAAGGGGCGCAGGCGTTTACCGCCTAAGAGTGCGCCATAATGCATCGCTTCCACCAGCGGAGTGTTCTGAAAGGGCTGCGGCGCGATAAAACGGCGCAATGCCCCATTAGCCTGTTCCACACAGGCCTGCAATTGTTGCGGGAAATCCATTTTATTCAGCGTCCGGCGTAAAAGGCGTGGTCGGGGAATCTTCACTATCCGCCAGCAGGATCTGCACGCGCTGTTCGGCCTTCTGCAGCTGACTTTGCCCCTGGCGCGCCAGCTGTACGCCGCGCTCAAATTCGCTTAGCGCTTCCTCTAACGGCAAATCGCCGCTTTCCAGACGGTTAACGATCTGCTCCAGTTCGCCCAGAGCAGTTTCAAAGCTGGCCGGGGCCTCATTTTTCTTTGGCATAGTGAATGTAGACTCTTGTTATGTCGCGACGGCAATACCGGGTATGGTAACGAAGTCACGCGTGTAAGCAAATAACGCGCAATGGTGATATACTCCGCGCCCAGGATGCAGGCACCGGTGTGCGCTGCTTTACAACTTTTGCTTATAGCCCCGTCGGGCTTGCCAACGAACTATTGTCGCCATGAAGTTTATCATTAAATTGTTCCCGGAAATCACCATCAAAAGCCAATCTGTGCGGTTGCGCTTCATTAAAATCTTAACCGGGAACATTCGTAACGTTCTCAAAAACTATGACGAGACGCTGGCCGTCGTCCGTCATTGGGATCATATCGAAGTTCGCGCGAAAGATGAAAATCAGCGCCCGGCTATTCGCGATGCGCTGACCCGTATCCCCGGCATCCACCATATTCTGGAAGTCGAAGACGTACCGTTCACCTCGCTGCACGATATTTTTGAAAAGACGCTGCCGCTGTGGCGCGAGGCGCTGGAAGGCAAAACCTTCTGCGTGCGTGTGAAGCGTCGCGGCAAACATGAATTCACCTCCATTGAGGTGGAACGCTACGTCGGCGGCGGTCTGAATCAGCATATTGAAACGGCGCGCGTGAAGCTGACCGACCCGGACGTCACCGTCAATCTCGAGATTGAAAACGATCGCCTGCTGCTGGTGAAAGGCCGCTATGAAGGCATCGGCGGCTTCCCGATCGGCACCCAGGAAGATGTGCTGTCGCTGATCTCCGGCGGCTTTGACTCCGGCGTTTCCAGCTATATGCTGATGCGCCGCGGCTGCCGCGTGCACTACTGCTTCTTTAACCTTGGCGGCGCCGCCCACGAGATTGGCGTTCGCCAGGTCGCACATTACCTGTGGAACCGCTTCGGCAGTTCGCACCGCGTTCGCTTTGTGGCGATTAACTTTGAGCCCGTGGTCGGCGAAATCCTTGAAAAAGTGGACGATGGTCAGATGGGTGTCGTGCTCAAGCGCATGATGGTCCGCGCTGCGTCAAAAGTCGCGGAACGCTACGGCGTGCAGGCGCTGGTCACCGGCGAAGCGCTGGGCCAGGTTTCCAGTCAGACCCTCACTAACCTGCGCCTGATCGACAACGTCTCCGATACTCTGATCCTGCGTCCGCTGATTTCGCACGATAAAGAGCACATCATCGACCTGGCGCGTGAGATCGGCACGGAAGATTTCGCCCGCACCATGCCGGAATACTGTGGCGTGATCTCGAAGAGCCCGACCGTGAAGGCGGTGAAGGCGAAGATTGAAGCGGAGGAAGAACACTTCGATTTCAGCATCCTCGATAAAGTGGTGGAAGAGGCGAGCAATATCGACATTCGCGATATTGCCCAGCAGACGGAAGCCGCCGTGGTTGAAGTGGAAACCGTGACCGGCTTTGGCGCTAACGACGCGATCCTTGACATCCGCTCCATTGACGAGCAGGAAGACAAGCCGCTGAAGGTCGAGGGCGTTGAGGTCGTTTCGCTGCCGTTCTACAAGCTGAGCACCAAATTTGGCGATCTTGATCAGAGCAAAACCTGGCTGCTGTGGTGCGAGCGCGGGGTGATGAGCCGTCTGCAGGCGCTCTATCTGCGCGAGCAGGGCTTCAGCAACGTGAAAGTTTATCGCCCGTAACGGGTTGCCATCCATATTGAAAAAGGCCTTCCCCGATGGAAGGCCTTTTGTCATCTCCGGGCCAGCGCATTAGCGCAGGGTCATCGCCAGGTCATTCAGCTGATCGATGACGATATTCCAGCCCTCAAAAAATCCCATCTGCTCATGCTGCTCGCGAGTTTCATCATCCGCATGCAGCACCGTGGCCGTATAGCGACATCCGTCTTTTTCGTCGGCAAAGGTGATGATGGCCGTCATGGCGAAGGGAGAAACCGCAGGGCGATAATCCGCCGTCAGCATCGAGGTCATGACGATTTTTTGTTGCGGGATGACCGCAAGAAAACAGCCGGGATTATCGCTGCGTTCACCGTCAGGGCCGTGCATCACGGTATGAAAAGCCCCGCCAGAGCGAAAATCAAAGGCCAGCACCTCAGTAGACCAGGGCTTCGGGCACCACCAGGTTTTGAGTAATGCCGGGTCGGCCCACGCGCGCCACAGGGCAGAGGCTGGCGCGCTGAGCAGGCGGCTGATGACAAGATCGCGAGAATCGGTTGCGCTACGGGACATGCTACGACTCCTCAGGAAAAGGGGAGCCAGTCCGCGGCGCGGACCGGCTATCAGGCTTCGTAGTAATTATAGATGCCGGCGGCCATTACCAGCTGCGAGGCGACCTCATACGCTTTCTCGCGACCCACCAACAGGTCAATCATTTTCAGGGCGAAATCAATCGATGTCCCCGGTCCCTGGCTGGTTAACAGATTCACCCGTGGATCCCAGACCACCCGTTTATCCTGCCACTGATCGGCGGGGATATGTTCCTTCAGCGCCGGAAAACCGGTCATGTTACCGATCGGGAACAGCTGATGGGGCACCAGCACGGTCGCCGGGGCGGCGCAGATGGCGGCCACAATGCGGCCTGAGAGGTGGAACTGTCGGACGGTTTCCACCAATAGCGGGCTGTCGCGGAAGCACTCTGCGCCCTTGATGCCGCCCGGGAGGACGATGATATCGAAATCACCATCGGCCACCTCGACCAGCGGCGCATCCGCCAGCAGTTTGACGCCGCGCGAGCAGACGATGGTCAGGCCGCCGTCGCTGGCGACGCTGGCGGTGGTTACCTTCACTCCGCCGCGGACCAGCAGGTCGATAGTGGTGACCGCTTCGGTCTCTTCGCTACCAGGGGCGAGGCAAATCAGTGCCGACGCGCTCATATTCATTCTCCTTACGCTTGATCAATTCAAATAAGCGGGCGTTTTCCGGTACGGCAACGCCGTGGGCGCGGGCGCGGTTGAGCAGAAAACCGGTGATATAGTCGATCTCCGTGTGCCGCTGGGCGCGGATGTCCTGCAGCATGGATGAGATATTTTCTGCCGTACTTTCAATCACCTGTTCGACATAAAATAGCAGGTTTTCCGCCGAGGTATGAATACCTTCGCGCTCCATCACCGCCGCCACTTCCTGGCAAATGGCGGCAACCTCCTGCGGATAGTGGCGCAGATCGCCGTTTTTACATCCTTTGAGGGCGGTCAGAGGATTAATGACGCAGTTTACCGCCAGCTTGCGCCAGGTGGCCGAGTAGATATGGTTGTGCCAGGCGACATCCGGCAGTACGCTTTGCAGGACTTCCGCGAGATAGCTGTAGTCCTCCTCGTAGCTTTTCGCCGGACCGATATGGGTGGTGCCCTGGGCGACGTGGATGATCACATTCCCGTCGCGACGCGCTGCCTGGGTGGTGGAGGCCAGCAGTAAAGGCTGTTTCACGCCGCGCAGCTCCTCGACGGTGCCCATGCCGTTATGCACCAGCACAATTGGCGTAGTGACCGGCAGGATCCCGGCCAGGTGCTTCACCGCATTCGACACCTGCCAGGCCTTTAAGGTGACGATCAGCAGCTCGCTGCTGGCGAGAAAATCGGGGTCGTTGGCCGTCAGTGATTCGTTGAACACCGAGCCGTCGGTTTCAATGACATTGACGCTACAGAATGGCTGCGGTACGCGTAGCCAGCCCTGGACTTCATGTCCCTGTTTGCACAACGCGGTCAGCCATAGTTGTCCCAGTGCACCGCATCCCAGTACGGTTACTTTCATTGTTCCTCCTCATCTGCCGCTACCCCAGGCGCTGATGGCTAAAGTCTATCTCGTCGCTTTTCGCATTGTCGGACGGAAAGGGGGATTCGGCGTCGTCGGGCAGCACGGGGAAATAGCGCGAGCGTTGCGTAATCAGCTAAGCTTCCGGGATAACAAGTTGAGTTATGCCGCGTTGCAGGTATTATGCAACGCAAAAGAAACGGAAGGAGAGGAAAAGATGCCATCTTTCGATATTGTCTCTGAAGTTGATCTTCAGGAAGCCCGTAACGCGGTGGACAACGCGAGCCGCGAAGTCGAGTCGCGTTTTGATTTTCGTGGCGTTGAAGCCACTTTTGAATTAAACGACGCCAACAAAACCATTAAGGTGCTGAGTGAGTCTGACTTCCAGGTGAACCAGCTGCTGGATATCCTGCGCGCTAAGCTGCTTAAGCGCGGCATTGAAGGTACCTCCCTCGACGTGCCGGAAGATATCGTGCACAGCGGTAAAACCTGGTTTGTTGAAGCGAAGCTGAAGCAGGGCATTGAAAGCGCGGTGCAGAAGAAGATCGTCAAACTGATCAAAGACAGCAAGCTGAAAGTGCAGGCGCAGATTCAGGGCGAAGAGATCCGCGTGACCGGTAAGTCCCGCGACGATCTGCAGTCGGTGATGGCGCTGGTGCGCGGCGGCGATCTGGGGCAGCCGTTCCAGTTCAAAAACTTCCGCGACTAACGCGGCGGCAGACAGCAAAAAGCGGGGAATTCCCCGCTTTTTTTATACCCCTTTGATGAGCTGCTCGATCTCGAAGCGGTTGGTGACCTTGCTGTCGATTTTGATATACACCGAGCGCTCCTCAGGTACCACCAGCGCCTGATGAACCCCGTTGGCGTTCAGCAGACGCGTCTGTAGCGCGCTGTCGACCACCACGCCATCCGGCACCTCCACCCGCAGGCTGCTGACGTACGGCGGCTCGCTCATGGTACTGGCCACCAGCAGCCACAGCATTGCCAGCAGGGCGCCCAGCAAGAACACGGTTTGCGAATCAAAGAAACCATCGACCCAGCCGCCAAGCGCGCCGCCAATCGCCACGCCGAGGAACTGGCTGGTGGAGTAGACGCCCATTGCGGTGCCTTTATAGCCCGCCGGCGACTCCTTGCTAATTAACGATGGCAGCAGCGCTTCCAGCAGGTTAAACGCCAGGAAGAAGAGCTGGACGCCCGCCACCAGTTCCCAGAAGTAGCCTCCAGCGCCCCAGAGGACAATTTCCGCAATCAGCAGGATGGCGACGCAGAGCAGGAAGACGCGCTTCATTTTGCGCTTCACTTCGGCATAGATGATAAACGGCACCACCGAGATGAACGAGATAACCATGGTGACCAGGTAAATCTTCCAGTGCTCGGCGGCCGGAAAGCCAGCAGCCTCCAGTTGGCCGGGCAGCGCGACAAAGGTCGACATCAGCATGATGTGCAGGCACATGATGCCAAAGTTGAGCTTCAGCAGGCGTGGTTCCACCAGTACTTTGCTAAAGCAGCCCTTCACCATCCCGGATTCGCGGTTGAGCACGTGGTTATGGCTGTTGGGCACCACCCACAGGGTGAGCAGGATGCCGATGGTCGCCAGAATGGCGATCATCCAGAACAGCGCGTGCAGACCCAGCTGGTGGGTGACAATCGGCCCCAGCACCATGGCGATGGCGAAGGTGACGCCAAAGCTGACGCCGATAAAGGCCATCGCTTTGGTGCGGTTCTGTTCGCGAGTGAGATCGGATAGCAAAGCCATGACCGCGGCGGCGATGGCGCCGGAGCCCTGCAGGGCGCGGCCAAGAATGATGCCCCAGATAGAGTCGGTGAGCGCGGCGATGACGCTGCCGAGTACAAAGATGAGCAGGCCGCCGACGATCAGCGGCTTACGGCCAATACGGTCAGATAACAGTCCGAAGGGGATTTGGAAAATCGCCTGCGCCAGGCCGTAGATACCGATCGCCAGGCCAATCAGCGCTTCACTGGCGCCCTGCAACGCCATGCCATACGTGGTCAGAACCGGCAGGACCATAAACATGCCAAGCATGCGCAGGGAGAATACCGTCCCCAAACCCCAGGTCGCGCGCAGTTCCCCTGGCGTCATTTTGTTATCGTTCATTACCACCTCAATATAAAAACTGCGCCTAGTGTAGCGGCGGGGGGTAAGAAGCGTAAATAAATGTTTGTTTAACAGATATTACGGGGCTGTTGCGCGATGAGACAAGTTGGTAAAAATCAATAAACCAGTGGAGGGGGACTCCACTGGCGAGGGGAAAAATTAAGGTAAAGTAAAGTCAACCCACTGGCTGCCAGCGTCAGCCGATTTGACGCACTGTTCGACCCAATAGACGCCGTGCAGCCCGGCTTCAACGTCCGGATACCAGAAGTCTTGCAGGAAAGCGCGATCGTCACGGTCCGTGGCGTCAATCGCCTGCGCATAGCGGCGATAGAGGTTGGCCCAGGCTTCGAATAGCCCTTCCGGATGGCCGCCGCCGATGCGGTCATCCGCCAGCGCGTTCGGCGACAGGTAGGGCATCCCGCGCTCAAGAATCCGCGCCGGCTCGCCCTGCACCTCATAGCTGAGCTGGTTAGGATGCTCATCCCACCATTCGATACTCGCTTTTTCACCGACGATACGCACTTTTTGCGAGTGCATGGCGCCGCTGTTGACCGCGCTGGTCCACATCGAGCCAACCGCGCCGTTGTCATATTCCATCAGGACAAAGGCGTTATCTTCCAGCGGCGCGCGGGAGGGGACAAAGCTCTGGCGGGAGCACATCAGCCGTTTGATATTGAGCTGCGGCGCCATGGTTTCGGCGACAAACAGCGGATGGGTGGCCAGATCGCCCAACACATAGCTGGGCCCGGCAAACTTCGGCGTCACGCGCCAGCGGGTGGATTCAGCCTGCAGCTCGACGGCCTGGTTATGAAAGCCGTGGGCGAACTGCATATTGACGATGCGGATCTCGCCGAGCAGTCCATCGGCAATCATCTGCCGCGCCTGCTGGATCATCTGATAGCCGGCATAGCCGTAGGTGACGCCGACGATTTTGTTCTGTTTTTTGCTCAGGTCCACCAGCTCGCGTGCTTCTTCGGCGCTAAAGCAGAGGGGCTTTTCACAGATGACGTGGAGGCCCGCTTCCAGCGCCGCTTTGGTGATGGCGAAATGGGTATTGTTCGGGGTGGTGACCGAGACGACCTCGATGCCGTCAGGGCGCTGCGCCTCTTCACGAAACAGGGTCTGATAGTCGGCGTAGCAGCGCTCCGGCGCGATGCCCAGTTGCTCGCCGAACGCGCGTCCGCGCTCGGCATCGACGTCAAGCGCGCCGGCCAGCAGGGTATAAACATTGTCACGCAGCGCCGCACAGCGGTGGCTGTAGCCGATTTGACTGGTTCCCCCGCCGCCGACCATGCCCCAACGCAGGGAGCGGGATAAGGGTTTCAGGCCGTTTAACATGGTGCTCTCCTTTTTGAAATCATTCGCACTCTGAGGCGCTCAATGCCGACGCCTGCGGCAACGCGCATCCGGATAGACTGACCTTAACTTAAGGAAATGTTTGTTCTGTTTCAATTGTGTTGTGGAATTTATTTTCCATATATGCGAGGGGGATCGAATTAGCGAAAGTTTCTTTTGGGCTGCGTTGAAAAGATGAGCGAGGGCTTATCGCCTCCCGGAGCAGAGCAGATTCTTGCGGGTGTTTTTCGTTGCGACCAAATATGAAATAAATTTTCTTTTTAGCCGCTGAGCCGGTGCAATCCGCAGATTGCACCGGGGAGCCGATGCCGCTATGACGCTCCACGCACAGACGCGGGGGAAGGTGAAGCGGCGGGAGGATTACCGGCCGCAAAGATGCCTTTCGCCGCCAGACCTGCGACGGTGAGGGCTGCCGGGATACCGAGGATCAAAAAGACGCTTTCAAAGGGCAGGTTGAGCGCCATCATCTCGGCACCGGCAAAGGCGCTAAGAATGGCGCCGATGCGCCCGACGCCATGCATCCAGCTGGATCCCGTCGCCCGCGCCTGCGTAGGATAGTAGCGGGCGGAGAGGGCGTTCATACCGGTATTCGCGCCGTTCAGACAGGCGCCGCTGATAAACGCCAGCATACAGAGCAAGGCAAAGCTGCCCGCGGCGTAGCCCATCGCCATGGTGAACAGGCCGCCAACGGCGTAGATCATCCCCAGCGCGCGATGAGGGTTGATCCTGTCCATCAGCCAGCCGGCAAACAGCGAGCCGAGGGTGCCGCCCGCCTGGTAGATCGCTGTCATGATGGCCGCCTGGCTAACGGTCATTCCCACCGCTTTAACCAGCGTTGGCAGCCAGCTACCGAGGATATAGACCAGGAACAGCCCCATAAAGTAGACCAGCCATAGCATCAGTGAGCCGAAGCCGTACTGGCGGGAGAGCACAATGCGCATCGCGTTGCCGGCCGCCGGCTGCGCCGGCAGGGTAAACGTCACGTTGTCGCTGATTTGTCCGGGATAGAGACGGTTAAGAATGGCGCGAATGCGTGCGGCGGGCGCTTGTTTGATCACCAGAAAACGAACCGACTCCGGCAGCAGCCAGATAAGCAGCGGGGCAAACAGCAGCGGCAGAATGCCGCCGAGCGCCATCAGCGAGTGCCAGCCAAACTGCGGGATCAGCCACGATGCTGAGAATCCTCCTGCCGCCGCGCCGAAGGTGAAGCCGCAAAAGATGACGGTAATAATAAATGAACGCTGGCGTTCCGGAGCGTACTCCGACACCAGCGTCCCGATGTTCGGCATCGCGGCGCCCAACCCCAGGCCGGTCATAAAGCGGAAAAACATCATCTGTTCAATGTTGTGCGAGAAGGCGGTGGCGATGGTCCAGAAGCCGAAGAAAAAGACGCTATTGATAATGATTTTCTTGCGCCCCAGCCAGTCGGCGAGCGGGCCAGAGAAAATCGCGCCCAGCGCGAGGCCGATCAGCGCGGCGCTGATCACCACGCCTAGCTGGTGGTTGCTTACCCCCCATTCCAGCTTTAGCGTCGGGGCGATAAACCCCATGATCGCGATATCAAAACCATCGAGAGCGATAACGCAAAAACCGAGAAAAATGATCTGCTTTTGAAAGCGGCTCAGCGGGTTACGGTTTATTAACTCTCTGACATCCAGGCGTTGAGTCTGTGTCATAGCGTATTCCTTATGCGCAGGAGCGCAGGTAGGGCTGCGCGGCATTGAACAGTAATTGCGCCCGCTGGAGCGGCGGCAAGGCGCCCTGCTCGCCGTCGAGCGGCACTTCGAGGGAGACCGGCAGCGTTGCTGGCAGGGCCGACATTAGACCGTGCAGATCCAGACCGCCTTCCCCTGGCACGTTGCGCGCCGAGCGGGCCTGGCGGATGAGTTCCTGTTCGCTCTCCGGCCTCTGCGCCGCGCCATCGCAGAGCTGCATATAGTTGAGATGATGCGCGGGCAGGCTGGAGAGGGCGGCGAGCGATTCTCCCGCGCGCCAGAAATGAAGGGCGTCCACCAGGATGCCGATATCCTCCCGCCCGCTGGCGGCGATCATCGCCTGCGCATCGGCGATAGTGCGCAGTTGGGTCCAGGGCATCGGCTCAAGGTTCATGGTCAGCCCATAGGGGCGACCGGCCGCGGCGAGGATAGCCAGGTTGTCGGCGCTGCGCTGAAGGTTGTCATCATTGCCGGCGACTAACACCTGTCCGGCGCCAAGACGCGCCGCAGTCTCCATAAACCGCTGCAGCCGATCGTCGAGGGTAAACCCGGGGGTCAGGCGGACGATCTCCACGTCTGAGACGCGGATGCCGGTTTCCATCAGCGCAGACAGCGTCGCGCGGACGGCGGGGGTATCGCCCAGCATGTCGTAGTCCGGGTCGGCCGGTGTGGCGGGGAGCAGCCGCAGACCAACGTGGGTAAAACCGGTTCTGGCCGCTATCCGCACCTGTTCGGGGGGAGGGACATCGAGCAGGGTCAGCGCGGCGAGCGATAGGGTACGCATGTTCATAAAGGGCTCCGGTACAGTTGCAGGTGAAGATAGTTATGGGTATTGCCGTCCCTGGTCGTTTATTGCTTTGTTTTTATTACGTTTGCCGCCAGATTTTTGCCCACCAGATAGCCGAAGGTCATGGCGGGTCCGAGGGTTATCCCTCCGCTGGGGTAATAGCCGCGCATCACGCTCGACATGTCGTTGCCGATGGCGAACAGGCCCGGTATCGGCTGCTGCTGTCCATCCAGCACCTGGGCGTGTTCGTCGGTTTGCAGTCCGCTGAAGGTGCCCAGCGAGCCGGGCAGAATGCGCACCGCGTAGAACGGCCCTTCGCGCAGCGGTCCGAGCGTCACCTGATGGTCACCCTGAGCGCGGTTATAGGCTGATGCCCCGCGGTGAAAATCGACGTCTTCGCCAGTGCTGGCGAAGTGGTTAAAGCGTTCAACGGATTCCGCCAGCGCATTGGCGTCGATGGCGCACTGCTTCGCCAGCTCCCCCAGCGTGTTTCCCCGCAGCAGGTAACCGGTACGCAGCCAGGCGGTGGGGGTGAACGGGAACGGTCTGGCATGACCCAGACCGTAGCGACGCAGCGCGCGACGATCGGCCAGCAGCCAGGCCTGCGGTGTGTCGCCCGCGGGGGTGGCCGCCAGCAGGGCGGCGATAAAATCATGATAAGAGTCGGCCTCGTTAACAAAGCGTTTGCCGCTGGGCAGGACAGCGATCACCCCAGGCTTGGCGCGTTCCACCAGGTGGGGAAACATCAGCTGCTGACCGCTGGCCAGGGTGACGCGGGACACCGGCGCCCAGGCCAGCGGGTGGCGCAGGCGGGTGTCGAACTGGCCGCCGACGGATTCGCCAAGCCTGATCCCCTCGCCCTGATTGTCCGGCGGTGCGGCGGAAAAATGGCCGTAACCCTCCGCCGCGTGGGGCACCACCTGCGCCAGCCGCTGCCGATCGTGGGGAAAACCGCCGCAGGCCAGCACCACGGCCCCTGCTTCGACGTGAATTTCCCCGCTGTCGCTGCGCAGCACCGCGCCGGACACACCCTGCGGACCCTGCAGCAGCCGGACCACCGGGGCATTGAGCTGAAAGCGCACCCCGGCGTCGAGGGCGGATCGCAGCAGACGGGCGACCAGCGCATTGCCATTGACCAGATGCTGCCCTCGTCCGGCGCGCAGCCGCTGCCAGCCGTGGCGCAGCAGGCGGCGGACGGCATACAGCGCGGAGCGCGGCGAGCGGGTGGCATTGAAAAAATGCGCCATATCCGCGCCGCCGGCGATGCCCATCCCTGCAAGGCTGATGGTCTCCAGCGGCGGACGCAGTCGGTGGAGCCAGTCGCCGAGCTGACGGCCATCGTAGGGCTGAGCGGTGACCGACCGCCCACCGCTCGCCGCACCCGGCGACGCGTGAAAGTCCGGCATGGCACTGCCTGAGAGAAACTGCACTGCCGTCCTGTGATGAAAAAAATCCACCATCTCCGGCCCGTGGCGCAGGAAGGTCTGCAGGCGAACGTCGGCGGCTTCGCCCCCCATCTCATGCTGCAGATAGGTCAGCGGGGCGTCAGCCGCTTCGTCGATGCCCTCCGCCCGCGCCAGCGGGTTGCGGGGGATCCACAGCCAGCCGCCGGACCAGGCGCTGGTCCCGCCGAGTACTGACGCTTTCTCCGCCACCATGACGCTGGCGCCGTGCATGGCCGCGGTGACCGCGGCAGAGAGTCCCGCCGCGCCGGAGCCGACCACCAGCACATCCACCTTCACAGGCCTGCTCATGATGGACTCCTTACTGCAATGGTGAAAAAGCGGTGGGGCGCATCAGCACCGACTCCAGGCGTTCAACGGCGGCCAGTTCGCGATTTTTCCGCGAAAAGGTCTGCCAGCGTTCGTCCTGCGCCATTCGCGCGCGGCGCAACAGGCGATCGTCCAGGCTTTCATAAGCCCAGATGTGCACCACCTGATTGACCACGCCGATCTCGGTAAAAAAGAAACCGATCAGTTTGCCGAGATGGTCGGTCTGCACCGCCAGGGCATCGCTTTGGTACAGCGCCAGCCAGTCGGCCATTTTCAACGGATTGATGGTGTACGTGCGTTTTTCGTAGATCATGATGTTTTCCTGATTAGTGGGGGGAGTGTTGTGCCAGATGGCAGGCGGCGAGGTAGCCAAACGTCAGCCCCGGGCCGAGGGTGATGCCGGGACCCGGGTAGGTGCCGGCCATCAGCGAATCCATGTCATTTCCCACCGCGTACAGCCCCGCGATGGGTTTTCCTTCCACGTTGACGACCTGTGCATCGGCGGTGGTGACCAGGCCCCGCGACGTCCCCAGATCGCCGGTATAGAGTTTGATGGCATAGAACGGCGCGCTGAGCAGGGGGGCGTTACAGGCGTCAGGCTGATGACCCGGATCGCCCATCGCCCGGTTATAGCTGTTGCCGCCTTTAGCAAATTCCCGATCCACGCCCTGCGCGGCGTCGCGGTTGTAGCGGGCAACCGTCTCGCTCAGCGTTTGGGCATCCAGACCAAGCTGTTGCGCCAGCGTCTCCAGGGTGTCGGCTTTGTACAGATAGCCGGCGGCGATCAGGGCGTCATTATTGACCGGCGCCGGGCGTGCCAGCCCGAGGCCGTAACGCTTCATCGCCTGGGCGTCGCAGAGTAAAAAGCAGGGGGCATTTTCCGTAGCGCGCTGCATCGCGCTGGCGAAATGGTGATAGGAGTTAGACTCGTTGACGAAGCGTACCGCCCGCTGATTGACGGCAATCACGCCCGGTTTGGCCCGGTCGGTTACCAGATGGGGGAAGCGCTCCTCGCTGCCGTCGGCCCGGGTCAGCACCGATACTGGCGCCCAGAAAAAGTTGGAGGCCTGATCGGCTCCCTCGCGAGCGTTAAGCGCCGCCGCGAGATGCAGCGCGGCGCCATCGTTGGCCGGCGGCGACATGGTGAAGTGTTCGCGGGTGTGTGGCCGATAGCGCGCCGCCAGCGCGCCCGCGGCAAAGCCGCCTGCGGCCAGCACCACCCCGCGGCGGGCGTGCAGCGTCTCTCTTTGCCCCTGATACTCAATCTCCACCCCGTGGACCGCGCCTTGCGTTTCGCACAGCGCCAGAACATTGACATTCAGCCGCAGGTTCATGCCTTTACGCAGCGCCGTTGTCGCCATGCGGGCAATCAGCGCATTGCCCATCGCCAGGCGGGTGCCGCGAGGGTACTTCACCCGGTCGCGGGCGTAGCGCAGCAGCAGCCGGGTGCAATGGGCCAGGGAGCGTAGCGAGCGCCGCATGTCGAGAAAATGTTGAATGTCGACGCGGTTGACCATCATCCCGCCAAACAGCAACATCCCCGGCGGCGGTGAACGCAGGTCGCGAAACGCGTCCCCCAGTTCACGACCGTCATACTCCACCACCTCCAGCGCACGACCGACGTCGACCGCGCCGGGTTCATCCGGATAGTAATCAGGGGAGAGCGGGCGCAGGCTATATTTCACCGCCCCCTCGCGCTCGAGAAAGGCCAGCGCCTCACGCCCGGCGCTAACAAACGCTTCGGCGAGATCTTCACGGTACTGGCTCTCGCCGATAATGGTCCGCAGGTAGGTTTTCATCGCCTCGGCGCTGCCGCTTTTACCCGCCGCACGCGCCTGATCGGTATCGTGCAGCCACACGGCGCCACCGGAGATAGCCGAGGTGCCGCCGAACTGGCCGGCTTTCTCCAGCATCAGCACCGACAGCCCTTTGCAGCTGGCGGTGACCGCGGCGGCAAAGCCAGCGGCGCCGCTGCCGATGACGATCACATCCCAGCTCTTCATGCTGCCGCTCCCTGCGCCGGCGGGATGGCGCCGATAAACTGGCCCATCAGCGTCATCTGCGCCAGCGCCATTTCCGGCCCGGTCTGCACCCGGCAGCCGCGGGCGGCGGCGAAAGTGAGCAACGGCGTCATCACCGGGGCGGTGACAACATCAGCCACGTGGGTGGCGCTGTCGAGCGTATCCAGCAGCGCCTGCGGCAGGGGCAGCTCATCAAATCCGGCCATGCCGGCCGGCGAGCCATTAACCAATAGATCGACGCCGTGAAGGGTGTCCGGCAGCGCGCTCAGTTGTACCGCCGGGAAGGCCTCAGCCAGAAGGTCATGCAGGCGTTGCCGGGTGGTCGGGTTTTGATCGTGCAGGGCCAGCTGACGGATCCCCGCCTCGCACAGTCCCCAGGCGATGGCGCTGCCGACGCCGCCGCAGCCGGAGAGCAGCGCCTGCTTACCTGCCGGCTGAAAACCCTGCGCCTCGGCGGCGAGTTGAAAGCCGACGCCGTCCAGCATATCGCCCTGCAAACGGCCATCCGCCAATTTGCGGATCACATTGATGGCGTTGAGTCGGCGGGCGCGGGGGGTGAGCTCGTCGACCAGCGCGGCGGCGCGCTGCTTATGCGGCACCGTCACCAGCACGCCGGTCATGTTCTGCCAGCCACGCAGAGCGTTGAGGTAGTCGACTACCGCGTCCGGGGCGATATCCACCGGGATCATGACGCTGTCCATGTGCTGTTCAGCAAAGTAGCGGTTGAAGTTATCCGGTGATTTGACCTGGGCGATCGGATGACCAATCACGGCGACAACCTGGGTAGTTCCACTGACCATTTCAAACCTCATTTGTTAAATGAATGTTGTGAAAGTATTTCAGTGGAAGCTGGGAGCGACAACGCAGAATTCGGACATGTCGGTTGTTAATCGCACGATCGCTGCGATAATCGCAGGAAATCGATAATGATGTTGCAAAAATGTGAGCGAATATGCAAAACACTATTCATCCACGCGATCTGATCGTCGGTTTACAAAAAGGGCTGGCGTTAATCCAGCTTTTTTCCAAAACCTGCCCAAAACTCACCGTCGCCCAGGCGGCGAAAATGAGCGGCCTGACGCAAAGCGCCGCGCGGCGTTTTCTGCTGACGCTGCTGCATGAGCGCTATCTGCAAACCGATGGGCGTTATTACTGGCTTACCCCGAAGACGCTGCGGCTTGGTCAGGCCTACGTCGATTCGGCGCAGTTTCCCCGCATGGTGCGGCCGATTGTCGAATACATCGCCAGCCGGACCGAGGAGCACGCCTCGGTAGGGGTGGTGGATGAAGATGAGCTGGTCTATATCGCCCGCAGCCGGCATACGCCGTTTAACTCCACGTCGGTTCGGCTTGGGGAGCGGGTGCCCATCTTCTGTACCGCCGGGGGACGGTTATGGCTGGCTTCGCTGCCGGAAGCTGAGTGCGAGGCGGTTCTGCAGCGTATTACCCGGGAACAACGCACGCCCTATACGGTGACCGACGTCGCGTTGCTGATGGAGAAAATCGCCCAGGTGCGGCGCCAGGGTTATGCCACCATTGAACAGGAGTTTGAGATTGGCATGCTGGTGCTGGCGGTGCCGTTAACTGACAGGGAAGGAACCTGGTGGGGCGCGCTGAGTCTGACCAGCCATCAATCGCGCACATCGCTGGAAGCGTTATGTCACGACCATCTCGATCTGCTCTACAGCGCGCAGGCGATGCTGGTGAGCTAAACAGGGCAGCAGATGCGCTGCCCTCAAAGATGTTGCTTACGCCGACGCGTTGTTCAGGAAGCTGTTCCAGTTGCTGGCGGCGTTATCTACGAAGATGTTCCAGTTTTTGCCAGCGGTGAGGACAAAGTTTCCCCAGTTTTCGCTACCAGTGGTCACAAAGGTTTCCCAGTTTGACTGCCCGGTCAGGAAGGAACCAAACGCCATCGCGCTGTCGCCGACGAAGGAGGCAAACGCGCTGCCGGAGGTGAGAACAAAAGAGGTGAAGCCGACGCCCGAGTTGGCAACAAAGCTGGCGAAGCCGCTGGCCGCGCCGAACAGGTTAAAGCCACCGGAGATGTACTCCATTTCGTTTAGTGTTAACTCTTTCATTGCAATTCCTTGTAGTAATGATTTTCCAAATGGGTGGGTAAACCCGGTGCAAAAGGTAGCACTGCTGTCGTGCACAGCGCGAGTCAGGTCCGCTGTGTATTAGCTCATTTTTTCCTCATTTTTTGGCAGGAGAGCAGCGTAAACGGCCGGAAGAGGGGAGGGGAGTATGAAATGAGAAAGAAAGCGGTGAGGAAGCAGAAAAGAAAAAGCCCCGTAAAAACGGGGCTTTATATCGCACTGGAGTGGGAGATTATCTCACGTAAGCCAGCAGGCTATGTGAATCCGGCACCATAAAGTCAACGGACATCATCACGGACAGCGCGGTGATGGCGACGATGGAAAAGACGAACAGCTTACGCGCCCAGACTTTATCATCGGCCACTTTATAGCCACGCAGCGCCATGCCCAGCCACCAGACGCTGACCGCTGCCGCCACGACCAGGTATTTATACCCGGCGTAGCCGCCCAGCGAGAGCATCAGGGTCGCCACGGCAAAGGCAACGATGTACAGCGTAATATGGTTTTTGGCGACCGAAATGCCTTTCACCACCGGCAGCACCGGAATGTTCGCCGCCTGATAATCCTTAAAGCGGAAAATCGCGATGGCGTAGGAGTGAGGCATCTGCCACAGGCTAAAGATAGCCAGCAGGATCGCCGCACCGCTGTCGAAATCACCGGTGACCGCGCAGTAGCCAATCACCGGCGGCGCGGCGCCGGAGAGTGAGCCAATCAGCGTGCCATAGACGGAGTGGCGTTTCATGTACAGGCTGTAGACGCCGACATAAACCACGAACCCCATCACCCCCAGCCAGCAGGCCAGCGGATTTGCGCCGAACCACAGCAGCATGAAGCCAGCAATACCCAGCAAGGTGGCGTACACCAGCGAAGCTTCTGGCGAGATCAGCCCTTTGACCAGCACCCGGTTTTTCGTCCGTTCCATCTTACGATCGATGTCCCGGTCGATGTAGTTGTTGAATACACAACCCGAGGCGACCACCAGGGATACTCCAAGGAGCGTCCAGACGAACAGCGGATAGTCGATGTGGCCTTTGGAGGCCAACAGGAAACCGCCGATCACGGAGATCAGGTTGCCAAAAATAATGCCTGGTTTCGTTACTTGCAGGTATTGCTTAAACATACTCGCCGCTCTTAGTGCATCATCATGTTGTAGTTCAGGTTCCACATAATCCAGATGGAGCCGACAACCACGATCGCAATGATGATTACGGTGAAGATAAATGCGGTCAGGTTCCAGCCTTCATCGGACTTGCTGTTCATATGCAGGAAGTACACGAGGTGTACCACGATCTGCACCACAGCGGTCACCAGAATGGTGCCAAGGATAACCGCATGCGAGGCGGAGCCACTCATTACCATGGCGAACGGAATGACCGTCAGGATGATGGACAGGATAAATCCTGTCATGTAGCTCTTCACGCTGCCGTGAGAAGCGCCGCTATGATCGGTAGAATGACTCATTACATCGCCCCCATCAGATAGACAACCGAGAACACGCAGATCCACACGACGTCCAGGAAGTGCCAGAACAGGCTCAGGCACAGGATACGCGTGCGGTTAGTGCTAGTCAGGCCACGACGTGAAACCTGGAACATCAGCACCGCCATCCAGATAAGGCCAGAGGTCACGTGCAGACCGTGGGTGCCGACCAGCGCGAAGAACGCCGACAGGAAACCGCTACGATCCGGACCGAAGCCTTCCATGATCAGGTGATGGAATTCATAGATTTCCATCCCGATAAAGCCAGCGCCAAACAACCAGGTCAACGCCAGCCAGGAAACCACCTGGCTCTTGTTGTTTTTGTACATGGCGATAGCCGCCATGCCGTAGGTGATGGAGCTGAACAGCAGCAGTGCGGTTTCAACCAGAACGAACGGCAGTTCGAAAATATCTTTGCCCGTCGGTCCGCCGGCTGTGCCGTTCACCAGAACGGCATAGGTAGCAAACAGCGTAGCGAAGATGATGCAGTCGCTCATCAGGTAGATCCAGAAACCGAATACCTTCATCGGTCCTGTATCATGGTGCCCGTGTTCATGCGCGTGGGCAGTATGCGCAAGAGTATCAGTTGCCATTTTTCAGCCCTGCTTTGTTAATCTCATCGAAATGCTGTTTTTCCAGTTTTTCGACTTCTGCAACCGGTACGTAGTAATCCACGTCCTCGTCAAAGCTCTTAATAATCCAGGTCGCTACGATGCCGATGAAGCTGGCAATCGCCATCCACCAGATATGCCAGATCATGGCGAAACCAAATACCGTAGCGAAGGCGGCAATGACGATGCCGGCGCCGCTGTTTTTCGGCATATGAATTTCTTCATAGTGAGCAGGCTGTTTGTACGCTTCACCTTTCTCTTTCATTTCCCAGAAGGCATCACGCTCGTGAACCTGAGGAACGATAGCGAAGTTATAGAACGGCGGTGGAGAAGAGGTTGCCCACTCCAGCGTACGACCACCCCATGGGTCACCGGTCAGGTCACGGTTCTGATCGCGGTCGCGAATAGACACGTAGAACTGAATCAGCTGGCACAGGATACCGCAGGCGATCAGCGCTGCACCGCAAGCTGCAACAACCAGCATCGGGTGGAACTGCGGATCGATCTGCTGGCTCAGACGACGGGTCATACCCATGAAGCCCAGCACGTACAGCGGCATAAACGCCACGAAGAAGCCGATGATCCAGAACCAGAAAGCGCGTTTGCCCCAGGTTTCGTTCAGGGTGAAGCCAAAGGCTTTCGGCCACCAGTAGGTCAGACCTGCGAAGCAACCGAATACTACGCCGCCGATGATAACGTTATGGAAGTGCGCGATCAGGAACAGGCTGTTATGCAGAACGAAGTCCGCGCCCGGTACCGCCAGCAGCACGCCAGTCATCCCACCGACGGAGAAGGTCACGATAAAGCCGATAGTCCACATCATCGCTGAGTTGAAGACGATGCGACCCTGATACATGGTGAACAGCCAGTTGAAGATCTTAACCCCGGTCGGGATCGCGATAATCATGGTAGTAATACCGAAGAAGGCGTTTACGTTCGCGCCAGCACCCATGGTGAAGAAGTGGTGCAGCCAAACGATGAACGACAGAACGGTAATACAGACGGTTGCCCACACCAGAGAGGTGTAACCGAACAGACGCTTACGCGAGAAGGTCGCGGCGATTTCGGAGAAGACCCCGAACACCGGCAGAACCAGGATGTACACTTCCGGGTGACCCCAGGCCCAAATCAGGTTGATGTACATCATCATGTTGCCACCCATATCGTTGGTAAAGAAATGGGTGCCCAGGTAACGATCCAGGGTCAGCAGCGCGATGGTGACGGTCAGAATTGGGAAAGAGGCGATAATCAGGATGTTAGCGCACAGAGATGCCCAGGAGAATACCGGCATCTTGAACATGGTCATGCCCGGGGCGCGCATCTTGATAATGGTCACGAAGAAGTTAATACCGGTCAGGGTAGTACCGATACCGGAGAGCTGCAGCGCCCAAATCCAGTAATCGACCCCTACGCCAGGACTGTATTCAATTCCCGACAGCGGCGGATAGGCCAGCCAACCGGTCTGCGCGAACTCACCGACGCCCAGAGACAGGTTAACCAGAATCACGCCCACAACGGTGAACCAGAAGCTCAGGTTGTTGAGGAACGGGAAGGCCACGTCGCGCGCGCCGAGCTGAAGCGGAACCACCAGGTTCATCAGACCGATAACGAACGGCATCGCCACGAAGAAGATCATGATAACGCCGTGGGCGGTAAAGATCTGATCGTAGTGATGAGGCGGCAGGAAGCCTGCTTCCCCGGCCGAGGCCAGCACCTGCTGGCTACGCATCATAACGGCATCAGCAAAGCCACGCAGCAGCATGACGATTGCCACGATAACGTACATGATACCGAGACGTTTGTGGTCGACAGAAGTCAGCCACTCGTTCCACAGGTAGGACCACTTACCGAAGTAAGTGATGGCAGCCAGAAGCGCCAGTCCCCCAATGATAATCGCAGCCACCGTAACCACGATAATGGGTTCGTGGTAGGGCACTGCATCCAGTGTAAGTTTTCCGAACATCGTTTTCTTCCTCGGCCCCTTAGTGAGCGGTTTCCGCGTGGCTCATGTCCATGCCTTCCATCCCGTCGTGAGCAGCGTGCTCGCCTTCAGGTTTGGACATGTTCATGCTCTCGTGAGACATGAATTTGTTCACAACATCTTTGAACAGATCCGGCTTCACGTTAGAGAAGTATTCCACTTTGTTGTATTCGCTAGGCACAGCCACTTTATCGAACGCGGCCATGGAGTCCATGGAGTTCGGCGACTGTTTGGCTTTTTCAACCCACTGATCGAAGGTTGCACGATCCGGAGTAGCAATCGCTTTGAACTTCATACCTGAGAAGCCCGGGCCACTGTAGCTAGCGGAGATACCGTCATAAGTACCAGCTTCGTCAGCAATGAGGTGCAGTTGAGTCTGCATCCCGGCCATTGCGTAAATCTGGCTACCTAAGCGCGGAATGAAGAACGAGTTCATCACCGAGTTAGAGGTCACTTTGAAGTGTACCGGTACGTTCGCCGGGAAGGCGATTTCGTTAACGGTAGCAATACCCTGTTCCGGATAGATAAAGAACCATTTCCAGTCCATCGAAACGACTTCGATGGTGATTGGTTTCTCGTCGTGGGCAAGCGGTTTGCTTGGCTCCAGTGCGTGAGTGGTTTTCCAGGTCAGAACGGCCAGGAACAGGATGATCAGAATAGGTACCGTCCAGACCACAGCTTCCACTTTGTTGGAGTGTGACCAGTTCGGGCTATACTTCGCATCTTTATTGCTCGCGCGATACTTCCAGGCAAATCCTACTGCCATCAAGACGGCGGGAATAACGACAATCATCATCAGGCCGAAGGCCGTCAGAATCAAAGAGCGTTGCTCCAGTCCAATCTGTCCTTTTGGGTCAAGGAGTGCAGAATCACAACCACTGAGTAATACAGTACTTGCGATTAATGACATCCATCCCAAACTTTTATTGTATTTCCTGAGTCTCATTGAACGACCTCAATTCCACGGGATCTGGTGGCGTTTAAAGTGTACGGGCATTTTACGGTAAGGTTGCATTACTGTAAACATGATTGGATCTCTGTCAGTTCTGTGTTAGCGGCTTCTGCTTGGTTTGTCACATATGTTACGTAGTGTTACGTAATCGCTTGCAAAGCCTGATTTTCGTGGGATTGATAACGAAAGGGATAAGAAAAGGAGTGCTTAGCGGCGAATGGGCATAACCACCCAAAAATTAGAACAATTGTTTAACATTTAATTATCAAATAAAAGACATTGTGAAAACCTAAAATAAAATCGCCGTAGCTGAATCGGTTAAATTATTTAAAGAATCGAATGAAAACTGTCAATAATTTCCAGAAATCAAAAACGCACAAAACAACAAATAGCGCGGCGGGCAATATAAAAGCGTTAATAAGCCGTTATAATTACGTTTCGTAATTACAACGGCTAATAATGATGCAGCTTCCTTAAATCAGGCGAGTTTTACGCAGCGCCAGGTAGTCGAGCAGACCGCCGAACAAAATACCGCCCACCGCAGTCAGCGCCGCAACCTCCAGCAGACCGGACAGGAAAGAGAAGGCGGTGTAATCCAGGGCGTTCATGATCAGCAGTACCAGCCATACCGCCAGCAGCAGGCAGCCCAGCGCCAGGATCCTTAACGCCAGCGCATAGGCTTGCGGGTATTCGCTTCGCGGCATAAAGCTTGCTGTGCGTTGGGTATGCTCAAGCGTTTGCCGGCACAGTAGTAGCAGCGCGATCCCCGGTACCGCCGCAACGACCGAGAAGAGATAGAACGTCGACCAGCCGTGGGCCTCGACAAACCAGCCGGCGATCGGCCCAACGTACACGCGGCCGACCGCGGACAGCGCTGAGAGCAGTGCGAACTGGGTAGCGGAAAAGGATTTATTGCACAGCGTCATCAGCAGCGCGACAAACGCCGCCGTCCCCATTCCCCCGCACAGGTTTTCAAAGAACACGGCGGTTGCCATGGAATAGAGGTGCTTATCGGTAATCGACAGCAGCCAGTAGCCAGCGTTGGAGACCCCCTGCAGCACACCGAAGATCAGCAGCGCCCGAAACAGCGTCAGCCGCTGCATCAGGACCCCGCCATACAGGGCGCCGAGAATGGTGGCAAACAGGCCTAAGGTTTTGTTCACCATCCCCACTTCGCCGGCGTCAAAACCGACGCCGCGGATGAGGAAGGTGGTGGTCAGGCTCATGGCAAACGCATCGCCCAGCTTATAAAGGACGATGAGCAGCAGAATCAGCCAGGCGTTATTGCGACCGAAAAAATCGCGCAGCGGTTCGGCGACCGCCTGCTCCAGCGATCTGGGAACCGGGATAACGTCGCTCGGCTCGGGCGCCAGCAGTGTGGCGATGATGCAGGGCACCAGTAGCGCCGCCATCAGCCAGTACATCCCCTGCCAGCCGAGATAGCGGTCGGCAAGCCACAGTGCCAGCCCCCCGGATACCAGCATCCCGAGGCGATAACCCAGCACGCTGATCGCGGCGCCAGCGCCGCGCTCTTCCGCTGGCAGAACGTCGGTTTTCCAGGCGTCGAACACAATATCCTGTGACGCCGAGCAGAAGGCGATCACCACCGCCAGTGCCGCCATCCAGCGGAGCTGGGAGACAGGCTCAAGAAAGCCCATCGCCGCGATGGCCAGCAGGAGCAGGACCTGGGTAGTCAGCAGCCAACCGCGACGACGCCCAAGAAACGGCGGCGTATAGCGGTCCATTAGCGGGGACCAGAGAAATTTAAAGACATAGGCCTGGCCGACGAGTGAGAAAAAACCGATCGTTTTCAGATCGATATTTTCCACTGTCATCCAGGCCTGCAGGGTACCGGAGGTGAGGGCCAGCGGCAGGCCTGAGGCGAAACCGAGGATCAGCAAAATCGCTGATTTCGGCTGTTGAAAAATGCGTAAGTAGTGACTGGACATAGCATAAAGCACGAACCCGGCCGCGGCCGGGTTCGTGGTGGCATTAACGCGCGTTTTGCTTGATGAAATCGTGGATGCTGGTGTCCTGCGCCATATCGGCGATGGTATCGGTCAGGACGCTGTTGACGGCATCAGCGATGTTCTTGTTCGAGGCCTGGAAGGCGCCTTCAACGGAATAGCTGGCGCGGTAGTTTTTGGTCATCTTCGTGCCGTTTGCCGCGGTGGCGATGATGGCGATATCGGCTTTCGTGGCGATGTTGTAGCGCACGTTGCCCTGGGAGACGTCAGCGTAGAGTTTATTGACAATAATCTGCAGATCGACCGCACCGTTCGGGCCAATCATGTAGCCGCGAGCGGTCATCTGTTTCTCCAGCACTTCCTGCAGCAGGAAGCGCAGATCGCGCGAGGCGGTGAGGGTGACCTGCTGATTGTCGCGCGTGACTTTCGCCAGCGCCTGGTCCGGACGCTGATCGGCGCCGTTGATGCTGACGGTCACGCCCATCAGGCTCGGATCCTGCTGCGGCAGCGTGATTTTCGGCGATACTTCAATGGTGGTCGGCGGCGTGGCGCATCCTGCCAGCATAAACATGGCGACCAACGGGAAAAGGATCTTCTTAAGCATGTTCAGGTCTCAACGCATGGTGTTGTTATAAGGAAAATTACCGCCATCATAGCATTGCCAACGGCAAGGGGAAGTGGCAACGCGTGTAAATCCATCGCCCTGGCGGTTTTCTGAGCGTCCCGCCACGGTTAATCGCTCTTTCCCCGGCGGATCTGGCGACCAGAGCCAGTAAACGTGATACTTTTGAATGAAAATATCAGAACAATGCTAATTTTTTGTTGTTTTCTCCTAATGGAAGCGGTAAAAGCGGCTAACATTTAAATGGAGTGGCGGCATCTCAGCGTTGTCGGAGGAGAAAATTCATGATGATACGTGAACAGATCGAAGCAAAACTTAGAGCAGCGTTCGACCCGATGTATCTCGAAGTCGTGGATGAAAGTTATCGTCACAACGTCCCAGCGGGCTCTGAAAGTCATTTTAAAGTGGTGTTAGTGAGCGATCGCTTCACTGGCGAGCGTTTCCTCAATCGCCACCGTATGATCTACGGCACGCTAACCGAGGAGCTGTCGAATACGGTGCATGCCCTGGCGCTGCATACCTACACGATAAAAGAGTGGGAAGCATTACAGGATACGGTTTTCGCCTCGCCGCCTTGCCGCGGTGCGGGGAGTATCGCCTAGAAATCCCATTTGCAACCGCTGGCGCTTTTCCAGTATGTTGCTTGCAGATTTAGCAAAAACGGCCTACGGGCCGTTTTGTTTTGCCTGGAAAATGCGCAAAGTGAGCGCTTTTGCGGACAAATTTGAGCGGGAAATGTGAAAAATGCCGCAGCAGTGGGCGACAACCGTTCTCGACTCACAAAAGTGATGCCGCTATAATGCCGCGTCTTATATATGAATGTCTTCGGGATGATTCTGACGACAGGGAATGTGTTTCTGATTTGAAGAGGGCATCCCGGTTCTGCGAAGCCACCTACACGCGCTTCCAGAGTTGACCGAGCACTGTGATTTTTTTGAGGTAACAAGATGCAAGTTTCAGTTGAAACCACTCAGGGCCTTGGGCGCCGTGTAACGATTACTATCGCCGCTGACAGCATCGAGAATGCTGTCAAAAGCGAGCTGGTCAACGTAGCGAAAAAAGTTCGCATTGACGGCTTCCGTAAAGGCAAAGTGCCGATGAATGTTGTTGCTCAGCGTTATGGCGCATCCGTTCGCCAGGACGTGCTGGGCGACCTGATGAGCCGTCATTTCGTTGACGCGATCATCAAAGAGAAAATCAATCCGGCCGGTGCGCCGAACTACGTTCCGGGCGAATACAAACTGGGCGAAGACTTCACCTACGCGGTAGAGTTCGAAGTGTATCCGGAAGTTGAACTGCAGGGTCTGGACGCGATCGAAGTTGAAAAACCGGTTGTTGAAGTGACCGACGCTGACGTTGACACCATGCTGGAAACCCTGCGCAAACAGCAGGCGACCTGGAAAGACAAAGACGGCGCCGTTGACGCTGAAGATCGCGTCACTATCGACTTCACCGGTTCCGTAGACGGCGAAGAGTTCGAAGGCGGCAAAGCCTCTGACTTCGTACTGGCGATGGGCCAGGGTCGCATGATCCCGGGCTTCGAAGATGGTATCAAAGGCCACAAAGCGGGCGAAGAGTTCACCATCGACGTGACCTTCCCGGAAGAATACCACGCAGAAAACCTGAAAGGTAAAGCGGCTAAGTTCGTTATCAACCTGAAAAAAGTTGAAGAGCGTGAACTGCCGGAGCTGACTGAAGAATTCATCAAACGTTTCGGCGTGGAAGATGGTTCCGTCGCTGGCCTGCGCGCTGAAGTGCGTAAAAACATGGAGCGCGAGCTGAAAGGCGCTGTGCGTAACCGCGTGAAGTCTCAGGCTATCGAAGGTCTGGTTAAAGCCAACGAGATCGACGTTCCGGCTGCCCTGATTGACAGCGAAATCGACGTGCTGCGTCGTCAGGCTGCTCAGCGTTTCGGTGGCAACGAGAAACAGGCTCTGGAACTGCCGCGTGAGCTGTTCGAAGAGCAGGCTAAACGCCGCGTTGTTGTCGGTCTGCTGCTGGGCGAAGTGATTCGCACCAATGAGCTGAAAGCTGACGAAGAGCGCGTGAAAGGCCTGATCGAAGAGATGGCTTCTGCGTACGAAGATCCGTCAGAAGTGGTTGAGTTCTACAGCAAGAACAAAGAGCTGATGGACAACATGCGCAACGTGGCGCTGGAAGAGCAGGCTGTTGAAGCTGTGCTGGCGAAAGCCAAAGTGTCTGAAAAAGCCACTTCCTTCAACGAACTGATGAACCAGCAGGCGTAATTTCGCCGCGATTGTTTAAGGTTCGAGCAAAAACCCGTTGCCGAAAGGCGGCGGGTTTTTTTTTAAGATAATGATAGCCTCAGGCACGGTGCTAAAACGCATTTACCATGATAGCGTTACAGCAAAAGCTTGTTATGCTTGAAATATGGCAACACCATCCCCATTACCGGGGGAGGCAACTGCATCCGCTATCGCACGCGTGTTGAAGAGGCGGTGACGCGTTCAGCGGATAGAAACTGTGGCTGATAATCCGTCCGTAAGGTTACAATCAGTGCAGCAGGTATTTTAAAATTACTCCAGGAGACGGAAATGTCATACAGTGGCGAACGAGACAACTTTGCACCCCATATGGCCCTGGTGCCGATGGTCATTGAACAGACCTCACGCGGTGAACGTTCTTTTGATATCTACTCCCGTCTGCTTAAGGAACGCGTCATTTTTCTGACCGGCCAGGTCGAAGACCACATGGCAAACCTGATCGTGGCGCAGATGCTGTTTCTGGAAGCGGAAAACCCGGAAAAAGACATTTACCTGTACATTAACTCTCCGGGCGGGGTGATCACCGCCGGGATGTCGATTTATGACACCATGCAGTTCATCAAGCCGGATGTCAGCACCATTTGTATGGGGCAGGCCGCTTCTATGGGCGCGTTTCTGCTGACCGCCGGGGCGAAAGGCAAGCGCTTCTGCCTGCCGAACTCCCGCGTGATGATCCACCAGCCGCTGGGCGGCTATCAGGGACAGGCGACGGATATTGAGATCCACGCCCGTGAAATCCTGAAGGTGAAAGGACGCATGAATGAGCTGATGGCGCATCATACCGGCCAGTCTCTTGAGCAGATTGAGCGTGACACTGAGCGTGACCGCTTCCTCTCCGCTGCGGAAGCCGTGGAGTACGGGCTGGTCGACTCTATTTTGACCCATCGTAATTGATGCCCGAGGCGTAAGGGTGCCGCTTTACGCTTCATCCTTCTCGCCGCGATTTTTCGGGTGGTTGGCATTTTTTCGGACGCTTGCCGGTCAGGCTTGCGGCCGGAGGCTTTGCCACCGCCTCGATGTAGCGCGAAGGATTTTGTGTATATACTAATGAAGGGCGGCACAACGCTATATGGCGGCTTGCGCCTGAGAATGGCATTTGCGTCGTCGTGTGCGGCACAAAGAACTTAAAAAGAGGTTTGGACTCATGACAGATAAACGCAAAGATGGATCGGGCAAATTGTTGTATTGCTCTTTTTGCGGCAAAAGCCAGCATGAAGTGCGTAAGCTGATCGCCGGGCCATCCGTGTATATCTGCGACGAATGCGTTGATTTATGTAACGACATCATTCGCGAAGAGATTAAAGAAGTTGCGCCGCACCGCGAGCGCAGCGCGTTGCCGACGCCGCACGAGATTCGCCACCACCTTGATGACTATGTCATCGGTCAGGAACAGGCGAAGAAAGTGTTGGCGGTCGCGGTATACAACCACTACAAACGTCTGCGCAATGGCGATACCAGCAATGGCGTAGAGCTGGGTAAAAGTAACATTCTGCTGATCGGGCCGACCGGTTCCGGTAAAACGCTGTTGGCGGAAACGCTGGCGCGCCTGCTGGATGTGCCGTTTACCATGGCAGACGCCACCACCCTGACCGAAGCGGGTTATGTGGGTGAGGACGTCGAAAATATCATTCAGAAACTGCTGCAGAAGTGCGACTACGACGTGCAGAAAGCGCAGCGCGGCATCGTTTATATCGACGAAATCGACAAAATTTCGCGTAAATCCGATAACCCGTCGATTACCCGCGACGTCTCCGGCGAAGGCGTACAGCAGGCGTTGCTGAAGCTTATCGAAGGCACCGTCGCCGCCGTTCCACCGCAGGGCGGGCGTAAACATCCGCAGCAAGAGTTCCTGCAGGTTGATACCTCCAAGATCCTGTTTATCTGCGGCGGCGCGTTCGCCGGCCTGGACAAAGTGATTTCCCACCGTGTTGAAACCGGCTCCGGCATTGGTTTTGGCGCGACGGTAAAAGCGAAGTCCGACAAAGCGAGCGAAGGCGAGCTGCTGGCCCAGGTCGAGCCGGAAGATCTGATCAAGTTTGGTCTGATCCCGGAATTCATTGGCCGTCTGCCGGTGGTGGCGACCCTGAATGAGCTGAGCGAAGAAGCCCTGATCCAGATCCTGAAAGAGCCGAAAAATGCCCTGACCAAGCAGTATCAGGCGCTGTTTAGCCTTGAGGGCGCAGAGCTTGAATTCCGCGACGAAGCGCTGGACGCCATCGCCAAGAAAGCGATGGCGCGTAAAACCGGCGCCCGCGGTCTGCGCTCGATTGTGGAAGCGGCGCTGCTGGATACCATGTATGACCTGCCTTCGATGGATGATGTCGAGAAAGTGGTCATTGATGAGTCGGTTATCGAAGGTCAGAGCAAACCGCTGCTGATCTACGGCAAACCGGAAGCCCAACAGGCATCTGGTGAATAATTAACCATTTCACTCAAGCAGTTAACAAAAAGGGGGGATTTTATCTCCCCTTTTATTTTTCCTGCATTCCCGCCGTTGAATGTGTGGAATACATCCCCATATACTGGATTACATATTAACGACGATGCAGTGGAGTATGGCGTCGTCGGCTACCTGGCGGACTTTAAACTAAGAGAGAGCTCTATGAATCCTGAGCGTTCTGAACGCATTGAAATCCCCGTATTGCCATTGCGCGATGTGGTGGTTTATCCGCACATGGTCATACCCCTGTTCGTAGGGCGGGAAAAATCTATTCGTTGCCTCGAAGCGGCCATGGACCATGATAAAAAAATCATGCTGGTTGCGCAGAAAGAAGCGTCGACGGATGAGCCGGGTGTAAACGATCTTTTCACCGTTGGAACCGTGGCGTCTATTTTGCAGATGCTGAAGCTGCCGGACGGCACCGTGAAGGTGCTGGTCGAAGGGCTGCAGCGTGCACGTATTTCTGCGCTGTCTGATAATGGCGAACATTTCTCGGCGAAAGCGGAATATCTCGACTCGCCGGCGATTGACGAACGCGAGCAGGAAGTGCTGGTTCGCACCGCTATCAGCCAGTTTGAAGGCTATATCAAGCTGAACAAAAAGATCCCACCGGAAGTGCTGACGTCGCTGAACAGCATCGACGATCCGGCGCGCCTGGCGGATACCATCGCGGCGCACATGCCGCTGAAGCTGGCTGACAAGCAGTCTGTGCTTGAGATGTCCGACGTCAACGAACGTCTGGAATATCTGATGGCGATGATGGAATCGGAAATCGATCTGCTGCAGGTTGAGAAGCGTATTCGCAACCGCGTCAAAAAGCAGATGGAGAAATCCCAGCGCGAGTACTATCTGAACGAGCAAATGAAAGCGATTCAGAAAGAACTCGGCGAGATGGACGACGCCCCGGACGAAAACGAAGCGCTGAAGCGTAAGATCGACGCGGCGAAAATGCCGAAAGAGGCGAAAGAAAAAACCGAAGCGGAACTGCAGAAACTGAAGATGATGTCGCCGATGTCGGCGGAAGCGACCGTCGTGCGTGGCTACATCGACTGGATGGTGCAGGTGCCGTGGAACGCGCGCAGTAAGGTCAAAAAAGACCTGCGCCAGGCCCAGGAGATCCTTGATACCGATCACTATGGCCTGGAGCGCGTGAAGGATCGCATCCTTGAATATCTCGCGGTGCAGAGCCGGGTGAACAAAATCAAGGGGCCAATCCTCTGTCTGGTGGGACCGCCGGGGGTAGGTAAAACCTCGTTAGGTCAATCCATCGCCAAAGCGACCGGACGTAAATACGTACGTATGGCGTTAGGTGGCGTGCGCGATGAAGCGGAAATTCGCGGTCATCGTCGGACCTATATTGGCTCGATGCCGGGCAAACTGATCCAGAAAATGGCGAAAGTGGGGGTGAAAAACCCGCTGTTCCTGCTGGATGAGATCGACAAAATGTCTTCCGATATGCGCGGCGACCCGGCTTCTGCGTTGCTTGAGGTGCTGGATCCGGAACAGAACGTGGCCTTTAACGACCACTATCTGGAAGTGGATTACGATCTCAGCGATGTGATGTTCGTGGCGACGTCTAACTCCATGAACATTCCGGCGCCGCTGCTGGATCGTATGGAAGTGATTCGCCTCTCCGGTTACACCGAAGATGAAAAGCTGAACATCGCCAAGCGTCACCTGCTGCCGAAGCAGATCGAACGTAACGCGCTGAAGAAAGGCGAGCTGACCGTCGACGATAGCGCCATTATCGGCATTATTCGTTACTACACGCGTGAAGCGGGGGTTCGTAGCCTGGAGCGTGAAATCTCCAAGCTGTGCCGTAAAGCCGTTAAACAGCTGCTGCTGGATAAGTCGCTGAAACACATCGAGATTAACGGTGAGAATCTGCATGATTATCTCGGCGTACAGCGCTTTGACTATGGCCGTGCCGATAGCGAGAACCGCGTCGGTCAGGTGACCGGTCTGGCGTGGACGGAGGTGGGGGGCGATCTGCTGACCATCGAAACCGCCTGCGTACCAGGCAAAGGCAAGCTGACCTACACCGGTTCGCTGGGTGAGGTCATGCAGGAATCGATTCAGGCTGCGCTGACCGTGGTGCGTTCGCGGGCGGACAAACTGGGCATTAACGCCGACTTCTACGAGAAGCGTGATATTCACGTCCACGTTCCGGAAGGGGCGACGCCGAAGGATGGTCCTAGCGCGGGTATCGCCATGTGCACGGCGCTGGTCTCCTGCCTGACCGGTAACCCGGTACGCGCTGATGTGGCGATGACCGGTGAAATCACTCTGCGTGGTCAGGTGCTGCCGATCGGCGGTCTGAAGGAAAAACTGCTGGCGGCGCATCGCGGCGGCATTAAGACTGTTCTGATTCCTGATGAGAACAAACGCGACCTTGAAGAAATTCCAGATAACGTTATCGCCGATTTGGATATCCATCCGGTGAAACGAATCGAGGAAGTTCTGACACTTGCGCTGCAGAACGAACCGTTCGGCATGCAGGTTGTGACCGCGAAATAGTGATTCTGCGCAAATTGCGCTAATAAAAATAGGGCTGGTAAGTCATTTCGGACTTGCCAGCCTTTTTTTGTGTAGCTAACTTAGATCGCTGGCAGGGGGGTCATCGACAACTGCTGTTGTAAGGGCATGACAGTCCTGATATAACTGCTGCGCGGTCGCACTATGAAGGACTCAGGTGCGATATAAATTATAAAGAGAGGAAGAGAACAGTGAATAAATCTCAACTGATTGACAAAATTGCTGCGGGTGCGGACATTTCTAAAGCTGCAGCTGGACGTGCGTTAGATGCTTTAATCGCTTCTGTTACTGAATCTCTGCAGGCTGGGGATGACGTTGCGCTGGTAGGTTTTGGTACCTTTGCTGTTAAAGAACGTGCCGCTCGTACTGGTCGCAACCCACAAACAGGTAAAGAAATTACTATCGCTGCCGCAAAAGTGCCGGGCTTCCGTGCTGGTAAAGCGCTGAAAGACGCGGTGAACTGATCGGCTTTCCCGTCAGGGAATGTGACGAAGTACAAGGGCGCATCGTGAGATGTGCCTTTTTTATTGCCTTTTCAGACCACTTTATGTGTGTTTATCGCTACTTGTGGGCTGACAATCACCCTGTTTTCTTGTCAAAATACGTCCTCACGCGCGGCGGCCATCACGTGCTATGCTGCGCGAGCTAAAGTCATCTACAGCGGAGCGTTGTTACACCATGATGGACAACCTACGCACGGCCGCCAACAGCGTCGTGCTCAAGATTATTTTCGGTATCATTATCGTCTCGTTCATTTTGACCGGGGTGAGTGGTTACCTGATTGGCGGTGGCAAAAACTATGCCGCAAAAGTGAATGGCCAGGAGATTGGCCGTGGGCAGTTTGAAAATGCCGTCGCCAGCGAACGTAACCGTATGCAGCAGCAGCTTGGCGACCAGTTCTCCGAGCTGGCGGCGAACGAAAACTACATGAAAACCATGCGCCAGCAGGTGCTGAACCGCCTGATCGATGAATCGCTTCTGGATCAGTATGCCCGCGAGCTGGGCCTCAGCATCAGCGATGAGCAGGTGAAGCAGGCGATCTTCCAGACCCAGGCTTTCCAGACGAACGGTAAGTTCGACAACCAGCGTTTCAGCGGTATTGTCGCCCAGATGGGGATGACCACCGATCAGTACGCTCAGGCGCTGCGTAACCAGCTGACCACACAGCAACTGATTAACGCCATTGCGGGTACCGACTTCATGCTGCCGGGTGAGTCCGATCAGCTGGCGGCGCTGGTGTCTCAGCAGCGTGTCGTCCGCGAAGCGACCATCAACGTGAATGCCCTGGCGGCAAAACAGACGGCCAGCGATGAGGAAATCAACGCTTTCTGGCAGCAGAATCAGGCCCGTTTTATGGCGCCGGAGCAGTTCCGCGTCAGCTATATCAAAATGGATGCCGCCAGCATGCAGGAGAGCGCCTCTGACGAAGAGATTCAGTCATGGTACGACCAGCATAAGGATCAGTTCACTCAGCCGCAGCGCAACCGCTACAGCGTGATTCAGACCAAAACGGAAGCCGATGCGAAAGCGGTGCTGGCCGAGCTGCAAAAAGGGGCAGATTTCGCCACGCTGGCGAAAGAAAAATCGACCGATATTATCTCTGCCCGCAACGGCGGCGATATGGGGTGGATGGAAGAGGCCTCTACGGTGCCTGAGCTGAAAGATGCCGGGCTGAAAGAGAAAGGCCAGCTGTCTGGCGTGATCAAATCCTCGGTTGGCTTCCTGGTGGCCCGTCTGGACGACGTCCAGCCGGCGCAGGTGAAGCCGCTGGCTGACGTGCGTAATGACATTGCGGCGAAAGTGAAGCAGGAAAAAGCGCTGGATGCTTACTACGCGCTGCAGCAGAAGGTGAGCGATGCGGCCAGCAACGATAATGAATCGCTGGCGGGCGCGGCGCAGGTCGCCGGACTGAAGGTGGTGGAAACCGGCTGGTTTGGCCGCGATAACCTGCCGGAAGAGCTGAACTTTAAACCGGTCGCTGACGCTATCTTCAACGGCGGTCTGGTGGGTGAGAACGGCGCGCCGGGCAGCAACTCCGACATCATTACCGTTGACGGCGATCGCGCATTTGTTCTGCGCATCAGCGAGCACAAAGCCGAGGCGGTGAAGCCGCTGGCTGAAGTGAAGGCGCAGGTTAGCGATATCGTTAAGCACAATAAAGCGGAACAGCAGGCGAAACTGGACGCCGACAAGCTGCTGGCGGCGCTGAAAGACGGCAAAGGCGATGAAGCGATGAAGGCGGCTGGCCTGAGCTTTGGCGCGCCGCAGACGCTTTCCCGTACCGGCCAGGATCCGCTGAGCCAGCTGGCATTCACTCTGCCGCTGCCGCAGCAGGGCAAACCGGTCTACGGCGTTGGCAGCAATATGCAAGGCGATGTGGTGCTGGTGGCGCTGGATGAAGTGAAAGCAGGCAACATGCCGGAAGAGCAGAAGAAGGCCATGGTTCAGGGGATTACCCAGAACAACGCCCAAATCGCTTTCGAAGCACTGATGAGCAACCTGCGCAAGGCGGCGAAAATTAAGCTGGGCGACAGCATCGACCAGCAGCAGTAATTTCGCGTCGTCTCGCAAAAATGAGCAACATGATGTAATCCTCAAGGGCCGCTTTCGCGGCCCTTTCCATTTCTGTGATTTGCCTTTTGTCGGCCATCCGCACTGACGCTATCGTAACCTTGCTGTCTACACACAAGGAGATATCAGCATGAAATATGGAATAAAAACACTGATGGCCGCGGGCGTTCTGGTTTTCGCGGTAGGCGTACAGGGCGCGCTGGCGGCACCCGCCAGCGGTAAAGCGGCGGTGAATAAAGAAAATGTGCAGGCGACCGCTTCGGCGAAGGCGGAAGCGGTGCCCGGCGACACCGACAACGGGGCGACAAAAGTCAGCATTAACCACGCCAGCGCCGAACAGCTGGCGCAGGCGTTGAATGGCGTGGGGTTGAAAAAAGCCCAGGCCATTGTCAGCTACCGCGAAGAGTACGGGCCGTTCAAAACCCTCGATGATCTGAAGCAGGTCCCGGGAATGGGGAGCGCGTTGGTGGAGCGCAATTTAGCCCATCTGACGCTGTAAATTTTATGCCAGACCTTGCACAGCGGTGATTTTTTGCCAGGATAAAGAGGTTGCATCAAGTGGTGTGACCTCTTACCTCATAAACAACAATAACAGAAAGGCATTAGTGCTATGCAGACACAAATTAAAGTTCGCGGCTATCATCTGGACGTCTACCAGCATGTGAACAACGCACGTTACCTGGAGTTCCTTGAGGAAGCCCGCTGGGACGGCCTGGAAAACAGCCCCGCGTTTCAGTGGATGATGGAGAAAAACATCGCCTTCGTGGTGGTGAATATCAATATTAACTACCGTCGTCCGGCGGTGCTGGGCGATGTGCTGACAGTGAGCAGCAAACTGGAGCAACTCAACGGCAAAAGCGGCACCCTTAGTCAGGTGGTCACCCTCAACCCCAATGGCGAAGTGGTAGCCGATGCGCTGATTACCTTTGTCTGTATCGATTTGAAGACCCAGAAGGCGCTGCCACTGGAAGGGGAGTTGCGTGAGAAACTTGACCAGATGAACTTGCGCTGACAACCGACGTGCGAGTGACGGGCCCACGGCAGGTGATGAACCCGTAGCCCCGGTAAGCGTCGCGCTACCGGGGAATTTGAGTCAAAGCTCCGGTAAATCGCTCCCCGGAGGCTATGCCTGTGCCAGCCCGGTTTTTTGCTTCATCACCGCCATTACGCCGACCTTGTCCCCCAGATACTGGTTGAGTCCGTTTGCGCGCAGGTTACAGGCGGCGCACTGGCCGCAGCCATCGCCCTTAATGCCGTTGTAGCAGGTGAGGGTTTCCTGGCGCACCAGATCCAGCTGACCCCAGAAGTCGGCAAGCGCCCAGGTCTCGGCTTTATTCAGCCACATCAGCGGCGTCTCAAAGCGAATGTCTTTCGCCATCCCAAGGCTGACGGCGTGGTGCAGCGCTTTGACAAACTCATCGCGACAGTCCGGGTAGCCGGAGAAGTCGGTCTCGCACACGCCGGTGATGATGGCTTCGGCTTTCACCTGATAGGCGTAGATTGCCGTCAGGGTTAAAAACAGAATATTGCGCCCGGGGACAAAGGTGTTGGGAATCCCCTCAGCATCAGGCTGATAGTCGGGTACCGGAATGTTATCGCGGGTCAGGCTGCTGACTGCCAGTTCGTTGAGCAGAGTGACGTC
Source organism: Klebsiella sp. RC2 (assembly GCF_014192815.1). Classification (NCBI taxonomy): domain Bacteria; kingdom Pseudomonadati; phylum Pseudomonadota; class Gammaproteobacteria; order Enterobacterales; family Enterobacteriaceae; genus Klebsiella; species Klebsiella sp. RC2. Next base: position 775,928 of record NZ_JACHYL010000002.1, on the reverse strand, counting down.
CAGCACTTTATGCGCGACGGCGCCCAGTTTCAGGGCGAGTTCGCGCGCAACGTCGATTTCCGCGCGGTGGCGTTGGCCATAATCAAAAGTGACGCAATGCACTTCATCATACTGTTGCAGAGCCTGCACCAGACAGGTGGTTGAATCTTGTCCTCCGCTGAAGACAACTACGGCGCGTTTCATGGCAATTCCTGACTAAATGAGTAAAGGCGCTATGGTAGCGCCAGACGCGCGCGGCGACCAGCTCTCTCACGTCAACGAGGCCGGCAGCCAGGCGCTGGCGAAGTCAAACCAGCCCCGGGCGTTGAGGCGCAGGCCATTAACCCCCGGCGGCGCGCTGATCCGATAGTTATACTTGAACAGCGGCGTCATGATGGCGTCTTCCATCAGACTGTTGAAGACGTTGCGCAGCGCATCGTTGCGGCTGCGGGCGTCGGGCTGAGACTGCACGGCGTCTAATGTCGCCTGCAGATGGGCATATTGCGCCCCGGTCAGCAAATTAGGCCACAGCATATCGCAGCGCAGCCACTGCTCCAGGGCGTACTCCGGCGCTTCGCCGATCAGTCGGTCGCCCATCATCAGGTCGGCCTGCCCCAGATGCTGACAGCCTTCCCAGTTTTTGGCGTCATGAAAAATGATCGTCAGTTCGCAGCCCAGCAGAGCCAGCCGTTGCCTCAGTTGCTCGGCCATCGCATGAAGCTCGACCGGCAGATGATAGAGTAGAGTGAGCCTGGCCGGCAGCGGCACCGCGTTGTTTTCCGGTCCCTGCGGGATGGACCATCCCGGCAGCACCTCATGGCTTGGCGTAATCAGATCCTCCTCCAGCGGCAGCGTTTCCAGCAGCGACGAGTGATGGATTATCGACACCAGCCGCTGGGCCTGCGTTTTACTAAGACGCGGGCTGTGGCGCAGGGTCAGATAGCAGAAGCCAAGGCTGATACGGTTGCTGACCTGGCGCAGATTGTGGAGCTCTTCGCGATCGCCGATGGTGATCTGCACCGGGTGGCGGCAGCTGGTGCCGAGATCGCGGTCAAAGAGCTGAGGAGTGATCCAGTATTCCACCGCCTGGATCAGCGGATGCTGCAGGTGGTACCGGGGATGGTTCTCCAGGCGGACGAGTTCCGGACTAAACCGCTTCAGGCGGAATGGCCCGCAGCCGATGGCCGGATCGTCGGGATGCGCCAGCACGCTGCAGTAGCTGGCCAGGCGGAACGGCAGCCAGTAGTCAGGACGATGCAGCGTGATGGTGAGACACTGGGCGTGAGTGACATCGATACGGCTGATGCTGGCGAAGAGGGTCCGTAAGGCGGGCAGCTCAAGCAGCAACCGTAACCGCTGCCGTAGCTGTGCGGTTTGCACCGCATCGCCATTGTGCCAGTACAGCGTGGAGCGAATGTAAAAATGCCAGCGCAGGCCGTCCGGTGAGACCTGCCAGTGATGCGCCAGATCGCCGATCGGCATATTGTCGCCTTCATCGAAGCGCGTCAGCCCGGCATAGATCTGCCCGGCCAGATGCTGCTCGGCGCGTCCGGGGAGAAAGCCAGGACGCAGCGGCTCCAGTGGGCGATAGTAAGGAATACGCAGCGTCGGAGTATTGTTTTGCCACTGACCGCCGAGGAAGGGATGGAGCAGGGCTTTCAGCTCCACCGGGGCCAGCTGCGCCAGCTCCAGCGCGTTTTGCTGCTGACCGTTGTTCAGCGCCTGCTCCATCATCTCGTTGCGCAGACTTTCCGGGGTTTTGTGAAATGAGAGCTGTCCGCGTTTGCCGCGCCCGGAGCTGGCCTGCCAGCTTAGCCACCCCGCCTCCTGCGCCTGACGCAGCAGAGTGCGGACGTGGCGTTCGCTACAAAAACAGCGCTCCGCCAGTTCGCCGACGGTCACCTGCTGCGGCGCCCCGGCTGAGGGTTGCCACAATCGCTGGTATTGATTTAAACGGTGTAAGAGTCGCATGGGGGCCGTCATCCACCGGGCCGCTGTAAACCCGGAACAATTAATAATATCTATTCACTATTACTTCCGTATATCCCAGGTGATACTGCAACACAAGCGAAGCCCATCACACATCGGGGAATACACCATGGCAAAACTGGCCGCATTTGATATGGACGGCACCCTGCTGATGCCGGACCATCGTCTCGGCGAGCAAACGCTCACCGCGCTGAAACGGCTGCGGGAACGTAATATCACCCTGACGTTCGCTACCGGTCGCCATGTGCTGGAGATGCACCATGTGATTGGCGAATTTTCCCTGGACGCATTTCTGATCACCGGCAACGGGACGCGCATCCATTCGCTGGAAGGGGAGGAGCTTTATCGCCAGGATCTCGCTCCCGAGGCGGCGGAAGCGGTGCTGCACAGCAAATGGGATACTCAGGCCAGCATGCATGTGTTTAACGATGGCGGCTGGTTCACCGGTCAGGCAAGGCCTGAATTGTTGCAAGCGCATGTCTTCAGCGGCTTTCACTATCAACTGTGCGATCCGAAACGCATGTCGGCGCAGCATGTCACCAAGATCTGTTTTTGCGGCGATCATGACGATCTCCGCCGCCTGCGGATCCAACTGAATGAGACGCTGGGCGATCGCGCGTTTCTCTGCTTCTCGGCGATGGACTGTCTGGAAGTGCTGCCGGTCGGGTGTAATAAAGGTGCGGCGCTGGCGGTGCTCAGCCAGCACTTAGGCTTCACCCTGCAGGAGTGCATGGCGTTTGGCGATGCGATGAATGACCGCGAGATGCTGGGCAGCGTTGGGCGGGGTTTTATCATGGGCAACGCGATGCCGCAGCTGAAAGCCGAGCTGCCGCATCTTCCGGTTATCGGAGACTGCCGGCATCAGGCGGTCTCCCACTTTTTAACGCATTGGCTGGATAATCCTGATCTTCCTTATTCCCCCGAATAGAGAGACCCTTCCGGCAAGCCAGATAGTTTTCTATCTGGCTTTTTTTATCGCCTGCCGACCAGCGCGGCGATCTCCGCCTGCCTGGGCGCGATATCGCCGATATTGGCGGCCACCCACTGCGGGTTGTAATAGGTTTCCAGGTAGCGCTCACCGCTGTCGCACAACAGCGTGACGATGGAACCCGTTCGCCCTTCCTCGCGCATCCGCGCGGCCAGCTGCAATACGCCCCACATATTGGTGCCGGTAGAAGCGCCGACCTTGCGCCCAAGCTGTGTTTCCAGCCACAGGGCGGTGGCCACGCTCGCCGCATCCGGTACGCGCAGCATCTCGTCGACGACGTCGGGAATAAATGACGGTTCGACGCGTGGGCGGCCGATGCCTTCAATTTTGCTGCCGACCGGGCTGCGCAGGGTGGCGTCGCGGGTCTGCCAGTATTCGAGGAAGACCGAATTCTGCGGATCAACGACCATCAGCTGCGTCTCATGGCCCTGGCTGCGAATATAGCGGCCAATGGTTGCCGAGGTGCCGCCGGTGCCGGCGCTCATGACGATCCATGACGGCTGCGGGTGCGGTTCATGGCTCATCTGACGGAAAATACTGTCGGCGATATTGTTATTGCCGCGCCAGTCGGTGGCCCGCTCGGCAAAGGTGAATTGATCCATATAATGGCCGTTCAGCTCGCGGGCCAGCGTTTCGGAAGCATCGTAGATTTCGCAGGCGCTCTGCACAAAATGGCAGCGTCCGCCGTAAAACTCGATCTGTTCGATCTTACGTTTGGCGGTGCAGGAAGGCATCACGGCGATAAACGGCAGCCCCAGCAGGCGGGCGAAGTAGGCCTCCGAAACGGCGGTTGAACCCGAGGAGGATTCAATAATCGGCGTACCTTCTTTGATCCAGCCGTTGCACAGGCCATAGAGAAACAGCGACCGCGCCAGGCGATGTTTAAGGCTGCCGGTGGGGTGGGTGCTTTCATCTTTCAGATACAGGTGGATGCCCGGAAAAGCGGGCAGCGCCAGACGGATCAGGTGCGTGTCGGCGGAGCGCTGATAGTCGGCGTTGATTTCGCTAATGGCATGTTTAACCCAGGCGCTATTCATCGTGATTTCCTGTTTGTCATTTTGTGCCTAGCTTAGCGGAAAGCGCAGGAAAAATTGTTGCCATTTAGCCTTTGGATTACCATTATGAGAGCAAAATTTTCTCTTCGGATGCCCTATGCTAGATAAAATTGACCGTAAGCTGCTGGCGCTGCTGCAGGAAGATTGCACCCTCTCTTTGCAGGCGCTGGCCGATGCCGTTAATCTGACCACCACGCCCTGCTGGAAGCGCCTGAAACGGCTCGAAGATGAAGGTATTTTGCGCGGGCGCGTCGCCTTACTGGATGCGGAAAAGGTGGGGCTGGGCCTGACGGCGTTTGTCCTGATCAAGACTCAGCATCACAGCAGCGACTGGTATGGCCATTTTGTGAGCGAAGTGACGCAGATGGCGGAGGTGCTCGGCTTCTGGCGGATGGCAGGAGAGTATGATTACCTGCTGCGGGTGCAGGTGGCCGATATGAAACGCTATGACGATTTTTATAAACGTTTAGTGAACAGCGTGCCGGGGCTGTCGGATGTCACTTCGAGTTTTGCCATGGAACAGATAAAATATACCACCGCCTTGCCTGTCGAATAACGGTATTGCGCCGTAACCCATTACAAATCAGGATTTTACTGCTTGCGATTATTTGCTCAACTCAGCTGGTACTTCCGCCGGGAGTGGCGCCGCTATCTTGGCGCGATTGCCCTGCTGGCCATTATTGCCGTCCTGCAGCTTATTCCGCCGAAGGTGGTGGGCATTGTGGTGGACGGCGTGACGCAACAACATTACACCGCAGAGAAGGTGTGGATGTGGATCGGCGCGCTGGTGCTGGTCGCGGTAATGGTTTACCTGCTGCGCTATGTCTGGCGCGTGCTGCTGTTCGGCGCCTCTTACCAGCTGGCGGTCGAACTGCGGGAAGATTTTTACCGGCAACTGAGCCGCCAGCATCCGGCATTCTATTTGCGCCATCGCACTGGCGATCTGATCGCCCGCGCCACCAACGATGTTGACCGGGTGGTATTTGCCGCCGGTGAAGGGGTGTTAACCCTAGTGGATTCGATGGTGATGGGCTGTGCGGTATTGATTGTGATGTCGACGCAGATTAGCTGGCAGCTCACCCTGCTGGCGCTGTTGCCGATGCCGCTGATGGCGCTGGCGATCAAACGCAACGGCGATGCGCTTCACGAACGTTTTCGCGTGGCCCAGGCGGCCTTTTCCAGCCTTAACGATCGCACACAGGAGAGCCTGACCAGCATCCGCATGATTAAGGCTTTTGGGCTGGAGGATCGCCAGTCGGCGCAGTTTGCCGCCGATGCCGCCGATACCGGCGCGAAAAATATGCGCGTGGCACGCATTGACGCGCGTTTCGACCCCACCATCTATATCGCCATCGGGGCCGCTAACCTGCTGGCTATCGGCGGCGGCAGCTGGATGGTGATCCACGGCAGCCTGACGCTGGGCCAGCTGACCAGCTTTGTGATGTATCTTGGCCTGATGATCTGGCCGATGCTGGCGCTGGCGTGGATGTTTAACATTGTTGAGCGCGGTAGCGCGGCCTATGGCCGTATCCGCACGATGCTCGAAGAGGCGCCAGCGGTAGACGACGGTACTGAAGCAGTGCCGGCAGGCCGCGGTGTCCTGCAGGTTGCCATCCGCAACTTCATCTATCCGCAGGCGAGTAAACCTTCGCTGGAGCAGGTTAATTTTACCCTCCAGCCGGGGCAAATGCTGGGTATCTGCGGGCCGACGGGCGCCGGTAAAAGTACCATTCTGGCGCTGCTGCAACGTCATTTTGACGTCACCAGCGGCGAGATCCGCTTTCACGATCTGCCGCTGCCGCGTCTGCAGCTCGACAGCTGGCGCGCCCGGCTGGCGGTGGTCAATCAGACGCCATTTTTATTCTCCGACACCGTCGCCAATAATATCGCGCTGGGCAAACCGGATGCGACACCGGCGCAGATTGAACGCGTGGCACGGCTGGCCAGCGTGCATGACGACATTCTGCGCCTGCCCCAGGGGTACGATACCGAGGTGGGCGAGCGCGGCGTGATGCTCTCCGGCGGCCAGAAACAGCGCATCTCGATTGCCCGCGCTCTGCTGCTGGAGGCTGAAATTTTGATCCTTGATGATGCTTTGTCGGCGGTAGATGGCCGTACGGAGCACCAGATCCTGCACAACCTGCGCCAGTGGGGGGAGGGGCGGACGGTGATTATCAGCGCCCACCGGCTGTCGGCGCTGACCGAGGCCAGTGAAATTCTGGTGTTACAGCATGGGCATATTGCCCAGCGTGGCCGCCATGAGGCGCTGGCCGTGCAGCCAGGCTGGTACCGCGACATGTATCGTTACCAGCAGCTGGAAGCCGCGCTTGACGAGGTTCCGCAGGCGCAAGAGGAGGCCCTGGATGCGTAGCTTTACCGAACTCTGGCCGACGCTTAAACGCCTGCTGGCCTATGGTTCTCCCTGGCGTAAGCCGCTGGCCATTGCGGTGGGGATGATGTGGATCGCGGCGGCGGCGGAAGTGAGCGGCCCGCTGCTCATCAGCTATTTCATCGATAATATGGTGGCGAAGCATACGCTCCCGCTGAAGCTGGTGGCAGGCCTGGCGGTAGCCTATATCGGCCTGCAGCTGCTGGCGGCATTACTGCACTATAACCAGTCGCTGCTGTTTAACCGCGCCGCGGTCGGCGTCGTCCAGCAGTTGCGTAGCGATGTAATGGATGCCGCCCTGCATCAGCCGCTCAGCGAGTTTGATACCCAGCCGGTTGGGCAGCTTATCTCGCGGGTGACCAACGATACGGAAGTCATTCGCGATCTGTACGTGACGGTGGTGGCGACGGTGCTGCGCAGCGCGGCGCTGATCGGCGCGATGCTGGTGGCGATGTTTAGCCTCGACTGGCGGATGGCGCTGGTGGCGATCGCGATCTTCCCGGCGGTGCTGATCGTGATGATCATCTATCAGCGCTATAGCACGCCGATCGTGCGCCGGGTGCGCGCCTGGCTTGCTGATATCAACGATGGTTTCAACGAAGTGATCAACGGCATGGGGGTGATCCAGCAGTTCCGCCAGCAGGCGCGCTTTGGCGAACGGATGCGCGAGGCCAGCTATGCCCACTATCTGGCGCGGATGCAGACGTTGCGCCTCGACGGTTTTCTGCTGCGCCCGCTGCTGAGCCTTTTTTCCTCGCTGGTGCTGTGCGGGCTGCTGATGCTGTTTGGCTTTAGCGCGGTGGGCACGATCGAGGTCGGGGTCCTGTACGCGTTTATCAGCTATCTCGGACGCCTTAACGAGCCGCTTATTGAGCTGACCACCCAGCAGTCGATGCTGCAGCAGGCGGTGGTCGCCGGCGAACGCGTTTTTGAGCTGATGGATCGCCCGCGCCAGGCGTGGGGCTCGGATGACGCGCCGCTGAGCAGCGGCCGGGTGGAAATTGACCATCTCTCCTTTGCCTACCGGGGGGATCGACTGGTCCTGCAGGATATCAGTCTGGATATTCCCTCCCGCAGCTTCGTGGCGCTGGTCGGGCATACCGGCAGCGGGAAGAGTACTCTCGCGAGTCTGATGATGGGCTATTACCCGTTAACCCACGGGGAGATCCGCATCGATGGCCGGCCGCTTGCTTCCCTCAGCCACAGCGCGTTGCGTCGGGGCATCGCGATGGTGCAACAGGATCCGGTGGTGCTGGCGGATACCTTCTACGCCAACGTCGCGCTGGGTCGGGATATCAGTGAGACGCAGGTCTGGGAAGCGCTGGAGGCGGTGCAACTGGCGGAGGTGGCGCGCAGCATGAGCGATGGCCTGTACACTCAGCTGGGCGAGCAGGGCAATAACCTCTCCGTTGGGCAGAAACAGCTGTTGGCGCTGGCGCGCGTGCTGGTGGAGACCCCGCAGGTATTGATTCTGGATGAGGCGACGGCCAACATCGACTCCGGCACCGAGCAGGCGATCCAGCAGGCGCTGGCGAAAGTCCGCCAGCATACCACCCTCGTGGTTATCGCCCATCGACTGTCAACCATCGTTGAGGCCGATACCATCCTGGTGCTGCATCGCGGTCAGGCTGTCGAGCGGGGCACCCATCAGCAGCTGCTGTCGGCGAAAGGTCGTTACTGGCAGATGTATCAGCTGCAGCTGGCTGGCGAAGAGCTGGCGGCCAGTGCCCGGGAAGAGTCGCTCAGCGCCTGATGCACCACCAGCAGGCAGCGAAGAAAGCGTGGCCTGCCGTGGTGCAAAAACGTTACATCAAATGCACTGTTGTGGTGCATTTTTGCGCTGCAAACGCGTTTCAGCAGGCAATTGTCTGACCTGTCCCCTGTTTTTTACCATCAAAGGGCCGCTCTGCGGCCTTTTTTCATTTCTGGCATAGCCCTTGCTTTATATCCATCGTGTTAGCTGCGGCCATTACCGAATACTGCCTGGAGGGGACTTATGAAGCTGGTTACCGTGGTAATCAAACCATTCAAACTGGAAGACGTGCGTGAAGCCTTGTCTTCCATCGGCATTCAGGGCCTGACGGTCACTGAAGTCAAGGGCTTTGGCCGTCAGAAAGGTCATGCGGAGCTCTACCGCGGCGCCGAGTATAGCGTCAACTTTCTGCCAAAAGTGAAGATTGATGTGGCGATTGCCGACGATCAGCTGGATGAAGTCATCGATGTGATCAGCAAAGCGGCTTACACCGGAAAAATTGGCGACGGCAAAATTTTTGTCGCTGAATTGCAGCGCGTCATTCGCATCCGTACCGGCGAAGCTGACGAAGCGGCACTGTAATTTCCAGACCACACAGTGATGGGGAACGAAACAATGAAAATGGCAACAATGAAATCGGGTCTGGGGGCATTAGCCCTTCTTCCGGGACTGGCAATGGCCGCGCCCGCAGTGGCGGACAAAGCCGATAACGCGTTTATGATGATTTGCACCGCGCTGGTTCTGTTTATGACCATCCCGGGGATCGCGCTGTTTTACGGCGGCCTGATCCGCGGCAAAAACGTCCTTTCCATGCTGACTCAGGTGATTGTGACCTTTGGCCTGGTCTGCGTACTGTGGGTGATTTATGGCTATACCCTGGCCTTCGGCACCGGCGGCAGCTTCTTCGGTAGCTTTGACTGGGTGATGCTGAAAAATATTGAACTGAAAGCGCTGATGGGCACCTTCTATCAGTACATCCACGTGGCCTTCCAGGGCTCGTTCGCCTGTATCACCGTCGGGCTGATCGTGGGGGCGCTGGCTGAGCGTATTCGTTTCTCCGCCGTGCTGATTTTTGTGGTGGTGTGGATGACGCTCTCTTATGTTCCGATTGCGCACATGGTCTGGGGCGGCGGTCTGCTGGCGACCCACGGCGCGCTGGACTTCGCGGGCGGCACCGTTGTACACATCAACGCTGCGGTTGCCGGGCTGGTGGGGGCGTACATGATGGGCAAACGTGTGGGCTTCGGCAAAGAAGCGTTCAAACCGCACAATCTGCCGATGGTGTTCACCGGAACCGCCATCCTCTACGTGGGCTGGTTCGGCTTCAACGCCGGCTCCGCCAGCGCAGCGAACGAAATTGCCGCACTGGCTTTCGTCAACACCGTCGTCGCCACAGCGGCTGCCATCCTGGCGTGGACCTTTGGCGAATGGGCTCTGCGCGGTAAACCTTCACTGCTGGGCGCCTGCTCCGGGGCGATTGCCGGTCTGGTTGGCGTCACACCAGCCTGTGGGTATATCGGTGTCGGTGGGGCGTTGATTGTGGGTATCGCATCTGGTCTGGCGGGCATCTGGGGCGTAACGGCGCTGAAACGCTGGCTGCGGGTTGATGACCCTTGCGACGTCTTCGGCGTCCACGGCGTCTGCGGCATCGTCGGCTGTATCCTGACCGGTATCTTCGCGGCCACCTCTCTGGGCGGCGTGGGTTATGCAGAAGGCGTCACCATGGGCCATCAGCTGCTGGTGCAACTCGAGAGTATCGCGATTACCATCGTCTGGTCGGGCGTTGTCGCTTTCATTGGCTACAAAGTGGCGGACATGACCGTGGGGCTGCGCGTACCAGAAGAGCAGGAGCGCGAAGGACTGGACGTCAACAGCCATGGCGAAAACGCCTACAACGCCTGATAGAAAACCCTTCTCCCTGTAGCAAAAAGCCTCCCGTCAGGGAGGCTTTTTTTATGCGTTGCGGTTACGCATCACCCCTTCCTGGACCGTTGAAGCCACCAGCGTTCCATCCTGAGTGTAGAACTCGCCGCGGACGAAGCCACGGGCGCTGGAGGCCGAGGTGCTTTCAACGCTGTATAACAGCCATTCATTGATATTAAACGGCCGGTGGAACCACATTGAGTGGTCGATAGTGGCGACCTGCATGCCAGGCTCAAGGAAGCCGACGCCGTGCGGCTGCAGCGCCACCGGCAGGAAATTAAAGTCCGAGGCATAGCCCAGCAGATATTGATGAATGCGCAGATCGTCGGGAACAGCGCCATTGGCGCGCAGCCACACCTGGCGCACCGGTTCAGCAATATGGCCTTTCATCGGGTTATGAAATTCGACCGGGCGGATCTCCAGCGGTTTATCACAGAGGAATTTATCTTTTACCTGCGGCGGCAGAAGGTGTGCCAGCTTGCGGGCGATATCGGTTTCCGAGTGCAGGCCGTCAGGAGAGGGGGCCGGCGGCATCGCTTTCTGATGCTCATAGCCGTGCTCTGGCGCCTGGAATGAGGCGGTCATATAGAAGATCGGCTTCCCGTTCTGAATGGCGGCCACTCGCCGGGCGCTAAAGCTGTTGCCGTCGCGCAGTACTTCCACATCGTAGACGATCGGTTTCTGGCTGTCGCCGGGGCGCAGAAAGTAGCTGTGAAACGAATGTACCAGACGTTCAACGGGCACGGTCTCTTTTGCCGCATACAGCGCCTGGCCCACCACCTGGCCGCCAAAAACCTGGCGCAATCCCAGGTCTTCGCTCTGTCCGCGGAATAACCCTTCCTCAATTTTTTCCAGATCTAATAATGCCAGCAGGTTAGAGAGTGCCTGACTCATACTTATCCTCAATTAATGATAGCGGCGCAGCGCGGTGCGCGTGATGTGGCAAAGTATAACCTGGAATCGCAAGTGGTCCGATGGGTGTAATAATCTGAATAACGAGGGGGCAACAGGAACAAATCTGAGATCTGTGCCACACTTATTGACGACACGAAAGTTCCTGCCGGCGAAGCGGCGGAACATCCTCCTGGGTATTAAGGGATGATAAGGAGAACATCATGAAATTTGCCTATATGTTTAGTGCCTTAGCCGTCGCCGCGACGCTAACCGCCTGTGCTAATCACCACTCTACCAGTTCTTCGACTCAGGCAGCCGCGCCCGACCCTTATGGCATCGCGACGCTGAGCGTGGCACAGCAGCAGCCGAGCGTTACGGGGACGATTAATATCCGCCAGAGAATCGCTTTACCGCCGGATGCGGTACTGACGGTGACCCTGTCGGATGCTTCTCTGGCAGATGCGCCAGCCCGCGTGTTGTCGCAAAAAGCGGTGCGTACCGAAGGCAAACAGGCGCCATTTAACTTTGCCCTGCCTTACAATCCGGCAGACATTCAGCCGAACGCCCGTATTCTGCTGAGTGCCGCGATCGCGGTGAACGGCCAGCTAATGTTCATTACCGATACCGTGCAGACGGTGATAAACCAGGGTGGGACGCATGCCGACCTGACGCTGGTTCCGGTCACGCAGACCGCCGTCCCCGTTGCGCAATAAGCTCGCCGAGCCCCCTGACGGGGGCTTTTTTTTGTCTTCAGTAAACCCAGCGATAATGCTGGAGATCGATATGGCCGCTGCCGGAGACCTGAACCCCTTCGGCCAGCAACGCCTGGCGCTGTCGCTGAAGATCGGGCCCGGTGAGGGAGATATCGCCATGGCGATTGACCACCCGATGCCAGGGCAGGGTTGACCCTTCCGGCAGGCGCTTCAGTACGCCACCTACCTGGCGCGCGGCGCGCGGTGAACCGGCCAGGCGGGCGACATCGCCGTAGGTGGCGACATAGCCTTCCGGTATCGACGCCACGATATGCCAGACGCGTTGGGGGAATGTGTCGTGCGGATCCATGTTCAGCCCTGTTAACCGGAAAACGCCAGCATAAGCGCTGAGGCGCAGGCTGTACAGCCTGCCTCGGTTCAGGCGGGTTGTTCGACAGTGAAGGTTAGGGCCAGGCCGAGGATCTGCATGCCATGGACATTGTCAGACGGTGAACTGGCGATGAGGCTCTCGAGAAATTTCAACCGCTGCGAAGTGGCGTTAATGATCAGTTTCGCGCGCAGGCCTGGCATGGTCAGCGACGAAATGGGGTACACCACCCGGCCGCTGATGTAGACGGGCAGTTTGCGCAGTTCCACCTGGCGCAGCACGCCGACGGTGGAATAGAGCAGCGCCAGCGGCGTGACCGCCCGCACGGGGGTCTGGCTGATGGTCGCGAAGTCGAGCATTTTTTCCGGGCGCAGATAGTTCACGCCATGAAAGGCGATGGTCATCCCTTCAATAGCGGGTAAAGGCAGAGTGATGGTCTGTGGTGATGAGTCAGTCATTCGATTACCGTCGAGACAAGGTGCTGATGATTAAAGGTGACGCAAGAGGGCTAAGTATGGTGGATAACCCGGCAATGTGCTGAGCGCGCGCTCCCAATCTCACAGCCTGGCCGTGAGTTGTTGGTTTTATTGGCGTATTGTGCAATAAACCAGCAGGCGATCGGGGTGAGCTTGCAATTCACCAGGTCAGCAGGGATAATGCGCCAGCGCGTTGGGTAACTAACGCTCTCAATGGGGGCTCTGTTGGTTCTCCCGCAACGCTACTCTGTTTACCAGGTCAGGTCCGGAAGGAAGCAGCCAGAGCAGACGACGTGTGTGCCGGGATGTAGCTGGCAGGGCCCCCACCCATTTCGCCCTCCTGATATCTCCCTTGTATTTGTCCGGTCTTTATCCCTGCTATAATTAATATCTGATACGGATCACATATTATTTTTTGTTGCTAAAACAACCCGTTTTTATTCCATAATATTTACTTGTCATAAATCTGAAATGCTACTGAAATATTAATGTCATTTGCATGTCATAAATAAAAGGCATCTTATTGATGGGAATTTGTTGCCAGAGCCATGCTATAAAATATATCTCTGGATCAGCATGTTAACTTCGTGTATTAATTATGATGATTTTATTGCACGGGAAGCGTAGCTATGACCACAGTGGTTTTGAATGTAAAAATTGACGCCGAGTTAAAAGAGAAGCTGCGTCATTATGCGGAAGTGAATAACGAGAACCTGGGAACGGCAACGGAAAAGCTGCTGCAGCTGGCTTTTCAGCTGGAGGAGTCAGCAGGTGAGGCGGGGGTGACGGAAGAGGACATTGACAGCCAGCATACCGAAGAGGAAGCGACCCCATTAACCCCTAAAGAAATCAAAGCATTAAGAAAACTTCTGAAGAAGAAAAAATGAAACAACAATTCTCTACAGCCAGCAACTATAGCGAAGCCTGCGATATGTTGCGCTCAGGATACGTAAAACACGTGCGCCTGAACTGGAATATCGGTAGTGATGAGTTCTTTCGCATTGCCTCCGACTGGTGTGACACCGGCGCTAAAATTAAAAAAGATGAAGATGGCTTTATTATTTCCCTGAAAGGGTTTCCTATTCCGCGCCAGCATTAATGAAATTGCCTTATTTCTGTCACCGGGATGCCATAACCAGAGGGCAGGATACTCAGGCAATTTTATAAAAACATCTCATATACCTCATGGATGATGGTCATTTGACGGGCTGATGCCAGCCCGTCGATATTTTCTTATATTATTTTCCGCAAACGCGTATTTTCCTTCTGTTCTGCAAAGCTTTGCCACAGCGGTTGTAGCGTGGAGAAGGCCTGGCGCAATGCTTCGTCTGGCAGTGTAAATGGCAGACGCAAATAGCGATCAAAGGCTCCCTCAAGACCAAAGCGCGTGCCGGTGCCGATATGGATCCCCTGACTTTCCGCGCGCGCAGAGAACAGCGTGGCCAGCATGTCAGGGAGTTCCACCCAAAAAGAGAGCCCACCTTCCGGCGGTGAAAATCGCCAGCGGGGAAAATACTCCGCCATTAACGTTTCGCACATGTCCCGGCGCGCCTTCAGCATTTCCCGCCGCGGCGGTAGCAGCGTGGCGGCATTGGCCAGCAGCCAGCTGCAGGCCAGTTGCTCCAGCAGCGGCGTACCCAAATCCAGGGAATCGCGGGCCTGAATAAGGGAGGCGATGGTTCGCGCACTGGCGCGGATCCAGCCGATGCGCAGTCCCCCCCAGAAACTTTTCCCGGCTGAGCCAATGGTGATCACCGCAGCATCGGGATTAAAGCAGGCCAGCGGTAGAGGAGGTGGCGCGTTATACCACAGATCAACCATGGTCTCGTCGATCACCAGCGTCGTCCGCGTTCTGGCGGCGATATCCGCGACCCGCTGGCGGGTGGGAGCATCCATACAGCGCCCGGTGGGATTGTGAAAATCCGGCATCAGCCACGCCAGACGCGGCGCGGTCTGCGCAATAGTCGCCGCGAGTCCATCACAGTCCCATCCCTGCTGTGGAAGCGCGACGCCGACCGGGCGGCAGGAGGCGCCCTGAATGGCGCTAATCGCCATCGGATAGGTGGGGGCATCGATGACCACCCGGTCACCCGGGCCGGTAAACAGGCGGAGGATCAATGCGAAGGCGCTGAGGGCGCCGTTGACCACCATCACTTCATCGGGCCGCGTCGGCAGACCGCGTTCGCTGTAGCGACGGGCAATCGCCTCCCGCAGTACTGGCAGCCCTTGTTGATCGTAGCCGGTCTGGCCCAGGTAGGGCGGCAGCAGCGTCATGGCATGCTGGAAGGCCTGATGGACTTCCGGCCCGGCGCTGAGGGCGGCGGTAGAGAGATTCAGCGAGGAGGGGATGCCTGAGGGCGGCGGCAGGTCGGCGGGACGCTCTGGCAAGACAATGCGCGAACCGCTTCCCTGACGGCTGTAGAGAAAACCCTCCTCCCGTAACTGGCCGAGCGCGCTGGCGATGGTGGTCCGGCTGACGTTCAGCGCCGCCGCCAGCTCGCGCTCGCCTGGCAGGCGCGTTTGCAGCGTCAGGCGACCGTCGAGGATCAGCAGGCGGAGCGCTTCCGCTAGCTGACGCCATAGCGGCGTGCGTGAAGTGGACTCCTGCCAGTTGCCGAGCAGGCGTACCAGCGATTGTGTTCCAAAGCGTCGGGTTGACATAGCGATCCACTTTTCCAAAACTGGCCATTAATTATCAGTCCATTTTTGCTGATGATAAGGGCATTCGCAATGATGTAGAGGAAAAAATATGCTTCGTCGCCTGCTGCAGTTATATATCGGCCTGGTACTTTATGGCGTGTCCACGGCGCTCTTCGTGCATGCCAATCTTGGCGCCGATCCGTGGGATGTTTTCCATCTCGGGGTGGCTAAACAGCTGGGTATCAGTTTCGGTACGGTGATTATCCTGACCGGCGCGGCGGTGCTGCTGCTGTGGATCCCGATCCGGCAAATGCCGGGGCTCGGCACGGTGAGCAACGTTATCGTGCTGGGGCTGGCGGCGGATGCCACGCTGGCCGTCCTGCCGCCGCTGGAGTCGCTGGTGGCTCGCAGTGTGCTGCTGGTGGGGGCGATTGTGCTGAATGCTATCGCCACCGGGATGTATATCGGCGCGGGCTTTGGCCCCGGGCCGCGTGATGGCCTGATGACTGGTCTGCACGCTCGTACCGGCTGGTCATTACGCGGTATCCGTACGGCTATTGAGCTTACCGTGCTGGTGATTGGCTGGCTGCTGGGCGGTAAGTTTGGCGTCGGCACCGTGATTTACGCGCTGTCGATTGGGCCGCTGATCCAGCTGTGCCTGCCGTGGTTTCGCCAGCCCGTCAGCCGCAAAGCGGTCAGCACTCCGCAGGAGATAGTCTCCTGAATTAACGACTCGCCCTCTCTATCCGCAAGAGGGCGAGCCGACGCTTACAGGCCGCTCAGGCCGTGAACCATCATGTAGATCCCCACCACGATAATCAGTAAACCTGAGAACCAGGGCGCCTTGCGCGAGACATCATTAAGCCAGGGCCAGCGGCGGGTGGCCTGTTTAAGACTCAGCGCGGCGATAGCCCCGGAAGCCACCAGCGTCAGCGCCAGACCAACGCTAAAGCCCAGTACCAGCGTGGCGCCAAGCGAAAATTTCTTCAGCTGTAAACAGATAAGCAGCACAGTAATGGACGCCGGACAGGGGATCAGCCCGCCGGTCAGGCCAAACAGTACGATCTGCCCGGTCGTCACCTGACGGCCATCAAAGCGCCGGTTGATCTCCTGAGCATGAGCCCGCTGATGCGCGTCCTGCCACTCCTCCGCCACCAGCGGCGCGGCGGATGAGGACGCATGTTCATAGTAGTGATTATGTTCATGGTGGTGATCATGTTCGTGGTGATGATCATGTTCGTGGTGGTGCTCATGTTCATGGTGGTGATCATGGTGCGTATGGGGCTGCGATTCGCGCCAGGTGCGCCAGAGCATCCAGCAGGCAATCAGTACAATCGCTATCCCCGAGATCAGTTGAAACCAGGGTTCGGAGGTCTGCGCGTTCCAGCCGCGGCCAAACCACAGGCCGGCCATGGCGATCAGCCAGACGACTGCCGTATGGGAAACCGTCGCCGCCAGCCCCAGCAGCACCGCCTGTTTTAACGTTCCCCGTACCGCCACGATAAAGGCGGCCATCATGGTTTTTGAATGGCCCGGTTCAAGGCCGTGCAGGGCACCGAGCAGTATCGCGCTGGGAATAAACAGCCAGGCATTACCTTGCTGCAGAAGGGAAGTGAAATCGTTCATATCGGGATCCTTGCCAAAAGTGCGTTTATCCTACTCCCCCCCAGTAGTAAAATACTACCCCCCAGTAGAAAAAGCGGCTGACAAAAGGGATCATGCTATGCTGGCAGGCGTTACTGATGATGAAGGTCGGTAATCACGGACAGAATGAAACGGTGGATCGTGCAATGTCACATACAGTTCGACACAAAAAAATGTTACTGACCCGACTGAAAAAAATTCAGGGGCAGAGTTCCGCGTTAGAGAAAATGCTCAATCGCGAGCATGAGTGCGCTGAGGTGCTACAGCAGCTGGCGGCGATTCGCGGCGCGGTCAACGGTATGATGCTGCAGGTTATTCAGGGGCATCTGACCGACCATGTGGTGAAAGAGCCTGAAGAGACACAGCGTGAAGCGGATCTGGAGACGGTGATGCAGGTGATCAAATCTTATCTGAAGTAGCGCCCAGGCGCGGGCGGCGAAGTGGCCACACCCGCTGGCATTCTGCTTATTGCTCCTGTTGCTTAATGCACATGGAGGTTATTTTCCGCCCACAGAATAAACTGCTCTTTTGGCAGCGCTTTGCTGTACAGCCATCCCTGGGCGTACTGGACGCCATGCTGTCGTAGCCAGTCGCGCTGGCTTTCGGTTTCCACCCCTTCGGCGACGGTGGCCAGATTGAGCGCCTTGGCCATTTCAATAATGTGCGGCGTCAGCGGCCGGTACTCGAGGGTATCGACAAAAGATTTATCGATTTTCAGCGTATCGACGTCCAGTTTCTGCAGATAGCTCAGGCTGGAGTAGCCGGTGCCAAAGTCATCAATCGAGATACGATGCCCGGCCTGACGGTAGTGAGCGATCACCGGCATGGTGGTCTCCGGGTCGACAAACCCGCGCTCGGTGATTTCAAGGATGATCTGTTCGGCGGCGATCCCCCAGTGCTGCAGCTGATCGTGTAACAACGTCGGCAGGGTGGGCGAGCGTAAATCATCTACCGACAGGTTGATGGAGATGTGCACTTCCGGCCGCTGCCGCAGCCAGGGACCGAGATCGGTAAAAATTTTCCTGACGATATCTTCCGTCAACTGCGTAATCAGCCCGGTCTGCTCGGCCAGAGGAATAAAAATATCCGGCGATAAAAAGGTGCCGTCGGGTTGCTGCCAGCGGGCCAGGGCCTCGGCCCCGG
Organism: Klebsiella sp. RC2; assembly: GCF_014192815.1. NCBI lineage: Bacteria > Pseudomonadati > Pseudomonadota > Gammaproteobacteria > Enterobacterales > Enterobacteriaceae > Klebsiella > Klebsiella sp. RC2. Next base: position 757,975 of record NZ_JACHYL010000002.1, on the reverse strand, counting down.
CGATTTTCCCATCCTGCAACGAGATTATCGGCTGATAGTAAACCTGAATCGCTTCGGAGTTGAGGGCGTCCAGCATACTGTTGCGTGGTGATCGCAGGTGTCTCAGCAGGCGCAGCAGCAGCCAGGTAGCAAGCAGGCTGGTGAAGATGCCGACAGGGAGCCAGAAGATTAGCTGCTGGCGAATACGCTGCTGCAGCGGCAGCGTCGACGACCAGGTCACGATGCCGGAGCCCAGCTCGGGAATGCGCTGGATCCGATAGACCGTGTTATCCAGCGTCAGCATATTAACATGTGGATCTTTAATACGCTGCCAGACCGTATCCGGCAGCGGTTGGCTGCTGATCACCATTTTCAGGTGATCCAAACCAAACAGCATGGTATGGATCTTCTCCTCGCTGGCAGGAACCACATCGATAAAAGAGATGGGATCGATCATCACCATATGCTGTTGACTGCCCATGGCCGTCATCTGGTGATTAAGGCCGAGATCGTTAATTGAGGTCAGCCAGGTGCGATAGCCGTCAGGGGCAATGTGGTCCGGCGGGGGAAAGGTGACCGCGACGCTATGGTCTTCCAGGGAGGAACATTGCGGCACGGAATCACGCAGCCAGAGCACTTCCTGAATGTAGCGATGGGTGTAGGCGATGCGGCGGAGCGTGAGCAGGTGCTCAGGGCTACAGGAGGCGGCGGTGTGTGAGTCGGCCTCACGTAGCGCTTCCCTGGCCTGATCGGCAACCTGCAGCGTGCGGACGACGATACGGTTGGAATAGTCATCCAGTTCACGATAGAACTGCAGCTTGGCCTGCCGCGCTGCCTGCCAGATGCTGAGTGAGATGGGCAGGATGATGGCCAGTATCAGCACCCCTGTAAACAGCGCCACCAGATGCCGGGTCCTCATACCTGTGTCCTTATCGTTCGCCGGGTGTCATCAGTATATGCGAAAGATAAATCAGGCGCAGCGAGAGAAGTGAGCTGAGGTCGCGAAAAAACCGGCATCGCGAGAGGCTGCGATGCCGGGAGAGAAGGATGATTCCGATGCAGCAGAATAAAAATGAGGGTGTGAATGCCGGGCAGGGTGTATTCCGGCATTCAGTCGCAGCATACACGGCGCAGATGACAGCAATATGTTAGCTAGTGCGCATCCGGCGCCGGGATATCAGCGCTGATACGCAGGTCATTCTCATCAAATACCATGCAGAAGCGCTCATCGAAGGCCAGATTTATTTTCTGCCACGGGCGGAAATGGACGTCGCCGGGCAGCAGGACCTTGACGTTATCGTGGCCGTAGCACTGGCCGAACAGATAGGTATTGTTACCCAGACGCTCCACTACTTCACATTGAAACTCCACCACGGTACCGGTAGTGACGTCGGGCGTGAGATGCTCTGGCCGGATCCCCAGCGTCACCGCGGCGCCGGGCTTCAGCGGCTGGGTAGCGATATTGAGGACCAACTGATGGTCCTGCGCGAGGGTGACCGTTAAGCGTTCCGGCTGCCAGTCGCTGACGATGGCCGGCAAAAAATTCATCTTCGGCGAGCCGATAAAGCCGGCGACGAATTTGTTGACCGGATTGTAATACAGCGCCATCGGCGAACCCATTTGTTCGACTTTCCCGTAGTTCATGACCACGATTTTATCGGCCAGCGTCATCGCCTCTACCTGATCGTGGGTGACATACACCATGGTGGTCTTCAGCTCCTGGTGCAGACGGGCAATATGCAGGCGCATATCGACGCGCAGCTCCGCATCGAGGTTAGAGAGCGGCTCATCGAACATAAACACCCGGGGATTACGCACGATCGCCCGGCCAATGGCCACGCGCTGCCGCTGGCCGCCAGAGAGCTGCTTCGGTTTACGATCCAGCAGGTGCGAGAGCTGCAGCGTTTTAGCCACCATTTCCACCTGGCGACGGATCTCCGTTTTCGGCACTTTATTCACCTTCAACCCGTAGCCCATGTTCTCTGCCACCGTCATGTGCGGGTAGAGCGCATAGGACTGGAAGACCATCGCCACGCCGCGGCGGGCGGGCACGACATCATTCATCACCTCATCGCCGATCAGCACTTCACCCTCGCTGACCTCTTCCAGACCGGCAATCATGCGCAGCAGCGTCGATTTTCCACAGCCGGAAGGACCGACGAAAACGGCAAACTCGCCATCTTCAATATCGAGATTGACCTGGTGCAGCGTCACCGTGCTGCCGAACCTTTTGGTGACATTCCTCAGTCGTATATTGGACATCCACATTCCCCGAAGTGAGTAGCTGTTGTTTGCCGTTGGTATGCCGCTGTGTTTAGTGTGAATTGTATTACGTGTAACAATTCAGCGTGGCGATGTTCAACAGCAGTAAAATCATGTCCTGACTATAACTTCCGCGGTTTTAGCGCCATACAGCGGCGTTTCATTTCTGCAAGGATGATCACACAACTGGCAGTTTATGGTAGTTTTGTCAGCAATCTACGGGTAGCGTATAACAAAAGAGAGCCGGAACCTTTTTCTCATATAACTCGGCAGTTTGAAGTGATTTATTTTTCTGACTGGCAGAGATAAGCCCAATAAAAACCATTAAATTGTTATACCTTCACATGAGGTTGATAATGAAAAAGAACACGCTTGCTGCACTGATCCTTACCACCCTGGCGGCGGGGCAACTCACCAGCCTGCAGGCGCACGCCGCCGGGCAGCTCAACGTCTGGGAAGACATTAAAAAATCCGCCGGGATCAAAACCGCGGTTAGCGATTTTGAAAAGCAGTACAACGTGAAGGTTAATCTCCAGGAGATGCCTTATGCCCAGCAGCTGGAAAAACTGCGCCTCGACGGCCCGGCGGGCATTGGGCCGGACGTGCTGGTGATCCCGAATGACCAGCTCGGCGGCGCCGTGGTTCAGGGACTTCTCTCGCCTCTCAGCGTCGATCAGGCGAAACAGGATGCCTTTACGCCAGCCTCCATCAATGCCTTCCGCATGGATAACGCGTTGTACGGGATCCCGAAGGCGGTGGAAACCCTGGTGCTTATCTACAATAAGGACCTGATCGACAAGCCGCTGGACAGCCTGCAGGCCTGGCTGGACTACTCGAAAACCCAGCGCGAGCAGAACAAATACGGCCTGCTCGCCAAGTTTGACCAGATCTATTACAGCTGGGGGGCGATTGGCCCGATGGGCGGCTATATCTTTGCTAAAAACGACAGCGGTGGCTTTAACCCGCAGCAAGTGGGCCTCAATACCCCCGGCGCCGTCGAAGCCGTCACCTTCCTGAAAAAATTCTATGCCGAGAAGGTCTTTCCAGCGGGGATCCTCGGCGATAACGGGCTGAATGCCATCGATTCCCTGTTTACCGAGAAAAAAGCGGCGGCGGTGATCAACGGCCCCTGGGCCTTCCAGCCGTATGAAGCCGCTGGCATTAACTATGGCGTGGCGCCCCTGCCGACCCTGCCGGACGGCAAGCCGATGAGCTCCTTCCTGGGCGTCAAAGGCTATGTGGTATCGACCTGGAGTAAAGACAAAGCGCTGGCGCAACAGTTTATCGAGTTCATCAACCAGCCGCAGTATGTGAAAGCCCGCTATGTCGCCACCGGCGAAATTCCGCCGCTGAAGGCGATGATTGACGATCCGGTGATTAAAAACGACCAAAAGGCCAGTGCCGTCGCCATCCAGTCGGCGCGAGCGGTGGCGATGCCGGGCATTCCGGAGATGGGGGAAGTGTGGGGGCCGGCCAACGCCGCGCTTGAACTGAGCCTCACCGGTAAGCAGGCGCCGCAGGCCGCGCTCGATAACGCGGTGAAACAGATCACGATGCAGATCGAAGCAATGCAGGCCAGCAATCAGTAATTCACCGTCACGTGAAGTCACCGAGCGGGAGGGGGACCTCCCGTTTGTAGAAGGAGTCGAGTGTGAGCATCCATTCCAGCGAAAATTTTAGCGACGCACGCGGGCCCGGGCGCCATGCATGGTGCGGCCTGCTGCTGGCAATCGTGCCGGGTTTCGGTCAGTTTTATCATCGCCAGTGGCTGAAAGGGCTGGTCTTCCTGGTGCTGCTGAGCAGCTTTCTGGGGATTTTTTATGATTTCCTGCGTGAGGGGTTGTGGGGGTTATATACCCTGGGTGAAGAGGTACCCCGGGATAACTCTATCTTCCTGTTAGCGGAGGGGATTATCAGTGTGCTGATCGTCGCCTTTGGCGTGCTGATCTATTTTCTCTCGCTGCGGGATGCGTGGCTGAACGGCAAAAAACGCGATGAGGGGATCGCCCTGAACAGCGTGCGTAAGCAGTACCAGATGCTGCTGAGCGACGGTTTTCCGTACCTGATGATCACCCCGGGCTTTATTCTGCTGGTCTTTGTGGTGATCTTTCCCATTCTGTTCGGTTTCGCCATCGCCTTCACCAACTACAACCTGTACCACACGCCGCCGGCGAAGCTGGTGGACTGGGTGGGGCTGAAAAACTTCGTCAATATTTTCACCCTCTCTATCTGGCGCTCCACCTTCCTGGATGTGCTGCAGTGGACCGTGGTGTGGACGCTGCTGGCGACCACCCTGCAGTGTACGGTGGGCGTGCTGCTGGCGATTCTGGTGAACCAAAAAGATCTGCGCTTTAAGCCGCTGATCCGCACCATCTTTATTTTGCCGTGGGCGGTGCCGGGGTTTGTCACCATCCTCGTCTTTGCCGGTATGTTCAACGATTCATTCGGGGTCATCAACAACGCGATCCTGTCGTTCTTCGGTATCAGCCCGAAGGCATGGCTGACCGACCCGTTCTGGACTAAAACGGCGCTGATCATGATGCAGACCTGGCTTGGCTTCCCGTTTGTCTTTGCCATGACCACCGGCGTGCTGCAGGCGATCCCGGACGATCTGTATGAAGCGGCGACGATGGACGGCGCCAGCGCCTTTACCCGTCTGCGCACCATCACTCTGCCGCTGGTGCTGTACGCGATCGCGCCGATCATCATCACTCAGTACACCTTCAACTTTAATAACTTCAACATCATTTATCTGTTTAACAACGGCGGTCCTGCGGTGGCAGGCTCCAATGCCGGTGGGACGGATATTCTGGTGTCGTGGATCTATAAGCTGACGATGTCCTCGTCGCAGTACGCCATCGCGGCGACCATCACGATCCTGCTGTCGATCTTTGTCGTCGGCCTGGCGCTGTGGCAGTTCCGCGCCACCAAATCCTTCAAAAATGACGACATGGCGTAAGGGAAGCAACATGGCTCAATCACCCAGTATTAAACGCGAAAAGTGGATCCGACTCTCTCTCACCTGGCTGGTGGTTATTCTGGTCTCGGTGGTGATTATCTATCCGCTGGTCTGGACGGTCGGGGCGTCGCTGAACGCCGGCAATAGCCTGCTCAGTACCTCGATCATTCCGGAAAACCTGTCGTTCCAGCACTATGCCGATCTGTTCAATGGCAATGTGAATTACCTCACCTGGTACTGGAACTCGATGAAAATCAGCTTTCTGACCATGGTGCTGACCCTGATTAGCGTCAGCTTTACCGCTTACGCCTTCTCCCGCTTCCGCTTTAAAGGGCGGCAGAACGGGCTGATGCTGTTCCTGCTGCTGCAGATGATCCCGCAGTTTTCCGCGCTGATTGCGATCTTTGTGCTATCGCAACTGCTTGGCCTGATTAACAGCCATCTGGCGCTGGTGCTGATCTACGTCGGGGGGATGATCCCGATGAATACCTGGCTGATGAAGGGGTATCTCGACGCGATCCCCAAAGATCTGGATGAGTCCGCCCGCATGGATGGCGCCAGCAGCTTTCGCATCTTTATCGAGATCATCATGCCGTTGTCGAGGCCTATCCTCGCGGTGGTGGCGCTGTTCTCTTTCACCGGTCCGCTGGGGGATTTCATCCTCTCCAGCACCATCCTGCGTACCCCGGATAAATACACGCTGCCTATTGGTCTGTATAACCTGGTGGCGCAAAAAATGGGTGCCAGCTACACCACCTACGCGGCGGGGGCGGTGCTGATTGCCGTACCGGTGGCGATCCTCTACCTGGCGTTACAAAAATACTTTGTCTCCGGCCTGACCTCGGGCAGTACTAAAGGATAAGCACATGAAAAGATTCACCCCCGCATGGCTTGCGGTTTGTCTGGCATGCAGTTTCTCCACCCCTACTCTGGCCGCGGACGCGCTTGAAACCCGCGCGTTTCAGGGCATGCCGGCGGACTTTATCAAAGGCGCGGATATCTCCACGCTGCTGGATGCCGAAAAGCACGGGGCGACGTTCTACGACCAGAATAATCAGCGCAAGGATCCGATCGCGATTCTGAAAGAGAACGGCGTCAACTATGTTCGCCTCCGTCTGTGGGTGGATCCGCAATCGGCGAGCGGTGAGGGCTATGGCGGCGGAAATAACGACCTGGCCACCACCCTGACCCTCGCGAAACGGGCGAAAGCCCAGGGGATGAAGCTGCTGCTCGATTTTCATTACAGCGATTTCTGGACCGATCCCGGCAAGCAGTTCAAGCCGAAAGCCTGGGAAAAGATGGATTATCCGCAGCTGAAAACGGCGATTCATGACTATACCCGCGATACCATCGCCCGCTTTAAGCAGGCAGGCGTCCTGCCGGATATGGTGCAGATCGGCAATGAGATCAACGGCGGCATCCTGTGGCCGGAAGGGAAAAGTTGGGGGCAGGGGGGCGGCGAGTTCGACCGGCTGGCCGGGCTGCTGAACGCGGCCATTGATGGCCTGAAGGAGAATCTACGTAACGGCGAGCAAGTGAAAATCATGCTGCATCTGGCCGAAGGGACCAGGAACGATACCTTCCGCTGGTGGTTTGATGAGATTGACAAGCGCCATGTACCGTATGACGTGATTGGTCTGTCGATGTACACCTACTGGAATGGCCCGATCAGCGCCCTGAAGGCTAACATGGATGACATCAGCAAACGCTATAACAAAGACGTTATCGTCGTCGAGGCGGCCTATGCCTATACCCTGGCCAACTGCGACAACGCGGAAAATAGTTTCCAGGCGAAAGAGGAAAAGGACGGGGGTTATCCCGCCACCGTGCAGGGGCAATATCACTATATTCACGATCTGATGCAGGCCGTCATAGATGTTCCCGACCAGCGCGGCAAAGGTATTTTTTACTGGGAGCCCACGTGGATTGCCGTGCCGGGAAATACCTGGGCTACCCCGGCGGGGATGAAATATATCCACGACGAGTGGAAAGAAGGCAATGCACGTGAAAATCAGGCGCTATTTGATTGCCAGGGAAAAGTATTGCCGTCGGTAAAAGTTTTTAATTAATTTTTTGTCGTTTTTTTCAGGAAGTTTATTATGAATAAATTTGCACCTTTACATCCGAAGGTTAGTACGCTGCTGCATGGCGCGGATTATAATCCGGAGCAATGGGAGAATGACCCCGATATTATTGATAAAGACATTGCCATGATGCAGCAGGCAAAATGCAATGTGATGTCGGTGGGAATATTTAGCTGGGCGAAACTGGAGCCACGCGAAGGGGTATTTAATTTCGCCTGGCTGGATACTATCCTCGATAAACTGTATGCCGCCGGCATTCATGTTTTTCTGGCCACGCCGAGCGGCGCGCGTCCGGCGTGGATGTCTCAGCGCTATCCGCAGGTTCTGCGGGTGGGACGCGATCGGGTGCCGGCCCTGCACGGCGGCCGTCACAACCACTGTATGTCGTCACCGGTCTATCGCGAGAAAACCCTGAAAATCAATACCCTGCTTGCAGAGCGTTATTCTTCACACCCGGCGGTACTGGGCTGGCATATTTCCAATGAATATGGCGGTGAATGCCATTGCGATCTCTGCCAGAACCGTTTTCGCGACTGGCTGAAGGCGCGTTACCAGACCCTGGAGAACCTCAACCAGGCCTGGTGGAGCACCTTCTGGAGTCATACCTATACCGACTGGTCGCAGATTGAATCACCTGCGCCACAGGGAGAGGTGTCAATCCACGGTCTCAATCTTGACTGGCATCGCTTTAACACCGCTCAGGTGACCGATTTCTGCCGCCATGAAATTGCCCCGCTGAAGGCGGCTAACGCCTCCCTGCCGGTGACCACTAACTTTATGGAGTATTTCTACGATTACGACTACTGGCAACTGGCAAAGGCACTGGACTTTATCTCGTGGGACAGCTATCCGATGTGGCACCGCGATAAAGACGAAACCGCACTGGCCTGCTACACCGCGATGTATCACGACATGATGCGCAGCCTGAAGGGCGGCAAACCGTTTGTGCTGATGGAGTCCACACCAGGCGCCACCAACTGGCAGCCGACCAGCAAACTGAAGAAGCCGGGAATGCATATTCTCTCCTCGCTGCAGGCGGTGGCGCATGGCGCCGACTCGGTGCAGTATTTCCAGTGGCGGAAAAGCCGCGGTTCGGTTGAGAAATTTCACGGCGCGGTGGTTGACCACGTCGGGCACATTGATACCCGTATTGGTCGTGAAGTCAGCCAGCTCGGCGAGATACTGAGCAAGCTACCAGAGGTCCGGGGTTGTCGCACCGAGGCGAAAGTAGCGATTATCTTCGACCAACAAAACCGCTGGGCGCTTGATGACGCCCAGGGGCCGCGCAATCTGGGTATGGAGTATGAGAAGACGGTCAACGAACACTACCGTCCGTTCTGGGAACAGGGCATTGCCGTCGATGTGATTGACGCTGATGTCGATTTAACGCCATACCGGTTAGTGATTGCCCCGATGTTATATATGGTGCGCGACGGCTTTGCCGCGCGGGCAGAGGCGTTTGTCGCCAGCGGCGGCCACCTGGTGACCACCTACTGGACCGGCATCGTCAATGAGTCCGATCTCTGCTATCTCGGCGGCTTCCCGGGCCCGCTGCGCAATCTGCTGGGGATCTGGGCGGAAGAGATCGACTGTCTGAATGACGGCGAGTTTAATCTTGTGCAGGGGCTTGCCGGGAATCAGTGCGGTCTGCAGGGTCCCTATCAGGTGCGCCATCTCTGTGAACTAATCCATACCGAGAGCGCTCAGACGCTGGCCACCTACCGGGATGATTTCTATGCCGGACGGCCGGCGGTGACGGTGAACGGTTTCGGGAAAGGTAAAGCCTGGCATGTCGCCTCCCGCAACGATTTAGCCTTCCAGCGCGATTTCTTTGCTGCCCTGAGCAGGGAGCTGGATCTGCCACGAGCGATAGCGGCGGATTTACCGCCCGGCGTAGTGGCTACCGCGCGCACCGACGGTGAGAGCACGTTTGTCTTCCTGCAGAACTACAGCGCGCAAAGTCATACTCTGACTCTGCCGCCGGGGTATCGGGATTGCCTGACCGACGCGGCGGCGCCGGACCCGCTGATCCTCTCAGCATGGGATTGCCGTATTCTTCGTCGCCACGCGTAATTTCTTCTTCTCCATGCCTGCTCTGACGAGCAGGCTTTTTTTTATCTTAAACCTGGAGCTTATGATGGTGAGTTTAAAATCCTTTCTGCACTATTTCTCTCCTGCACGTCCGGCACAGCCGTTAAGCGAGGCGGAAAAACAGCAAATCGAGGCGCTTATTCAGGCCTTCGGCGGTGAAGCGAATATTACGCAAGTGGATGCCTGTATTACTCGTCTGCGGGTGACGGTTCGTCACCTTGCGGCCGTGGATACTGACGCATTACAGCAGCAGGGCGCGCTGGGCGTCATTATTCTCGGCCAGCAGGTGCATGCTATTTTCGGTAAGCAGTCCGATGCGCTGCGTCAATTGCTGGATGAGCATTTTGCTACCAGGAAATAAATAAAACGGGATAACCTGAAAACAGGTTATCCCGAAAATAAGACAAAGACAGCAGTGGCAATAATGATTACCGGAGGGTAATTAATGACCTTACAGTTGGAGATATAAATAACGTATTTGTCTTACCAGCGCGATATTACCACCAGGCCTCAACCTGCACGCCGAAATTCCAGGTATTATTCGCCGTCTGGTCTTCAAACGGTTTACCATCTTCGGAATCATTCAGGTATGAAGCAAAAATGCGTAATTCCGGGCGTGACATAAAGTCCGGCCCGTCCGCCAGGCCCAGCGCAATGGTATATTTCTCACCGGCCTGTTTGTAGCTGGTGCCATTGTTATAGCTGTCTTTCTGATAGAAACCGCCGACTTCGCCAATCAGGCGGACGTAGTCGGTGAACTGATACTGCCCGCGGGCAACCAGCGACAGCATCCGCGTTTTGTCAGTGTAGTCGGTAATGTCATCCGCCGAGCCCCAGGTCAGGACGTGGTTGATGGAGAACTTTTCGGTAATCGGGATCAGGCCGGTGTTAATCACGCGATAGCCGGTGGCATCGTTCACGTAGTTCCACATATCGTACCAGCCGCCGCCCTGGGAGACCATGTTCTGCGCCAGCCCTTTGTTGGCATACTGCAGCACGGTTTTGTTATAGCCGCCCAGCATATCCTGACTGATTTCACCGGTCAGCATCACGCCATTCTCGGCATCGTACAGCCCGCCGTAGCTGTCCTGTTTTTTGGTGGTGTTCGGCATGGCGTAGTCGATGCCGAATTCGGTCCACGAACCCGACCACGGCTTCCAGCCTGCATAGCGTAAATCGATATAGTTAATATTGACGTTGCTGTCGCCATCGACACGATAGTCAACGTCGTTGGCATCGCCGCGGATCCAGGCCAGCGAGACGGCGCCAGGGCCGAGGGTGTAGTTTTCCACCCCGGCCCCGGAGCCGGATATGTTCCAGTATTTGGTATCGATGATGTGCAGATCGTGGCGCTGGTAGTAACGTTTACCCCCCCAAATCACTGCATTCGGATCGCCGGGGATCAGCCCTTTGATCTGCAGGTTCAGCTGACGTAAACCGAACTGTGCATCATCATTCAGCGTGGTTTCATTATCGTTAGAGCCGTCGGAGACCATGCTGACCATGCTGTCGAGATAGAAGCTGACGTCATCTTTCTTGTAGACCTCGGAGCCCAGCTCCAACTCACCATAGGTATCCGATTCATTACCCAACCGGCCCAGCTTGTTCTTTTGCCATTCCGCTTCACTACCATCGCCGGAGACCCCAACCCCGGCGCGCATATAGCCATGGAAATCGATACTCGGGATTGCGGCGGTCGCCGCAAACGCGGAAGGGGCGATTAGCGCAGCGGCTAACGCGGCGGAAAGGGCGCGCAGTGTCGTATTCATCTCTATCCTCTTATTGTTTTGTATTACGTTCACATAACTGATGTCATAAAATGCCTAAATGTAACTTCAGGCAAACGAGATATGATTATTGTGTGACTAAGTGCAAATAATCATGCTGGTTTTTGTTGTGATGGGTGAGGTGATTCACAATTAACCATGTTGTGAACGTAATACTTTTTGTGGTGTAATTTTGCGATGAAAGGTGGCGGTGAGCGTTTTTTCAAATGGCCCCTGTTACAATCATGGGATAACAACATAAGGAACCGGACCATGAAGTCTAAAAGCGCTACTCTGGAAGACGTCGCACGCCATGCGGGCGTCTCTTACCAGACCGTGTCCAGGGTACTCAATAAATCTGCCAATGTATCCGAAGCGACGCGCCGCAAGGTGGAGAAATCGATAGAGGCCTTACGCTATGTGCCAAACCGGCTGGCGCAGCAGCTGGTGGGGAAGGAGAGTCAGACGGTCGGGCTGGTGACGATTTCGCTGGCCTGGCATGCGCCTTCCCAGGTGGCGGCGGCGGTAAAACGCTATGCCAATCTGGAAGGTTACCAGGTCCTGATTTCGATGATCGATGAGAGCGTCAACCAAAGTATCCAGGATTCCATCAATGAACTGAAATCTCAGCGGGTGGATAAAGTCATTATCAACGTGCCGCTGGAGACCGAGCAGGCGCAGAAAATCGCCGCTGACAACGATGATATCGTCTGCCTTTTTCTCGATGTCGACCCCTACAGTTCCGTGTTTAACGTTTCGTTTAATCCGGCAGATGGCACCCGGGCCAGCGTCAAATATCTTTATGAGATGGGGCATCGGGAGATCGCGCTGCTGGCGGGGCCGGACAGCTCCGTCTCGGCCAAACTCCGGCTGAAAAGCTGGCTGGAGACTCTGGAGGGCTACGGCCTGAAGCCGGTGACCGTTCTGCACGGCAACTGGGATGCGCAAAGCGGCTATGCCGGCGCGCTGCAGATGCTGCGCGAAACGCCCAATTTCAGCGCCGTGCTGGTGGGCAATGACCAGATGGCGCTGGGGGTGCTCAGCGCTTTCCATCAGCACCAGGTGGCGGTGCCGGGGGAGAAGTCCGTCATTGGCTATGACGATACCTACGAAAGCTCCTTTTTCTATCCGGCGCTGAGTACGGTGTCGCTGGACCTCGATCTGCAGGGGAAAGAAGCGGTGCGGCGGATCCTCGCCAGCACCAGCGGTGCGCCACATACTTCATCCATCCTGCCGGCGCGCCTGGTGATACGTCATTCCAGCGGCGCCAGAACTGAGCAAGGCAAAGATCTGCAGGCCATCGCGGAACAGCTACGCGCCATCGCCCACCGTCTGGCGCCCTGAAACCTAAGGCGGGGAAACTCGCCTTAGGCCCATTACCCTTAATTTGAAATGGTTGATCTTTGTCGTGGAACGGCGTAACTTAAATGTTATGTTATAACATAATGATGAGGTCATCATGAAAGCCCATATCCATCCCCCCTATCGCACGGTGGTGTTTCACGACACCAGCGTTAATGAGTATTTTAAAGTCGGTTCCACCATCCGCACCGATCGCGTGATTGAACTCGACGGCGAAACTTTTCCGTATGTGACGATCGACGTCTCCTCGAAATCGCATCCGTACTACACCGGCAAACAAAAAACCTTCGCCAGCGAGGGCAGCGCGGCCCGGTTCCGTCAGCGCTTCGGCGGCTTTATTGATGCGAAAAGGAAGGCATGATGCAGGTCGTTAACTCATTACGCAGCGCCAAACAGCGCCACCCGGATTGTCAGCTGGTCAAGCGCAAAGGGCGGCTGTACGTTATCTGTAAGAGCAACCCCCGCTTTAAAGCGGTGCAGGGGCGCAAAAAACGTCGTTAACGGAAACTCTCCAGAGTGCGGCGCTGCTGGCCGTCGGCGGTAAAATTGTCGGCGGCCAGCCATTGCCGCATGGCGTTATCCAGCTGCGGCCATTCGCCGTCTATCACCGAAAACCAGTCCGTATCCCGGTTATGTCCTTTGCTCACCAGTGCCTGGCGAAAACGTCCTTCGTACTGAAAACCCAGCCGCCTTGCCGCCCGGCTCGACGGCATATTGAGACTATTACATTTCCATTCATAGCGACGATAACCGAGCGTATCAAACACATACTGCATCAACAGCCAGTGCGCTTCGGTGGCCATAGCCGTTCGGCTCAGCAACGGTGAAAAATGCACATGTCCCACCTCTACCACGCCGTGGGTGGCGTCGATGCGCATTAACGCCAGCGAGCCAACCGCTTTCCCTTGCCGCTGGTCAACGACGGCAAAATGGATCGGGTCTGCCAGCGTGGCGACCTGCTCCACCCAGGCACTGAATTCTGCAAGGTTGCTCTCAGGTTCACGCAGCAGCCACGTCCAGCTGCGGACGTCTGGCGCCAGCTGGTGAGCAGCAAACAGATCGCTGGCATGCGCGAGAGTCAGTGGTTCGAGCCGACAGCGGCTGCCCTGTAAAATCTGCCGTGCTGGCCATGGACGCGGTTGCCAGTCAGGCAGCGCGGCGCCGAGTTCCTGTCCAAACTGATTGTATTCACGCATTGCGGTTTCCTTAGCGGGGTTTTTCAGGCAGCGTACGCGCTCACTGGTTCCATAAAAAGTGCCACAGGCGTATGTTTTTATAGGGCCACGAGGAGATGAGATGAACATACCGGACGATGGTTTTTTTACGCTGGTGACGCAGGGGATACAGCACCGATCGGATGAAACCCTGCAGCGGGCCCTTTACCACACATTGCGCCATGCCATCCTGCAGGGAACTCTGGCGGCCAACTGCCGTTTGCCCGGATCGCGGGTGATGGCCGGACGGCTGCAGCTGTCGCGAAATACGGTCAATGCTGCCCTGGAGCAGCTGGCGCTGGAGGGATACCTGATGCGGAGCCGTCAGGGAACGCAGGTGGTACCGCTCGCCGCCTGCCGCGAAGAGCCCGTGAAGGTGCCGCCCGTCGTGCTGCCTGAACGGCTGCAAGGGCTGCCAGCCGCAATGCGCCGCGACTCTCCGGCGCTGCTGTTTACCCCTGGCATGCCGGCGGTGAACTATTTCCCGTTGCCGCTGTGGCGGCGGCTGATGGATAACGTCTTACGCGACGAGGGCAGCGCACTGCTGGGCTATGGCGAGGCGGCAGGCGACCCCTTGCTGCGGGAGGCTATCGCTCGTCATCTGGCGCTCTCCCGGGGGATCCGTTGCGATATTCGGCAGATTGTCATTACCGAAGGGGCGCTGGAAGGGGTGAACTTATGCGCTTCGCTGTTGACGGATCCAGGCGACAGCGTGTGGGTGGAAGAGCCGGGGTACCTGGGGGCCAGGAGCAGTTTCCAGCGCGCAGGGCTGCGGGTCAGCGGAATGGCGGTCGATGACGAAGGGATGGGGATTGCCAACGGCGTCGCGGAGCCGCCCCGGCTGATCTTCACCTCTCCCTCTCATCAGTATCCCCTCGGGAGCGTCATGAGCGCCGCGCGACGTCTGGCGCTGGTGGAGTACGCCCGCCTGCACGGGGCGTGGATTGTGGAGGATGACTACGACAGCGAGTTTCGCCATAGCGGAGAGCCGATCCCGGCGATGCTGGGGATGGTGCCGGATGCCCCGGTGGTGTATCTCGGTACCTTCAGCAAAACGCTCTTTCCGGCGCTGCGTATTGGCTTCATGGTGATGCCGCCTGCGCTGGCGGATGCCGTTCAGGATGTGATTGGCACGTTGCTGCGTGGAGGACACCGCACGGAACAGCGGGCGCTGGCCAGGTTTATTGAGAAGGGGCACTATGCTCGCCATCTGGCGGCCATGCGTCGCCTGTACCGCAAGCGCCAACAACAGCTGCGTGAGGCACTGGCGCAAGAGATAACCGTGCCATGCGAGGTCCTTGGCGGGGAAGGGGGGCTCCATTTGACAGTCGCAATGGAAGGGTTCGATGACCAGACGATTGCGCAGCAGGCGCGTCAGTTTCAACTGGCGCCTGCCGCGTTAAGTCATTTCTATCTCGACCCGCAGCGGGGGCGGAGCGGGCTGGTGCTGGGATATGGTAATACTTCTGCTTCCCGCTATCCGCTGGCGCTGCGGACGCTAAATCGTCTTATTGTGCAGCACCGGCGCGGGTCAGCGTAAAAACGTCGTAGAAGGAGAGCTCGCCTTTGGTGGCGACCATCTTTTTGAGCTGCGCCTTCTGCTCGCTATCGACATCCGGCGACTGAAGAATACGCTCGATCAGCTGCCGGGGAACAAAGCGGGTGTTATACCATTCCCCGTTGTAGCACACGCGAAAGTCGAGGACATCGATATCTTCATAACGATAGCGCGGATAGACATCAAAGAAGAAAAAGGCGTTGAACAGGATGAACAGCACCACCAGCAACCAGACCGAGTCTACCAGCGTTTCAGAGCGCAGCATGACCACCAGCGTCGCCAGAAACGCGGCATACATGGCAACAAACAGCCCCGGATGGTTGCGGATAAAACTGATGCTAAAACGCGGGCGATTATCGCGTTTTTCCTGAACGTTGAGTTCGTCAATGGTATGAGTTAGCAGGCGTTGTATTTCTGTCATCTTGGTCCCCGAATTCTGCAATGAGCCAGCCGTGCGCACCCGGCGGACCAGGCGTGGCAGGCTTAGCCTGAAGGCTATTTTATGTTGCAATATTCCACGGCGAAAGTAACAGATCAGTTACAGAAAACCATAACAGTTACGGATTTGGTAGCGGAAGGCGCTTAATGATCTGCGCCGGGTTGCCGCCGACAACGGCCCCGGCCGGTACATCTTTGGTGACGACTGCACCGGACGCAATGACCGCATTATCACCAATGATCACCCCGGGATTGATTACCGCCCGCCCACCAATCCACACATTGTGGCCGATGGTCACTGGTTTGCCATATTCCTGGCCGCTGTTACGCGCTTCGGCATCCAGCGGATGGGTGGCGGTATAAATATGGACGCCCGGCGCCAGCATGCAGTTATCGCCAATATGAATAGGGCAGACGTCCAGCATCACGCAGTCAAAATTGGCGTAAAACGCGTTGCCGAGAAAGATATTGTAGCCGTAGTCGCAGCGAAAGCTTGGCTCGATATACGCATCGCCGGCGCGACCGAACAGCTCGGCCAGAATATGCTGACGTTCTTCCTGCGCATCCGGGGAGGAATGATTATAACGGTGTAACAACTGTCTGGCGCGCAGGCGATCGGCGCGAAGCGTTGGGTCGCCAGATAAATAGAGCTCACCGGCGATCATTTTACGTTTTTCTTCACTCATGGGTCTTCCTTATACCTGACTTGAGATGGCCGTAGCAGTATAAAAAAGAAACCGGTTACAGGGTTGCTGTTAGCTGAATGATGTGATGACTATCACAAAGATACCCTGCGGTGGCTGACGCGTATCGTCCGGTCAGCAGACCACGTTGTGCGCGTCGATTAGCGGATAAACTTCCAGACTGAGGTCGGGATCTTATCGTACAGCTTATTCATGGTCAGTTCAGCCAGACGATGATCGGCGGCTGAGTAAAATACCGCCAGTTCATTATCAGACAGTTCATATTTATTTTTTTCAATGACGCGCTCCAGCGTGTCAATTGTCTGGCAACGACGTAAGCGCATCAAATAGTCTGTTTTAGTTAATGGCTTATCAGACATAATTCCACCTTTTGATTGTAATAATTCTAACACGAGAGACTGGCCGGGTTTTCCCGGCTGGCGTTGACAAAGCAACGAAATAGTCGATTACCGGATTTTTTCCACTTTTGCAAATCCGTTGAGTTAATGCCGTAGTTACTGAACAAGGTAAAAGTATCGTCCAGATATTCGTCAACCTGAGCGACCAGTTTATTATCCTCAGTGTACTTAATTTTATAATTAAGCGCGAATGTGGCAATGTGCTCGATCAATTCATTTAACTGAAGATTGACAGCCGAAGTCGGGTCGTTGACCCAGCCATGGTTGCTCTCTTCCAGGTTTGCAAGGCAGTCATGATACAGCGTTTCGCAGAGAAAGCGTAGCTGTGCAATATCATGTCTTTTTGGCGAGTATTCGTCCATAACGCATCCCCTTTTGAGTGGTTTAAACGACGACTAACAAACACCGTTGTGGGATGAACACGACTAACCGACCTGACACTAACTGAGTAATCCTGCTGATTTAACTATAATCCACTCTCCAACAGATTTCATCGTGCTATTACGAAAAATTACAATTATCAGAGAGAAATTATCTTAAAAATAGACGAATTAATTTCGCAGGCCCTGGCGCACAGCCCGAGAAATAGAGAAGTCTTATCAATCATCGGCTTAAGGCAGGCAGCTGTCGCGTTCAGAAACCGCCGGCCGCGGGCGTTGGTATTAGGATTATTCCTGGTAAATGAGTGTGTAAAGATCATAAGTACCAGGCAATGTGAAAAAATAGCCAGGACCATATCAATATATATTAAATGCAGTGTGAAAAATAAACAATGGCAATATGTGCCCTGTTGCGACGGACAAAAAAAGGGCCGCGAAGGCGGCCCTTTGTTCAAGTGTGACGATTAATGATGCTCAACCTGATGGCTGTGCTCAATATCTTCCGATTTCTTGCTAAAGCGGCGACGAACCACCACGAAGAACACTGGCACGAAGAAGATGGCCAGAATCGTCGCGGTCACCATCCCGCCCATTACGCCAGTACCGACGGCGTTCTGCGCGCCGGAGCCGGCACCCGAGCTGATCACCAGCGGCATAACGCCGAGGATAAACGCCAGGGAGGTCATCAGGATCGGACGCAGACGCATACGCACTGCTTCAAGCGTTGCCTCAATCAGCCCTTTACCCTCTTTCTCCATCAGGTCTTTGGCGAATTCAACGATCAATATCGCGTTCTTCGCCGACAGGCCGATGGTGGTCAACAGACCCACCTGGAAGTAAACGTCGTTGGTTAAACCGCGGAAGGTAGCGGCTAACAGCGCACCGACCACACCCAGCGGGACGACCAGCATGACCGAGAACGGAATTGACCAGCTCTCATACAGCGCTGCCAGACACAGGAAGACGACAATCAGCGAAATGGCATACAGGGCAGGGGCCTGGTTGCCGGACAGTCGTTCCTGATAAGACATCCCGGTCCAGTCGTAGCCGATACCGGAAGGCAGTTTACCCGCCAGCTCTTCCATCAGGCTCATCGCCTCACCGGTACTCTTGCCTGGCGCTGCCTGGCCGAGAATTTCCAGGGACGGCAGGCCGTTGTAGCGTTCCAGACGCGGTGAACCGTATTCCCAACGCGAAGTAGAGAAGGCGGAGAACGGCACCATCTGACCATCGCTGCCGCGAACATACCACTTGCCGATGTCTTCCGGCAGCATACGGTATTTCGCTTCAGACATGATGTACACTTTCTTCACGCGGCCGCGGTCGATAAAGTCGTTGACATAGCTCCCGCCCCAGGCCGCGCCCAGCGTGGTGTTAATGTCGCTGATGGAGACGCCCAGCGCCTGGGCTTTTTCCTGATCGATATCGATTTTAAACTGCGGTGTATCTTCCAGGCCGTTAGGGCGCACGCCGGTCAGCACGTCAGGGTGCTGCGCCACCATGCCAAACAGCTGGTTACGCGCCTGGGTCAGTTTTTCGTGGCCCAGACCGCCCTGGTCAATGAGCTGGAAGTCAAAGCCGGTCGCGGTACCCAGTTCAACGATAGCTGGCAGGTTAAAGGCGAACACCATCGCATCTTTAATCTGCGAGAAGTAGCCCATCGCCCGGCCGGTGATCGCTTCAACTTTGTTTTCCTCACCTGGACGCTGGCTCCAGTCTTTCAGCGAGACGAACGCGATGCCGGTGTTCTGGCCGCGGCCGGCGAAGCCGAAGCCGTTAACCGCAAACACGGATTCCACGTTGTCCTTCTCTTTGGTGAGATAGTAATTCGTCATCTCATCCAGCACTTTCTGCGTACGCTCCTGGGTGGCGCCGGCAGGCAGCTGCGCCATGCTCAGGAATACCCCCTGGTCCTCGTCCGGCAGGAACGAGCTCGGCAGACGGACGAACAGCCACGCCATGCCCACCACGATGATCAGATACAGGACCAGATAACGACCGGTGCTGCGCAGAATGTTGCCTACGCTGTCGGTGTAGTGGTGCGTGCTCTTATCGAACATGCGGTTAAACCAACCGAAGAAACCGGTGGTCGCGCCATGGCTGCCTTTCTGAATAGGCTTCAGCATGGTGGCGCACAGCGCTGGCGTCAGGATCAACGCCACCAGTACCGACAGCGCCATCGCAGAAACGATGGTGATGGAGAACTGGCGATAGATGGCCCCGGTTGAACCGCCGAAGAACGCCATCGGGATAAATACCGCCGACAGCACCATGGCGATACCGACCAGCGCGCCCTGGATCTGTCCCATCGATTTACGCGTCGCTTCTTTCGGCGGCAGACCCTCTTCCGCCATTACGCGCTCGACGTTCTCGACCACCACGATGGCGTCATCCACCAACAGGCCGATGGCGAGCACCATCCCGAACATCGTCAGGGTGTTTATCGAGAAGCCAAACGCCGCCAACACCGCGAAGGTGCCTAACAGGACTACCGGTACGGCGATGGTCGGGATCAGCGTGGCGCGGAAGTTCTGCAGGAACAGATACATGACCAGGAACACCAGGATGATCGCTTCCACCAGCGTTTTAACCACTTCGTGAATAGAAATTTTCACGAACGGTGTGGTGTCATACGGGTAAACGATCTTCATCCCCGACGGGAAAAACGGCTCCATCTTCGCCAGTTCTGCACGGATAGCGTTGGCGGTATCCAGCGCGTTCGCGCCGGTAGCCAGTTTAATACCCAGACCCGATGCTGGCTGGCCGTTAAACTTCGCCACTACGTCATAGCTTTCGCCGCCCAGCTCAATTTTGGCGACATCGCGCAGACGAACCTGGGAACCGTCCTGGTTCACCTTCAGCAGAATGTTGCCAAACTCTTCGGTATTGGTCAGACGGGTTTGCGCGATGATCGAGGCGTTAAGCTGCTGGCCTTTCACCGGCGGCGTACCGCCTAACTGACCCGCGGCCACCTGGGCGTTCTGCGCTTTCAGGGCGCTGATCACGTCCACCGGCGTCAGCTGGAAGTTGTTCAGTTTGTTCGGATCCATCCAGATACGCATCGCGTACTGGGAACCGAACAGCTGAACGTCGCCGACACCGCTGGTACGGCTGATCGGGTCCTTCATGTTGGCCGCCACGTAGTCCGAAATATCGTCCTGGTTCATGGTGCCGTTGGTGTTAATAACGCCGACAACCATCAGGAAGCTGCTGGACGCTTTCTCAACGCTAATCCCTTGCTGCTGTACTTCTTGCGGCAGCAGAGGCGTCGCCAGCGCCAGCTTGTTCTGAACCTGAACCTGGGCAATATCCGGATCGGTACCGGATTCGAAGGTCAGGGTGATGGTCGCCGTACCGGTGGAGTCGCCATTGGAGGACATGTACATCAGGTGGTCGATACCGTTCATATTCTGTTCGATAACCTGAGTCACGGTGTTCTGCACAGTTTCGGCGTCAGCACCGGGGTACATGGCGGTAATGGAAATTGCTGGCGGCGCAATCGTCGGATATTGCGCTACCGGCAATTTGAGGATCGATAATCCCCCAGCCAGCATGATGATGATGGCGATCACCCATGCAAATATGGGGCGATCGATAAAGAAATTAGGCATGTCTTAACGGCTCCTGTTTAAGTTAAGACTTGGTTTGTTCTGATGGCGCGTTGCCTGCGGCTTGCTGTTTATCATCAGAAGCTACTTCCTGCGCTTTTACCTGCACGCCTGGTTTGATTTTTTGCAGGCCGGTGACGATAACGCGATCGCCAGTTTTCAGACCGTCAGTGACCAGCCATTTATCGCCGATCGCCTGAGAAGCAGTGACCTGGCGGACTTCGACTTTATCGCCTTCCCCGACCACCATGACGCTGGCGTCGCCGCGCGGCGTACGGGTAACACCCTGTTGCGGTACCAGCAGGGCGTCAGGGTTAACCCCTTCTTCCAGACGGGCACGCACAAACATCCCCGGTAGCAGGGTGTGGTCCGGGTTCGGGAAAATCGCGCGCAGCGTGATAGAGCCGGTGGTCTGATCGACGGTGACATCCGAAAATTCCAGCGTGCCGGCCTGCGGATACTTAAGACCGTCATTCGTCACCAGCTCCACTTTCGCTTTGCCGTTTTCCTGTTTCAGGCGGCCATCGGCCAGCTCCTGTTTCAGGCGCAGGAAATCATTGCTCGACTGGGTGACGTCAACATAGATCGGATCCAGCTGCTGAACAGTTGCCAGGGCAGTCGTTTGACCATTCTGCACCAGCGCCCCTTCGGTCACCGCGGATTTACCAATCCGGCCGCTGATCGGCGAGGTGACTTTGGTGTAGGCCAGATTGATGCGCGCAGTTTCCACGGCCGCTTTCGCTGCGACCACGGCCGCATTGCTCTGCTGTGCCGTCGCGACGGCGGTATCGTAGTCTTGTTGACTAATATATTTAGTGCCTAACAGTTTCTGATAACGCTTGACCGTCAGTTGATCCATGTTCGCTGCCGCCTGGGCTTTTGCCAGGTCGCCTTTGGCGCTGTCATAGCTGGCCTGATAGGTGGCGGGATCGATCTGATACAGGGAAACGCCGGCCTGGATGTCGCTACCTTCCACGAAGTTACGTTTTAAAATAATGCCACTGACCTGAGGACGGACTTCCGCAATGCGATAGGCGCTGGTGCGGCCTGGCAGTTCGGTGGTTATTTGTAGAGGTGCGGATTTGAGCGTCACAATACCGACTTCCGGCATGTGCTGGGCTCCTTGTTGAGCCGGTTTATCGTCACATCCTGTTAGCGCTAAGCTGCCTGAGAGCATCAGAACGACCGCCAGAGGCGTTAACCCTCTGTTTTTGTTCATATGTAAACCTCGAGTGTCCAATTTCAAAATGTTCAGTGGCTCAAACAACCACAAACCCACTACAGTCTTTCTATTATGGTCATGCTATGGTACATACATTCACAAATGTATGTAAACGTAACCTCTGTAAAGTCATTAACCTATGGCACGAAAAACCAAACAACAGGCACGTGAAACCCGGCAACTGATTCTGGATGTTGCTCTGCGTCTGTTTTCGCAGCAAGGCGTATCATCTACCTCGTTGGCAACAATTGCAAAAGCTGCGGGTGTAACGAGGGGGGCTATCTACTGGCATTTCAAGAATAAATCAGATTTATTCAACGAAATTTGGGAGCTGTCAGACGCCAGTATTAGCGATCTCGAAATTGAGTATCGGGCAAAATTCCCCAACGATCCACTCTCAGTTATCAGGGAGATATTAGTCTATGTTCTTGAAGCGACAGTGACAGAGGAACGTCGACGATTAATGATGGAGATTATCTATCATAAGTGTGAGTTTGTCGGTGAGATGACCGTAGTGCAGCAGGCCCAGCGGCAGCTCTCCCTGGCGAGCTACGAGCGTATCGAGCAGACCTTAAAAGAGTGCATCGCCGCGAAGCTGTTGCCCGCCAATTTACTCACCCGGCGGGCGGCCGTGTTAATGCGCAGCTACCTTTCCGGCCTGATGGAAAACTGGCTGTTTGCCCCTGACTCGTTCGACCTGCATGCGGAAGCGCGCGACTACGTCGCCATCCTGCTGGAGATGTATCAGTTCTGTCCTACGCTACGCGGCCCGGAGAGCCTGACAGCTTAACGTTAGCGCGCGGATGTACGTGAATTTTTAGCGCCGTCCGCCGCTATTCGCCAGCGAAGAGAAGTGCTATTCTGCGCGCTTGCGACGACCCCCGGTATTCTCCGGCATTTGCATTCATTCATATTAACTATGCTGCACACGATCTCCAGGCAACGCGCCACGTTTATCTTTTTCATTACGCTGCTCTGCTTTATTGGCCTTTTCAGCCCAGTTCAGGGCCGCGCCGCGGACCTCCCTGACCGGGCAGAGGTGCAGAGCCAGCTCAATACGTTAAACAAGCAAAAAGAACTGACTCCGCAGGACAAACTGGTCCAGCAGGATTTGACCCAGACGCTGGAAACGCTGGATAAAATCGAGCGCATCAAAAGCGAGACGGCACAGCTGCGTCAGCAGGTCGAGCAAGCCCCGGCGAAGCTGCGCCAGGCGGTGGATAGTCTCAACAATCTGAGCGACGTCCCCGACGACGCCGCCACGCGCAAAACGCTCAGTACGCTCTCTCTGCGTCAACTGGAATCACGCGTCACCCAGACGCTGGACGATCTGCAGAATGCGCAAAACGATCTGGCGACCTATAACAGCCAGCTGGTTTCCCTGCAAACGCAGCCGGAACGTGTGCAGAACGCGATGTATAACGCCTCCCAACAGTTGCAGCAGATCCGCAATCGGCTGAATGGCACCTCGGTGGGCGACGAGACGCTGCGCCCGACCCAGCAGGTGCTGTTGCAGGCTCAACAGGCGCTGCTCAACGCGCAGATTGAGCAGCAGCGCAAGAGCCT
Source organism: Klebsiella sp. RC2 (assembly GCF_014192815.1). Lineage (NCBI taxonomy): Bacteria > Pseudomonadati > Pseudomonadota > Gammaproteobacteria > Enterobacterales > Enterobacteriaceae > Klebsiella > Klebsiella sp. RC2. Next base: position 734,384 of record NZ_JACHYL010000002.1, on the reverse strand, counting down.
CGAAGGCAACACCGTCCTGCAGGATACCCTGCAGAAGCAGCGTGACTACGTCACCGCCTGGAGCAACCGGCTGGAGCATCAGCTGCAGCTGCTGCAGGAGGCGGTGAACAGCAAGCGGCTTACGCTGACGGAGAAAACCGCCCAGGAGGCGGTCACCCCGGACGAAACCACGCGAATTCAGGCCAATCCGCTGGTTAAGCAGGAGCTGGATATTAACCATCAGCTCAGCGAGAAGCTGATCCAGGCGACGGAGAACGGTAACCAGCTGGTGCAGCGCAATATCCAGGTGAAGAACTGGCTCGACCGCGCCCTGCAGTCTGAGCGGGATATAAAAGAGCAAATCTCCGTGCTCAGAGGCAGTCTGCTACTGTCGCGCATTCTTTATCAGCAACAGCAGACGCTGCCGTCGGCGGACGAACTGCAGGATATGACCAACCGCATCGCCGACCTGCGGCTCGAACAGTTTGAGGTGAACCAGCAGCGCGACGCGCTGTTCCAGAGCGATGCCTTTGTCGCCAAACTGGAGGAGGGGCACAGCAGCGAAGTGAACGATGAAGTCCACGCCGCGCTGCTGGAAGTGATCGACATGCGCCGCGAACTGCTTGACCAGTTCAACAAACAGCTGGGGAACCAGCTGATGATGGCCATCAACCTGCAGATCAACCAGCAGCAGTTGATGAGCGTCTCGAGCAGTCTGAAGGAAATTCTGACCCAACAAATTTTCTGGGTGAACAGCAATAAACCGATGGACTGGGAGTGGATTAAGGCCTTCCCGGAAGCGCTGAAAGGTCAGTTTAAGGCGATGAAAATCACCGTGAACTGGGAAAAAGCGTGGCCCGCGGTGTTTATCGCTTTCCTGGCCGGTTTACCATTGCTGCTGATTGCCGGCCTGATCCGCTGGCGTCTGCAGTGGCTGAAGGATTATCAGGCTAAGCTTGCTTCCCAGGTGGGGCAGCTGCGCAACGATACCCAGCTGCATACGCCAAAGGCGATCCTGATCGACCTGATTCGGGCCTTGCCGGTGGTGCTGGTAATTTTGGCGATTGGCCTGATCTTACTCACCATGCAGCTTAATATCAGCGGACTGCTGTGGGCGTACAGTAAAAAGCTGGCCATGTTCTGGCTGGTCTTTGGTCTGTGCTGGAAAGTGCTGGAAAAGAACGGCGTGGCGGTCAGCCACTTCAATATGCCTGCGCAGTTGACCAGCCACTGGCGGCGACAAATTGTTCGCGTCAGCCTCGCGTTGCTGCCGCTGAATTTCTGGTCGGTGATTTCCGAGCTGTCGCCACTGAACCTGATGGACGACGTGCTGGGGCAGTTTGTGATTTTCTTCAATCTGCTGCTGATTGCCGTGCTGGTCTGGCCGATGTGTCGGGAAAGCTGGCGTGATAAAGAATCACACAGCCTGCGCCTGCTGACGATCACCGTGCTGTCTATTGTCCCGGTAGCCCTGATGGTGCTGACGGCGACCGGTTACTTCTACACCACGCTGCGCCTGGCGGGACGCTGGATCGAGACCGTGTATCTGGTGATGATCTGGAACCTGCTGTACCAGACCGTGCTGCGCGGTCTGAGCGTGGCGGCTCGACGTATCGCCTGGCGCCGGGCGCTGGCGCGCCGTCAGCATCTGGTGAAGGAGGGTGCGGAAGGCGCCGAGCCGCAGGAGGAGCCGACTATCGCTCTCGAGCAGGTCAACCAGCAGACGCTGCGCATCACCATGCTGGTGATGATCGCGCTGTTCGCGGTCATGTTCTGGGCGATTTGGTCTGATCTGATCACCGTTTTCGCCTATCTCGACAGCATTACCCTCTGGCACTACAACGGTACCGAAGCGGGGGCCAGCGTGGTGCGCAGCGTCACGATGGGCAGTCTGCTGTTTGCCATTGTGGCGTCGATGGTCGCCTGGGCGCTAATACGCAACCTGCCGGGTCTGCTGGAGGTGCTGGTTCTCTCGCGTCTCAATATGCGTCAGGGCACCTCCTACGCCATCACCACCATTCTTAACTATGCGATTATCGCCATCGGGGCGATGACGGTGTTCGGGTCGCTGGGCGTCTCCTGGGATAAACTACAATGGCTGGCGGCCGCGCTGTCGGTTGGTTTAGGTTTTGGCCTGCAGGAGATCTTCGGTAACTTCGTCTCCGGTCTGATTATTCTGTTCGAGCGTCCAGTGCGCATTGGGGATACGGTAACCATCGGCACCTTCTCCGGTACGGTAAGCAAAATCCGTATCCGCGCGACCACCATCACCGACTTCGATCGCAAAGAGGTGATTATCCCGAACAAGGCGTTCGTTACCGAGCGCTTGATCAACTGGTCGCTCTCCGACACCGTGACCCGGGTGGTGATCCGCCTCGGCGTCGCCTATGGCTCCGATCTGGATAAAGTGAAAGAGGTGCTGCTGAAGGCCGCGCACGATCATCCGAAAGTGATGCAGGAGCCGGCGCCTGCGGTTTTCTTCACCACCTTCGGGGCCAGTACGCTGGATCATGAACTGCGTCTGTATGTTCGTGAATTGCGCGATCGCAGCTACACGGTGGATGAGCTCAACCGCGCCATCGACCGCCTGTGCCGGGAAAATGACATCAACATTGCCTTTAACCAGCTGGAAGTTCATCTGCGCAATGAAAAAGGTGATGAAGTCACCGAAGTGAAGCGGGACGGGAAGGGGGACGATCTGGCGCCCACCACCGCGTCCTGATCGAAGAGGGGCGGCGCAAAGCCGCCCCTGCTGCATCAGGGTGCCAGCGCGGCGAGTTCCTCGTCGCTGAGTCCGGTGAGTTCCTGCACGGTTTGACGTTCGAGGCCGCGCGCCAGCATTCTGGCGGCGATGCTGCGAGTGGCGGCTTCTCGACCTTCCTGCTCACCCTCTTGCTGTCCCTGTTTACGGCCTTTTTCTTCCAGCCATTCGGCAATGGTCATCATCAGCTCCTTATGCCTGGGCGACTGCGCCGCCAGCGTGCGGATCAGCGCCCCCGGATGTTCCGTAGTTCCCGCCTGCAACATATAGCGCAGCAGCGTATTCAGCTGCGCTTCTGTCAGATAGCCTTGCGTCATCAGCGCAATCAGCGGCACCTGCAGCTCGGCCAGATCGCGATGGCGGATATGCTTTTGCAGCAGTTCCAGCATGGCCATCCGCCGATGACGGGCGATCTGATTATCTGGCATTACGGTGAGGTCCACCAGCGGAAAATCATTGCTATAGAGCGCCTTCGCCAGCGCCGGATCGGCGAATAGCTGTTGCCAGTTGCGAGCCCAGGGCCAGGGGCTCACTTTGCCGTGATAAAACAGAATGGGCACCACCAGCGGCAGCGTGTCGTGGCCGGCGTCCAGATGACGCTGCATGGCGGCCAGCGCATAGCGCAGCAGGCGAAATGCCATCAGCTTGTCCGGGGTACTCTGGTGCTCAATCAGCGCGTACACATAGCCCGGTCCATGACGCGTGCGCAGTGAGTAAAGGATATCGGAATAGCTGGCGCGCAGGTCCTCTTCAACAAAGCTGCCGGAGACCAGCTGCAGCGAATCCAGTTCGCAGATCGCCAGAAACGGCGCGGGGAGATACAACTGCAAAAAATCCTTCGCGACCGCCTGATGCATGAGCATCTGGCGAAACACCGCGTCGTGTGGGGTTTGACTGACTTTTTCCATCAATATTGTCTCCAGTGGCGTCATGCGCAGAGGACCAGACTGCCAGCACACTGCCGGAGACAACATCCTACTTCTCTGGGTTTCGCGACCCGCTTTCCGCGTTTTTTAACTTGTTTGCATAATCCCGCCTGACAATTTCCAGCGCGCCCAGCACGGTTTGCGCCGGGATCTGATGTGATTCCAGCAACATGATTAAATCGACGGCCAGTTTGACCTCATCGGATGCATTTTCCAGCGACATCGGGCTCTCCTGTTAGCGCGTCAGCCGCGCCAGTACGTTTTCAATCTTGTCCAGTGCCTGTCGGCAGCGCGCCAACCGGCCGCTGTAGGCTTCAACTTCTTTCCCCAGCCGCTGCTGCTCGTCAAGGCTGGTCGCCTGCGCCAGCTGACGCTGACGTTGGTCGCGCATCGCCAGCAGGCGGCGCTCATACTCCTGATGCTGCAGGCGACGGCGCTGCCAGCGGCTCAGCGTTGGCGACGCGTGGTCCCAACTGCGCAAGGACCAGGTGGCGGTTTCACGACGCAGCGCGGCGATTTGCGCCGCCAGACGCTCGGCAATCCAGACCACCTGCGGCAGTTGCTGGCGCTCGACGGCCTGGCTCAGTTGGGAAAAGTTTTGCCGGGCTTCCGCCAGATAGTCCTGCATCAGCGTGCTGCGGGTATGAAAGAGCTGACGGTCAAAGCGTGGGCTCAGGGTCGCGTGCTCCGCCAGCGGCGCCACCAGCGCGGCCAGCTCGCTGAGCTGATCGTTCAGCGTTTGTAAAAGTTGAGCTGTTTTCACCACACCTCTCCATTCCCTTCCAGCCAACTGTGCTACAGTAGCCTCATCTGTTTGATAACGATTCGCATTATGCCACCTGTTATTCTAACCATTATCGGCTGGCTGGCGGTAGCGCTGGGTACGCTGGGCATCTTCTTACCGTTGCTGCCGACGACGCCGTTTATTCTGCTCGCCGCCTGGTGCTTTGCCCGCTCATCGCCGCGCTTTCACCAGTGGCTGCTGTATCGCTCCTGGTTTGGCGGCTATCTTCGCCATTGGCAGCAGTACCGCGCGATGCCTCGCGGCGCCAAACCGCGCGCCATTGCGATGATCGTAGTGACTTTTGCTATTTCGCTGTGGCTGGTTAAGCTTACGTGGGTGCGCATCATGCTGTTGGTCATTCTGGCCTGCCTGCTGATCTTTATGTGGCGCATTCCGGTGGTTGACGCAAAGCAACAAAAGCACTGATGCGCAATAATGCCTGTTGCAATTGTTGCTGACAGCCAGTAAATTCTGGCGTTTTCGAGCGCGGGCAAGCCTGGTCAAAGGTTAAACAAATGTTTCTTTGGCCCCTTTTGCACGCCCGTGGGTAACACCGTTTCAATCAGGCATACACTTATGACCGCAACTGCACAGCAGCTTGAATATCTGAAGAACAGCATCCAGAGTATCGAGGATTATCCAAAACCTGGCATTCTTTTCCGCGATGTCACCAGCTTACTGGAAGACCCGAAGGCCTACGCGCTTAGCATTGAACTGCTGACCGAGCGCTACAAAGACGCGGGTATTACCAAAGTGGTAGGGACTGAGGCGCGTGGCTTCCTGTTCGGCGCCCCGGTTGCGCTGGCGCTGGGCGTGGGCTTTGTTCCGGTTCGCAAGCCGCGTAAGTTGCCGCGTGAAACCATTGCCGAGAGCTATGAGCTGGAGTATGGCACCGATCAGCTGGAGATCCACGTTGATGCGATCAAACCGGGCGACAAGGTGCTGGTGGTGGACGATCTGCTGGCGACCGGCGGCACCATCGACGCGACGGTCAAACTGATCCGCCGTCTCGGCGGCGAAGTGCACGATGCCGCTTTCATTATCAACCTGTTCGATCTGGGCGGCGAACAGCGCCTGGAGAAGCTGGGGATCCACTGCTACAGCCTGGTGCCGTTCCCGGGCCACTAAGCAAATCCCTCCACATAGCCTCGCCGATCGGGCGGGGCTGTGATAGCATGACCCCTTCGTGATTTCACCTTCCAGCGTTTCAGAGCCAGCCCATGAGTTATCAGGTCTTAGCCCGTAAATGGCGCCCACAAACCTTTGCTGACGTCGTCGGCCAGGAACATGTGCTGACCGCACTGGCGAACGGCTTGTCGTTAGGGCGCATTCATCACGCTTATCTCTTTTCCGGTACCCGCGGGGTCGGTAAGACCTCCATCGCCCGTCTGCTGGCGAAAGGGTTAAACTGTGAAACCGGCATCACCGCCACCCCCTGCGGCGTGTGCGATAACTGCCGGGAAATTGAACAGGGGCGTTTTGTCGATCTGATTGAGATTGACGCCGCCTCGCGCACCAAAGTCGAAGATACCCGCGACCTGCTGGATAACGTCCAGTACGCGCCGGCCCGCGGCCGCTTTAAGGTCTATCTCATCGACGAAGTCCATATGTTGTCGCGCCACAGCTTCAACGCGTTATTAAAAACGCTGGAGGAGCCGCCAGCACACGTCAAATTCCTGCTGGCGACGACGGATCCGCAGAAGCTGCCGGTGACGATCTTATCCCGCTGCCTGCAGTTCCATCTCAAAGCCCTGGATGTTGAACAGATCCGCCATCAGCTGGAGCATATTCTTGGCGAAGAGCAGATTGCCTTTGAGCCCCGCGCGCTGCAGCTCTTGTCGCGGGCAGCCGACGGCAGCCTGCGCGATGCCTTAAGCCTGACCGATCAGGCGATTGCCAGTGGAGAAGGACAGCTGACGGCCGCATCGGTGAGCACCATGCTCGGCACCCTTGATGACGATCAGGCGCTGTCGCTGATTGAAGCGCTGGTCGCTGCCGACGGCGAGCGGGTGATGGCGGGCGTCAATGACGCCGCCGCACGCGGCGTCGAGTGGGAGGCGCTGTTGGTGGAGATGCAGAGCCTGCTGCACCGCATCGCCATGGTACAGCTGTCGCCTTCGGCGCTGGGCGCCGATATGGCCACGGTCGAAGTGCGGATGCGCGAACTGGCGCGAACCGTACCGCCGGGTGACGTTCAGCTTTACTACCAAACGCTGCTGATGGGCCGCAAAGAGCTGCCTTATGCGCCGGACCGGCGAATGGGCGTCGAAATGACGCTGCTCCGCGCGCTGGCGTTTCATCCGCGTAAGCCGCTGCCAGAGCCGGAAGTGCAGCCAGCACAGACCGCCGCGCCCGCGCCGCGTCAGCCGGTTGCCCCCGCTGCGCCGCCGCAGCAGCCGTCGCAGAGTTTGCCGCCGACCACCAGCCAGGTGCTGGCGGCCCGCAGCCACCTGCAGCGCAGCCAGGGAGCAACCACTCCAAAAAAGAGTGAACCGGCAGCCGCTTCCCGCGCGCGGCCGGTGAATAACGCTGCGCTGGAGCGACTGAGTTCGATTACCGAGCGCGTCCAGGCTCGTCCGGCGGCGGCTGCCCTTGAGCAGGCCCCGGCGAAGAAAGAGGCCTATCGCTGGAAGGCGACGACAGTGGTTGAAGAGGCCAAAGTCGAAGTCGCGACGCCAAAAGCGCTGAAAAAAGCGCTGGAGCATGAGAAGACGCCGGAGCTGGCGGCCAAGCTCGCCGAAGAAGCGGTCGAGCGCGACAGCTGGGCGGCGGAAGTGAGCCGGCTGGCGGTACCTAAGCTGGTCGAGCAGGTGGCGCTCAACGCGTGGAAAGAGCAGGAGGGCAGCCGCGTCTGTCTGCATCTGCGCCCCAGCCAGCGTCACCTCAATTCCACCGGCGCGCAGCAAAAGCTGGCTGAAGCGCTGGGGGTGTTGTACGGTACGCCGGTTGAATTGACCATCGTGGAAGATGATAATCCCGCGATGCGTACGCCGCTGGAGTGGCGGCAGGCTATTTATGAAGAAAAGCTCGCGCAGGCGCGCGAAGCCATTATCGCGGATAATAACATTCAGACCCTGCGTCGTTTCTTCGACGCCGATCTGGATGAAGAGAGTATCCGCCCCATTTGAACGCCAGTCTGACTGGCATTCAGTACCTTTAACGATGACTGAGAGAGAAGCCTATGTTTGGTGGAAAAGGCGGCCTGGGTAACCTGATGAAGCAGGCCCAGCAGATGCAAGACAAAATGCAGAAGATGCAGGAAGAGATCGCTCAGCTGGAAGTGACCGGCGAATCCGGCGCGGGTCTGGTGAAAGTGACCATTAACGGCGCGCACAACTGCCGCCGTGTGGAAATCGACCCAAGCCTGCTGGAAGACGACAAAGAAATGCTGGAAGATCTGGTGGCTGCCGCGTTTAACGACGCCGCGCGCCGCATTGAAGAGACCCAGAAAGAGAAGATGGCTTCCGTTTCTGCCGGTATGCAGCTGCCGCCAGGCTTCAAGATGCCGTTCTGATGCAAACCAGCCCGCTGTTAACTCAGCTTATGGAAGCGCTGCGCTGTCTGCCGGGCGTTGGCCCGAAGTCGGCGCAGCGCATGGCGTTTACCCTGCTGCAGCGCGATCGCAGCGGCGGTATGCGCCTGGCGCAGGCGCTGACGCGCGCGATGTCGGAGATCGGCCACTGCGCCGATTGCCGCACCTTCACCGAGCAGGAGGTGTGCAATATCTGCAGCAACCCGCGTCGCCAGGAAAACGGCCAGATCTGCGTGGTGGAGAGTCCGGCGGACATCCACGCCATCGAGCAGACCGGGCAGTATTCCGGCCGCTACTTCGTGCTGATGGGGCACCTGTCGCCGCTCGACGGCATCGGGCCAGATGACATCGGGCTCGATCGCCTTGAACAACGGCTGGAAGCAGAGTCGATCACCGAGGTGATCCTTGCCACTAACCCGACCGTTGAGGGTGAGGCGACGGCCAACTACATCGCGGAGCTGTGCGCGCAGTATGGCGTTGATGCCAGCCGCATCGCCCACGGCGTGCCGGTGGGCGGCGAGCTGGAAATGGTCGACGGCACCACGCTGTCCCACTCGCTGGCCGGTCGTCACAAGATTACTTTCTGAACAAATGGAGGCGGCCAGCGCCGCCTCCGCTTGAAAAATTTCCCCGCAGTCCCCATCTCCCACTCAACGGTTTTTTACCCCATTTAAAATGGCATTGTTGAGGTTGAATCAGATGAAAGGACAAGAAACTCGTGGTTTTCAGTCAGAGGTAAAGCAACTTCTGCACCTGATGATCCATTCCCTCTATTCCAACAAAGAAATCTTTCTGCGTGAGCTGATTTCCAACGCCTCTGATGCGGCCGATAAGCTGCGTTTCCGCGCGCTGTCGCAGCCGGATTTGTATGAGGGCGATGGCGAGCTGCGCGTACGGGTTTCGTTTGATAAAGACAACCGCACCCTGACCATCGCCGATAACGGTATCGGCATGAACCGGGAAGAGGTTATCGATCATCTCGGCACTATCGCCAAATCCGGCACCAAAGCGTTTCTGGAATCGATGGGTTCCGACCAGGCGAAAGACAGCCAGCTGATCGGCCAGTTCGGCGTCGGCTTCTACTCTGCCTTCATCGTGGCGGATAAAGTGACCGTGCGTACCCGTGCGGCGGGCGATAAACCTGAGAACGGCGTGTTCTGGGAATCCGCCGGCGAAGGGGAATACACTGTTGCCGACATCACCAAAGCCGATCGCGGCACCGAAATCACCCTGCATCTGCGTGAGGGCGAAGACGATTTCCTCAATGACTGGCGCGTGCGCTCCATCATCAGCAAGTATTCCGACCATATCGCGCTGCCGGTTGAGATTGAAAAGCAGGAAGAGAAAGACGGCGAAACCGTGATTTCGTGGGAAAAAATCAACAAGGCGCAGGCCCTGTGGACCCGCAGCAAGTCCGAAGTGAACGACGACGAATACAAAGAGTTCTACAAGCATATCGCTCACGACTACAGCGACCCGCTGACCTGGAGCCACAACCGCGTGGAAGGTAAGCAGGAGTACACCAGCATGCTGTATATCCCGTCGCAGGCGCCGTGGGATATGTGGAACCGCGATCATAAACACGGCCTGAAGCTGTACGTGCAGCGTGTGTTCATTATGGACGACGCCGAGCAGTTTATGCCGAACTACCTGCGCTTCGTGCGTGGCCTGATCGACTCCAACGATCTGCCGCTGAACGTCTCCCGTGAAATCCTGCAGGACAGCAGCGTGACCCGCAACCTGCGTACCGCGCTGACCAAACGCGCGCTGCAGATGCTGGATAAGCTGGCGAAAGACGACGCTGAAAAATATCAAACTTTCTGGAAACAGTTCGGCCTGGTGCTGAAAGAGGGCCCGGCGGAAGATCCGAGCAACCAGGAAGCGATCGCCAAACTGCTGCGTTTCGCGACGACGCATACCGACTCCTCCGCGCAGACTGTGTCGCTGGAAGAGTATGTCTCGCGGATGAAAGAAGGCCAGGAGAAGATCTACTACATCACTGCCGACAGCTATGCGGCGGCGAAGAGCAGCCCGCACCTCGAACTGCTGCGTAAGAAAGGGATTGAAGTTCTGCTGCTCTCCGATCGCATCGACGAGTGGATGATGAGCTACCTGACCGAGTTCGACGGCAAAGCGTTCCAGTCGGTGGCGAAAGCCGACGAGTCGCTGGACAAGCTGGCGGATGAAGTGGACGAGTCCACCAAAGAAGCTGAAAAAGCGCTGGAGCCGTTCGTTGAGCGTGTGAAAAACCTGCTTGGCGACCGGGTGAAAGAGGTGCGTCTGACCCATCGTCTGACCGACACCCCGGCGATTGTCACTACCGATGCCGATGAGATGAGCACGCAGATGGCGAAGCTGTTCGCGGCAGCGGGCCAGGCGGCACCGGAAGTGAAATACATCTTCGAACTGAACCCGGCGCATCAGCTGGTGAAACGCGCCGCCGATACTCAGGATGACGCGCAGTTCGGCGAATGGGTAGAGCTGCTGCTGGATCAGGCGCTGCTGGCTGAGCGCGGCACGTTGGAAGATCCGAACCAGTTTATCCGCCGTATGAACCAGCTGCTGGCTTCCTGACGCGAACCTGAACGAGTAGCCCGGCCAAGCGACGCGACGCCGGGAACGGGATAAATGCCCCGCCTGAGCAATTTGCTCCGGCGGGGCATTTCACATTGGATTGCATAAAATATCTCACCATTAACCGTTTCAGCCGCACCGCCTTCCTTGAGCCATCGCCGTTCTGGTGGTATGGTTTAGCGTTTTTGAAAAATTGAATCGACTTTTGAGGGGATTTTCGTAATGCGTATTATTCTGCTTGGCGCTCCGGGCGCGGGTAAAGGAACTCAGGCTCAGTTCATCATGGAGAAATACGGTATTCCGCAAATCTCCACCGGCGATATGCTGCGCGCGGCGGTAAAATCCGGCTCTGAGCTCGGTAAGCAAGCGAAAGACATTATGGACGCCGGCAAGCTGGTAACCGATGAGTTGGTCATCGCGCTGGTGAAAGAGCGTATCGCCCAGGAAGATTGCCGTAACGGCTTCCTGCTGGACGGCTTCCCGCGCACCATTCCGCAGGCTGACGCCATGAAAGAAGCGGGTATTACCGTTGATTACGTGCTGGAATTCGACGTGCCGGACGAACTGATCGTCGACCGCATCGTTGGCCGTCGCGTTCATGCGGCATCCGGTCGCGTATACCACATCAAATTCAATCCGCCGAAGGTGGAAGGCAAAGACGACGTGACCGGCGAAGAGCTGACCACCCGTAAAGACGACCAGGAAGAGACCGTGCGTAAGCGCCTGGTGGAATACCATCAGATGACAGCGCCGCTGATCGGCTACTACACCAAAGAAGCGCAGGCGGGCAACACCAAATATGCCAAAGTCGACGGCACCAAAGCGGTAGCTGACGTGCGCGCTGAACTGGAAAAAATCCTCGGCTGATAAAGCCTTTTCTCATCCTGCTGCGGCAGGATGAGAACTCCTCTCATTTCTACCTTTTGCTATGATTGGTTCCGTTTAGCGCCATTTCAGCTACAATTGGCTGCGATTCAAATGGTTAAGAGGCGGTAATGCATCAGACGAAAACAGGTATCTTGCTGGCCAATTTAGGCACTCCCGATGCGCCCACCCCCGGTGCGGTGAAGCGCTATCTGCGACAATTCCTCAGCGACAAACGGGTGGTGGATACATCTCGTCTGCTATGGTGGCCGCTGCTGCGTGGCGTCATACTGCCGATTCGCTCCCCGCGCGTGGCGAAGCTCTATCAGTCCGTGTGGATGGAGGAGGGATCGCCGCTGATGGTATACAGCCGTCGCCAGCAGCAGGCGCTGGCCGCCAGGCTGCCGGATACGCCGGTGGCGCTGGGCATGAGCTATGGTTCGCCGTCGCTGGCCAGCGCGGTGGATGATTTACTGGCGCAGGGGGTGGGACACATCGTGGTGCTGCCGCTGTACCCACAATATTCCTGTTCGACGGTGGCCGCCGTCTGGGATGAGCTGGCGCGGATCCTTGCGAAAAAGCGCGCTATTCCGGGTATCTCGTTTATTCGCGACTATGCCGATCACCCGGACTATATCCATGCGCTGGCGGCCAGCGTGCGCGCCTCCTTCGCGGTGCACGGGGAACCCGATCTGCTGCTGCTCTCCTACCATGGGATCCCGCAGCGCTATGCCAACCAGGGCGATGATTATCCCCAGCGCTGTCGCGATACCACGCGGGAACTGGTTTCCGCGCTGGGGCTGCCGCCGGAGCGGGTGATGATGACCTTCCAGTCGCGCTTTGGCCGGGAACCCTGGCTGACGCCGTACACCGATGAGACGCTGAAGATGCTTGGCGAGCAGGGGACGAAGCATATTCAGGTGCTGTGCCCGGGGTTTGCCGCCGACTGTCTCGAGACGCTGGAAGAGATTGCCGTTCAGAACCGGGAAGTTTTCCTCGAAGCGGGTGGCGAGCAGTATGAATATATTCCGGCGCTAAATGCGGATGTGGCGCATATTGAGATGATGGTCAACCTGACGGCGCCTTATCGCTGATCGCGCGCAGGGCGGGGAATATGCTACTATTTCCCGCTTGTTCCCTGTTATTTAAGCGCCACTATGAAATTTCCCGGTAAACGCAAATCCAAACACTATTTTCCCGTCAACGCCCGCGACCCGCTGCTGCAGCAAATTCAGCCGGAGAATGAATCCAGCATCTCCTGGGTGGTCGGTATCGACCAGACGCTGGTGGATATCGAAGCGAAAGTGGATGAAGCGTTTATCGTACGCTATGGTCTGAGCGCGGGCCACTCGCTGGTGATTGAAGATGACGTCGCCGAGGCGCTGTACCAGGAGCTGGTACGCAATAATCTCATTACCCATCAGTTTGCCGGCGGCACCATCGGCAATACCATGCACAACTACTCGGTGCTGGCGGACGATCGCTCGGTGCTGCTTGGCGTGATGTGCAGCAATATCGACATCGGCGGCTATGCCTATCGTTACCTGTGCAATACCTCCAGCCGCACCGATCTGAACTATCTGCAGGGCGTCGACGGCGCCATTGGCCGCTGTTTTACCCTGATCAGCGACAGCGGCGAGCGCACCTTCGCCATCAGCCCGGGTCACATGAACAAGCTGCGCCCGGAAAGCATTCCGGAAGCGGTGATCGCCGGCGCCTCGGCGCTGGTGCTCACCTCCTACCTGGTACGCTGCAAGCCGGGCGAGCCGATGCCAGACGCCACGATGAAAGCCATCGAGTACGCCAAAAAGCATGATGTGCCGGTGGTGTTAACTCTCGGAACTAAATACGTGATTGCCGATAACCCGGCGTGGTGGCAGCAGTTCCTGCAGGAGCATGTCTCGATTCTGGCGATGAATGAAGAAGAAGGGGAAGCCCTGACCGGTTTTGCCGATCCGCTGTCGGCGGCGGATAAAGCGCTGGACTGGGTCGACCTGGTGCTGTGCACTGCCGGCCCGGCGGGCCTGTATATGGCGGGCTTTACCGAAGAAGAGGCGAAGCGGAAAACCCAGCATCCGCTGCTGCCGGGGGCGATCCCGGAGTTTAACCAGTTTGAATTCAGCCGTGCGATGCGCCACCAGGATTGCGTTAATCCGCTGCGTATCTATTCACATATCGCCCCGTATATGGGCGGGCCTGAAAAAATCATGAATACCAACGGCGCTGGCGACGGCGCCCTGGCGGCGCTGCTGCATGACATCACCGCCAATAACTACCACCGCAATAACGTACCCAACTCCAGCAAGCACAAATGCAAATGGCTGACCTACTCCTCACTGGCGCAGGTGTGTAAATATGCCAACCGCGTGAGCTATCAGGTGCTGAACCAGCACTCGCCGCGTTTAACCCGCGGCCTGCCGGAGCGTGAGGACAGCCTGGAAGAGGCGTACTGGGATCGGTAAGCGCGCCCCTCTCCCGACGGGGAGAGGGCAGTACATCAGCCGGTGACCACTTCACCGGCCGGTGGCGTTTCCAAAAGCTGCAGCATGGCGCGGGCAATTTCCCGCTCGCCCATCACCACCTGATTAGCCCCGCGATCGATAATGTAGTCCACTTCATCATCGTAATGGGCGCGGGCGATGATCTCGATATTCGGGCATTTTTCCCGTGCGGAAGCGACAATCTCTCCGGCCTCGTAGCCGTTGGGGATAGTCAGCAGCAGCCAGCGGGCGCAGTCGAGATGCGCCAGTTCCATGATCTCTTCATTGGCGGCATTACCTAGCACCGCGCTGATCCCGCGCTCGCGTAACTCATCCACGCGGGTACGCGAGGTTTCAACCACCACCAGCGGGATCCCCTGGGCCATCAGCTTCTCGCCCAGCAGACTGCCGACGCGGCCGAAGCCAACCAGCAGCGCGTGGTTACAGATATCGACTGGCACCTGTTTCTCATCTTCCAGCACCTCTTCCAGCGTCTGCTCGTCGAGGGTTTCGGTTTTATCGAGATATTTTTCCAGCAGGGTAAACAGCACCGGGTTGAGCATAATCGAGATGATCGCCCCGGCCAGCACCAGGTTTTGTCCAGCCTGCGGCAGCAGGTTAAGCGCCATCCCCAGGCCGGCGAGAATAAAGGCAAACTCACCAATCTGCGCCAGGCTGGCGGCAATGGTCAATGCGGTACGCGGCGAATGACCAAACATACGCACGAGGAAAAAGGCGGCGGCGGATTTACCAAAGATAATAATCGCCAGTGTCGCCAGCACCGCCAGCGGCTGCTGCACCAGCACCATCGGGTCAAACAGCATGCCGACGGAGACAAAGAACAGCACCGCGAAGGCGTCGCGCAGCGGCAGGGTGTCATGGGCGGCGCGGTGGCTCAGCTCAGATTCGTTAAGCACCATGCCGGCGAAGAAGGCGCCAAGGGCGAAGGAGACATCAAACAGCTCCACGGCGCCGAAGGCGATGCCCAGCGCCAGGGCCAGCACCGACAGGGTGAACAGCTCGCGTGATCCGGTGGCGGCGCTGCGCGACATGATCCACGGCACCAACCGGCGACCGACCAGCATCATGATGGCGATAAAGGCCACCACTTTACCAATGGTGATCCCGAGGTCGAGGGCCAGAGAGGCGAAGCCAACGTCACCTTTCTCCGTCATCCCGGCAATCGCTGGCAGCAGGACCAGCGTCAGGACCATCACCAGGTCTTCTACAATCAGCCAGCCAATGGCAATCTGCCCGCGCTGACTGTCAATAAGCTGTCGCTCCTCGAGGGCACGCAGTAGCACCACGGTACTGGCGGTGGAGAGACACAGGCCAAAGACGATGCCGGTCATCAGCGACCAGCCAAGGGCGGCGGAGAGTGCCATACCCAACAGCGTCGCCACGGCTATCTGGGCGATGGCCCCGGGAATGGCGATCGACTTTACCGCCATCAGATCTTTCAGGGAAAAATGCAGCCCGACGCCGAACATCAGCAGGATCACGCCGAGTTCTGCCAGTTCAGGAGCCAGTTTGGTATCAGCAACAAAGCCAGGGGTGAAAGGTCCGGCCAGCACGCCCGCTAAGAGATATCCCACCAGAGGAGAAATACGTAGCTTATTGGCAATCATGCCGAGAATAAAGGCGAGCACGAGGCCGCCGACAATGGTGGTGATAAGCGGTGTTGCGTGGTGCATTCCGTCTCCTTTCCAGTGGTGTATCGGTCCATTTTGCTACCCTATCCGGGTAATAGTTTATGACAAAAACGTTCACTTTGTTTATGAATAATTCTTGAATTGTGCAAAAAAATGGAATTAACCGGCCAAAAGGCACAGAAGGGAAAATCGCGGAGGGAATGCGCGCATCAGGCTGATGGCGCAAGGGATAACGGCGGCCAGCGTTGCACTTTGGCCGCCGGATAATCAGGCTTTTTGCCGGTTATCAGGAAGAAATATCGTCAGGAAACCCAGCAGCGGCAGGAAGGCACAGATTTTATACACCAGATCGATACTGGTATGGTCCGCCAGCAGGCCCAGCACCGCGGCGCCAAGGCCACCCATGCCAAAGGCGAAGCCGAAGAACAGGCCAGAAACCATGCCGATTCGACCCGGCAGCAGCTCCTGCGCATAGACCAGGATAGCGGAAAAGGCCGAGGCGAGGATAAAACCAATAATCACCGTTAAAATCCCCGTCCATTCAAGGCTGGCGTAGGGTAAAACGAGGGTAAACGGCGCCACACCGAGGATAGAGCCCCAAATCACATATTTACGTCCAATTTTATCGCCAACTGGCCCGCCGATTACCGTCCCGGCGGCAACCGCGAACAGGAAGGCAAACAGATGAAGCTGGGCATTTTGCACCGATAATCCGAACTTATGCATCAGATAAAAGGTGTAATAGCTGCTAATGCTCGCCATATAGAAATATTTCGAGAAAATCAGCATCAGCAGAATACCTACCGCCAGAATCACCTTATTGCGCGGCAGCGGATTAACGATCAGCGGCTTCGGTTTGCCTTTATTCATCCGGTGCTGTGCGGCATACCAGCGGCTGATTTGCGACAGCACCACAATAGCCAGCAGGGCGGCCAGCACGAACCAGGCGACGTTGCCTTTGCCATAGGGGGCGATAATTACCGCCGCCAGCAATGGACCAAGCGAGCTGCCGAAGTTGCCGCCGACCTGGAACAGCGACTGGGCCAGGCCGTGACGGCCGCCAGAGGCCATCCGCGCCACGCGGGATGATTCCGGATGGAAAACCGAGGAGCCGGTACCCACCAGCGCGGCAGCCAGCAGCACCATGCCGAAACTCCCGGCCAGCGCCAGCAGAATCAAACCGCAGAGGGTGAAGCACATGCCCACCGGCAGGGACCACGGCATTGAGCGCTTATCGGTGATGTAACCAATCACCGGCTGGAATAGCGATGAGGTCAGCTGGAAGGTGAGGGTGATCATCCCGATCTGCACGAAGGTAAGGGAGAACTCCGCCTGCAGCAGCGGGTAAATCGCCAGGATGAGCGACTGGATCATATCGTTAAGCAAATGGGACAGGCTGATCGCGCCTAAGATGCCAAACGAGGTGCGTGCTTTTTGCGGCGGCGCAGCGGGGCCGGACAGGGGTTGAGCGGTCTGATTGATTGCCATAGGTTCACGTCACTTTTTTATATAGCTTTCGTCATTTTTACGCCATGGCGACGACCCTGATTTTCCCGGCTACTACATGGGAAATATAACCAACGGGCTGACGCAATGCCATACAACGCGAAGGCGTATAGAGGATGCAGGTGGAATTATTATCCGACTAACATACCTGTCCTTAGGGGTTGAAGGAAGTCGCAATTCTGAAAACATATTTGTCAACGCGACTAACTCGCTATACTTTCGGCACTTGGGATTAAGTCAGGGAGTGAAGCATGCAGTATTTTAAACATCGCGTAGCGCTGGCGTTATTTGCCGCCTTATCGCTGGGCAGCCTGTCCGCACAGGCCTATGAGCAGGATAAAACCTATAAAATTACCATCCTGCACACCAACGATCATCACGGCCATTTCTGGCGCAATGACTACGGCGAATATGGTCTGGCGGCGCAGAAAACGTTGGTCGATGGCATCCGGAAAGAAGTGGCGGCGGAAGGGGGGAGCGTCCTGCTGTTATCCGGCGGCGATATTAATACCGGCGTGCCGGAGTCTGATTTACAGGATGCAGAGCCCGATTTTCGCGGCATGAACCTGATCGGCTACGACGCAATGGCGGTGGGGAACCATGAATTTGATAATCCGCTGAGCGTGCTGCGCCAGCAGGAAAAGTGGGCGAAGTTCCCGTTCCTGTCGGCCAATATTTATCAGAAAAGCACCGGCGAACGGCTGTTCAAACCCTGGGCGCTGTTTAAGCGCGGCGGGCTGAAAATCGCGGTGATTGGCTTAACCACCGACGATACGGCCAAGATTGGCAATCCGGAATATTTCACCGATATCGAATTCCGCAAACCGGCGGAAGAGGCGAAGCTGGTGATCCAGGAGCTGCAGCAGAATGAAAAGCCGGACGTGATCCTGGCCACCACCCATATGGGCCATTACGACAATGGCAACCACGGCTCTAACGCGCCGGGCGACGTTGAAATGGCGCGGAGTTTACCTGCGGGATCGCTGGCGATGATCGTCGGCGGTCACTCGCAGGATCCGGTATGCATGGCGTCGGAAAATAAAAAGCAGGTCGATTATGTGCCAGGCACCCCGTGCGCGCCGGATCGTCAGAACGGCATCTGGATCGTCCAGGCGCATGAGTGGGGCAAATACGTCGGCCGCGCCGATTTTGAGTTCCGCAACGGCGAGATGAAGCTGGTGCATTATCAGCTGATCCCGGTGAACCTGAAGAAAAAAGTGACTTACGATAACGGCCAAAGCGAGCGGGTGCTGTATACGCCGCAGATCGCGGAGAACCCGCAGATGATGTCGCTGCTGACGCCATTCCAGAACAAAGGCAAAGCGCAACTGCAGGTCAAAATCGGTAGCGTGAATGGTCATCTGGAGGGCGACCGCAGTAAAGTGCGCTTTGTGCAGACCAATATGGGCCACCTGCTGCTGGCGGCGCAGATGGCGCGCAGCAACGCGGATTTCGCGGTGATGAGCGGCGGTGGGATCCGCGACTCCATCGAGGCGGGGGATATCACCTATAAGGATGTGATGAAGGTCCAGCCGTTCGGCAATGTGCTGACCTATGTCGATATGAGCGGCAAGGAGGTGGTGGATTACCTGACCGCCGTCGCGCAGATGAAGCCGGATTCCGGCGCCTATCCGCAGTTTGCCAACGTCAGCTTTGTAGCCAAAGATGGCAAACTGAACGATCTGAAAATCAAAGGCGAACCGGTGGATCCGGCGAAGACCTACCGGATGGCGACGCTGAGCTTTAACGCTACCGGCGGCGATGGCTATCCGAACATTGCCGATAAACCCGGGTATGTGAATACCGGCTTTATCGATGCCGAAGTGCTGAAAGAGTATATCGAGAAGAACTCGCCGCTGGATGCGGTAGCCTACGAGCCGAAAGGCGAGGTGAGCTGGCAGTAAGCCTGGGTTTCAGGTTGGCTATTTCCCCGGTGGCGCTGCGCTTACCGGGGCTACGAGTTGGGTAGCCCGGATAAGGCGCGTGCGCCGCTATCCGGGATGGTGTGCTCAATCGCGGCGGGCGATATCGGCGAACTTCGCGTCCAGAAGCTGCGCCAGATCGCTGGCCGCCAGCTCAATATCCAGACCGCGTTTGCCGCCGGAAATATAGATGGTGGCAAATTCCTGCGCCGGGGCGTCAATCACCGTCGGCAGGCGCTTCTTCTGCCCCAGCGGACTGATGCCGCCCACCAGATAGCCGGTGATACGCTGCGCCACCATCGGGTCGGCCATGTCGACTTTCTTGGCGCCCAGCGCTTTCGCCACTTTCTTCAAATCCAGCTGCCCGGCGACCGGGGTGACGGCGACCGCCAGATGCTTCATATCGCCGTTAACGGCGACCAGCAGGGTCTTGTAAACCTGGTCGGCATTGAGGCCGAGCTTGCGCACCACTTCATCTCCGAAGTTGGTCTCATTGGGATCGTGATCGTAACTGTGGATCTGAAAGGGGATTTTGTTTTTTTCGAGTAATTTAACGGCGGGAGTCATAGCTATCCTTCTTACCAACCGGTTTTGCGTGACGTCAGAATACGCCCGCAGGTTGTCTAAAAAATAGTACCATCTTGCGCAATAGTGTTGGCAGTGATGGTCACTTTGAGCGACAATCAGACGATCCGGGATGCAAATCCCGGGATAATAATAATGATGAAATTCCTCTTTGACGGGCCAATAGCAATATTGGCCATTTTTTTAGGTCAGCATATCCGGCAGATTCCCTTCGCCATACAGGTGCAGCGCGCCGACGGCAACCACGTAGCGCCCCGGCGGCAAGGCCAGCAGCGTCTCGCGCCAGGCGAGATTGCGCTGGTGCATCAGCACATCATACAAAGACTGGCTAAAGGTCGTCGGCAGCGATACCGCGCCGCGCGATGGCGGTTGCTCCAGCCACCAGCCGATCATCACCTGCAGTAAACGGGCGTTGGTGCGCCAGTGGGTCAGCGTATCCTCCAGCAGCGCCATCCCCCCGTCGGGCAGATCGCGCAGCAGCGCGATTTGGCTGTCGGCGCCTTCCAGCTCCATCACCGTTATGTTGCTCTCGCGGGCGGCCATCAGCAACTGATAATCGATGCCGTAATCCGGCCGCAGTCCCAGCTTCTGCGCCTGGGTGGCTTGTAGCACCATCGCCACCTGCCACAGCGGCTGGCTGTCGAACAGCCCGACCGACAGGCCCAGCTCGCCGGCTCGCGCCTCTAGCTCGCTCAACTGCGCATCGCTCAGACGTTCTGCCAGCGGCGGGTAAGAGGGAAGGTTGCTAAACGGGGTTTCATTGCCGCTGATATCGGCCTCGACGATTAACGCATCGGCCTGGCGTATTTTTTTCAGAAGCTTCGCTGGCGGCGGCGCCATGTCGCGGGTGCCCATATGGATGCTGCCGACGAGGTGCAAATAGCGTTCGCCGGGCAGGACGATATCCATCGCAGGCCAGGAATAAGACGAGCCGACGGCGGCTCGCCACAGCATTTTTATCCGGTTTAACAGGCCCATACGCGCTCCGAAGTGTGAGGACTTCATGCTAGCGCATATGGTGATACACGTCACCCTTCCGGCGGGCTTTTCTTGTGTCAGCAAAAAACGGGCGCCGAACAACGTCAGCGCCCGTTTCATCTGACGGCGTTTACTCTTTTGGTTTAAAGCGCAGCAGGCGGTTGGCGTTACTCACCACGGTGATCGACGACAGCGCCATCGCCGCGCCGGCGACCACCGGATTGAGCAGGGTGCCGGTCAGCGGCCAGAGGATCCCGGCTGCAATCGGGATACCCAGCGAGTTGTAGACAAACGCGCCCAGCAGGTTCTGCTTCATATTGCGTAAGGTCGCCTTCGAAATCGCCAGCGCATCGGCCACGCCGTGAAGACTATGGCGCATCAGGGTGATCGCCGCGGTTTCAATAGCGACATCGCTGCCGCCGCCCATGGCGATCCCGACATCGGCCTGGGCCAGCGCCGGAGCGTCGTTAATGCCGTCGCCAACCATCGCCACTTTGTGCCCCTGGCTCTGCAGTCGTTTAATGGCATCGGCTTTACCGTCCGGCAGCACGCCAGCGATCACTTCATCAATGCCGGCTTCTTTGGCGATGGCCTTCGCGGTGGTGGGATTATCCCCGGTAAGCATCACCAGCCGGTAGCCCTGCCGATGCAGGCGGGCCAGGGCGTCGACGCTGTCTTCGCGCAGCGGGTCACGGATGGCGAACAGCGCGGCCGCCTGACCATCCACCGCCAGCAGCACCGGCGTGGCGCCGCGCGAGGCCTGCGCCGTCATCTCGCTTTCTATATCGCCGGTGGCGATATGCTGCTCGTTGAGCAGCGCCTGGTTGCCGAGCAGCAGGCGATGACCTTCCGCTTCGCCGCTGACGCCAAGGCCGCGCAGGGTGCGGAAGCCGCTCACTTCCGGCAACGAACTGTCGGCGGCTTTATCGAGGATCGCTCGCGCCAGCGGATGACTTGAGCCCTGCTCCAGCGCGGCGGCAAGACGCAGCGCGGTATGCTCATCAACGCCAGCGAAAGTTTTCACCGCCACCACCTGCGGCTTGCCTTCGGTCAGGGTGCCGGTTTTATCGAACACCAGGGTGTCGAGCTCGCTGGCGCGCTGCAGGGCATCGGCGTCGCGTACCAGCACACCATACTCTGCCGCCCGGCCAACACCGGAAATAATCGACATCGGCGTCGCCAGGCCTAAGGCACATGGACAGGCGATAATCAGTACCGTGGTGGCAATGACCAGGGTATAGACGATCTGCGGCGCCGGGCCGAAGAAGTACCAGATCGCGGCGCTGATCAGCGCAATGGCGACTACCGCCGGAACAAATACGGCGGAGATTTTATCCGCCAGCTGGCCGATCTCCGGCTTGCTGCTCTGCGCCTGGCGCACCATACGGATAATTCTTGCCAGCGTGGTCTGGCTGCCGACGGCGCTGGCGGTGAACAGCACGCTGCCGTCCTGCACCACGGTGCCGGCGTGAATGGCATCGCCATCGCCTTTTTGCTGCGGCACCGGTTCGCCGGTGAGCATCGCTTCATCAAACCAGGCTTCGCCCTGGCTTATCACGCCGTCAACCGGAACGCGGTCGCCGGTGGTCAGGCGCAGCGTCATACCCGCCTGAACTTCCGCGAGCGGCAGATCCTTTTCCCCCTCAGGGGTCACCACGCGGGCTGAAGGCGGCGTCAGATCGAGCAGTTTCTCCAGCGCTTTCGAGGAGCGCTGGCGGGCGCGGGCCTCCAGCATATGGCCGAGGTTAATCAGGCCGATAATCATCGCGCTGGCTTCGTAATACAGATGCCGGGCTTCCATCGGAAACCACTGCGGCCACAGGTTGACGCTCATCGAGTACAGCCAGGCGACGCCGGTGCCGAGCGCCACGAGCGTATCCATGGTGGCGGTGCCATTTTTCAGGCTTTTCCACGCGCTGCGGTAGAAGTGGCCGCCGGCAAAGACCATGACAGCGAGGGTGACAAGGCCGATAACCAGCCACAGCGAACGGTTGTCATCGCTGACCATCATGTTATCGCCGATCATCCCCCAGACCATCACCGGCACGCCGACCAGCAGGGCGACAATCGCCTGCCAGCGAAAACGCTTCATCGTAGCAATAGCGGTTTCCTGCTGGCGTTCGCGGCGTTGCAGATCGTCTTCGATCGCCTCCGCGCCATAGCCGGCTTTCTCCACCGCCTGCACTAATTCTGCGGCGGACGCACTGCCCATCACCAGCGCCGTGCGTTCCGCCAGGTTAACCCGCGCCTGTGAGACGCCCGGCACCGCGGCAAGCGCGTTTTGTACCCGGGAGACGCAGCTGGCGCAGCTCATGCCGTTGATCAGCAGCTGTTGACTGTCATCTTCGTCATGGGCTGCCGGAAGCTCAGGAGTGGCCGCTGTCAGTGCTTCCGACGGGATTGATGATTCTGCCAGCGGTTTAGCCTTTGGGTGGCTGAGCTCCGCGCCGTATCCGGCTTGTTTCACAGTTTCAATCAGCGCTTGCGCGCTGGCGCTGCCCGTGACATGGGCTTCAGTGAGGGTCACCTCGGCTTGCTCAACGTCAGGACGCTGTTCCAGACTCTCTTTCACGCGTTTGACGCAGTGGCCGCAGGAGAGGCCATCCAGCGTCAGGTCGATAGTGTTAGACATACAAAAACTCCTGAATAATTTTCCGGTCAACGATTGACCAGACCCACTCTTTCATCGAGTATTAAGAAGGTTAAACCTTCCAGCAAGGGGAAGGTCAAGGAGAAAAAATGAATATCAGCGATGTGGCGAAAAAAACCGGTTTAACCAGCAAAGCGATTCGTTTTTACGAAGAGAAGGGGCTGGTGACGCCGCCGTTGCGGAGCGAAAACGGCTACCGCACCTACAGTCAGCAGCATCTCGATGAGCTGACGCTGCTGCGCCAGGCGCGGCAGGTGGGGTTTAACCTGGAAGAGTGCCGCGAGCTGGTGGCCTTGTTCAACGACCCGTCGCGGCACAGCGCCGATGTGAAAAAACGCACGCTGGAGAAAGTGGCGGATATCGAGAACCATATCCGCGAGCTGCAAAATATGCGCGCGCACCTGCTGGCGCTGGCCGAATCCTGCCCCGGCGACGACAGCGCGGAGTGCCCGATTATCGATAATCTTTCCGGCTGCTGCCATCGCAAGGCGCAGGCTTAACGGACGGCGGGTCTGATTCGTAGCGTAATCCCTTCTACGGCAATCACTTCAACCTTGCTGCCCGCCGCGAGGTCTTCATCGGCAATCACCGGCCAGGAGCTGTCGCCCACGCGTACATGGCCACGGCCGTTTACCAGCGGGGCATCCAGCGTCAGGCGGCGGCCCACCAGTTGCTGCCCGCGTTGGTTGAGCTGAGCATCGGCCGGACGCTGCGTTTTGACCCGCTTGCGCAGCCATTTCGACCACAGCCACGCCGCCAGCAGGGTGAGAACGGCAAACAGCGTCCCTTGCCATTCCCAGCTCAGCGGCAGGAGCCAGGTCAGGGCGCCGGTCACCACGCCAGCGACGCCGCTCCACAGCAGATAGCCGCTGCCGCCAAGCATCTCGGCCGCCAGCAGCAGCCCGCCCAGGCTTAACCAGAACAGATGCGGATGGGCGAAGATCATGTCGATCATGATTTTTTCCGATCGCCAGCGCCTTCTTTGATCAGCTCGCTGATCCCGGCGATCGATCCCATCAGGCTGCTGGCATCCAGCGGCATCAGCACCACTTTGCTGTTGTTAGCGGCGCCAATCTGCTGCAGCGCATCGGTGTACTTCTGCGCCACGAAGTAGTTGATCGCCTGAATATCGCCCGAGGCGATTGCCGAGGAGACCATCTGAGTGGCGCGGGCTTCCGCTTCGGCGGAACGTTCGCGAGCTTCGGCCTGCAGGAAAGCGGACTGCCGTTCCCCCTCGGCTTTGAGGATCTGCGACTGCTTTTCCCCTTCCGCTTTCAGAATTTCCGCCTGGCGGATCCCTTCCGCCTCCAGAATATAGGCACGCTTGGTACGTTCGGCTTTCATCTGGGCGTTCATCGAGGCGATAAGCTCCGCCGGCGGGCGAACGTCGCGAATTTCGACGCGGGTGATTTTTACTCCCCACGGATTAGTGGCGTCGTCAACGATATGCAGCAGACGGGTGTTAATGCTGTCGCGTTGGGAGAGCATTTCGTCCAGCTCCATCGAGCCGAGCACGGTACGGATATTGGTCATCGTCAGGTTGACGATCGCCTGCTCAAGATTGCTGACCTCGTAGGCGGCCTTTGGCGCGTCAATCACCTGAATAAAGCAGACCGCGTCGATGGTGACGTTGGCGTTATCCCGGGAGATAACCTCCTGCGAGGGGATGTCGAGCACCTGCTCCATCATGTTCACTTTGCGGCCGATTCGGTCCATAAACGGCACGACTAAGCTTAATCCCGGCTGCAGCGTCTGGGTAAAGCGCCCAAAACGTTCTACCGTCCACTGATAGCCTTGCGGGACAATTTTCACCGCCGCGGCCACAATGACCAGCGCGACGAAAATAAGGATAGGAATAAAAATCAGCATCAAAAACCTCCTGTCTTGTTGCCTGGTGGGGCGCTACAAGGAAATAGCGCATGTTTAAACTGAGTATATCTTTCTCCTCATCCTGGAGAAAGGAAAGTGGGGTAAACTAGCGGTGTTTCAGAAAATAATCAGGAAGACTCATGAAGGAAAATAACGCGCTTTTGCGTCTCGAGGGTGTGGGGTTTAAGACCGACGACGCAGTTATTTTACACAATATCACTCTTCAGCTCAGACCCGGAGAATTTAAGCTGATTACCGGGCCTTCCGGCTGCGGGAAAAGCACCTTGCTGAAGATTATCGCCTCGCTGCTCAGCCCAACCTCCGGACGCCTGTTTTTTGACGATGTGGATATCGCGACGCTGTCGCCGGAAACCTATCGTCAGCAGGTGTCTTACTGCGCGCAGACGCCGGCGCTGTTCGGTGATTCAGTCTACGATAACCTGATTTTTCCGTGGCAGATCCGCAACAAACAACCCGATCCGCAGGCGCTGGTGGCTGACCTGCAGCGCTTTGGCCTTGGCGAAAATATGCTGGAAAAGTCTATTAACGAACTGTCCGGCG
The DNA here is from genome assembly GCF_014192815.1 of Klebsiella sp. RC2. Classification (NCBI taxonomy): domain Bacteria; kingdom Pseudomonadati; phylum Pseudomonadota; class Gammaproteobacteria; order Enterobacterales; family Enterobacteriaceae; genus Klebsiella; species Klebsiella sp. RC2. Next base: position 708,761 of record NZ_JACHYL010000002.1, on the reverse strand, counting down.
GGGAAAAGCAGCGCGTATCGCTGATCCGCAATTTACAATTTCTGCCGCGCGTGCTGCTGCTGGACGAAATTACCAGCGCGCTGGATGAAAGTAATAAACAGAATGTGAATGACATTATTCATGGCTACGCGACGGAAAAACAGGTCGCTGTTCTGTGGGTCACCCACGATCGCAACGAAATTTCGCATGCCGATGAAGTGATTACGCTGCAACCTGCCGGCGGAAACATGCAGGAGGTACAGCATGAACGGGCATAACATTACGAACGAATCGCTGGCGCTGTCGATGGTGCTGGTGCTGATCGCTATTCTGGTCAGCTATCGGGAAAAACTGGCACTGGAAAAAGATATTATCTGGAGTATTTGCCGGGCGATCGTGCAGCTGATTATCGTCGGCTATGTGCTGAAATATATCTTTAACGTCAATCATGCGGTTCTGACGCTGTTGATGGTGCTGTTTATCTGCTTTAACGCGGCGTGGAATGCGAAGAAGCGCAGTAAATATATCGATAAAGCTTTTGTCTCGTCGTTTATCGCTATTACCACTGGCGCCGGACTAACGTTGGCGGTACTGGTCTTTTCGGGGTCGATCGCCTTCGTGCCGATGCAGGTGATCCCGATTGCCGGGATGGTGGCCGGGAACGCCATGGTGGCGGTGGGGCTGTGCTACAACAATATGGGCCAGCGCTTCAGCAGCGAGCAGCAGCAGATTCAGGAGAAGCTGAGCCTCGGCGCGACGCCGAAGATGGCTGCGGCGCGGCTGATTCGCGAGAGCATTCGCGCGTCATTGATTCCCACCGTCGATTCAGCGAAAACGGTCGGGCTGGTGAGCTTGCCTGGGATGATGTCGGGGCTAATTTTTGCCGGTATTGACCCGGTGAAGGCGATTAAGTACCAGATCATGGTGACCTTTATGCTGCTGTCGACCGCCAGCCTGTCGACGATTATCGCCGGCTATCTGACCTACCGGAAGTTCTTCAATGCCCGTCATCAGCTGGTGGTAACGCAGCTGAAAAAGCACCCATGAACGATACCGGGTTGCGGCGTTCACGCCTTACCCGGGCTACCACGGCGTGATCTGTAGCCCGGATAAGCGTAGCGCTATCCGGGTCAGCGCCTCTGATTAGTACAGCAGCGAATACAGCTGGCGGCGGTATTTGGCGGCCAGCGCATCGCCGGTACCGAGGGCGGCGAGGATCTCCTGCAGCATCTTGCGCGCCTGGCCATCGCCGGCGCCTAAATCCTTCTGCAGATGGCTGAACAGCAGCGCCAGCGCTTCTTCATTACGCCCGACCTGATGCAGCTGCAGCGCCAGCTGGGAGGCCAGCTGCGCATCGTCCGGATTCTGTTCCACCTGCTGCTGCAACTGCTGAATTTCCGGGGTGTCGGCGGCCTGTTTGAGCAGCTCAATCTGCGCCACCAGACCCTGATAGTGGGTGTCCTGATCCTGCAGCGGGATGGTTTTCAGCACGCTTTCCGCTTCATCGGAACGGTGCAGGGCAATCAGCGTTTCCGCCAGCAGCAGACCAATCTGGCTGTCCTGATTCGACAGCTGCCAGGCTTCCTTCAGCAGCGGTAATGCCTCGGCGTATTTTTCTTCCTGCATCAGGGCCAGCGCCTGCTGGGCTTTCAGCTCCTCTTCACGCGGCAGGACTTTATCCAGCAGGGCGCGAATCGCTTCCTCCGGCTGCGGGCCTTCAAAACCGTCCACCGGCTGGCCGTTCTGGAACAGATAAACTGTAGGGATGGCGCGCAGACCAAACTGTGAAGCGAGCATTTGCTCGGCGTCGCAATCGACCTTCGCCAGCGTGAACTGGCCGTTATACTGGGCGGCCAGGCGCTCGAGGACTGGGGTCAGTTGTTCGCAGTGCTGGCTGCGGGCAGACCAGAAATAAAACAGCACCGGGACGTTCATGGACTGCTGTAGCGTCTGCTGCAGGTTCGCTTCGCTAATATTGACAATATTCTGTTCGGACATGGGCATTTCTCGTTAGTCGATTTCTGTTTTACATGGGGGCGGCATGCCGCGCTTCAACTCAGCCGTGGATAATTTTGTCCATCGCGCGGGCAGGCAGCAGGCGTTTGAGCAGCGCCACCGCGTGAGTCACCAGAGTGACCGGGTAGCGCAGCTTTGGCTTATCGCTGGTAAAAGCGTGGCGCACTTTTTCCACCACCGCCTCCGGTCCGAGGGTAAAGCGGGCGGCAATGCCCGGATTTTCTACGGGTTTATCGCTTTGCGTCTGGTTGACGTTATCGGTAAAGCGGGTGCGGATCGGGCCCGGTTCAATCAGGCTGACCTGAATACCACTGTGGCGCAATTCCATGCGTAGCGCATCGGACCACGCCTCGAGGGCGTATTTACTGGCGGCATAGGCCCCGCGACCGGGACTGGCGATAAGCCCCATCACCGAGGAGGTCATCACGATGCGCCCTTCGCCGTGCGGCGTCATCGCCGGCAGCAGCAGCATGGTCAGCTGATGCGCGCCGAAAAAGTTGGCGGAAAACTGCTGTTCCATCTGCTGGCGGCTGATGGTGTTCAGCGGGCCATAGACGCCATAACCGGCGTTATTGAACAGGCCATAGAGACGATTATCGGTCAGCGCAATCACCTCCGCCGCCGCGCGCTCCACGCTCTGTGGGTCATCCAGATCGAGCAAAATACCGGTTAGCCCCAGCTCCTGCATCCGCGCGACGTCCTCCGCTTTGCGGCAGGCCGCCAGCACGCGAAAGCCCTGGCGGGTTAAATCCAGCGCGCTTTCCAGACCAATTCCGCTGGAACAGCCTGTCACTAAAACCGTTTTTTGCATAACTTTACCTGTCAGCGACCCCTGGCGTTCAGGAGTCATGATTAACTAAGGGAGCCAGCCGGTTCGCCATCCAGTCGGCGATAAACGGCTGCGCGTCGCGATTTGGGTGAATGCCGTCGTCCTGCATCCATTGCGGTTTGAGATAGACCTCCTCCATAAAAAAAGGCAGGAGAGGAATATCGAACTCTTTGGCCAGGGCCGGGTAAATAGCGCCGAAGGCTTCATTATAGCGGCGGCCATAGTTCGCCGGCAGGTGAATTTGCATCAGCAGCGGCTCGGCGTTGGCCGCTTTGATATCTTTAATAATGGTGCGCAGTGTTTGCTCGGTCTGCTGTGGCGGAAAACCGCGCAGCCCGTCATTGCCGCCGAGCTCAACCAGCACCCAGCGCGGCTGATGCTGCTTAAGCAGCGCTGGCAGGCGGGCCAGCCCCTGCTGCGAGGTATCGCCGCTGATGCTGGCGTTCACCACCGGTGTTTTCGCCTGCCACTTCTCATTGAGCAGCGCAGGCCAGGCGGCGTTGGCCGCCATTCGATAGCCAGCGCTCAGGCTGTCGCCGAGGATCAGCAGCGTGTCCGCCGCCATTGCGCGGCAGGTAAACAGGAACAAAAACAGGAAAGGCACATGCCAGCGGAAAACATACTTGAAGTTCATCATCTTAAGAAGTCCGTCGGTCAGGGAGAGCATCAGCTCTCCATCCTTACCGGAGTTGAGCTGGTTGTCAAACCGCGGCAGACCATCGCCCTGATCGGCGAGTCAGGTTCCGGTAAATCGACCCTGCTGGCGATCCTCGCTGGCCTGGACGATGGCAGCAGCGGGGAAGTCTCGATGCTGGGCAAACCGCTGCATCGGATGGATGAGGAGGCGCGGGCGGCGCTGCGGGCGCAGCACGTTGGCTTTGTTTTTCAGTCGTTTATGCTGATCCCGACGCTCAACGCCCTGGAGAACGTCGAGCTGCCGGCGCTGCTGCGCGGCGCCAGCGACAGTGAGAGCCAGGGCGATGCCCGCGCGCTGCTTGAGCAGCTGGGGCTTGGCAAACGCCTGCACCACCTGCCGGCGCAGCTCTCCGGCGGCGAACAGCAGCGGGTGGCGCTGGCCCGGGCCTTCAACGGGCGCCCGGCCCTCCTGTTCGCCGATGAGCCCACCGGCAACCTCGATCGCCAGACCGGGGACAAAATTGCCGATCTGCTGTTCTCGCTTAATCGCGAACACGGCACCACCCTGATCCTCGTCACTCACGATCCGCTGCTGGCGGCGCGCTGCGACCGCCGTCTGCGCCTGGTGGATGGTCAGCTGCGGGAGGAAGCATGATCGCCCGCTGGTTCTGGCGCGAATGGCGCTCGCCGTCGCTGCTGATCGTTTGGCTGGCGTTAAGCCTCGCCGTGGCCTGCGTGCTGGCCCTGGGGTCGATAAGCGATCGGATGGAGAAAGGCCTTAGCCAGCAAAGCCGTGAGTTTATGGCCGGCGACCGTACGCTGCGCAGTTCGCGCGAGGTACCCGCCGAGTGGATCGCGCAAGCGCGGAAGTCAGGGCTGACCGTCGGCGAGCAGCTGAGCTTCGCCACCATGACGTTCGCCGGTGATACGCCGCAGCTGGCGGACGTTAAGGCGGTGGACGACCGTTATCCGCTGTATGGCACCCTCGAGACGCAGCCGCCGGGGCTGAAGCCGCAGGCGGGGAGCGTGCTGCTGGCGCCAAGGCTGATGGCGCTCCTGAACCTGAAAACCGGCGATACGATTGACGTTGGCGATGCCACGCTGCGCATTGCCGGGGAAGTGATTCAGGAGCCGGATGCAGGGTTTAACCCCTTCCAGATGGCGCCGCGACTGATGATGAATATGGCTGACGTGGCAAAAACCGGGGCCGTGCAGCCCGGCAGTCGCGTCGCATGGCGCTATAAGTTCGCCGGTAACGCGCAACAGCTGGCGGATTATGAACAATGGCTGCTGCCGAAGCTCGGCGCGGAACATCGCTGGACTGGCCTTGAACAGGACGACAGCGCGCTGGGCAAATCCCTTGAGCGCTCGCAGCAATTCCTGCTGTTATCCGCGCTGTTGACGCTGCTGCTGGCCGTTGCCGCGATCGCCGTGGCGATGAGCCACTACTGCCGCAGTCGCTACGATCTGGTCGCAATTTTGAAGACGCTGGGCGCGGGGCGGGCGCAGCTGCGCAAGCTCATCGTCGGCCAGTGGCTGCTGCTGCTGACGCTGTCGGTGATAAGCGGCGGGGTTGTGGGCCTGGCGCTGGAGCGCCTGCTGTTGTTGATGCTCAAACCGGTGCTGCCCGCCGCACTACCCGCTGCCAGCGGTTGGCCGTGGCTGTGGGCTATCGGGGCGACAGGCGTCATTTCCCTGCTGGTGGGCCTGCGGCCGTATCGACTGCTGCTGGCGACCCTGCCGCTGCGAGTGCTGCGTCAGGATGTGGTGGCTAACGTCTGGCCGCTGAAACACTATATTCCTGTGGTCTGCGCGGTGGTGGTCGGCGGGCTGGCCTGGCTGATGGGCGGCAGCCCGCTGCTGTGGTCGGTGCTGGCCGGGGCGGTGGTGCTGGCGCTGCTGTGCGGCCTGGTGGGCTGGGGATTGCTGTGGCTGCTCAAACGCCTGACGCTCAAAGCCTTGCCGCTGCGTCTGGCGGTGAACCGCCTGCTGCGCCAGCCGTGGTCGACCCTCAGCCAGCTGGCGGCGTTTTCCCTGTCGTTTATGCTGTTGGCGTTGCTGCTGGTGCTGCGCGGCGATCTGCTTGACCGCTGGCAGCAGCAGTTGCCCCCGCAGAGCCCGAACTACTTTCTGATCAATATCGCCCCTGAGCAGATAATGCCGGTGAAGACTTTCCTCGCCGAACACCAGACCCGGGCGGCGGAATTTTATCCGATCGTCCGGGCTCGTCTGACGCAGATCAACGGTCACTCCACGGACGGGAACAAAGACGAAGCGCTGAATCGCGAGCTTAATCTCACCTGGAGCGAACAGCGTCCGGATCATAATCCGCTGGTGGCCGGTAGCTGGCCGCCGAAGCCGGGCGAGGTATCGATTGAAGAGGGACTGGCGCAGCGGCTGGGGGTGAAGATCGGCGATACGGTGACCTTTACCGGCGATACTCAGGACTTCAGCGCGAAGGTCAGCAGCGTGCGCAAAGTTGACTGGGAGAGCCTGCGGCCCAACTTCTTCTTTATTTTCCCCTCCGGGGCGCTGGACGGGCAGCCGCAGAGCTGGCTCACCAGCTTCCGCTGGGATAACGGTCCCGCGATGTTGACCCAGTTGAACCGCGAGTTTCCCACCGTTAGCCTGTTGGATATCGGCGCCATCCTGCGTCAGGTCGGCCAGGTGCTCTCCCAGGTCAGCCGGGCGCTGGAGGTGATGGTGGGCCTGGTCACGGCCTGCGGCGTGCTGCTGTTGCTGGCGCAGGTCCAGGTCGGTATGCGCCAGCGGCATCAGGAGCTGGTGGTCTGGCGCACGCTGGGGGCCGGGAAATCGCTGCTGCGCGCCACGCTGTGGGCGGAGTTTGCCCTGCTGGGGCTGGTTTCCGGACTGGTGGCGGCGATAGGCGCGGAAGTGGCGCTGGCGATGCTGCAGACGAAAGTATTTGATTTCCCCTGGACGCCGGACTGGCGCTTGTGGGTGATGCTGCCGCTGACGGGAGCGGTGTTGTTATCTCTGTGCGGCGGCGGGCTGGGGCTGCGTTTGTTAAAGGGGAAAGCGTTGTTCCGTCAGTTTAGCCAGTAAGATTATTGCATTTTGATGATGCGCCGCCGTTTTTGGCGGCGCTTTTATTTTAAGCGCACAAATTGATAACTCGTTGATTTTTAAGCGCACAAAACATTAAAAAACCGACAACACGCTGTACTGATTCGCGGTTAATATTCAGCTGGTAAATATAAGGTTGCTTATTAATCAAGGAAAAACTATGGCACATAAAATAAAAGCGCTGGCGGTCTCGATCGGCGCAACACTGGTGTTCGCTTCATTTGCTTCCCACGCGGAGATCACGCTGCTGAAACAAGATCCGCAGGCGGGCGATCCGTTAAGCCGGCTTAACTTTACCGTCGGCGGGAGTATTCGTCCGCAGTTCAACATGATGAGCGGTGATGGTGATAAAGGATCCTATAAGCGTAACGGTTTCGACGGTGGCACCCGTTTCCGCTTCGCGGCGGATTACTACCTGTTCGATGATATTAGCTGGATTAGCTACTACGAACTGGGCGTGAACATTCCGGCACTGTTTGACTGGGATAACCACTACGCGGAAGGCGCGAACAATACCACCCGCCGCATGCTGTATACCGGCCTGAAAAGCGATACCTGGGGCACGTTAACCTACGGGCAGCAGAACAGCATTTACTATGATGTGGTGGGGGTGAAAACCGATATCTGGGACTACGACATGATCGGCCAGGCCCCGGGCAACGGTATTAACGGCGATTACGATGGCTCCTATCGTTCACGTAATATGCTGAAATATAAGAAAACCGTGGGTGATGTCGATCTATACGGCTCTTATCTGTTCGAAGATAGTGAGTATCTGCCGGGCAACGGCCTGCGCTACAAGCGTAAAGGCGGCGGTTCTGTTGGTGCGGACTACCACATCATGAAGGACCTGACCTGGGGTACCGCGTGGAACTATACCCGCGCCGAAATGCGCGACCCGTCAAGCGCCGACAGCAAAACCTATGACCAGAACATCGTCGGTACCGCGCTGAGCTGGACCCCGGATAACTGGACCTTCTCCTTCGGCGGCGGCTGGTATCAGAACTTCCTCACCACCAAAAAAACCGATGTGCATAACTACTTCGCCGGCGACGCCTGGGGGATTGAATATTTTGCGGGCTATAAATTCCCGATCAATCAATACGCTGTTAAATCTATTCAGCCGTACTTTATGGGCGACCGCCTGCAGTACGTGAATGGCCGCAACTACCAGCGTATCGATAACGGTTTGGGGATCAGCTTCCAGCTGGATTACGGTTTCCGCGTTGACTACGAACACGTGTTTACCTCCAGCACCGACAATCTGGGGGATATGAACCTGGTGCGTCTGCGCTACGACTTCTAAGCGGTCACAACTCCCCGGTCGCGCTGCGCTACCGGGGCTACAAATCGCACCGAGCGGTAGCCCGGCTAAGGCGTTTACGCCGCAAGCCGGGACAATAGCGCATGCGATTACTTCGCCAGCCAGGCGGCGACCTCCTGCCAGCTGCCGCGAAACAGGATCTTCCCGGCTTTTTTCCCCAACTGATAGCGATACATCGGGTCGTAGTATTCTTCCAGCAGCGGCACCAGCCAGGCGAAGTGCGCCTCGGTGCTGGCGGTGCGCTGCTGCTGCACCAGCGCCGCGTCGAGCCGTTCAGTCAGCTGAGCAAAACGCTGCAGCCCCAGGCGACGGCGGATGGCAAACAGACCATGATGGAGGTACTCGCCGTATGCCAGCCAGCCTTTCTCTTCGCCATACGCGGCGATGAAGTCGCGATACATGCGATCGAAGTACTCTTCGCGCAGCCGTTCGAGGCGAACGTCAAATGGATCGTCCACCACCGCCAGCGGCGATTGCGCCATGCGGAGGCGCAGGCACTCCGGCAGATGGTTGGCGCCGATCATATGGCCTTCATCTTCCAGCACCCAGCGGGCCTGCTGTTCGGCTTTTTTAAGCAGGCTGACCGCCAGATGGTTTTCAAAGGTGGCCTGCGGGTGCTGATCCTGCAGGGTTCGACCGAATGAAGAACCGCGGTGATGGGCAAGCCCTTCCAGATCGATACCGTCCGGTCGCGAGCAGACCAGCTGAGTTTTGCCATTGCCGGTGCAGCCGCCAATCAGCACAATCGGGCGCTGCACCAGTTCGTCGGTGGCCTGGATCGCCGCCTGGCGTAGCGCTTTATAGCCGCTGACGATCAGGGGGTACTCCACGCCAGCGTCTTTCAGCCACTGCTGGACGATATGCGATCGCTGGCCGCCGCGGGCGCAGCACAGGTAACCGTGCGGGTAACGGGCGCACGCTTCCAGCCACGCCTGGATCCGGCTGGCGCGCAGGTCGCCATCAACCAGCTTATGGCCGAGCGCCAGCGCCGCCTCTGGCCCCTGACGCTTGTAGCAGGTGCCGACCGCGGCGCGTTCTTCATCATTCATCAGCGGCAGGTTGATCGCCGCCGGCATCGCGCTTTGGCTAAACTCCACCGGGGCGCGTACGTCAATCAGTGGCGTATCGCTGGCGAGAATGGCGCGATAATCCGTCCCATTGGTCATGGGGTATCCTCTGAAGTCAAAACAGAAATGGGCTTTACAGCAAGGGGGGGATTGTACGCGCCTCAAGGTGTGCCGGGGAAGGGGATAGATCAAATCCCCGGCACGCAGGGCTTAGCTGAGCTGCGATTGCGCCCAGAACAGGCCGCTGGTGTACTCCGGCGGCAGCAGCGGCTTGATCGCTTCCAGCGTCGCGCTCAGGCGATCGGTATCGCTGTCGGTGAGGTTCAGGTGCCCGACTTTGCGACCCGGACGCACCTCTTTATCGTACCAGTGCAGGTGCACCAGCGGCAGCTTCAGCCAGTCGTAGTTGAGATCGGTGCCGATCAGGTTGATCATTACCGACGGGCTGTTGACCACCGGCGGCGGCAGCGGCAGGTCGGTAATCGCTCGCAGATGCAGTTCAAACTGGCTGATGGAGGCGCCATTTTGCGTCCAGTGGCCGCTGTTGTGCACGCGCGGCGCCAGCTCGTTGATCAGCAGCCCCTCGGCGGTGACGAAGCACTCCATCGCCATCACGCCGACGTAGTTCAGCTCGTTCATGATCGCCGTCAGCATGCTTTCCGCTTGTTCCTGCTGGCGGGCATTGGCCTGCGGGAAGGCCACGCTGGCGCGCAGAATACCGTCCTGATGCAGGTTGCGGGTCAGCGGGTAGAAGACGGTGCTACCGTCATGAGCGCGGGCGCCCACCAGCGACACTTCGCCGGAGAAGTTAATCCCCTGCTCGACGATGCACTCGCCGTAGTTATCCTCCGGGAGTTGCGCGGTTTCGTCAGCGCGCAGGCGCCACTGGCCGCGGCCGTCGTAGCCGCCGACGCGACGCTTAACGATCGCCAGCTCGCCGAGACGAGCAAACACCGTCGGCCATTCGCTTTTATCCGCCAGCAGCTGCCACGGGGCAGTGGCCAGGCCAAGCTTGTCGAACAGCTGCTTTTGCGTCAGGCGGTCGGCGATAATCGGGAAGACATCGCGGTTGACGAACGCCGGATGGCGGGCCAGCTCGCGGGTGAGGGCGGTTTCCGGCCAGCGTTCAATTTCTGCCGTGATGACGCTCTGCTGGAACGGCACCGCTTCCGGGTCGGCTTCCAGCCCCACCGGCCAGACGGCGATGCCCAGCGGCTCACCGGCCTGGCGCAGCATGCGACCTAACTGACCGTTACCGAGCACGCATACCTGTTTCATGCCGCACCCCGCGGATCCGGGTTATCCAGCACTTCATCGGTTTGTGCCTGACGCCAGGCGCTCAGGCGCTGGTGCAGTTCGGCATCATGTTGGGCAAGGATCTGTGCGGCGAGCAGGCCGGCGTTCGCTGCGCCAGCTTTGCCGATAGCCAGCGTACCGACCGGAATGCCGCGCGGCATTTGCACAATGGAGTAGAGGCTGTCGACACCGCTTAAGGCCGCGCTCTGAACCGGCACGCCAAGCACCGGCACCAGGGTTTTCGCCGCAATCATGCCCGGCAGATGCGCCGCGCCGCCTGCCCCTGCAATAATCACCTGATAACCGTGGCTCTCGGCGCTTTCAGCAAAGCTGAACAGCTTATCAGGCGTGCGGTGGGCGGAGACCACTTCGACATGGTACGGAACGTTCAGGGCATCAAGGATTTCTGCGGTAAATTGCATGGTAGCCCAGTCGCTTTTGGACCCCATCACGATGGCGATACGCGCCGAATTATTGCGGGAAGACATGCGTCTTAAAACTCCTGTGGGTGTGTTTCACACTGCTTTAGAGGCCACAGAGAATAGCATGAACTGCCAGCAAGGAAAACGGTTGCGTGCGCATGGTTAGCCGTCTTTTGTCTCGTTCAGTGATGACGTCGATCGCGGCTTATTGGCCTTTATCTCATTCATGATGCAGGTGATGAGCAGCACTACCCCCCACGGGAGCATCAAGGCCCCCATTACCAGTAAATAGATTTGTACCAGCCGGCTATCGTGAGGGCGGGTACAGAGCAAATAAATGGCATAGAAATAGATGGCCCACGCCAGCATTGCACACCAGACAAACGTCAGCGTGTTGCCAATAGCGACGCCGACTAAGGCGATATAACTTACCCCTAACGGATTGAGGATCGCGATGATCGTTCCCCACATCAGCGGCTGACTCCACTTTTTTCTGTTCATGCTCGTTCCTTGAGAGTGATGTCGTGGGAGACTAGCATGCAGGACGCGGGGAAGCGCGCACCTTTACCCGGGCAAAAGACGGTTTCGGAATTGTGCTCGCGCAGGAACTAGAACGGAAAGTGGATCAGTTCGACGTCGTCCGGTGTCACCTTGACCATCGAACCTTCGCTGTGCCAGGCGCCAAGTACCACGCGCCATGCAGGTTGGCCGTTGGCCTGCAGTTCATGGACCGCCGGGCGATGGGTATGGCCGTGGATCAGCCACTGCACATGATGTCTTTCCATGACGTCAACTACCGCCTGTGGATTCACATCCATAATGTCCATTGATTTACTGCTGTTGGCGGCTTTGCTGTCGGCGCGCATGCGGGCGGCGATGCGGCGGCGGATAAACAGCGGCAGGGCCAGGAACAGACGCTGGATCCACGGGGTGTGGACTTTGGCGCGAAACGCCAGATAGCCTGGGTCATCGGTGCACAGCGTGTCGCCATGCATAATCAACACTTCACGGCCATAGAGGTCCAGTCGCTCTTCTTCGGCGAGCAGGAGCATCCCGCTCTGGCGGGCAAAGCGCTGGCCGACGAGAAAATCGCGGTTGCCGTGGATGAAGTAGCACGGCACGCCGGCGTCGACGACGGCTTTGATTGCCGAGGCAATTTGTTGGTGCAGCGGGTTCGGATCGTCATCGCCGATCCACGCCTCAAACAGATCGCCAAGGATATACAGGGCGTCCGCCTGGCGGGCTTCGCCCTGTAAAAAACGCAGAAAACCGGCGGTGATCGCCGGTTCTTCTGTTTGCAGGTGCAAATCTGCAATAAAAAGTGTCGCCACGAATTACTCGCTGACGGTGACGCTTTTGATGATCACATCATCTTTCGGCACATCCTGGTGCATGCCGCTGCGGCCGGTGGCAACCGCTTTGATTTTGTCTACCACGTCCATGCCTTCAACCACTTCGGCGAAAACGCAGTAGCCCCAACCCTGCAGGCTTTCGCCAGAGAAGTTCAGGAAGTCGTTATCGGCCACGTTGATGAAGAACTGGGCGGTGGCAGAGTGCGGCGCCTGAGTACGGGCCATTGCCAGCGTACCACGGGTGTTTTTCAGGCCGTTGTTCGCTTCGTTCTGAATCGGAGATTTGGTCTCTTTTTGTTTCATGCCCGGTTCGAAACCGCCGCCCTGAATCATAAAGCCGTTGATAACACGGTGGAAAATGGTGTTGTCGTAGAAACCTTCGCGGCAGTAGTCCAGGAAGTTTTTAACTGTTTCCGGCGCTTTGTCGTCAAACGTTTTGATTACGATATCGCCATGATTGGTGTGGAAAGTAACCATTTTTGCATCCTGTTCCGATGAGTGTGGTGCCAGCACCCGATGTCGGGTGAGATATAGGGGGGTGTTATAGCATAACCGCGGGGGTCGATGCACCTTGCAATGTGTGCTGCGTCCGGTCTGAATTATGGGTATTATAGAGACTTCATTACCCACACACGTCTACACGGAATCTTCGATGTTAAAAATTTTTAATACACTGACGCGCCAGAAAGAGGAATTTAAACCTATCCATGCCGGGGAAGTCGGCATGTACGTGTGTGGTATTACCGTTTACGATCTCTGTCATATCGGCCATGGCCGTACCTTCGTCTCCTTTGACGTCGTGGCGCGCTATCTGCGTTTTCTTGGCTATAAGCTGAAGTACGTGCGCAATATCACCGATATCGACGACAAAATCATTAAGCGCGCTAATGAAAACGGCGAAAGCTTTGTCGCGCTGGTCGATCGCATGATTGCCGAAATGCACAAAGATTTTGACGCGCTGAATATTCTGCGTCCCGACAGCGAACCGCGCGCAACGCACCATATCGCGGAGATCATTGAGATCACCGAGCAGCTGATCGCTAAAGGCCATGCTTACGTGGCAGATAACGGCGACGTGATGTTTGACGTGCCGACGGACCCGAACTACGGTCTGCTGTCGCGTCAGGATCTCGATCAGCTGCAGGCGGGGGCGCGCGTCGACGTGGTTGACGTCAAGCGGAATCCGATGGACTTCGTCCTGTGGAAGATGTCGAAAGAGGGCGAGCCAAGCTGGCCGTCGCCGTGGGGCGCGGGTCGTCCGGGCTGGCATATCGAGTGCTCGGCGATGAACTGCAAGCAGCTCGGCAACCACTTCGATATTCATGGCGGCGGTTCGGATCTGATGTTCCCGCATCATGAAAACGAAATCGCCCAGTCCACCTGCGCCCATGACGGCGAGTACGTTAACTACTGGATGCACTCCGGCATGGTGATGGTTGACCGCGAGAAGATGTCGAAATCGCTGGGTAACTTCTTTACCGTCCGCGACGTGCTGAAGTATTACGATGCGGAGACGATTCGCTACTTCCTGATGTCCGGCCACTATCGCAGCCAGCTGAACTACAGCGAAGAGAACCTCAAGCAGGCGCGTTCGGCGCTGGAGCGTCTGTACACTGCTCTGCGCGGGACGGACAAATCCGTCGACGCGGCGGGGGGCGAAGCCTTCGAAGCACGCTTTATCGAGGCGATGGACGACGACTTCAACACCCCGGAAGCCTACTCAGTGCTGTTCGATATGGCGCGTGAAGTGAACCGTCTGAAAACCGAGGACGCGGCCGCGGCGAACGCCATGGCGGCCCACCTGCGTAAGCTTGCCTCGGTGCTGGGTCTGCTGGAGCAGGAGCCGGAGGCGTTCCTGCAGAGCGGCGCGCAGGTTGACGACGCGGAAGTGGCGGAGATCGAATCGCTCATCCAGCAGCGTCTGGACGCGCGTAAAGCGAAAGACTGGGCGGCGGCGGATGCGGCGCGCGACCGTCTTAACGAGATGGGCATTGTGCTGGAAGATGGCCCGCAGGGCACCACCTGGCGCCGGAAGTAAGCCATAAAAAAACGCCCGCAAAAGCGGGCGTTTTTCTTTTCGTTGTCAGGCCGTGACGGTGACGCTCTGGCCTTCAAAGCTCACCGTCTGACCGGCGACGATCTTGCAGCGTTTGCGGGTTTCCACCGCGCCGTCAACTTTCACCAGCCCGTCAGCGATAGCGATTTTCGCCTGGGCGCCGCTTTCGCTCCAGCCTTCCAGCTTCAGCAGATCGCACAGCTCAACGTGCGGGTGTTTACCTAAGGAAAATGTCGCCATCTCAGGCCTCCTCAACGTCGTGATACTCTTCGCACGCCTGCAGCGTGTTCTGAATCAGGGTGGCGACGGTCATCGGGCCAACGCCGCCGGGAACCGGGGTGATGTAGGACGCGCGTTCGGCGGCATCTTCATACACCACGTCGCCGACCACTTTGCCGCTTTCCAGACGGTTAATGCCGACATCGACCACAATCGCCCCTTCTTTAATCCACTCGCCAGGAATAAAGCCCGGTTTACCTACTGCAACGATCAGCAGGTCGGCGTTTTCGACGTGATGGCGCAGGTTTTTGGTAAAGCGGTGGGTCACGGTGGTGGTGCAGCCGGCCAGCAGCAGCTCCATGCTCATCGGGCGACCGACGATATTGGACGCGCCAATGACCACCGCATTGAGGCCGTAGGTGTCGATATTGTAGCGTTCCAGCAAGGTCACGATACCGCGCGGAGTGCACGGACGCAGGCGCGGCGCCCGCTGGCACAGGCGGCCAACGTTGTAGGGATGGAAGCCGTCGACGTCTTTATCCGGCGCGATGCGCTCGAGCACTTTGACGTTGTCGATCCCTGCGGGGAGGGGCAGCTGAACCAGAATACCGTCGATGGTCTTATCGGCATTCAGGGTGTCGATAAGCTCCAGCAGCTCGGCTTCGCTGGTGGTTTCCGGGAGATCGTAAGAGCGGGAGACGAAGCCCACTTCTTCACATGCTTTGCGCTTGCTGCCGACATAAATCTGCGAGGCCGGGTTGCTACCGACCAGCACGACGGCCAGCCCAGGGGCGCGTTTTCCGGCCGCAACGCGAGCCTTCACTTTTTCCGCAACCTCAGAGCGTACCTGCTGCGCAATCGTTTTACCGTCAATAATTTTTGCTGCCATCAGAGAGAGGATTCCATCTGTATCTTTACGAAAGGGGGATGAGGATATTTTGTCAGAAGCGGGCCTCGCTGTCAGTCCTCGTTTGCTGTTTTATCCTGTCTGCGGTGAATTTAGCCTGTTTTGACCCTGTTAAGCCCAGGGTCATTGGTGTGTTGCGCCTGGCCACTAAGTGAATTTTCGCGCGCATGAGCCCCGGTGGTATGCTTCTTGTACAGTTGCTGAGGGATATTTCGCCAGCATCGTATAAGCCCCGCAGTTTCCTGGCAAAATGGATTGACTCAACGGACGTGGACCGTATAATTCCAGGCGTTTCACTCCGCGAAGCACTCGCTTCTCAGGGCGCCCTTAGCTCAGCTGGATAGAGCAACGGCCTTCTAAGCCGTAGGTCACAGGTTCGAATCCTGTAGGGCGTGCCATTCAATATCAGCTTCTTATCCTCTTGCAGCTTTTTCGTACCGGACACCATTTTCCCTATCCTGTAACCAGGCTGTGCTATTGCGGTTGAAAAACATATATCAACTACGTGTTAATACATTCGTTATTTTCCCCTGCCGTCTATTTTTCTGCGCAAAAGTCATTATCCTAAAAACGATCCTCGTTCATTATTTCATGTTCACATACCGTAAGTTTCATGCTTAAATCCGCGCAACATATAATGGAGTATGTTTTTGCACTGCACGTTAAGTAATAACGAGAACACGGATGAAATCTCTGTATTTGGCTCTGGGACTAATGACGCTGAGTCTGACCACCCACGCCGCTTTTTTATCGCCAGCCGATCGCGACAGCGTTGAGCAACAGCAGCAACAATTACTGCGTCAGAACCAGCAGCAACGTGAATCGCTGGAGCGCGCCACGCCCAGCCTTCACGCGGCGATGCCTGCGCAGGCTGAAGCCTCTGATGGTCCCTGTTTTTCTATCCATCGCATCGCGTTAGATGGCGCGACGCTTATTGATCCGCGTCAGCAGCAAAAAATAGTCCAGCCCTGGCTTGGGCAGTGCATGGATATTGCGCGTATTACTAAACTCGTAAATATTATTTCCGACTGGTATATCAGTCGGGGATATATTACCAGCCGCGCTTTTCTGACCGAGCAGGATTTACGTTCCGGGGTATTACATCTGGCTATTCTTGAAGGAAAGCTCGAAAAAATCACCATGGAAGGGGCGGCTAAACGTGAGTTAACAATGGCGTTTCCAGGGCTGGAAGGCCATATTCTTAACCTGCGTGATATCGAACAGGGGATGGAGCAGATTAACCGCACGCGCGCGACGCCTGTGCAAATTGAAATCCAGCCGGGCGAAAAACCTGGCGGCTCCATCGTTAACCTGACAGCGACAGCGGAGCGCCCACTTTTGTTGTCGATGAGCGTCGACAACAGCGGCCAGAAGAGTACAGGTAACTCTGTTGTTGCTGGCTGGATAAACGTTGCAAGCATAGGGAATGGCTTATGGGGAACAGTGGGCTGGAATGCAGCCGGTGGCGCGCTAACCAATCAGATCAACGGTGACAATCCTTTAACAGGAGCAATTACTAATGGTCTGGGTTCTGCTGGCGGTTACTGGGGAGGCAAACTAATCTCTTCAGGCACAAATGCGGCTGGTAAATGGCTAACCGGCGGCTGGGATCCTAAGTTTAATCCTGACCTGCTGAAATATACCGAAATTAAAGGTCAACTGGGGATCTCTAAGGAGATGTTGCCTGGTAAGCTTCCAGGCAATATAGGTAATATTGGAGCTTCAGTAATATCAGAGGGAGGCGGTAAAGGAGCTGAACAGGTAATAAAAAAAATAGGAGATAAAAATGAAAAATGATCTCCGAGTTAGATGTGTTCAGTCTCTATTTCTCTTAGCTGCTACGATTTTATTCATGATCGCATTATCTGTATGCGGAAAGATTTTTTTTTCGTTGTTACTGTGGCTGCTTGGCGATGGTTTTAATACAACTTGGCAAGATGTTTTGCACGGAGCAAAATTAGGACTTTATGGTGGAAGCATTGGAGGCATTGGACTCGCATTATTCCGCCTTTTTAAAGTAAAGGGATTTTAATCTATGTCGAAAAGATCCCAGCCTTTGTGGTTGGGATTGTTGTTGAGACTAACTCGCTGAGTCTGCCAAAAGGGATGACGGAAACCGGACAGGCAGCTACATCCTGGGTGAAGTATGCGCAGGACAACAATCTTTCGCCGGAGCAGGTACAGGCCGGGTTAAAGGATATCGTTCGCGGCGACTTGCCGGAAAGCGCGGATATTATCAAAGCCATTCTGAGTAATAGCCCGGGCTCGGATACAGTAATGGCGTTGCTGACAGCGGAAGAGGCGAAGGATTATGCGCTGGCTCTGCTGACGTCAATCCCGGCAGAAAAAGCGTTATCGTTAGCGGGTAAAGCAGCCGGTATTATTGATAACACAATACTGATTAGAGCAGCGGAGAAGATCTCGACGGCTAAGCCGGGTAAACAATTTACAGCGCCGAGGGATTTGAATGAACAGATGGTGTGGAAGCAGGTTGAATCCAATCCTTCACAAGGGCAAATACTTGACGGTATGAATAAAGATCCTCGATTCCCTACATCGGCTGGCTTCCAGAAAATGCAGGTTAACCATGAATTACCAGATGGTTCAAATATAACAATTCACTATCAGTATAATTCAGTGACGGGTAAAGCATACGATATGAAGATTACAAGTCCTCAACCGAATCCATTACAACCAGGTCCATCACTGAGGGATAAGCAATGAAAATAAGACCTTATAACTCATCTAATGTTATTGATATTTATGCTATTTACTGGAGTGGTAAGGACACTCTTTTTTTGGGAATGCCAAAAGGACATTGTGGGTTAATTGCATATAACTCACAAAAAGTAGATATAGTAGATCCTGATATCTCTGGAGAACTTACATACTTTAATAATAACTACTCTGGCATTTACCACTGGGCACTAATTAAGGACAGGTTACTTGATGATTTACTCGAAAATGATGAAACGGCCTATGAACGCTTCCTTGAAATCGTGAAAGCTGAAGGTCTGGTTGATCCCGATTTTTATTAACTGCAAAAGATCCCGACTTCAGCGCCGGGATCTTTTTTACCCGTCAATTACGACAGCACGCAGAGCAGCCTCAGCGGTGGCCTGGGTTACACCTTCGGCGCCGGGTCGTGGTCAGGAAGCCTGAATGCCAGTCGTGACAAAATGACCAGTGACTGGTCTTCGGTGCAGGAGCAGAGCGGGATATTTGCCGGTCAGGGCGGCTTTGATGTCACTGTGGGCAGCCACACGCAGCTGAATGGCGGGGTGATTGCTGCCACAGGAAGCGCAGATAAAAACAGCCTCGATACCGGCACGCTGGGTTTCAGCGATATCCACAACCAGGCGGATTATAAAACGCAGCACCAGGGAGTGGGTATCAACACCGGGGCAGTACCGGCGCACAGTTTGCCGGGAACATGACCAGCGCCCTGCTGGCGGGTGGCGGCAACAGCGGTCATGCGGAAGGTACGACGCAGTCGGCGGTATCCGAGGGCACTATCACCATCCGTGACCAGGCCAGCCAGAAGCAGGACGTGGCTGACCTGAGTCGCGACACGGAACACGCCAGCGGCAGTATCGGGCCGATATTTGACAAGGAGAAGGAGCAGCGTCGCCTGCAGGAAGTGCAGCTGACAGGGGAGATTGGCAGCCAGGCGGCAGATATTGCGCGCACGCAGGGCGAGATAGCAAAACAGAAGGCGATAAAAGACCCCGCAGCCCTGACGGCGGCGGAAGCGAAGCTGAAGGCAGAGGGTAACAGCAGTCCGACGGCAGAACAGATTGCGGACCAGGCGGGTCGTACCGCGATGGCTGCATACGGAACCGGCAGTGACCTGCAGCGGGGTATCCAGGCAGCCACGGCAGCGCTGCAGGGACTGGCGGGCGGTGATATCGCCGGGGCGCTGGCAGGGGCATCGGCGCCGGAGCTGGCGAATCTTATCGGTCACGGTTCAGGGCTGAGTGACGGTGCCGCGATGGTGGCGCACGCTATCCTGGGCGGTGCGGTGGCGGCGCTGCAGGGCAACAGTGCGGCGGCGGGCGCAGCAGGTTCGGCAGCAGGTGAACTGGCCGCGAAGGCAATAGCGGGCATGCTGTACCCGGATGTGACGGATTTGTCCACACTGACAGAAGCACAGATGCAGACTGTGAGTACGCTGGCCACTATTTCAGCGGGGATGGCAGGCGGTCTGGCCGGGAACAGTACGGCGTCAGCCGTGGCGGGCGCTCAGGCCGGGAAGAACGCGGTTGAGAATAACTCGCTGGCGCATGTGCTGGCAGCGATAGAGGCCAACAAGCCGGGAACAGTTGAGTCATGGACAAAAGAGCAGCAGGAGCAAATCAGGGAAGCGTGCAGTGGTGGAACGCCGGTGTCATGCGAAACGGCAGTAGCCGCAATAGGTAGTGCAATGGCATGGCCATTATTACCGGGAGCAGCAGCTACAACCAGCCTGATAGGTGCTGGAGCTAATGCTGGAGTGGGCCTTCTGATTAACGGTGAAGTAAATCCAAATGACGTTATTCTGGGATACTGGACCGGCGCATTCACAGCAGGAACCGGAGTGTGGGGAACGATGGCAGTTAATGCTGGTAGTGGTGCCACATCAAATTATCTCAAAGGTGATGATCCTCTGAAAGGTGGATTGATCAGCGGGGCTGCTTCCGGGCTGGGTTATGGTGCAGGTAAACTGGTTGAATTACCGTTTGATAAAGTCCTTAATCCAATGAAGCCATGGAAAGATTGGATCTGGACAGATGTTGGAATGGGGATATCCAAACCTCTGCCGATTAATCCAGTGCCCGGCGTTGCTGGCAACATAACTGGTTCAGTCACAACAGAATATGGCAATGATCAAGCAGGAAAAACAACGGAGGGGCAGAAATGAAATTTTCACTCTCAAAATGGCTTTTGAGCCTGCTCTACTTAGTGATTGCTTTACCTATTGGAATATTTATTGCAACGGTTGCCACTCAAATTTTAATAAAATTATTTTATTTTAGTACTAGCGGATTGACTGTGGATTTATTATCCATCGATTATGTGAAAATTTTGAAAGGCAGCGTTGTTGGTGGCGTTATTGGAGCTATAGGTTGCTGGTTTGTGTACTACCAGCACTATAGGAAAAACAGACGCAAATAACGCTACCCGAGTGAGTTGTTGTAGAGAATAATTTACTTGGCGGTAGTGAAGATGCGCAGGCGGCATGCTTGCGATGTAAGCATCCCGGCAATCGCACCTGGATCTTCTTTTTAGCCGTCAGCACCTGACCGGCTCAATCACAGCCGTTCCTGTTCCATGCTGACCATCACCGGCGTGTCAGTGCTGAATCCCGCTTCTGCCAGCCAGTTACCGCACGACCTGTGTGAAGCGGACCCCACTCAGAGCCAGAGTGCTTCCACGACGGGAAGTACAGGCGACAGCGTGGTGATTGATCCCGGCTACAATAGCCGGAATAACATGATCATTATCACCGCCCATTGATCTGGCCCGCGACAGAAATATCAAAACAAATACGCGGTTATGAAACGACGGGATTGAGGTCATTGAAATAGTTGGTTGTGACCTGGGACCCGGCAGCGGTGGGGGAGACGTTGCATGATATGCCCAATTATCAGAGCTTAGTAGATTATTGCTGGCGTCAAATGGGGTTGGTGAGCCCTTGCCCTTCATCTTCAAATTTTTTCAGGATGACGTAATGATTAAAGCCTATAATACATATTATACCAGTAAACTTTTATCATTATTGTCCAGCTGATTATTTATGAAATGATGACGTTAATATGCAGCAAATGGAGAGGTTAACATGCTTAAAAAAATGTGCTTAATTGCTTTTACATTAGTTATTGCTGGATGTACCAATACCAGTCATCTTTCAGGTGATGTCCATTCTTCAGCCACGGCTGGACGCGTACAACAAGTTTTTTATGGCCAGCTGGTGTCAGTCAGAGCGGTGCAAATTCAGGCGGGTGATAACAGCAATGCGCTTGGCGCTGTCGCCGGAGGTGTCATTGGTGGTGTAGCGGGAAGTGCCGTCGGTGGCGGTTCAGGCCAAAGACTGGCGACGGCGACTGGCGCTGTTGCGGGAGGTTTAACTGGTCAGGCGGTTCAGGCAAGAATGAATCTTGTTCAAGGGGTCGAGCTTGAAATACGCTTAGATGATGGAAGAACGTTCATGGTCGTACAACGTCAGGGGCCAACGCGATTCTCGGTAGGGCAACGAGTTGCCATTTCATCCGTAGGTGGGCAAACGACAGTATCCCCGCGCTAATTTTAATAGTTAATAACATAAATACCTAATGCCAGCTACGCTTTAAGGCTGGCATGGTAAAAATGGAATATCTCAAATTTAGGGTGTTTTATGAAAAAACCATCTTATTTTTTAAAGGTAATTTGCCTCTTTTTTTCAGGAACACTTATCGCTGGTTGCTCTGTGTTTATGACGAATATTGGAAACTCGCAAACGATGAATGTCAGTTTTGTTTCAAACCCGCAGACAACCGTTCGATGCCTTAAAACCGGTGCGAAAATTAACGGTTTTATTCTTGATGATAGCCAGTTAACTGATGAGGGTAAGCTTTTCTTAACGAAACAAAATATGAACTCAGCCATTTCGATTATGGTCACGGAAAGTTTAAACGGTACAGGCTTACGGGTTCGTTTTGATAACAGAGATAACATCTTGATCGATGGCTGGAATAAAGCAATCCGATACTGCAGAAGCACGATACCCTAAAAACAAGGATGTCTTTTAAAAGCCGGAATATATCAGGCGTCAAGTCGCTCACCATTCTTATCAGTTTCAGGAAGAGAGGTGAGCTTGAGCGTAACACGCTAATCATGCTGCATGAAAATAAGTAGGCAACGTAGTCAGAAACACGACCAGGAGCTGTGAGGCGTGCGAGAGTGCCAGGCTCTGGCCGCAAATCTTTTGCTTGCGGATAGCCTTCTCAGCAGACATATCCTCTCTCTATGATGAGGCCAGCTCGTCGGCCTACGGGAAGGGGACAGACCAAATAACCGCAATCTGATAACAAAAAGTTTAATTTTTTTCCCCGCCGCGCTGACTATAGTTAGGGCACTTTCACTTGCCCAATAAGGTCACGATTATGAAATTAGTTATCGCCTCCGTAATTTCCCTGCTCAGCTTCAGCGCGCTGGCGGCACCAGAGGGGACGCTCAGCGTACACATTCTTAATCAGCAAACCGGGCTCCCTTCACCGGGGGTGCAGATTGAGCTGGATAAACAGCAGGGGGAGAGCTGGCAGCATATCGCCACCGGTAAAACGGATGCCGATGGGCGGATTAAATCGCTCTATCCGCAGGCGGAGAATATGGAGCCGGGGGTTTATAAAGTGACGTTTAAAACCGGTGACTATTTTAAAAGCCAAAACATGAATACGTTCTTCCCGGTGGTTCCGGTTATTTTCAATGTTACAAAGCAAAATCAAAAACTGCATATCCCGCTGCTGCTCAGTCAGTACGGATACTCTACCTACCGCGGCAGCTGATGACGCAAGCCGCTATCCAGCCAACGCCTGCGTCTCTCCCGCAGGCGTCACGCTTTCCTCGCACCACGATATCCACGCCTAACGCTCGGTCTCTTTCTCTTTAAAGTGTTTAACAGCTTCGTCGTACATCGCCAGCAGGCCGGAAATTTCGCCTTCATATTGCGGCACGCGCTGGGCGCGAACGAGCTCAATCAGCAGCGCATAGGCTGCTTCTTCCGGGGCCGCATGTGGATTGATCAGTCCAGACATATCACCTCCTTAACAGTGGGCCTTTAGCCTACCCCTCGGCGGGAAAACGCAACAGCCTGATATGCAACCAGTACTTCTTATATGGCTCTTGTGAAACCTCAGAGGCGAAGACCACGGCGGAAATCAACTGAAGGAGGGGGTTATCCAGACCACTGGCGTGGCGGTTAGCGGTGCATCTACACCGGCAGCAGGCTCATCATCAGCCAGGCGATGGTAATGCAGATGAGGGTCATCGACAGCACAAAATTCATGGTAGCTCTTCTTCATCCTTTCTTTACTCAGCGTAAATTTTGACAGCGATGATCGCCTTTATCCTTGGCGATTTGTGCCGCTATCCGGCGGTGGGCTGGGGAAAGACGGCCTGTTTCCCCGTGAAGGCCAGCAAAATATTCTCTTTGTCAGGGTTATAGTGATGACATCAATGAATAAGCGGCATCACATTGGTTATGTTGGTCTTTCCGCCTGAAGAATGACTTCAGGTCGCTGATAAGCTTGCTGGGGGACTAACAGGATGAGCACTACACCGTTAACGCTTTCTTTTGCCGGGCAACAACCACCCATCGCCCTGCCGCAGGTGCCGGGAACGCGGGGGCCGGTGGGAATCGACATGCGCGGGCTAAATCAGTCCGGATTCTGCAGCTATGACCCCGGCTTCGCCAATACCGCCGGATGCCAGTCGGCGATCTCGTGGATCGATACGGAAAACAGCGTGCTGCTGCACCGCGGCTATCCGGTAGATCAGCTGGCTCGCCAGTGCGATTTTCTCGAAGTGGCCTACATCATGCTGAACGGTGACGCGCCGGATGAGGCCAGCTATCAAACCTTTCGCGAGACCATCACCCGCCATACTCTGGTCCACGAGCAGATAGCCCGCATGTGCAGCGGCTTTCGTCGCGATTCGCACCCGATGGCGCTGATGTGCGCCCTGGTGGGGGCGCTGGCGGCGTTCTATCATGATGTCCTGGATGTGGAAAATCCGCAGCACCGGGCGCTGGCCGCCACCCGGCTGCTGTCGAAAATGCCCACTATCGCCGCCATGAGCTACAAGTACACCATTGAACAACCCGCCGCGTATCCGCGCAACGATCTCTCCTATGCCGGAAATTTCCTGCAGATGCTGTTTGCTATCCCGGCGGAGAAATATGTTCTGAATCCGGTCATCGAGCAGGCGATGAACCAGATCCTGGTGCTCCATGCCGATCACGGGCAGTGCGCCTCGACCACCACGGTGCGTGCGGCGGGCTCCTCCGGGGCGAATTTATTCGCCTGCGTCGCCGCCGGGCTGGCGTCGCTGTGGGGGCCAATGCACGGTGGCGCCAATGAATCGAGCATGCGAATGCTGGAGGAGATTGAAAGCGTCGATCAGGTTCCGGCGTTTCTGCGCCAGGCGAAGCGCGATCCGCAGGCATTTCGCCGGCTGGGTTTTGGCAACTCGCGCTACCGTCACCGCGATCCGCGCGCCGGGATCCTGCGTGAAACCAGCCATCGGGTACTGGCGGAGGTAGGCATGTCCGACCGTTTGCTGCAGGTGGCGATGGCCCTTGAGGACGTGGCGCTGACCGACCCCTATTTTGTGGACAATGGCCTGTCGCCGAGCGTGGATTTCTATACCGCGGTGATCCTCAAGGCGATGAATCTGCCTTCGTCGATGTTTGCGGTGGTCACCGCGGTCGGTCGGACGGTCGGTTGGGTGGCGCACTGGAACGAGATGCACCAGGCGCCGCTGACCATCTACCGGCCACGGCAGATTTACGTTGGCGAGGGCTATCGGGATTACGTCTCCCGACGCGGCGAGCAGTCTGCTGGCCCAAGGTAATGCGTACGGGCAGGAGGCGCGCGGCGTCTTCCTGCCCAGGCGGGGTGCTACTTAGAGATGCCGGGAGAGCAGATAGTGCTCGACGGCGGTATATTCGGTTAACCGGGTATACAGCGCCAACAGGGCGCTGAGAAAAGCGCCTACCTCACAGGCTTGCGGCCCGGGTGTGGCGAGTAATGGCTGTAGCGTAGCTCTCAGTTGATCAAGGTCAGACTTCAGCACATACGGTATATGCAGGGTGCTGAGGATGGCGTCAGTCTGCTGGAAATCGTGACGAGATGGCAACGCCTCGTCTGCGCTTAGCCAGCTCAGGATAATCAACATAAGGCGATTTTTAGCGTAGAGATACGATTTCATGGCCTGTCTCCTGTCGGTAGTGGCGCAACACCATCCCCTGAACTTTGTTCATCAGTTCCACGTTATTTTTCACCGCCAGCTTGCTAAGGACGCGTGAACGGTAGTAGTAGACCCGTTTGATCGTGAGCTGCATGGTGCTGGCCACGTGACACAACGGCATTCCCCCCATCAACAGGCTGATTAAAAAAGTTTCCTTACGGGTCAGGTTATAGCTGTCAGGTATGGCGATATAGAGCTTGTCGGCGGGGGGCGACGTCCAGCGCGGAGCGCGGGCAAGCGCCGTACTGAGCCCGGCAAAACTGGTGATGAACTCTGCGCCGAGCACAATGGCGAGGCTGCTTTCGAGCTCGCTCAACGGGTAGCCTGATTTGGCAAAAATAAAGATCCGGATCAGGGGATTAAACGATTTTAAACTGAGCGCGACCTGCAGTACTTCGATGCTGACGCTGCTGTAATCAATAAGGATGGTGCTTAACCGGGCTCCGGCATCGGTCGCAAAAAAAGTATAGAACATCTCACTCTGTCCGCTAAACGGGTAACAGAGCATTTCTTTAATATCCAGAGGCTTGCTGTTTGGTTCATTAATATACGCCTTCAGCGCAATATTAAAATATTCTGAATCCGCAATGCAGATCAACATAATGACCTCCTGGCATAAATACGCTGTGCATGCTGTCCTGCCTGATTCGACAATTTACTGTAGAGAATACCCGTCTGAAATAACATACTCCCTGTGCTTTCAATCGAGGGGGGAGAACGTGGGAGGAGGTGGTTAATAATGAGGGTGAGATATTTAGATCGCATTTTGCGAATATTTTATGGAAAACATATAATAAAAATTATCATTTATTTACAATAGGTTATGCTTTTATTGTGCATTTGTTTTATTTCTTTTTCAGAGTGGTGTTAAGACTTTTCTATAAAAAGTAGAAATGGTCCTGGTGGCGAATTTGAATAATAAACAATGAAGTGAGTAGGATGTCAGTGCAGGGAAGGGGTTAAAAGATAACTGGTTAATCCAATGGAATGAGCATTAATAAATTGTACGTATAAAGTACGCCAGGGGTATTTCCTGAACGATTCTCCATAAGCGTGGTGATGAGGAGTGAATATGAAAAAATACAGCAGAGGAATGGCATCTTTCGTGGTGATGATGATGCTTTCTCCGGTAGCGGCACAGGCTGCTGATGGCAAAGTCACCTTTAATGGTGAAGTCATCGAAAATACTTGTACGGTAGTGAATAAAGATAAGACGGTGACCCTGCCGACGGTCCAGCGTTCAGCGCTCAGCAGCGCGGGTGAGACGGCGGGCGTGGTTCCCTTCACCATCGATCTGACGAGCTGCACCCCAGGGGCTGATGTCTCGGTGTACTTCGAGAAAGATCAATACGTTTCCACGGAGGGCCGACTAAAAAATACCCTGTCTGACGGCACGGAAGCAGAAAACGTCGATGTGGAACTGCTGAACACCCGGTTTACGCCGATTAACCTCGCGGAGAGCCCGGCGGTCGCTGCAGACGGCACCATTGCTCGCCCGGACGTGATCCCGGTGGCGGTGGCTGAGCAGGATGGTTCCGCCTCGCTGCCTTTCTATGCCCGCTACTATGCGACCGACGCCGCTACGGCTGGAAAAGTCGCTACCTACGTCAACTTTACGGTGGTCTATCCGTAAACCCTGTCCACGGCCCCGCTCAGGGGCCGTTTATCCACCCGGCAAGGAGGAGGTGAATATGCGGCGTATGGTTCTGGCATGGCTGCTGTCCTGCATTTTACCCTCGGCGGACGCCAGCATGGTTATTGACGGCACACGGATTATTTTTCCCGGCGACAAAAAAGAGATCGCCGTCCGGGCCACCAATATGGGGGAGACCCCCTCTCTGACGCAGGTCTGGGTCGACGATGGCCGCGTGCAAAATCAACCGGAAAAAGATTCGGCGCCGTTTATTGTGCTGCCGCCGATTGTGCGTATCGAGCCGGGAAAGGGCCAGAGTTGGCGCCTGGTGTTCAACGGCAGCCGTCTGCCGCAGGATCGGGAGTCGCTGTTCTGGTTTAATCTGCTGGACATCCCACCTGAGCCGAAAAACGGCACGGCAATCAATTACCTCCAGCTCGCGATACGGTCGCGTATCAAGCTGTTTTACCGTCCGGCAGGCGTGGCGGCGGAAAAAATGGCGCCGGAGAATGCCCTGCGCTGGGCGCTGGCTCCCACGGGCAATAGGCTGCGGGTGAGCAATGCCTTATCGCGCTATATCACCATCGACAGCATCACCCTTAACGGACAAAAACAGTCCGCTGGCATGGTCGCCCCTTTTTCCTCGCTGGAGATCGCGCTTAAAGGGGTCGCGCTGCGTACGCTGCCGGAGAAATTCAGCTTCACCACCATCAATGATTACGGCGCGGTAGTGAATCATAATTATCCTCAGTAAGGACATTATTATGAAACTCAGGGAGATCAAGTTTGGGTTGATGCTGCTCCTTCCCTGGCAGGAGGCATGGGCGGCAGAGGCGTTTAGTTTTAACCGCGCCCATTTGCACGGCGCCGCGCAGGTTGATCTCCAGAAATATCAATACGGTAATCCGCTGCACGCCGGACAGTATCGCAGCACGCTCTCGGTGAATGGCCGGGACCTGGCGGAAGAAACGTTTGTTATCCAGGAACGCGATGGCCAGCTTGAGCCCTGCATCTCGCCCTCGCTGTTCGACGCCCTGCAGCTGAAGGATGCCCAGTGGCCGGCGGCGGCCACCTGCCTGCGCTTTTCGCAGATCAATAAGGCGATCGGCTGGGAGTATGACAGCGGGGAAAACGTCCTGCGGGTGAATATGCCCCAGGCGCTGCTGCAACCCCATTATCGGGGGGCGGTGAACCTGAAGAAGGTGGATAGCGGCGTGCCCGCCGCAGTGCTGCGCTATCAGGCCAACAGCTATCAGAGCATCGTCGACGGGGATAGCAGCAGCCATCATTATCTCGGGCTGGATGCCAGCCTGCGCGCCTTTGGCTGGCGTTTACATCACCAGTCCAGCTACCAGGCGCAGGAGGGGAATACACACTGGGATAGCATTGCCACCTGGGCTGAGAGAAGTGTAGTGAACTGGGCGTCCACGTTACGGCTGGGTCAGGGATGGACCGACGGAACCTTCTTTGACAGCGTCAGTTTTATCGGCGGCAGGCTGGCTACCGATGTGCGCATGCTGCCGGGCTCCCGCCGCGGCTTTGCGCCGTCGGTTAGCGGCGTGGCGCGCACCAATGCCCGCGTGACGGTCACCCAGAACGGCGCCCTGTTGTACGAGGCCACGGTTCCGCCGGGCAAATTCACCTTTGACGATCTCTATCCCACCAACGCCGGCGGCGATTTACAGGTAACGATCCATGAGGCGGACGGCAGTCAGGAGACCTTTACCGTGCCGTACGCCGCGCTGCCTGGCCTGGTGCGGGCAGGCGCGGTCTACTATGACCTGTCGCTGGGCTATCTGGATGAGGACGGGATCGCCGGGCGGCCGGGATTTGGCGAAGCCACGGTGCAGTACGGCTTCAATGACTATGTCAGCGGCTATTCCGGCGCCAACGCGACGACGGATTATTACTCGACGCTGGTCGGCAGCGCCTTCAATACCTACTGGGGGGCGCTGGCGGTCGATCTTTCCCGTTCTGCGGCGAAGGGCAGGGAACGCGGCTGGCAGGAGGGGTATCGCTGGCGGGTATCCGCATCAAAATCCTTCGCGTCCGATACGCGGATGCTGGTCTCGATGAGCCACAGCAACGACGGCAACTATCGTTCCATTCGCGACGCCGTCCGGGAGCACGACCGTCACCCCAACGACTGGCGGGATATGACCCGCTACAGCGCGACGTTGTCTCAGCAGGCCGGCAGCGGCAGCCTGTCGTTTAACGGAATCTGGAGTGAGGATGTCCGCCACCACCGCTGGCGCTCCTATCAGCTGGGGTACGCCAACCGCTATGGTCAGCTCAATTACTACCTGTACGCCCAGCAGAGTCAGGATATTCATCACCGCAATAATCAGGTGGTGGGCGTCTCCTTTTCGCTGCCGTTCGGGCTGGCGGGCAGCCTGACTACCCGCTTTAACCATGATAAGAACTATGGCAGCCAGCTGCAGTCCAGCTATACCGGCAGCGCTGGCGAGAAAAATGCCTTTAGCTATGGCCTGACCGCCAGCTACGACATGCCGCGGGAGAACCCGCACGAGGCCAGCGTTGGGGGCAACGGTAGCCTGCGTACGGATTATGCGTACCTGAATGCCAGCGCCAGCGCCGGTCGCCACCAGCAGCAGTACTCGCTGGGGGCATCGGGCGCCCTGGTGGCGCATCAGGGCGGAATGACCGCCACCCCCGAACTGGGGGAAACCTTCGCCATTGTGGAAGCGCCCGGCGCGGCGGGCGCTCGGGTGGCAAACCGCCTCGGACAGCCAATAAACCGCCAGGGTTTTACGATCATCCCTTACCTCGATCCCTTTACCGATAACTGGCTGGATCTCGATCCGCAGGGTCTGAACGACCATGTGGAGATTGTCTCCAGCAGCACGACGGTGGTGCCCGATTCGGGCGCGGCGGTGAAGGTCAAATTTGTCACGCGTACCGGCTATCCCTGGTTTGCCCATGTCACGCTGCCGGATGGCGCGGCGCCCCCGCTGGGCGCGGAGGTGTTTGACGACAGCGGTCGGGCGGTTGGCGCCGTCGGTCAGGGCGGGCTGCTGTATGCCCGGGTGCCGCAGGCCGACGGCAGCGTCTCGGTAGTATGGGGCGAACGCAGCGGGCAACGCTGCCGGTTGGCCTATGCCATCCGCGGCGACGCGGCGCAACAGGTTAGCCGCGGTACGCCGCATCAGGTCTGCCGGCCGGGAATAAAGGAGAAGTAATATGAAAAAAATCATCGCATCAGGGGTACCGCTTCTGCTGGCCGGCGGATACTGCGCCTCGCTGTCGGCAGCGTGCCAGATGGTCAGTGGCAAAACTATCGAGTATTCAGTGAACGTCAGCCAGGCCAGTATCAACCTTGACGTCAGCAATCGCCCCATCGGCTCCCTGCTATACAGCTACGGAGGGATGATTATCACTAATAACGAACGCTGGGAGATCGCCTGCAGCGGCAGCGAGCCCGGCGGGTTTCAGAGCATCGGCGGCTCACGGGTCGGCCCGGCGGGAGACGGCAAGCCCGGGGATATCTACAGCATCGACCGCCTGCCGGGCATTGGTTACAGCTTCCAGATGGGGGAACAGGATGGCATTAATTTCGATCCCCTGTTCACGGCCTGGCCCTCAGCGCCGGTATTTTCCGGCCAGCGCGCATTTCAGGCGGAAAATAAAAAACCGACCATCTATTTCTGGCGGATTGCCGATAACGGCGGTCTACCGCCGCCGGGCGAGTATTGCCTTAACGATTACCTTGGCGATATTTATCTTGGCGGAGTACAGGCGATGCGCTTTAGCGTCAGTGGGCTCTGTATTCAGGTCAAATCACCCACCTGCAAGATTACTGACGACAGTAAAAACATTAACGTCTTCCTCGGGCGGCATAACAAAACCGCGTTTACCGGGCTCAACAGCACCACCGCCCCGGTTCCTTTTAACATCAACCTGACGAACTGTGAAAATGTCGGCAGCGTGTTTATGCAGTTTAACGCGACGGTGGACAGCGCTGTCGCCGCCAACGAGGTGATTAAAATCGATGACCAACCTGAAGGCGCATCCGGACTTGGCGTGCAAATCCTCAGTGCCGGCGGCGCGCTGGTGCCGCTAAACCAGGTGAGCCAGGTCTGGTCCGGGAATAAAGGCAGTCAGACGAACTATCGTTTATCCTATCAGGCCCGCTATATCCAGACGCAGCCCGCAGTGACTGCGGGCGAGGCGAACGCCAGCGCGACCTTCGTGGCGACTTATAACTGATCGGCCTGACGGCGTGGCGTCGTCAGGCATGCGCCAGTAAAGGAAACATCAACTTCCTGTCTTTAAACAGGTTTTCCTTCTGGTCATAGACGAAGAGGATATCTTCTCCCTCTATTTTCTCATACTCGCCGAGCCGGTCTTCATTAGGGGTAAAACCGAGGATGGCCTGGTAAACATGGTCATCGGCCAGTTCGTTGACCAGCGTCGACAGGCTCTTACCCTCCTCGCAGAAGAGGTCAAAGCAGATCAGCACCGGACCGTTTTGCATGGCGATGACCACTGCCTCATTTTTTGCCGAGTAATAAACAAAATGCTTCATAAAGGCTGAGCAGTAAAACATCAGCAGGCCAAAGTTATGCTCCACCCGCAGCGGTGAGAACGGGTTGGATTTTTCATAGTAATGGCGGAGCAGGGCGACATCGTCAGCGCTGTCCATATCCAGTTTACGAAAATCACCGGCTCGCGGGGAAACCGGCATAATATATTGATGCTCTTCGCTGCGGGTGAAGCCAAATTTGGGGTAAAAATCCACCGTGGTGGGATTGGCGAATAAAAAGAAGGCGTCCGCCTCCTGCTGCCAGTCCTGCAGGATGTGATGGATAAGCTGGCCGGCTAATCCCTTATTACGGTGGTCCGGTTCGGTCATCACGGTGCCAATCTGAATATAACGCCGGGGCTCGCCCTGCCAGCGCAGGTCGATGATATTGGCCGAAGCGTTAGCGATAACTTTATTGCGTTCGACAAAGGCGTAGGGGATATAGGCGTCGGTCCAGTAACCTTGCTGATACCACTCTTCAAAAGACAGATCAAAAGTCTTAACGGCAAGGTCAATGAAGCTTTTTCTTAATGGGCTATTTTCTCTGACTTGCTTCACTAATTGATAATTCATTGTCATAGTTCCTTCTCACTATGGCTTCTGAAAGCGGCGACGTCGGCAAAGGCACTTGCGTCGAATGAGCGCTGTAAACGTAGCATATCTGGGAAAAGGATCCGCAATGTCGATGCTTAACCTTTGCCCCAGTCACAAATAACCGCATGCTGGCCATATCAGACCGGGCTGAACGGCCTGTTTGCGTTTGCTATCGCCATAATAGAGCGTGAGTAAACGAGGCACTGGTCGAGAGGCTGAGGCAAATGTACTGGCGATTTTATCGACAATCGGCCGCGCCGTAGAGGTTAGGTTTATTTATTTATGCATTAAACAGGAAATTTTACGCGATCTGCCTAATAATAGAGTAGCCGTCATCGCAAGGGCTGAAATTACTCAAGGAGCGACGTATAATAACGCCCTTTGTGTCTGAGTATTACCGCACGAATTGGAAAAATATAACATGCAGGATCCGCTACTTTATTTCGCGGTTTTTGCTCAGCTATTATTGAGTGAATTAACAGGATTACTATGTCAAATTTACCCAAATTTTCCCGCGCGCTTTTGCACCCGCGTTACTGGCTGTTGTGGCTGGGAATTGGCTTTTTGTGGCTGCTGGTGCAATTACCGTATCCGGTGATCTACCGTCTGGGAACGGCGCTTGGGCGGCTGGCAATGCGGGTGATGAAAAGCCGCGCGCGGATTGCCAGACGTAATCTCGAACTCTGCTTTCCCGAGATGAGCGCCGCCGACCGCGAGGCGCTGCTGGTGAAAAACTTTGAATCGCTGGGCATGGGGCTGATGGAGACCGGCATGGCCTGGTTCTGGCCGACGCACCGGGTGGCGCGCTGGACCGAGACCAGCGGCGTTAACGAGGTGGTGGAGCTTCTGGAACAAAAGCAGGGCATCTTACTGATCGGTATTCATTTTCTGACCCTCGAAATGGGGGCGCGAATGTATGGCATGTTTACCCCGGGCATTGGCGTCTACCGGCCCAATGATAACCCGCTGATTGACTGGCTGCAGACCTGGGGACGCTTGCGTTCGAACAAGACCATGCTGGATCGAAAAAATCTGAAAGGGATGGTCAGGGCGCTGAAAGAGGGGGAGATCCTCTGGTACGCGCCAGATCACGATTACGGCCCGGCCAGCAGCGTTTTTGCCCCGCTGTTTGCCGTCGAGCAGGCGGCGACCACCACCGGCACCTGGATGCTGGCGAAAATGTCCGGGGCGACGATTGTGCCGTTTGTTCCGCGGCGCAAGCCCAACGGCATGGGGTATGAATTGATCTCTCTGACGCCAGAGCGCACGCCGCCGCTGGCGAGCGCCGAGGTCACGGCGGCCTGGATGAATCAGATTATCGAACAGTGCATCCTGATGGCGCCCGAGCAATATATGTGGCTGCACCGGCGTTTTAAGACTCGCCCGGAAGGGGTACCGCCGCGTTACTGAACGCTTCGGCCGAAAAATAAGCGCATCGGTAGCACGCTCAGTAAATCGCCGTCTATACTGAAAGAGCCTGACTGAAGGCTAATTCCAAGGAGATTGCAGGATGAAAAAAGTGATAGTCGCGTTAGCCCTTTCCGCCGTTGCATTTGGCGCGTCCGCCGCACAGTTGATCACCAAAGAAGAAGTGAAACACTTCAAACTGACCAAGGTCGGACCGATCTCGGTAGGGCCGTCCGGTGGCGAGTTCTCTTCACCTTCCGATCTGCACGATCAGCTCTCTAAGCTGGCCGATGAGAAAGGCGGAAAATATTACGTGATTACCGCCGCGCGCGAGCATGGTCCAAACTTCGAAGCCACAGCGGAAGTGTATAAATAACCTTTTTAAAAGCGTGCCGTAGCGGCGCGCGACGCATTGAGCCTGGAGCGCGTTAAGCCTCCGGGCTCATTTTTTTTCTGCCATCGGAATTGCCTTAGGCAATTGCGGCAGCGGAAATGCGTTTTTATCGCTATATATAAATTTCATGATCACGATGTTAATGAATTATTGCTTTTTATTGTTGATAAAAAGCCAATTCTGACCTAATGCCTGAGGGAGTGACCCCTGGCAAAAATAGGTAGGACAAATGTGTTATCATCGCGCCTTTCCCTTTTTGTCTGGGGCTTTCTTGTATGCTACAACCTGTTGTTCGCGTCGGTGAATGGCTGGTAACCCCCTCTGTAAACCAAATCAGCAGGAAGGGGCGCCAGCTTACCCTTGAACCGCGTTTAATCGATCTTCTGGTCTTTTTTGCCCGCCATCCGGGGGAAGTGCTTAGCCGGGACGAGCTTATCGAAAACGTCTGGACCCGGAACGTTGTGACCAGCCACGTCGTCACGCAGAGTATTTCCGAACTGCGCAAGTCGCTCAAAGACGGCGACGACGTTAGCCTTGAGTACATCGCGACGGTACCCAAACGGGGGTATAAGCTCACGGTGCCGGTGATCTGGTGCACCGAGGAGGGGGAGGAACTCGCCCCGCAGGTGGAGGCGCTGACGCCTTCGTCGTCGACCGCTATTCCCGTGCCACCGGCTGCCGGTGGGCCGCCAGAAGCCCCCGACTCCTCCGCCGATCTTACCGCGCCGGTGACAGCGCCGGCGGCGGCTCCCGCTGTCGCCAGCGCGCCATCGGCCCGCAAACGCCTCACCACCGCCCTGGTGTGGGGGCTGTTCCTGTTGGCGCTGGGCACCTGTGTGGCGCTGGTGGCGCTGTCGAGCATGGAGTCGCGGCCGCCGGTCAACAAGGCGCGCCTGCTGCTCAATCCGCGCGATATCGATATCCACCTGGTCAATGGTAACTCCTGCGCCAACTGGTCGTCGCAGCACTCTTACGCGGTCGGCCTGGCCAGCCTGATCACCACCTCGCTGAACACCTTCTCGACCTTTATGGTGCATGACAAAACGGACTACAACATCAATGAGCCGAGCAGCTCCGGGAAAACGCTGACCATTGAGTTCGTCAATCAGCGCCACTATCGGGCGCAGCAGTGCTTTATGTCGGTCCAGCTGGTGGATAACGCCGACAGCTCGACGATGCTGGATAAACGCTACTTTGTGACCAACGACAACCAGCTGACCATTCAGAACGATCTGATGAACAGCCTGTCGGATGCCCTGACGCAACCGTGGCCGGCGCGGATGCAGGCGATGCTCAGGCAATATCAGCCCTCGCAGAGCGTGGCGTTAACCTATTTCTACCAGTCGCATCAGCTGTTAATGAAGGGCGATGTTGATTCATTAAGTAAAGCCAGTAGCCTGCTGGATGATGTGATTAAGCGGGCGCCGGATTTTATTTACGCCTATGCCGAAAAAACGCTGGTGGATGTATTACGCCATTCGCAGCAGCCGCTGGACGATAAACAGCTAGCTGCCCTCTACAGTGAGGTTGAGCGGGTAGGGGAGATGCCGGGTATTAAAGACATGGCGATTTATTATCAAATAAAAGCGGTAGATTCGTTGGGTAAGGGTAAAGTCGACGAAGCGAATACCGCGATTAACAGTGCGATTGATTTAGAGATGTCGTGGCTGAATTATGTGCTGTTAGGCAAAGTCTATGAGATGAAAGGAGAGAACCGACTGGCTGCCGATTCTTACATCACCGCGTTTAATTTACGGCCCGGCGGGGATACCCTGTACTGGATTGAAAACGGTGTTTTCCAGACATCAGTTAATCGGGTGGTACCGTATCTCGACAATTTCCTCTCTTCAGAATAAGTAAACCCTCATCATGCGCAAGGTTTTGGGCATGATGAGGTTAAATTTATGTTTCTCATGAAGCCTCTGGTTGTTATTTGTATTTAGCATTCAGGAGGCTTTGAATAACACTTCAGTAACACTCACATCCCACTCTAACCCCATGTAACTAAACGATGTTTATCTTTTTCTGACACCCTGTTGTCATGTTTATATGTTAAGCGAAAAAGGTCAAAATATCATTTGTCTGATGTTTGTTGTTATTTCACTTTATCTTTAGGACTTATCTCGTACAAATCAGTAATCTTGTTGGCAGTTGGTCGGGTCAATTAATGGTTCTGTATCATGATCTGTACCTCCCAAATAAACTTAGGAGAAAAACAACCATGAGTTCTGCCAAGAAGATCGGGCTATTTGCCTGTACCGGTGTCGTCGCCGGTAATATGATGGGGAGCGGTATTGCATTATTACCTGCGAACCTGGCCAGCATCGGTGGTATTGCCATTTGGGGCTGGGTAATTTCAATTATTGGTGCGATGTCTCTGGCTTATGTTTATGCCCGACTGGCCACTAAGAACCCGCAACAGGGTGGTCCAATTGCCTACGCCGGGGAAATATCTCCCGCATTCGGTTTCCAGACCGGTGTGCTTTATTATCATGCAAACTGGATTGGTAACCTGGCCATCGGGATTACCGCAGTTTCTTATCTCTCAACGTTCTTCCCAATTTTAAATAACCCGGTGCCAGCAGGTATTGCCTGTATTGCCATCGTGTGGATCTTTACTTTCGTTAATATGCTCGGCGGGACCTGGGTCAGCCGTCTGACCACTATTGGTCTGGTACTGGTGCTTATTCCAGTGGTCATGACCGCGGTTGTCGGCTGGCACTGGTTTGATGTCGCCACCTATCAGGCGAACTGGAACACCTCCAGCACCACCGATAGCCACGCGGTCATTAAAAGTATCCTGCTCTGCCTGTGGGCCTTTGTTGGCGTCGAATCCGCCGCCGTGAGTACCGGGATGGTGAAAAACCCGAAACGTACCGTACCGCTGGCAACCATGCTGGGTACTGCGATGGCCGGTATCGTCTATATCGCCGCGACTCAGGTTATCGCCGGTATGTATCCTGCTTCTCAGATGGCCGCGTCCGGTGCGCCGTTCGCGATTAGCGCCTCTACCATTCTCGGCGGCTGGGCTGCTCCGATGGTTTCCGCTTTCACTGCCTTCGCTTGCCTGACTTCTCTGGGCTCGTGGATGATGCTGGTTGGCCAGGCCGGTGTACGTGCCGCCAACGACGGTAACTTCCCGAAAGTGTATGGCGAAGTCGATAGCAACGGTATCCCGAAAAAAGGCCTGCTGCTGGCGGCGGTGAAAATGACCGCGCTGATGGTGCTGATTACCCTGATGAACTCCGCCGGTGGTAAAGCTTCTGACCTGTTCGGCGAACTGACCGGTATCGCGGTACTGCTGACCATGCTGCCTTACTTCTACTCCTGTGTTGACCTGATTCGTTTCGAAGGCATCAACATTCGTAACTTCGTTAGCCTGATTTGTTCGGTACTGGGTTGCGTGTTCTGCTTCATCGCGCTGATGGGCGCAAGCTCCTTCGAACTGGCCGGCACCTTTATCGTTAGCCTGATTATCCTGATGTTCTACGGTCGCAAAATGCACCAGCGCCAGAACAACGCAACGGATAACAACAGCCCCGCTAACGCGCACTAATCAGTAACCCTTTTTCCTGAGGCTCCTTCCATCACCTGTCATCACGCGACGGGAGGGGCTTTCTACATCTGGAGATTTGACTATGAACGTTATTGCAATCATGAATCACATGGGTGTTTACTTCAAAGAAGAACCCATCCGTGAACTGCATCGTGCTCTCGAACGCCTGGACTTCCGTATTGTCTACCCGAACGACCGTGACGACTTATTAAAACTTATCGAAAACAACTCTCGTCTGTGCGGCGTGATCTTCGACTGGGATAAATACAATCTCGAACTGTGCGAAGAAATCAGCAAAATGAACGAGTACATGCCGCTGTACGCGTTCGCTAACACCTACTCGACTCTGGACGTTAGCCTGAACGATCTGCGCATGCAGGTTCGCTTCTTCGAATATGCGCTGGGCGCTGCGGAAGATATCGCGAACAAAATCAAACAGAACACTGACGAATACATCGACACCATTCTGCCGCCGCTGACCAAAGCGCTGTTCAAATATGTACGTGAAGGCAAATACACCTTCTGTACCCCTGGCCACATGGGCGGTACCGCGTTCCAGAAAAGCCCGGTAGGCAGCATCTTCTATGATTTCTTTGGCCCGAATACCATGAAATCCGATATCTCCATTTCGGTTTCTGAACTGGGTTCCCTGCTGGACCACAGCGGCCCGCACAAAGAAGCGGAAGAGTATATCGCTCGCGTCTTTAACGCAGAACGCAGCTACATGGTGACCAACGGTACCTCTACTGCTAACAAAATCGTCGGCATGTACTCCGCGCCGGCCGGCAGCACCGTGCTGATTGACCGTAACTGCCACAAATCGCTGACTCACCTGATGATGATGAGCGACATTACGCCGATCTACTTCCGTCCGACCCGTAACGCCTACGGTATCCTCGGCGGTATTCCGCAGAGCGAATTTCAGCACGCGACTATCGCCAAGCGTGTGAAAGAGACGCCGAATGCGACCTGGCCGGTACACGCGGTGATCACCAACTCAACCTATGATGGTCTGCTGTATAACACCGACTTCATCAAGAAAACCCTGGATGTGAAATCCATCCACTTTGACTCCGCATGGGTCCCTTACACCAACTTCTCGCCGATCTATGAAGGCAAATGCGGGATGAGCGGCGGCCGCGTCGAAGGGAAAGTGATCTACGAAACCCAGTCCACGCACAAACTGCTGGCGGCATTCTCCCAGGCGTCGATGATCCACGTGAAAGGCGACGTAAACGAAGAGACCTTCAACGAAGCCTACATGATGCACACCACCACTTCCCCGCACTACGGGATCGTGGCGTCCACCGAAACCGCGGCGGCGATGATGAAGGGTAACGCCGGTAAGCGTCTGATCGACGGCTCTATTGAACGTTCCATCAAGTTCCGTAAAGAGATCAAACGTCTGAAAGGTGAGTCTGACGGCTGGTTCTTCGACGTCTGGCAGCCGGAGCATATCGATGGTCCTGAATGCTGGCCGCTGCGTTCCGACAGCGCATGGCACGGTTTCAAAAACATCGATAACGAGCACATGTACCTCGACCCGATCAAAGTCACGCTGCTGACGCCGGGGATGAAGAAAGACGGCACCATGGATGACTTCGGTATTCCGGCGAGCATCGTGGCGAAATATCTCGACGAACACGGCATCGTGGTTGAGAAAACCGGTCCGTACAACCTGCTGTTCCTGTTCAGCATCGGTATCGACAAAACCAAAGCGCTGAGCCTGCTGCGTGCGCTGACCGACTTCAAACGCGCGTTCGACCTGAACCTGCGGGTGAAAAACATGCTGCCGTCGCTGTACCGTGAAGATCCTGAATTCTATGAAAACATGCGTATTCAGGACCTGGCGCAGAACATTCACAAACTGATTGAGCATCACAACCTGCCGGACCTGATGTTCCGCGCGTTTGAAGTGCTGCCATCGATGGTGATGACCCCGTATGCCGCGTTCCAGAAAGAGCTGCACGGTCAGACTGAAGAGGTTTATCTCGAAGAGATGGTCGGCCGCGTCAACGCCAACATGATCCTGCCGTATCCTCCGGGAGTGCCGCTGGTGATGCCGGGTGAAATGATCACCGAAGAAAGCCGCCCGGTGCTGGAGTTCCTGCAGATGCTGTGCGAAATCGGCGCCCACTACCCGGGCTTCGAAACCGATATCCACGGCGCCTATCGTCAGGCGGATGGTCGTTACACCGTTAAAGTGCTGAAAGAAGAAAACAACAAGTAATAGACGCACACCAGGGAAGTGGCTTGCCACTTCCCTTTTTTCACGCTGCAAGGAGAACCTATGAAAACACCCTCACAGCCGCGCGCGATTTACTACATCGTTGCGATCCAGATCTGGGAGTACTTCAGCTTTTACGGCATGCGTGCCTTACTCATCCTTTATCTCACCCACCAGCTTGGCTTTGACGACAGCCATGCCATCAGTCTGTTCAGCGCCTACGCATCTTTAGTTTACGTTACCCCTATTCTCGGCGGCTGGCTTGCCGACCGCCTGCTCGGCAACCGCACGGCGGTGATTGCCGGGGCGCTGTTAATGACCCTCGGCCACGTGGTGCTGGGCGTCGAGTCGACCTCCGCATGGAGTCTGTACGTCGCGCTGGCGATCATCATCTGCGGCTACGGCCTGTTCAAATCCAATATCAGCTGCCTGCTCGGCGAACTGTACGCTCACGACGACCCGCGTCGCGACGGCGGTTTCTCGCTGCTGTACGCCGCCGGCAACGTCGGGTCGATCGCCGCGCCCATCGCCTGCGGACTGGCGGCGCAGTGGTACGGCTGGCATATCGGCTTTGCGCTGGCGGGGATCGGCATGTTTATCGGCCTGATGATTTTCTTAAGCGGCAGCCGCCATTTCCGGCATACCCGCGGCGTCGATAAACCGGCGCTGCGGGCAGTGAAATTTGTGCTGCCGACCTGGGGCTGGCTGCTGGTGATGCTGTGCCTGGCGCCGGTGTTCTTCACGCTGCTGCTGCAAAACAACTGGTCCGGCTATCTGCTGGCGATCGTCTGCCTGTTCGCCGCCCAGATGGTGGCGCGGATCATGATCAAAGCCCCGGAGCATCGTCGCGCGCTGTGGCAGATCGTCCTGCTGATGCTCGCAGGAACGCTGTTCTGGGTGCTGGCGCAGCAGGGCGGGAGCTCGATTAGCCTGTTTATCGACCACTTCGTCAATCGTCGCCTGCTGAACTGGGACGTGCCAACCGCGCTGTTCCAGTCGGTCAACGCGGTGGCGGTGATGGCGGCCGGCGTGGTGCTGGCGTGGCTGATGCGCCCGGAAGGCAGCGTGCGTTCGGTGCTGCGCGTCTGGCTGAAATTCGCTTTCGGCCTGCTGCTGATGGGCGGCGGCTTTATGCTGCTGGCGCTCAATGCCCGCCACGGCGCGGCTGACGGCCAGGCCTCGATGGGCATGATGGTCGCCGGGCTGGCGATGATGGGCTTTGCCGAACTGTTTATCGACCCGGTGGCGATGGCGCAAATCACCCGTCTGAACATGCCCGGCGTCACCGGGGTGTTGACCGGGATCTATATGCTGGCCACTGGCGCGGTGGCCAACTGGCTGGCGGGCGTGGTGGCGCAGCAAACCACCGAATCGCAAATTAGCGACACGGCGATTGCTGCCTATCAACATTTCTTCTCGCAGATGGGCGAATGGACCCTCGGCTGCGTGGCGGTGATGGTCGTTATCGCCTTTGCCGCGGCCTGTAGTGTGGGCAAACGCCGTGCGGCTGCCGGTGAAGTTACCGGCGGCGGCGCCTGACGCTCGTCCCGGCTGGTGGCGTAAACGCCTTATCCGGGCCGCTATTCGTAGCCCCGATAAGCGCAGCGCGACCGGGGGCATGACATCAACAGCGGAGCGCGAAGTCGCTCCTTGCACAGCTTAGTGAACAGGAGGAGGATATTCTGGCATGCGCGGAGGCCAACGATAAAAAATACCGTTACTGAAGCCATAGCTGAGTGAGATCAGCTTGGAGTGAATCCAGGATCGTTAAGATTGTGCTCTGGTGTCTTCCCAGAGACAGGCCGCGCGGAAGGGTGACCTGGTTCAATTTATCGAAGCTAGTTTGAAAGCAAGGTTATGAGGAATCCATATGTCTGAACAACAAGCACAAGGTGCCGATGAGGCCATTGACCTTAATAATGAACTGAAAACTCGTCGCGAAAAACTGGCTGCACTGCGTGAGCAGGGCGTAGCCTTCCCCAACGACTTCCGTCGCGATCATACCTCTGACCAATTGCATGCTGAATTCGATGCGAAGGATAACGATGAACTCGCTTCCCTGAACGTTGAAGTTGCGGTGGCTGGCCGGATGATGACCCGCCGCGTGATGGGCAAAGCCTCTTTCGTCACTCTTCAGGACGTCGGCGGCCGCATTCAGCTGTACGTGGCGCGCGATGACCTGCCGGAAGGCGTCTACAACGAACAGTTTAAAAAATGGGACCTCGGCGATATCATCGCCGCCCGCGGCAAGCTGTTCAAAACGCAAACCGGCGAACTCTCTATTCACTGCACCGAGCTGCGTCTGCTGACCAAAGCCCTGCGCCCGCTGCCGGATAAATTCCACGGCCTGCAGGATCAGGAAGTCCGCTATCGCCAGCGCTATCTGGATCTGATCGCCAACGAAGAGTCACGTCATACGTTCCGTATCCGTTCGCAGATCCTCGCGACCATGCGCCAGTTCATGGTGGCTCGTGGCTTTATGGAAGTCGAAACCCCGATGATGCAGGTGATCCCTGGCGGGGCGTCCGCCCGTCCGTTCATCACCCATCACAACGCGCTGGATCTGGATATGTACCTGCGCATCGCGCCGGAACTGTATCTGAAACGTCTGGTGGTCGGCGGTTTTGAACGCGTGTTTGAAATCAACCGCAACTTCCGTAATGAAGGGATCTCGGTACGCCATAACCCAGAGTTCACCATGATGGAACTGTATATGGCGTATGCGGACTACAAAGACCTGATCGAACTGACCGAGTCGTTGTTCCGCACCCTGGCGCAGACGGTGCTGGGCAAAACCGAAGTGCCATATGGCGACCAGGTGTTTGATTTCGGTAAGCCGTTTGAAAAACTGACCATGCGCGAAGCAATCAAGAAACACCGTCCGGAAACCAACATGGCGGATCTGGATAACTTCGACGCGGCGAAAGCGCTGGCGGAATCTCTCGGTATTCAGGTAGAGAAAAGCTGGGGTCTGGGACGTATCGTCACCGAAATCTTTGACGAAGTGGCGGAAGCGCATCTGATTCAGCCAACCTTCATCACCGAATACCCGGCGGAAGTTTCCCCGCTGGCGCGCCGTAACGACGTCAACCCGGAAATCACTGACCGCTTTGAATTCTTCATTGGCGGCCGCGAAATCGGTAACGGTTTCAGCGAGCTGAACGATGCCGAAGATCAGGCGCAGCGCTTCCAGGATCAGGTGAACGCCAAAGCGGCGGGCGATGACGAAGCGATGTTCTATGACGAAGACTACGTCACCGCCCTGGAGTATGGTTTACCGCCGACCGCGGGTCTGGGTATCGGTATCGACCGCATGGTGATGCTGTTTACCAACAGCCATACCATCCGCGACGTGATCCTCTTCCCGGCCATGCGTCCGCAGAAGTAATCCGTTGCACTCCCTCCCGGCCTGCGCCGGGAGGTCCTCCCTGCATTATCCCCATCCTGTCTTTTGCCCTGCTTTATGAACCGCTAACCGCTATTTATCGGGATGTTTTGCCGTGGCCAGACGCGCGACAATAGTGACCATTTCGCAAGGAGACGCTATGAGCAAATTTGGTATTGCCCTCATGACCGCGGCGGCTATTAGCCTGCTGAGCGGCTGCCAGGCGGCGAAGGAGAAGCATCCGACGCAGGAGGAACTGATCCGCCAGATGCAGCAGCGGGCCGCGGCCCCGGATACGCACACACTGCCGCCGGGCAAAGCCACGCAGGACCAACTGATGCGCTACGCCTTCACGCTCAGAGAGGCGGTTATGGTTCAATTGCCCAACAGCGCACGCTACCAGGGGAAAATATGCTCCGTGCGGCTGTCGCTTAACCGCAGTGCAAAACTGACCGGACTGCAGCAGGAGGGGGGCGATCCGGCGTTCTGCGCGGTAGTGACCGATGCGGTACTGCGCACGACCTTCCCGCCCTTTGCCAGCGAAGGGGTCTACCAGATCTTTAACCATCCGCTACTGGATTTTAAGCCTTAGCGCACCCGGCTTTCCGCCCCCGCCGGACGGCAGGGGCGGAGAGATTACTGCACTTTTTGCAGGGAGCCGCGCTGGCTGCCGTTTGTCCAGCTGCCGTTAAAGGCGTCGTTGAGGGTAAAGGCTGAACTTTTCACCCGGAAAGTCAGTTTGCCCTGGCTGGCTTTCGCCGCCTCGACCAGATGACCATGGGTTTTCACCGTTTTAGCGGTGACGACAATCTCATCAATTTTATCGCCATACTCCGTATAAACATACCAGGTGCCCACCCAGGGGCCGAAGCCGCTGCTGGCCTGCTGCGCGGCGGCGGCATTCTCGGCTTTGGTTTTATGAATATCGCAGGTGGTCCCGTCGGTCATCTGCGTGCAGCCGGAACGTTCAAGCTGTTCCCGGTATTTCGCGCTAATGGCGTGGGCCGGCGCGGCGGCGACCAGCGCCAGGGTGAGGGTGGTGAAAAGCCAGGTCTTATTCATCTTATTGTTTCTCATCGCGATAGCGGCGTGCATGGTCATAAAGGTTGATACACATTGGTGCATTCTCCCGGTGCGTCAGAATAAATATAACCGCAGCCATTCCTGATAAATAACTAGCAGGAAGGAGATGGGTTATTTATTGGTAAAACATCATTACCCTGATTTTATTTATCACTGTACCTTCCCGCTGCATGTCATATTATTGCAGAGAGAATGTTAAGTAATTGATGTTTTAAAAGTGACTATTTGTCACTTACGCAAATAACAGCAGGCCCGGCCTGGGCGCGCGGCTAAAGCCCGCGCCGGTGCGGTGTTGAGTTTTTTTCATATTGCTATCATCATATTTCGAATGAAAGGGATAACCTCTGAAGCGGGTTATTAAGCCAGTAATTTTTAGCCGCAAAATAAGCCGGCGGCAAGCATTATTTCCATTTATTTTTCAGGGTTACCTGAAATAGCGGATATATCGCCAGCGCAATGATGGATTTCCATCATTTCTCCGT
The DNA here is from genome assembly GCF_014192815.1 of Klebsiella sp. RC2. Lineage (NCBI taxonomy): Bacteria > Pseudomonadati > Pseudomonadota > Gammaproteobacteria > Enterobacterales > Enterobacteriaceae > Klebsiella > Klebsiella sp. RC2. Next base: position 664,283 of record NZ_JACHYL010000002.1, on the reverse strand, counting down.
TTTCATCGTCGGTCGTCGCCTGCTTATAGTGACGCCAGACAAGACCACAGGGTGAAAAGGAGAACAAGATGGCGACAGAGCATCTGCAGTGGGGCGTGAGCCCCCTGTGCTGGACCAACGATGTGCTGGAGGATTTAGGCGGCGATATCCCCCTGGATACCTGCCTGCGCGAGGCGCGGGAGGCGGGCTATCAGGGCATTGAGTTAGGACGGAAATTTCCCCGCCAGGCAGAGACGCTGGGCCCGCTGCTGGCGGCGGCTGACCTGCGCCTGGCGTCCGGCTGGTACAGCGGCTTGCTGGCCGAGCGCAGCGTGGAAGCGGAGCTGGAGGCGGTGCGGGAGCACGCGCAACTCCTCCGGCAGCTCGGCGCGAGGGTGATGGTTTACGGCGAGTGCGGGCAACTGCCGGGTGAAACCCCGCTTGATGAGCCTATTTCACTCTCGCCGCCGTTAAGCCGTGTCAGCCTGGCGGCGTATTGCCACAAGCTAAATACCTTTGCCGACCTGCTGCTGCGCGACTATGGCCTCCAGCTGGCCTATCACCATCATCTGATGATGCTGGTGGAGCACGATGACGAGCTGGAGCGGTTTCTGTCCCATACCCATGACAACGTCGGGCTGGCGTTTGATACCGGACACGCCTTTGTCGCCGGGGTCGAGATCCCGCGCGTGCTGCAAAAATATGGCCACCGTATCCGCCATCTGCATCTGAAAGACGTCCGTCCGCAGGTGCTGGGGCGTCTGTATCGTGAAAACCTGAGCTTTAACGAGGCGGTGCGCGCCGGGCTGTTTACTATCCCGGGCGACGGCTGCATCGACTATGCGCCGATCCTCGACTTCGTCCGGGACAGCGACTACCGCGGCTGGCTGATTATCGAAGCCGAGCAGGACCCGGCGATGGCGCCGCCGTTGGCCACCGCCCGCCGCGCCTTTGCCTGGCTGGCGCACCATTTTTCTTCCCCTTCACCGTCAGAGGAGCATGCATCATGAGCGCGCGGTTAAATATCGGTCTTATCGGCTCGGGTTTTATGGGTCAGGCACACGCTGACGCGTACCGTCGCGCGGCCATGTTCTATCCCGATCTGCCGAAGCGCCCGCATCTCTACGCGCTGGCGGATCAGGATCAGGCGCTGGCTGAACGCCATGCGGCGAAACTGGGGGCGGAAAAGGCCTACGGCGACTGGCGCGAGCTGGTAAACGATCCGCAGGTTGATGTGGTGGATATCACCTCGCCGAACCATCTGCACTACACAATGGCGATGGCGGCGATCGCGGCGGGTAAACATGTCTATTGCGAGAAGCCGCTGGCGGTCAACGAGCAGCAGGCGCAGGAGATGGCGCAGGCGGCACGGCGCGCGGGGGTGAAGACCATGGTGGCCTTTAACAACATCAAAACGCCGGCGGCACTGCTGGCAAAGCAGATTATCGCCCGGGGCGATATTGGCGAACCGGTGCGCTTTCGCGGCACCTTTGATCAGGGGTTTTATAACGACCCTAACCTGCCCTGGTCCTGGCGCTGCTCGAAAACCCTCGGCGGCAGCGGGGCGCTTGGCGACCTTGGCGCCCATACCCTGTCGGTCGCCCAGTTTTTGCTGGGCGGGATCCGCGAAGTGACCGCCAGCGCGCAAACCTGCCTGCGCCAGCGTCCGGTGCCGCAGCGCGATGCCGGGTATGCCAGCCGGGTCGCGGCCGATGCCGAGTGGCGGGAAGTAGAAAATGACGATCAGGTTCAGTGCCTGGTCAATTTCGACAGCGGCGCGGCGGGAGTGATTGAGGCCTCGCGCATCGCCGCCGGGCGGATCTTCGGCGTGTTCTGGGAGGTTTCCGGCACCGAAGGCACGCTGTATATGGACGGGGAGCGCTTTAACGAACTGCAGGTATATCGCTTCAACGATGATAAACACGACCGCGGCTTTAAGACGCTGTATGCCGGGAGCCAGATCCCGGCCTATGCCGGCTTCTTCGGCTTCGATTTTGGCGGCGGTGGGCTGGGCTATTTTGACGTCAAGGTGATCGAAGTGCATGACCTGGTGCAGGGGATTTGCGGGGAGGACGACTGCTATCCCAACTTCGAATTTGGTTTGCAGAATCAGCGCGTGCTGTCGGCGATTGAAGCCTCGATGGTCAGCCGCCGCTGGGTGAACGTGGTTAAAGACTAAGGAGCCGCTATGTTTCCCTCACACTTACCGATCCCGCGCCACCCGGCGGCGCAGAGCATTCCCTCCCTGCGCTGGGGCATTATCGGTCCTGGCTGGATCGCCGAGCGCTTTGTTCATGCATTGAAAACCTACAGCCGACAGCAGGTGGTGGCGGTGGCCTCCCGCAGCCAGGCGAAGGCCGAGCGGGTGGCCGCGGAATGGGGGATCCCCCAGGCTTACGGCCAGGTGGAGGAGATGCTGGCGCGCCCGGATATTGATGCGGTGTACATTGCGACGCCGCACAACCATCACTTTCCCGACGGCATGCAGGCGCTGAAGGCGGGTAAACACGTGCTGATTGAGAAGCCCTTCGCGCTCAACCTCGGCGAAGGGCGTGAGCTGCAGGCCGAAGCCGCCCGCCAGGGGAAGCTGGCGCTGGAGGCGATGTGGTGCGATTACGCGCCGAAATATGATGTGATCCGCCAGCTGCTGGAGGATGGGGCGCTCGGCGACCTGCATACCCTGCTGGCCGATCACGGCGAGTATTTCACCTCCGACCACCGCATCTTCAATGCCGACCTTGCCGGCGGGCCGATGATGGACCTCGGCAGCTATTTGACCTCGTTTGCGCTGATGGTGGGCGGCATGCCGCAGGAGATTGTCGCCCGCGGCAGCGCCACGGCGGAGGGGCTTAACGGTCAGACGTCGATGCTGTTTAGCTGGCAGAACGGGATGCAGGGGTTGTTAAACACGACGTTGTTCAGCAACACGCCGGGCGGGGCGGTGGTGGCCGGACGCCAGGCGACCCTGACGATCGACGGTCAGTTTTATGCCCCCGGCGGCTTCACGCTCGCCGCCAGCCAGGGCGGGCAGGCGCTGCGCTGGGAAGAGCCGCGCAATCGCTACGACCAGCTGTTCTGGCAGGCGGAGCATTTTGCCTGGTGCATCGGGCAGGGGTTGCAGGACTCGCCGCTGCGGCCGCTCAGTCGGGTGCTGCAGAATCTGCAGGTGATGGATGAAGTGCGGCGCCAGGTGGGCGCGGTGTTTAACGAAGAACGCTAAGGAGCCGGCCGGGCTTTGGTTTGCAGATAGCGCGAGCGTGTCTGCCATTGCCCGGCACCAGGACGCGTACGATGCCGGATGTCTGTTGCCCGGCGGCTCTGCGCTTGCGCGGGCCTACGATTTTACTTCAACAGTTTGATATTAAAGCATATTAATGCCAGTGTTATGTAGGCCGGGCAAGGCGTCGCCGCCGCCCGGCATAAAGGCTGGTACAGCGCCTGATGGCGGTTGCCACGCAACCACTCAGCGACAGTCGTCGACGGCGACAAACTGGCCATGCTGCAGGGACTGAACCGCCGCTTCGGCAATGGCCTGCGCCTGCAGGCCGTCCAGCAGGCCGGGCAGATCGGCCACGGTTTCACCATTCAGGGCGCGAATAAAGGCGTCAAGATGCTGGTAATAAGATCCCTGTACCCGGCTGAACCAGTCCGGCCACAGGCCCGGCTCAATGCGCTGATTGCCGCGCCACAGGGTAGGGCCCGCCGGCGACTGGCTACCGGACTCCAGCGCGCCTTCGGCGCCCAGCAGCGTGATCCGTTCATCATACCCGTGGCCGGTGCGGCGGGTGTTGTCCAGCTGCGCCAGCGCGCCGCCGCGCATCTGCATCATCAGGATGGAGGTGTCGACATCGCCAAATTCGGCAATGTCCGGCAGGGCCAGCGCCGCGCCCATCGCCGCCACGGTACGCACTTCATCGCCAGTGAGAAAGCGCAGGAGATCGAAGAAGTGGATCGCCTGATCGCGCATCTGGCCGCCGGAGCTGCGCAGATAGTCGAGCGGCGGCATGGTGGAGGCGCGGCAGACCATCTGCACCAGCTCGACCCGGCCGATCAGCCCTTGCTCCAGCTGGCGGCGGAGCTGCTGATGGCTGCTGTCGAAGCGCCGGTTAAAGCCGACAGTCACCGGCACGTTCAGGGGGAGCACCCGCTCCACCACCTCACGGGCGCGCGCCAGGGAGAGGTCGATCGGTTTTTCGCAATAGACCGCCTTGCCCGCCCGGGCGGCGGCTTCCAGCAGTTCGGCATGCGACGGGGTTGAACTGGCGATCAGCACCGCGTCGATGGCGTCGCTATGGATCGCCTCGCTCACTGTCACCGCCCGGGCGCCATAGCGGGCGGCCAGCGCCTGGGCGCGCTCCGGGGCGGCATCGGCCACCATCGTCAGCGCACTTCCTTCATGACGGGCAAGACTGGCGGCATGAACCTGACCGATAAAACCACTGCCTACCAGGGCAAAACGTTTGCAGATCATTTTTTTCTCCAGAATGGCGAGGGGACGTTGCCACCATAATCGGTTTGCTAAACTCACTGACACTGCCGTTTTGATGGATTTCCATCATGAAGAGAGGGGCGATGAAAAACATTTCACTGGCGGTGCTGGCCAGACAGATTGGCGTCGGCGTGGCCACCGTTGACCGGGTGCTGAACGAACGCGGCGGCGTATCGCCGCAGACCACCCGCAAAGTGCTGCAGGCGGCGCGCGAGGCGGGGCTGAAGCGGATCCTGCCGGAGGAGCACCGCTTTCCCTGGCAGGTTGAGGTCTTTCTCAGCAGCAATGACTCGTTCTTCTTTCCCCAGCTGGCGCAGGATTTTGCCGCCGTGGCGGATAGCCTCGGCTATCGCCGTCTGACCCTGCACCGCACCTTTGTCCCGGAGTCGCAGCCGACGACCCTGGCCCGGCGCATTGTGCGCAGCTGCCAGCAGCGTCAGGGGATCATCGTCTTCGGCAATGACCATCCCGCAGTGCACGACGCGCTGCGCCGCTGCCGGGAGGCGGGCGTCCCGGCGATCACCCTGGCGACGGACCTGCCCGGCGCCGACCGACTCTGCCACGTGGGGATCAATCAGCTGCAGGCTGGCCGCACGGCGGGGTTAATGCTGGGGAGGATGACGCCGCGGCCCGGCGAGGTGCTGATGGTCAGCGGCCGGCAAGATTACAGCGCGCATCGCCTGCGCATTCAGGGGTTTCGCGAGGTGCTGAGCCAGCGCTTTCCCCACCTGCAGCTCAGCGACGTGCTGGCGGGTGAGGAGCGGCGGGAGCAGATCACCCGCCTGCTGGAACAGGCCCTGTGCCGCAGCCGGAATATTGTTGGGATCTATAACACCGGGCTTGGCAATACCCAGATTGCCGAGGCGCTGGCCCGCCACCGCCGCGAAGGCGACGTCTGCTGGATCACCCATGAGCGTTACAACACCACCCGGCAGCAGCTGGCGAAGGGGAGTCTGGCGTTAACGCTCGATCAGAACACCCGCCAACACGCCCAGCTGGCGATCGACCTGATGCTGCGCCATCTGGAGTCCGGCTACCAGCCGCAAACCTATGCCGACGGTAAAGTCGACTTTATCCTCTACAGCGCCGAAAACGTCGACTGAGTCGGTCGGCGTATCCCCTCCTGACCGCATGACTATCCCTGGCGGGTAAATACCCGCCTGGCGGGGAAGCGATCGCGTCAAAGCGTTGTCTGCCTCTCATTTTTCGCTCATTTATGCGGCAATGTTAGATGTCTGTCAAAATTCTGTTACTGCATAGTTTTAAAATTTTCATTTCAGTTATTTACTTATAAAAGTTTCAAATGTCTTGTTAATGAAATAAATGGTCTGAAATCCAGGTTGCGGCGTAAATGGACTAACGTTTCAAAAAAGTGATGAAAAAACAGCCGTAATTTGTGATTTAGATCACGATGGAGTGCGAGAGGTGCCGCAGCGTCGTCGATATCACAGCAGACATTTGCCGCAACGTAACTGAAATTAATTTTTCATTTTGTTTCATTCACCGGCGTACCTACAAAATCAAGGATCAACTATGAATATTAAGAAAACGATTGTTGCCTCTTTGTTAGCCTGCATGCTGCCTGCGGTGGTTATGGCAAAAGACGTCTCTATTGGCGTCTCCATGGCGCTGTTTGACGATAACTTCCTGACGATCCTGCGGACCTCGATGCAAAAAGAGATGAAAAAAGACGGCGTTAAATCGCAGATCGAGGACGCAAAAGGGGATGTCTCCCAGCAGCTGCAGCAGGTGCAAAACTTTATCGGCCAGGGGGTGGACGCCATTATCGTCAACCCGGTGGATACCAATGCGGTGAAACCGATTATGGATCAGGCCACCAAAGCCGGGATCCCGCTGGTGTTTGTGAACCGCCGTCCGCAGGCGGAGCTGACCGACAAGATGGCCTATGTGGGGTCGGATTCCATTCTCGCCGGCCGTCTGCAGATGGAAGCGCTGGCGAAAGCGATGAACGGTAAGGGCAATGTGGCGATCCTGCTCGGCGACCTGGCGAATGAGTCCACCCGCGATCGTACCAAAGGGGTGGAAGAGGTGGTGGCGAAATACCCGAACATCAAAATCGTCCAGAAGCAGACCGCGAAATTTACCCGCAATGACGCCGTGGACGTGGTCAGCAACTGGATGACCAGCGGTGAGGATATCCAGGCCATCGCCTCCAACAACGATGAAATGGCGATCGGCGCCCTGCAGGCTCTGGGCAAAAACCCGAACCATATTCTCATCGCTGGCGTGGATGGCACCCCGGATGCCCTGCAGATGCTGAAGAGCGGCAAAATGATCGCCACCATCTTCCAGGATGCGAAAGGCCAGGGTGAAGGCGCAGTCGACGCGGCCATCAAGCTGGCGAACGGCGAGAAAGTGGAAAAAATCATCGACGTGCCGTATCAGCTGATCACCAAAGAGAACATGGCTGAATTTACCAACCGTAATCAGAAATAGTCCTGGCCAACCCGTGGTACGGAGGTGGATGTATGAACGCTTTTGCACTTGAAGCCGAAGGTATCAGTAAGTTCTTCCCCGGCGTAAAGGCGCTCGATAATGTCTCATTGCGCGTGCGTCCGGGAACGGTGCATGCCCTGATGGGCGAGAACGGCGCTGGTAAATCCACGCTGATGAAGTGCCTGATCGGTATCTATCGCCCCGATAAAGGGTCGATTCGCGTGAAAGGGGAGCCGGTGGAGTTTACCGACACCATGGATGCGCTGCGCTCGGGGATCTCGATGATCCACCAGGAGCTCAATCTGGTGCCGCATATGACGGTGGCGGAGAATATCTGGCTGGGGCGCGAGCCGATGAAGTACGGCTTTGTCGACCACGGCCAGCTGACCCGCCAGACCCAGGCGCTGCTGGACAAGCTTAATATCCGCTTAACCGCCGACCGGCTGGTGGGCGACCTGAGCATCGCCGCCCAGCAGATGGTGGAGATTGCCAAAGCAGTCTCGTGGAACGCGGATATCGTGATCATGGATGAGCCCACCTCGGCGCTGACCGAAGGCGAGGTGGCTCACCTGTTCACCATCATCCGCGACCTGCGCGCCCAGGGTAAAGCGATCATCTATATCAGTCACAAAATGGATGAGATCTTTGCCATTACCGATGAGATCAGCGTGTTTCGCGACGGCACCTGGGTGGGGAGCAAAAACACCACCGAATTTACCCGGCAGTCGCTGATCACCCAGATGGTGGGCCGCGAATTAACTCAGCTGTTTCCGAAATTTAATAACACCATCGGCGAAGAGGTGCTGACGGTGCGCAACCTGACGCGCCAGGGCGTGTTCCATGACGTCAGCTTTACTGTACGCCGCGGTGAAATCCTTGGTGTGGCCGGGCTGGTGGGCGCCGGGCGCAGTGAGGTGATGGAAAGCCTGTTCGGTATGGAGCGCTTCGACAGCGGCGAAGTGCTGATCGACGGGGCGCCGGTGACCATTGATTCCCCCTCCGTGGCGATTGAAAAGGGGATGGCGCTATTAACCGAAGACCGCAAAAAGTCGGGCCTGTTTCTGGTGCTGTCGGTGCTGGAAAATATGAGTATCGTCAAAATGCCGGAATATATCGGCAAGAGCGGTTTTGTCCAGCACGTGAAAATGGCCGAAGACTGCATGGAGCAAATTCGCCGGCTCAATATTAAAACGCCGACGATGGATCAAATTATTAATAACCTCAGCGGGGGGAATCAGCAAAAAGTCCTGATTGCGCGCTGGCTGTTAGCGCAACCCAAAATCTTAATTCTCGATGAGCCGACCCGCGGTATCGACGTCGGGGCGAAGGCGGAGATTTATCATCTGATCAGTGAACTGGCGAATCGGGGGGTGGCGGTCATTATGGTCTCCTCTGAGCTGCCGGAAATCCTTGGCATGAGTGATCGGGTTATGGTGATGCATGAAGGCCGTATCACCGGCATCCTGGAAAAAGACGAAGCCGACCAGGAAACCATTTTGTCGTTGGCATCCCATTGAGGCACAGAGAATGAGTAATATGAAATTAACGGCGGCTCCGGCCAGCGAGGGTTCCTCCTTCTTCGCTAATTTGCGGCATAAAATGCCGAAAGATACCGGCATCTTTGTGGTGATGCTGGTGATTGCCCTGACTTTTGAAATTGCCGGCTGGTATGTTCGCGACCAGTCGTTCCTGCTCAATACCAACCGCCTGGTGCTGATTGTGCTGCAGGTGGCGATCATCGGCATCATCGCCGTCGGCGTCACCCAGGTGATCATCACCACCGGGATTGACCTCTCCTCCGGCTCGGTTATCGCCCTTGCGGCGGTGGTGGCGGCGAGCCTGGCGCAAACTTCCGACAGCCTGTCGCCGATGTTCCCGGCGCTGGTCAACCTGCCGGCGGTGATCCCCATTTGCGCGGGGATCGGCGTCGGCCTGCTGTGCGGCCTGACCAACGGTTTTCTGGTGACGCGGACCGGTATTCCGCCGTTTATCGCCACCCTCGGGATGATGGTTTCGGCGCGCGGTCTGGCGCAGTATTACACCCAGGGCAACCCGATCAGCTTCCTCTCCGACAGCTTTACGGCGATAGGTCAGGGGGCGATGCCGGTGATTATCTTCTTCGTGATCGCCGCCGTGTTTCACATTGCGCTGAAGCATACCCGTTATGGCAAATATGTGTATGCCATCGGCGGCAACATGACCTCGGCCAAAGTGTCCGGCATCAACGTGAATAAGTACCTGGTGATTGTCTACACCATCGCCGGGGCGCTCTCCGGGCTGGCGGGGGTGGTGCTGGCGGCGCGCGTCAGCAGCGGCCAGTCGAGCATGGGGATGTCCTACGAGCTGGACGCGATTGCCGCCGCGGTGATCGGCGGCAGCAGCTTAATGGGCGGGGTGGGGCGCATTACCGGCACCCTGATTGGCGCGATGATCCTTGGTCTGATCAAAAGCGGTTTTACCTTTGTCGGCGTCGATGCCTACGTGCAGGATATTATTAAGGGCATCATTATTGTCGCCGCGGTGACCATCGACATGCGTCGCAACCGGAAAAAACACTAATCTTATCAACGGGCGGCAGCGGCGAAGGATGTCGTTGCCGCCCGTCCTGTCCAGAAATAAACAAAATACGCCCCGCCAGGCGCGGCCTGTCTGTTTTGCCCACGCGGCTCATCCTGTACAGTTTTGCCACTTCCGTTGTCCATTCGTCAGGGGGCCCATGCGTGGCCTCCGGTTTCTGGAGTCGTATGAATACACCATCCGTTGTCAAATCCTCGCCGCTCTGGCGACCGGCAAGCAGAGGCATTATCGTCACGCTGATCGCCGGACTGGCGATCCTGGCGCTCGGTCGGGGCGTGAATTTGCCGGCCAGAGAGGTTTACCGTGAGATGCAGACCCGCCAGCTGGAGGAGGATGCGCAGTGGGTGGCGCAACGCCTTGAGTGGCGAATGAACACGCCGGCGCCGCAGCGGGAAGCCGCCTGGCCGTTGGCGGCGATGCGCGCCGAACTCCATACCCTCGCCCGGCAGCGGCATTATCAACTGCTGCTGGTGAATGGCGACGGGCATCTGCTGGCGGCGTCGCATGCGCTGCCGGCCAGCGTACTGGCCCAGGTGCAGGCGCAGTTCCCCAGGGAGATGCAGCCGCCGCTGTTCGGCAGCCACTACCAGACTATCCAGCCTTTCGCCCCGCACCAGCGGATGTTAACCCGCGCGCTGAACGGCGAGGCGGGGCTAACGGGCTGGAATCTGGTGGTGCTGGCGCCGGACGGCGGATTGCCCTCGTTACTGATGGCTTACCGCTGGCCGGTGACGATCGGCCTGGGCATGCTGTTTGCCGGTGCGCTGCTGGCGGTGAGGCAGGCAGCGCGCGCCCGGCGAAAACGCTAATTGCCGACGGCGCCGTCAGGGATGGCGAAACTGCAGGGTGGCGGGGAGGTAGCGCTGGAGCGGCTCCGGCGCCTGGCCGTCGATCAGCTGGCTGAGCAGATCGTAGCAGTGCCAGGCCAGCTGGCGATTATCCTGCTGCACGGTATCAATGCGCAGGGAAAGCGAATCATACAGGTAGTGATCGTCGAAGCTGGCGAGATGAATATTGGAGTCCAGCAGATGATGCTGGCTCATGTAGCGCAGGACCCCTTCGAGCAGTCCGCAGGCCGCGGTAAATAAGGCCTTCGGCGGACGTCCCAGCCGCGCGCAGAGCGCCGCGAACATCTCATACCCGGAGCTGGGGTGGTAGTTACCGTTGATCACCCACTCAGGGCGCAGCGTGACCCCCGCCTGAGCCAGGCCTTGCGTGAATCCCGCCAGCCGGTCGCGCGACGGCGACAGCCGCGGCTGGCCGCCGAGAAACCAGAACTCGTCCGCATGCTGAGGCGCAATGCGGGAGATCAGCTCGGCGGTTGGCGTCACCGAGTCGGTCATCACCAGCGGCAGGGCGCTGTCGCTGGGGGAGCGGTCAAAAAGCACCACCGGCAGCTGTTCGCTGAGCTTCAGGTAGTCGGCATCGCTGTGCATGCACGAGGCGACGATCAGCCCGTCGACCTGGCGGGCAATCATATTATTGACCACCACGCTCTCCTGGCCGGGGTTTTCGTCGGTGCAGGAGATAAGCAGCTGCACGCCAGCTTCCCGGCAGAGCGTCTCAAGCTCATGGGAGAAAACGGCAAACCCGTAGTTGGTGATCTCCGGTACCACCAGGCCAATGGTATGGCTGCGGTTATCGCGCAGCGAGCGCGCATGAATGCTGGGCTGATAGTGCTGCTCGCGGGCGATCGCCAGCACGCGCTCGCGCGTCTCTTGCGCCACGCGCAGCTCTTTGCCACGGCCGTTGAGCACCAGACTGGCGGTCGCTTTGGAGACGCCCGCCAGTTCGGCGATATCTTTGATAGTTACGCGTTTGGTTTTCATCACCACTCAGGAGCCTGAAAGCAAAACGCTTATACTACCATGCATGGCCGCAGCAGCCAGCGGCAGAATGCCACCGGCGTCGCACCGCTGAAGATTAACTGCCCCGGATAGCCCGGGAAGAAGCGGCTGCTCATCACCCCTTCGCCATCGTTGATGAAAATTTCCACGCTGGAGCGGTCGATAAAGATCCGCAGGCGCCGCGCTTCGCCGCGCCAGTAGCGGTGATGCATCTCGGCGGTCTGCAGCCCGCGGCGCGACAGACGCAGGCCGTCACGGTTGACGGTAAGCTGCAGGGCGCCGGCAAAGTCCAGCCCCAGCGTGCTGTTGGGGGCGATGTCAAAGGCCAGCTCCATCGGGGCGAGGGGCAGGGTCTGCCCGCGCCAGCCCTGGGCTTCCTCGCGCAGAGCGGCCAGCTCGCGCAGCGGGCGCTGATACAGGGTGCCCGCCTGCCACTCCAGCTCGCGCACGCAGGTCATCTGGTGGATCCATCCCTGTGCGCGGGTGGGTTGATGCATCTCTTCCCCGTCCGGGACGCCCATCCAGCCGACCAGCAGACGGCGGCCATCCTCGGCCAGCATGGTCTGCGGCGCGTAGAACTCAAACCCGCTGTCCAGCTCGTGCAGCGGGCCGTGGTCGAAGGTGCCGCGTTCGGCGTCGAAGCGGCCTGCCATCCACACCGCCGGATAGGTATTGAGAAAGCGCTGCGCTTCACGGGCCAGCCCCTGCGGGCAGCAGATCAGCAGGTGGGTATCCGCCAGCGGAAAGAGATCCGGGCACTCCCACATATAGCCGCCGTTCGCCAGACCGTTAACGCCATGTCCGGCGATCTCGCCCACCAGGCGCCACTCCCGCAGATCGCTGGCGGTGAACAGCAGCACTTTACCGTGCTGTTGCAAATCCTGCGCGCCGAGGACCATGTACCAGCACCCGTCCTGCTGCCACACCTTGGGGTCGCGTACATGGCCGGTGTAACCGTCAGGGAGCGGCAGCACCGGCCCCAGCTTGCGGAAGGTGCCATCGGCATTCTCTGTCGCCAGGCACTGCCAGGCGGTACGCCCGCCGTCGGGGAATTTCACGTTGCCGGTGTAGCACAGGGTCAGGGCGCCCTCGAACTCGACCGCGCTGCCGGAGTAGCAGCCGTTGCGGTCATACTCTTCGTCCGGCATCAGGGCGATAGGTTCATGCCGCCAGTGCAGCAGATCGGCTGAACTCCAGTGTCCCCAGCACTTATAGGTATGGTCACAGGCGAGCGGGTTCCACTGATAAAACAGGTGGTAACGCCCGGCGACCTGGCAAAAGCCGTTGGGATCGTTCAGCAGTCCGCTGACCGGCGCCAGATGCCATTGCGGATAATGGCTGTCGGCCAGCGCCTGCGGCTGGCCCTGCATAACGGCCTGCAGGATCGCAGGCAGGCGTGACGGTAATGACATTATTCAGCGTCCGTTTTGTATTTCAGCGTCAGAGAGAGCATGAAGGCCACGGCGAAGGCGATCGCCATTCCGATAATGTAGTTCAGCAGCGAGCTGGCCTGCACGATGGCCATCCCCGGGATCGCCGTCAGGCCCACCGCGGTCATATAGACGTGCATTGACACCACCCAGGCGCCGCCGGCGGCACCACCGACCAGCGCGGCGATGAACGGCTTCACAAAGCGCAGGTTAATCCCGAAGATTGCCGCTTCCGTGATCCCCAGCATCGCCGAAAACGCCGACGGCAGGGTGATGGCTTTGATTTTGGCATCTTTGGTTTTAAACCACACCGCAAAGCAGGCGCCGCCCTGAGCGACGTTGGCCATCGCCCAGATCGGCAACAGGAAGTTGACGCCAATCGATGGGTTGCCCAGCAGACCCGCCTCGATGGCATGGAAGCTGTGATGGATACCGGTAATGACGATCACCGAGTAGAGGCCGCCGAACAGCAGGCCCGCCAGCCAGCCGGCGTGGCTGATAAGCGTGCTGAGGATAAACGAAATACCGTCGCCGAGCGCGCGACCGGCCGGGCCGATCAGCAGCAGGGCGATAAAGCCGGAGATAATCACCGTCAGGAACGGGGTGAGGATCAGGTCCAGCGCGTCAGGGATAACGCGGCGCAGCCGTTTCTCGACCATGCTCATAAACCACACCGCCAGCAGCACCGGGAAGACGGTGCCCTGGTAGCCGATCATCGCCACTTCGATGCCGAAGAAATTCATGGTGTGGAAGCCGGCGGCGACGCCCCAGGCGTTGGTCAGCGCCGGGTGGGTGAGGATCCCGCCAAGGGTCGCGCCCAGATAAGGGTTACCGCCAAATTCGCGGGCGGCGGTAAAGCCGATCAGGATCGGCAGAATGATAAACGCTGCCGAGCTGCACATATCCAGCATGATATAGATAGCGTTGCTCGGGTCGACCCAACCGTAGGTTTTCACCATCCCCAACAGGCCCATCAGCAGGCCGGAGGCGACGATGGCGGGAATAATCGGTACGAAAATGTTGGACAGCAGGCGGGCGATGCGCTGGAACGGGTTCAGCTTTTTCGCGGCCAGGTCGGCGGCTTCGGATTTGCTTGATTCGCTGATGCCTGCGGCCTGGATAAAGGCGGCATAGACTTTATTGACCACCCCGGTGCCGAAGATGATCTGCATCTGTCCGGCATTGCGAAAGCAGCCTTTCACCCCGTCGATTTTGCCAATGGCCTGTTGGTCGGCGAGCGCGTCGTCGACCAGCACCAGCCGCAGGCGGGTGGCGCAGTGTGCGGCGCTGGCGATATTTTCCTTGCCGCCCAGCAGGGGAAGCAGTGAGCGGGAAATCTGATCAAAATCCATAGTACCCTCTAAATGCATGATGATATGGCGTGGGCGGCGCCAGCCGTGGCAGGCACCGCGAACCTTATATTTATGTGTTACTTACCCTGTCGTCCGGGTTACCGTCAGAACCAGGTCTCCATTTGCATACCGAACGACCATTCGCCGCCCGATTTGAACCCGTTGCTGCCTAATGCATCATCGTTGGCGTAGTTATCCAGTTTTTTGCTCCAGTCCATCCACGATGTATAGAAGCGGATCTCCGGACGCGAGAAGAAGTCGCCGATGCTGCCCACCTTGAAGGTTGGGGCGAAGGTCAGCTTGTAGAAGCTGCCGTTCACCGCGTGGCGATCGTTGTAGCCTTCAGGCTGCAGATCCATGTACTGATAGCTGCCCTCCCAGGCTAGGGCGAAATTCTGCGTCACTTCCTGAATCAGACGCAGGTTGAGAGTGGCCCACTGATAGCTGTCGCCATCGACATAACGATCTTTACTGCTCTGCGCCAGCACGGCCGGGGCAATAAACCAGCGATCGCTCAGCGGCGTCGTGCCGTAGCTGGCGAAGCGCCAGGTATTGGCCCCCGGGCGCAGCGCACCGTCGGAGCCGATGCCTTTAACCTCGGCGCCCAGCCCGTGGCCGTACAGCAGGGCCGTTTTGCTGGTCCCGTCGCGCAGGCCATAGAAGCTCTCATTGTGCAGGCCCAGCAGAGCATGGACCCCGGTGTTAGCGGCATCGCCTTTCACCAGATTGCCGTTCGTGTCCTGGCGTTCGTCATTATCTTTCGCCCGCATCCCGCTGACCATCATCTGCACCGGGCCGGCAAAGTTATTCATGCTGACGATATAGTTCTGCACGCTGTTACTGCTGTCAGCGATATCGCCAAAGTTGCGGCCGTATAACGAGAAGTTGCTGCGCAGGCTGTCGTTCCATTTCACGTCGTAGATCCCGCCGCCGGTCCCGGCGAGGAACACCACATCCGAGTCAATCCAGTGGATGTCGAAGTTGTCACGGTCAAAGCGTTTCCCGGCCCACAGGGTTGCGCCTTTGAACGGGCCTTCGAAGGTGGGCAGGTTGCCCAGCTCGACAAACGCCTGGCGCACGTTCAGGTCGCTGCTGCTTGCCGTCCAGTCGTTATAGGTGGTTTGCCCGTCGGCCACCATCACTTTGAAACGGGTGGTCGCCCCGTTGTCCAGCGTCTGTTTATGTTCGAGGTTCATTTCCACATAGGTGTCGGCCTGGTTGCCCAGACGACCAATGGCGCCACCGGTCTCCCCGGCGGGGGTCATATAAGCGCCGGATTTGGTGCTGGCGGCCGAGTCGTTCATGATCACGCCGGAACGGGCATAGCCGTGGAACTCAAAGCCGCCAGGCCGTTCGGCTTTTTCTTCCAGCTGAGTGGTGCGCTTGGCCACCTGCTGGGTGGTGACCTGGGTTTGCTGCTGCTGCTGGGTTAACTGCTGAACTTTCTGCTCCGCCGAGGCGGCACGGCTTTCGGCAGTGCTGGCGCGGGTTTCGGCGTCCTGCAGGCGTTTTTCCAGGGCGGCGAGACGCGCTTCAATGCTGTTCAGGTCTGTCTGCCCATGGGCGGCGGCGGTGCCGGTTAGCAAAGCAATAAGAATGGCTAACTTCCGTTTTTTATACATGCTGTTGACATCCAAAGGTGAAAATCAGTGAGTGTGCTAACTTTTGCTAAACCGGTTTAGTTAATATGGTAAACATGTCAGTAACGCGGTGAAAATAAAAATTGCTAAACCGGTTTAAGAATTGTGATGTCGCCAGCAAAGTGGGCCGTTAGCCGGCCCAACGGGATCACAGCGAGCGCTGAAGATCGTCCCTGTAGGGCAGGGCGGTCATGGCGCCTTTGGCGGTGGTGGCCAGCGCGCCGCAGGTTTGCGCCAGCGTAAGGTCGGGAGCCAGCGCGGCGAGGTTGTCAGGGATACCGTGAGCGGCGAGGCCGGCGAGCAGCCCGGCGACAAAGGCATCGCCGGCGCCAGTGGTATCAACGGCCACCACCGGGCGAGCGGGGAAGTGGCTAACCTGCCCGCGCAGGGCGGCCTGGACCCCCGCTTTGCCCTGGGTCACCAGCAGCAGCGTCGGCTGGAAGCGGGCGTTCAGCCGGGCGATGCCGCTGACGATGTCGTCGCTGCCGCTGACAAAGGCCAGCTCCTCTTCCGAGAGTTTTATGGCGTCGGCGAGGGCCAGCGCCCGGTCGAGACAGTCACGCAGGTCCTGCGGATCCTGCCACAGGTCGCTGCGGATATTGGGGTCGAAGCTGACATAGCCCCCGGCGCGTTTTATCGCCTCCATTGCCGCGAATGCCGTGCTGCGGCTCGGCTCGGCGCTGAGAGCGATGGAGCAGACGTGCAGCCACTGGCCGGCGGCAAACGGCGGGAGATCCTCGGGCTGAAGGAACAGGTCGGCGCTCGGACGGACCATAAAGGTAAAGGTGCGCTCCCCGTGCTGATCGAGATCGACCACCACGGTGGAGGTGCGCTGCGCGGCGTCGAGGCGCATATAATTCACATCGACCTTCTCCTGCGCCAGGGTGTGACGCATAAAGCGGCCGAAAGGATCGTCGCCGACGCGGCCAATAAACCCGCTGTCGCCGCCGAGCCGCGCCACGCCGACCGCGACGTTGGCCGGTGCGCCGCCGGGGCATTGCAGCAGGCGGCCCTCGCCATCGGGCAGGAGATCAACGACCGCATCGCCGAGTACCCAGATTTTTCCATTCATTCGACAAATTCCTCTTAGCTAAACTATGTTAAACCGGTTTAGCTAATTAAAGCATAGCCCACCGGTAAGCGGAACGATCGGGTCACGAAACAGGGAGGTGAGGGTAAAAAATGTGAGCCAGGCGAAATATTTCGCCACTCCAGATCTGGACTTTTCCTTCCCCACCCGCTTAGGTATAGTTCAACAGGTCGCGGTTAGCCCCGCCGCGGTGGCCAAAGGTAAAGGAGTGCGCAGCGCGATGAACCCCAGTTTTGGCGATATTTACGATCGGTACCAGAAGCTGACGCTGACCACGCATCTGCCGGCGGTGATCGCCTGCAGTGAAACGCTGAGTTTGGGCAAAGACCAGGGCTTTATTCCGCAGCCGGGCTATCTCTACTTTCTGCTGCAGGGGCAAATGACGCTGGCCTTTGGTGATGAGCAGAACCTGGTCGGGATTGTTATCGCGCATATGCCGTTAGGATTACTGGAACATTATTGTCCGTCGGTCGCGCTCTATTATCGGTGTCTGGGCGAATGCCAGCTGGCGAAAATAACCGCCAGCGATTTTGAGCGAATATTCTTTCATTCGTCGCCGGGCTATATGCAAGAGCTGACCACGATCCTGGCCTATATGGGCATATTTGCCCTTGATGCCCACTATGAACGTGGCAGCCAGACCAGTTTTCAGACCATTAAATCGATGCTGTCGCGCTATCTATATCGCAGCGAAATCGATGGTGGTCAGCATGAGAGCCTGTCGGCATTTATTATTAAACGAACCAATCTCTCGCGCAGCTATGTGTACCAGGTGCTGGCCGCGCTGCGCGAGGGGGGATATATCACGGTGAAAAAAGGCAAGCTGATCTCCATCGACCGTCATATTCCTGAGAAATTCTGAACCCGATTCGGCAGATTCACGCCATCACGTTGCTATCACCGCCAGGGAAAGCGCTAAGCGCGCTTTTTCCCCGGCCCCGTTACGTCTGAATCTGGCTGTTTTATTAAGTTAACCTTTCACTCTGGAGTTATTTTATGACCCTGGATTATGTTGCGCTGGCCATTCTGATCGCCGTGGCCTTAATACTGTTTTATGGCGTGATTGTTATTCACGATATTCCTTATGAAATTGCCAAAGAGCGGCGCCATCCTCATCAGGATGCGATTCATTATGCCGGCTGGGTCAGCTTATTTACCTTGCACGCCCTGTGGCCTTTGTTATGGATCTGGGCAACGCTGTGGCGCGAAGATCGCGGGTGGGGAATGCGCCACATTGCCGACGATCAGCAGGCGCTGCATCAGCGTCTGGAAACGGTGGTCCAGCAACTGGAACAGGTCCAGCGCGAGGTGGCTGCGCTGAAAGCGGAGGAGGCAAACTAATGGAAACGTTAATGTTACTGACCTACGCCGCGCTGTGCATCGTGGTGTTTAAGGTTTTCCGCATCCCGCTCAATAAGTGGACCGTACCGACGGCGGTGCTCGGCGGTATCGCCCTGATTGGCGCGGTGATCTTCGGGATGAACTACAACTTCCCGTATACCGACGTTGGTAACCAGGTGTTTCGTACCGTGCCGATTGTGTCGCAGGTGCGCGGCCGGGTGCAGAGCGTACCGGTGAAGCCTAACCAGATGCTGCATAAGGGCGATGTGCTGTTTACCCTCGACCCGACGCCGTTCCAGGCAAAAGTAGACGATCTGCAGGCGCAGATAAAAGCGGCCAGTCAGGATGCGCTCTCCTTAAACGCGGCGTTAAGCCAGGCGCAGGCCGAGCTGAGCAGAGCGGTGGCCCAGCGCGACCAGTCGCGGCGGGAATATGCCCGCTATCGGGAGGGTCATGCCCAGGGCGCCTTCTCCGATCAAATGGTTGATACCCGTCTGCAGACGTGGAAGGCCGATGAAGCCAGCGTCAGCGCGGCTCAGGCAAAGGTGGTGCAGGCGCGCAACGCGCTGGACTCGGTGGTGAAGGGCAAAAATACCACCGTGGCCTCCCTGCTGGCGCAGCTGCAAAAGGCGCAGTTTCAGCTGGAGAACACCGTCGTCCGTGCCCCGGAGGATGGCTATGTCAGTACCGTCGGCTTACGGCCGGGCACCATGTCCACTGCCCTGGGGATGATCCCGCTGATGACCTTTGTGCCGGTGGAGGGCGCCGCCTCGCGGGAGTACGTCGCGGCATTTCGCCAGAACGCCCTGCAGCGTCTGCACAAAGGCGAGCCCGCGGAGCTGATGTTTCCGGCCATCCCGGGTACCGTCTTTCGCGGAGAAGTGGCCGACGTGCTGCCGGCGATTGGCGAGAGTCAGTTTCAGGGGCAGGGCAAATTGCTGACCACAGACGCGCTCAATACCCATGGCCGGGCGCTGGTGGTGCTGAAGGTGACCGATCCGCGATTTGCCGAATACGCTCTGCCGCAGGGGGCCACCCTTGAGGCGGCGGTCTACTCGGATCACCTGAAAGAGCTGTCGCTGATCAGGAAGATCCTGATCCGCATGAAAAGCTGGGAAAACTACCTCTATCTCGATCACTAAGCCGGCGGGCGCAGGGCGGACGTGCCGCCCCGCGCCGCAGTCAGGCCTCGCTGTCCACCAGGCCGTCAATAATGACCTGCCGCACCCCCTGCGAACAGGGTTCAATACGCCCGCGCACCCCATAGACGGCCGCCAGGGTCTCGGGGGTGATGACCGCGGCCGGGGTGCCGTCGCCGAGCAACTGGCCCGCCTTGAGCATCAGCACGTGGTCGGCATGACGCAGGGCAATATTGATATCGTGCACCACCACCAGGGTTACGATGTTGCGCCGTCGGGTCTCCCGGCGTACCAGATCCATCACGTGAAACTGGTAGTTGAGGTCAAGGGCGCTGAGCGGTTCGTCGAGCAGCAGCAGGCGCGGCTGGCGGATCAGCGACTGAGCGAGACCCACCAGCTGCTTTTGCCCGCCGGAGAGCTGATCGAGGTAGCTCATCGCCAGATGGGCAATCCCCAGCTGCCGCAGCAGCGCCATCACCTCCTCCTGGTGCTGCGGACTGTGGCGTCCTCCGGCGGCGCGCTGGGCAACGATAATCGACTCCAGCACATGCAGATGCACGCCGGCGGGCAGCGTCTGCGGAAGATAGACCACCTGCTCTGCGCGACGTGAGAACGGCTGCGTCAGCAGATTTTCCCCCTCCAGCAGCAGCTCGCCGCGGCAGGGTCCCAGACCCGCCATCGCCCGCATTAACGTTGATTTACCGCTGCCGTTTGGCCCCAGCAGCGCGGTGATTTTCCCTCGCGGCAGATGGGGAACCGTCAGGTTCTCGATCACCTTGCGTCTGGGGTAGCCGGCGCTGAAGTAAGACAGCGACAGCCCGGATAACGTCTGGTCGCTCATGCCTGCCCCCGATGACGTAAAATAATGCTCAAAAAGAACGGGACCCCGACCAGGGAAGTGACGATCCCCACCGGAATAATGGCCCCCGGGATCAGGTTCTTCGAGGCGATGGAGGCCAGGGAGAGCACCAGAGCGCCGATCAGCGCGCTTGCGGGCAGATAAAAGCGATGGTCTTCGCCGAAGAGCATCCGCGCAATATGCGGCGCCACCAGGCCGATAAAGCCGATTGGCCCGACAAAGGCCACCGAAAGCGCCGACAGTATGCTGATCCGCAGCAGCGTGGTCAGGCGCAGGCGGCGAACGTTAATGCCAAAGCTTATGGCCCGGTCCTCGCCCAGCCGCAGGGCGGTCAGCTTCCACGCGCTGCGCAGCGACAGGGGCATCACCAGCGCCAGGGCGACCAGCAGGATGGCGACTTTGCTCCAGGAGGCGCGGTCGATGCTGCCCATGGTCCAGAACACCAGCCCCTGCAGCGTGTCTTCGTTGGCGATGAACTGCAGCATCGAGACCAGGGCGTTAAAGGTAAAGACCAGCGCAATGCCGAACAGGATGACCCCGGAGGTGGCCACCTGGGTCCAGCGGGTGATGCCGTCCAGCAGCAGGGCCGCCAGCAGGGCGAAGATAAAGGCGTTGGCCGAGATAAACCACTGGCCGGGAATACCGGGCAGGCCAATACCCAGCACAATCGCCAGCGCGGCGCCAAACGCCGCAGCCGAGGAGACGCCCAGGGTAAACGGGCTGGCCAGCGGGTTATTGAGGATGGTCTGCATTTCGGCGCCGGCCAGTCCCAGCGCCAGGCCGACGATAATCGCCATCACCGCATAGGGCAGACGGATATCCCAGACGATGGCGCGCGTGCCCGGATCGGCGCTGGCCGGATCGGTTAACGTCTGCCACAGGCTCTGCAGCGGCAGACCGGAGGGGCCGAGCATAAAATCGAGCAGCAGCGACGCGACAATCAACAGCGCCAGCAGGAGCATCAGCAGCAGACGGCGACGCACGATACGGCGATAGTCATCTATCACGCCAGAGGTCCCGGCGGGCAGCCCGTCGAGCACGGAGTCGGAGGTTAAACGCATGCCGGATTACTCGCTCTGCTGCCAGGAGAAGACGAACGGCTGGTCCGGCAGGTCGGTGAAATGGCGCACGATATAATGGTAAGTCTCATCCGGGTTGAGATCGCCGAAGGCCTGCGGGTAGATATCTTTCGCCAGGTATTCCATGCCGACAATATTCCACGGGTGGTTATAGAAGTGGTGATAGACGCCATAGGCCCGCTTTGCCTGTACCGCCGGGATCTGGCTGACCCCAGGTCGCGCCAGCAGGATCTGCGCCTGGGCCTTCACCGCCTCCGGCTTAACCTCATAACCCAGGGGCAGCACCTGGCTGTTGCCGCGCTTCGAGCCGGTCATGATCCAGGCGTCGGGCTTCATGCTGATGATTTTCTCCAGCGAGACGAACCCGGAGGCGCCCGGCAGCAGCTGCGAACCGATATTGTTCGCCCCGACCGCCTCCACCAGCCCGCCCCAGCCGCTGTGGCCGTGGGTAAAGCAGCAGGCGTCGCTGTTGCCGGCCAGCGCTTCCACGAAGACGTTGGCCTTCGGCGTGATGGCCGCGGTTTTCTGGCGAATCGTCTGCAGCTGCTGACGATAGTAATCGGTAAAGGCTTTGGCCTGGCTCTCGCGGTTAAGGACTTTGCCCAGCAGGTCGATGCTGGGGGCGGTATCTTTCGCCGGGTCGATCTCATAGTCGACAAACAGCACCGGAACGTGCAGGGCGCTGAGCTTGTCGATGACGCCGCTCTCCATCAGCGCTGGCCTGGCGCGCAGCTGGGCGATCATCAGATCCGGCTGACGGGCGATGACGCTTTCAAGATCGACGTTCCCTTTGTCGCTGAAGCCCATGTCAAGGATCGTGGCCGACTGCGGCCACGTCGTTTTCAGCATCTGCCAGGTGGCAACATCCTGCTTTTTCGCCAGATTATTCCATGCCACCAGCCGTTTAAACGGATTGTCCCGGTCCAGCAGGGCGAGGGTCATAATGTCGCGGCCATCCTGCAAAATAATACGCTGCGGCTCTTTGGCCAGGGTGACCTGCCGGCCGTCGAGGTCAGTGACCGTCAGGGGATATTGGGTTGCATAGCTGAAGAGGGGCGTCGCGATCAGCGCAGTAAGTAACAGCGATCTTACTGATTTTCTTGCCATAAAAGGAGTTCCGTTTGCCAATTTATAAATATAATGATTCTGAGAATTATTCTCGAACAAACATCAACGGCAAGTATATCAAGGACAAATTTCATAAAATGTAACAAACATGTTGGAAATTATGCCAACGCCGACAGGGCGCGCACGGCGGCAGCATTTTCTGCCATGGCTGGAGGTCGAAGACGTTTTTCAGGCTAATTCCTAATGTCATCCCCGGTTCGTTGTGCCATCCTGAATGCGACTCATAACACGACACGTGAGAGAGGATATTATGAAAAAAGCAATGATTGCGTTATCGGCTATTCTGGTTGCAGCTCCGGTTTTTGCTGCGACAACACATGCAACAGATGATACCGTCGCGGCGGCGAATGCCAATGCCAACACCGCCAAAGAGAAGCTGCACCAGGCCCAGCATGAGGGCGAAGAGCAGCAGCTGAAGGCGAAACATGCTGCCGAAGGCAAGCAGGACAGCGTTGGCAGCCAGGTGAGCGAAGGCGCGCAGAAAACCTGGAACAAGACCAAAGAAGGCACCGAGAAGGGGTGGGATAAGACCAAAGAGGTCAGTGAAAAAGGCTGGAATGCCACCAAATCCGGTGCGGAAAAGGGCTGGGATAAAACCAAAACCGGCGCCGAAGAGTTAAAAAATAAAGTGACTGAATAAGTCCTTTTACCTGTCTGAATCAAGGTCGCGAAAGCGGCCTTTTTTATTGCCCCGCCATCAGCACACCTCTTCCCGACAGCCGATGCCAGGAATCGTCCTGGTTAACCAGTTACTCACTCTTTCTTCACATTTGCCCGGTACAAAGGAGCTGAATCAGGAGGTGTACCATGAAAAAGATGATTTCTCTGGCAGTAATTTTATCGTGTGTGCTGAGCGTCCCGGCCTTTGCCGATGGCCCGAACGACGGCCATCGCCCGGGGCAGCCAACGGTGTGGCAGAACGGTCCGGACCATGATGGGCATGCGCCGCAGGGCGGACCTGACGCGCATCATCAGGGCGACCATGACCAGCGTGGCCCGGATCGCGACGGTCATGACAAACGCGATCAGGCACGTCATGAGCAGGACCATTTCGCCTGGCGCGGGAACGATTTCCGCAAAGGCCACCCGGCTCCGGCGCCGTTCCGTGGCGATGAATATCGCGTCCGCGACTGGAGCGACCGCGGCCTGCCGCCCCCGCCGGAAGGCCATCACTGGTCCTATATCGACGGTAACTATGTGCTGATCGCTGCGGCGACCGGGATCATCACCTCGATTCTGGTGAGCGGCGCCCTCAGCCACTAAATGCGCTGCTCCGCGACGCCGGGTCAGGGAAAGCCTGATCCGGCGATGGCGCACTCGCGGAAAGCTACGGGTTCAGCGCAGCATCCGGCCAGTATTTATAACCATTGATCATTGCCTGGGCGGCCAGCCCTTTTTCGGTCAGGTCGTAGACGTTGACCTTCGAGGGCAGGGAGGCGGTATCTGACGCCACGCCGCTGGTGGAGGCGGCGATCGGCGCGATGCCTTTGTCATCATATTTTGCGGCGGCATTCGCATCGGCGCCAACCATGTATCCCTGGCGGATAAAGGTCTCCAGGGCTGCTTTATCATGGAAAACCAGCACCGTGCGCTGCTGCTTAATCCCCATCCCCAGGCCGGCGCCGCCCTGGGCCATTTTCATATAGGTATCCTTCCCGGTGGCCTTATTCCGTACCACGCCGTAGCCGCTGCCAAACCCGAACAGCAGGATCTTGCTGCTGTTATTGGCAAACACCGCATACCCCTTCGCATGCTGAATATCACTGCGGGCCTCAGGCTGCAGGGCGTAAAGCTTGTTGAGGGTTTCGCTGCGCATCTTCTGAATGCTGGCCCGCTGCTGGCTGGCGGTATCGCCCTGCGCGCTGCAGCCCGCTAGCATGACGATGGCGGCGAGGGAAAGCGTCTGTAATTTCATACACGTTTATTTTATTTAAATCTGAATATGGTCGGGAATGGTAGGTTAAATAACGGTAAATCCTCCATAAAATAAACGTTTATTTTTAAATTTCACTATTTTGATTATTTATTACTCTGTAATGTGCGGATTATTAAATAAGATGAGTTCATTCCAGGTATTAGAAATGCTGCTTGCATAAAGTTTCCACCACGTTACCGTGTTAAGTCCTTAATTTATTTCCCGGAGAACGGCATGAGTGATTATGTAATCCCCGAAATTAAAGCGACGGAAGATGAAATGATTTCTATCCGTCATTATTTACATGCCAATCCGGAATTAAGTCTGGAAGAGTTTAATACCAGTGAGCTGGTGGCTGGCAAACTGGCGGAGTGGGGCTATCAGGTCACCCGCGGCCTCGGTAAAACCGGCGTCGTCGGCAGCCTGAGCAAGGGCGACTCGCCGCGTACTATTGGCCTGCGCGCCGATATGGACGCGCTGCCGATCCATGAAACTACTGATTTGCCCTGGGCCAGTACGGTACCCGGAAAAATGCACGCCTGCGGCCATGACGGCCATACCACCATTCTGCTGGCGGCGGCGAAATACATCGCCTCGCCGGCCTGCCAGTTTAACGGCACGGTGCATCTGATTTTTCAGCCGGCGGAAGAGGCTATCGGCGGCGCCGATTTAATGATTAAAGACGGGCTGTTCGAGCAGTTCCCCTGCGAACGCATCTTTGGCTTGCACAACATGCCAGGGCTGCCAGTGGGCAAGCTGGGCTTCTATGCCGGCAACTTTATGGCCTCGGCGGACACCGTCAAAATTACGATTACCGGCTACGGCGGCCACGGCGCCCATCCGGAGCGAACCGTCGACCCGATCGTCGCCGGTGCGGCGCTGGTGATGGCCCTGCAGAGCATCGTGGCGCGCAACGTGCCGCCGGGGGAAACGGCAGTGGTCAGCGTCGGCACCTTCCAGGCCGGTATCGCCTCCAACGTCATTCCGGAGAGCGTGGTGATGGAGCTGAGCGTGCGGGCGATGAAGCCGGACATTCGCGATCTGCTGATCAAGCGTATTCACGAGCTCGCTGACTTTACCGCCAAAAGCTATGGCGCCAGCAGCGTAGTGGAGGTGTACGACTCCTACCCGGTATTAACCAACAGCCCTGAAGAGACCGATTTCGCCCGGGCGCTGGCGCTGGAAGTGTTTGGCCGCGAAGGGGTACTGGAGTCGGTCTCGCCGATGAACGCCAGCGAGGATTTCGCTTTTATGCTGCGCGAACGCCCAGGGAGTTACTTCCTGCTCGGCAACGGTGAGAAAGGGGAGAAGGGCGGTTGCATGGTGCACAACCCCGGCTACGACTTTAACGATGACATTATCACCACCGGCGCGACGCTGTTCGCCCGCCTGGTGGAAAAGCACTGTCGCTAATCTCTGGAGAAGAACGCGAATGAAAAAATCACTGTTGCTATGGCTGGCATTAATGGCGTCGACGTCGGCGCTGGCCGAAGGGGGAAAGGAGATCCGCTTCGGCGTCGACCCGACTTTCGCGCCGTTTGAATGGAAAGATCCGCAGGGCAAGCTGGCGGGGTTTGATATCGATTTAGGCAACGCCATTTGCCAGCAGCTGCAGGCGAAATGCGTGTGGGTGGAAAGCAATTTCGACGGCATTATCCCGGCGCTGAAGGCGCGTAAATTCGACGCGATCCTTTCCGGGATGTACATGACCGAGAAGCGCAAAGCGCAGATTGCCTTTAGCGACAAGCTATATAACGGGCCGGTGTTCCTCGTGGCGCGTAAAAATACCCTGCAGGGCAATACGCCGGAACAGCTGAAGGGCAAAACCATCGGCGTGGAGCAGGGCTCGGCGCAGGAGACTTATGTTAACCAGCACTGGCGGCCGCAGGGGATTAACATTGTGGCCTACCAGGGGGCCGATAGCGTGGTGCGTGACCTGGAGTCCGGGCGCATCGACGGCGCAGTGCTCTCCGGGATGATGGCCGACTACAGCTTCCTGCAGCAGCCGCAGGGTAAGGAATTCGCCTTTGTCGGCGGCCATCTGCAGGACGATACGCTGTTTGGCGCCGGGGCGGCGATCGGCTTGCGTAAAGACGATGAGGCACTGCGTCAGGAAATTAACGGTGCCATTGCGAAGATTCTTGCCGACGGCACCTATAAAAAATTAGCCGGCAAATATTTTAGCTTTGATGTTTATTCCGGGACATAATGTCTGAGTGTACCTGCGGGCGTGGAGCGCCCGCCGTAAGATTCCTTTTCTGATTATCCAATCACCTCCTCTCCTGACCCCTGCGGTTACCTGAGGGAAGCAGAATATAAGCTAAGGAGTACTCGGCATGATGACACGTCCATTGGGTAAAACCGGATTTTCCATCGCCCCATTAGTCTTTGGCGGCAACGTCTTTGGCTGGACCATCGATGAAAAAACCAGTTTTGCTCTTCTTGATGCTTTTGTTGACCACGGTTTTGACGCTATCGATACGGCGGATGTTTATTCCCGCTGGGCGGAAGGCAACCAGGGCGGCGAATCCGAAACCATCATCGGTCGTTGGCTGCAGGCGCGCCCCGGCATGCGCGATAAGGTCAAAATCTTCACCAAAGTCGGCTCCGATTTAGGCCTACCCGGCCATAAAGGGCTCAGCAAAGCCTGGATCCAACAGGCGGTAGATGACTCCTTACGCCGCCTGAATACCGACTACATTGATCTCTACTTCTCCCACTGGCCGGATCCGCAAACCCCGGTGGAGGAAACGCTGGAGGCTTTCCACAGCCTGCAGCAGGCTGGAAAAATCCGCGCCATGGGGGCCTCTAACCTGGATGCGATGCAGCTGGCGGGGGCGCTGGAGGTAGCGCGTAAAGGCGGCTTGCCTGCCTGGCAGGTGCTGCAGCCGGAATATAACCTCTACCACCGCTCCGCGTTTGAAGGCGCGCTGTGCGATCTCTGCGTCAGCCGCGATATCGGGGTGGTGACCTACTACAGCCTTGCCTCCGGGTTCTTAACCGGTAAGTACCGCCAGCCGTCGGATCTGGCCCAGAGCCAGCGCGGAGGGGGGATTGGTAAGTACCTGAATCCGCGCGGGATGCGGATTATCGATACCCTGGTGGCGGTCGCGGACGAGCAGGGGGCGAAGCCGGCTGAGGTGGCCCTGGCGTGGCTGATCGGCCGCGAAGGCGTGACCGCGCCGATCGCCAGCGCCACCAGCGTGGCTCAGGTGGAGAGTTTTGCCCGCGCGGCGGCGCTGAGCCTGAGCGCGGAGCAAGTGGCGCGACTGGACAGCGCCAGCGCCTGAGTCACTCCCTCTCTCCGGCGGGGAGAGGGAGAAGGGCTATACATGACGCGGACCGTAGGCCGGGTTAGGCGCCAGCCGCCACCCGGCACTAAAGCGGGTCCGTAGCTGATGCCATCGCCCGGTGGCGCTGCGCTTACCGGGCCTACGCGGTGTCAGTCTGTGAAAGGGACCCGTAGGCCGGTTAAGGCGCCAGCCGCCACCCGGCGAAATGACGGCGCAACCGGAAATGCCCCTGCTCGCGCTGCGCTTAGCAGGGCTACCACTCCTGTGCTATTTCCGGGCTGATTGCGCTCCCGATATTTTTTCTGCGTTATGTCACTCATGGCACAGGGAGCGCACAGGGGGCGGCCAGTCGCCGCCGCCCCCTGTACCCCCGGGCTCCGGCCAGCAAAATCGCCACTGCGTGGTACCTTCGACTTTTCCCTGCAGGCTTCGGGTCGGGCCGAGGCAGCGTCCGTGCAAAACACGGCCCTCAGCCCGCATCCATGCGGGCTGCCCCGGCCTTCCGGGAACGTCTCAGCGATTTTGAGGCCGTCAGCACCGGCAGTTTCAGTCGCACAAGTGGGTAAATTAATGACTGGCTGCTCGGACCGTAGGCCGGGTCAGGCGCAGCCGCCACCCGGCGAAATGACGGGTGTGGTGCCTGAAAGCGTGCCCGGCGGCGCCCCTTTATTCCTGATGGCGGGTGACGTTGAGGATCTTCGCGCTGGCGCCGACCGGGAAATTGCTGAGGGCGCCGAAATCGCTGCCCTGATAGCCCATGATCTTGCCGTCGGTGCGCATCTGCTGCAGATCGATCAGGATCACCCCCAGCGTGGGAATGATTTTCTCCCGCCAGACGAACAGATAGAGATCCTCAGCCACCTGCACATAGTGGCAGCGATCGACATCCGCCAGCCCCTTTTCCACACCGTCCAGACACTGCCAGGTGTAAAAATTGTCGTTGAGATAGATGTGCTCATAGCGCTCGGTCGGGCTGTAGGTGTACTGATTGCGCATGCCAATGAGCGCATCGGTAAAGTCCGGCAGCGGCCCCGACTGCTCATCCAGGCGGGCAAAAACAAACCGTGCCTCTACCGCGGTCAGCGGCAGGCCTTGCTCCACCCGGCTGAAGGCGTCCAGCCGCGCGGCGGCTTCGTCCGGCAGCTGGCCGTAGACCAGGGTGGCGTTGCGCTGTGTCAGGTTGCATACCGCGCTAATGCTGGCGTTATCCCGCTCCGGGTCAAGGAAGTCGATAAACAGAATGTCCGGGCGCAGGGCGGTTGCCCGCCAGGGCGCGCGCTTGCCGTTCCAGCTGAGCGTCTGCTCATCTTCGATAACCAACTGCTGCGGCTTACTGCCTGCGACATAAAAAGTAAAGGTTTCGCCGGCGGGCAGGCTGGTGGTGGCGAGTAAATTACCGTGTGGCGCAAAACCATCGGCCAGCGCGCCGACCTGGATAAATACGGCTTCTGAAGTCATAGGGGCTCCTGAACAGAGTAGGGCGTTAGGCAAACGCCAGAGTGGGAACATCGACGATACTGGCGCCGCCGTCGGCGACCAGCGTGGCGCCGCTGATGATGGCGGCCTGCGGCGAACAGAGAAACTGACAGGCCTCGGCTATCTCCTCGGGGCTGGCGGGGCGGCGCAGCGGAACATCGCGACAGACCCGCTGATAAGCCTCCGTCAGCGATAGCCCTTCTGCCTCCATCAGCGGGCGCATCTCTTCATCCGCCATCGGCGTCGTGACCCAGCCGGGACAGATGGCGTTGGCGCGTACCCCCTGTGGGCCGTAATCGCGGGCGACGGAACGCATCAGGCCAATTAAGGCGTGTTTGGCGGTGACGTAGCCGCAGGCCTGCGGCCCGGCGGCGAGTGAGGCGATGGAGGCGACAAACAGGACATTGCCGCGGCGGGCAATGAGCGAGGGCAGACAGGCGCGAACGCTGGCGAACGCGCTGGTGAGATTGCCGTCCAGCGCCTTGCGCCACTGGCTGTCGCTGGTCTCGGCGGCGGGGCTGTTGCCCATCCCGCCGGCGCTGCAGATGAGGACATCAATACCGCCAGCCTGGTCGAGGATCGCCGGCAGCAGCCGCTGACCCCAGACCTCGCCGTCGGCGGCATCGCCCACCAGCGCCGTGGCGCCAGTCTCATCGGCGACAGCCTGCAATGGCGCTTCGCGCCGTCCGGTAATAAACACCCGGTCGCCCGCGGCGCACATCAGCCGCGCGCAGGCGGCGCCAATTCCGGTTCCACCACCGGTGATCACCACGACTCTCGCCATTCGCTCTCTCCTGTTATGGGGTCTTCGATTACCTTAAAAAGCGCGTCAGGTCCCGGCTATCGTCCGGAAGAACGATAGCCGTGGCGGTTAATGGATCTCTCTCACAGGGCGCCGTTCTCATTATTTCGGCAACAGCGGGTCAGGCGTCATCACATGATTACGCCGCGGCGAAAATTAATTGCATCCTGTTAAGGGTATAAGTGAAAAAAAACAGAAATCCATCGTTCTTTAGGATGAGAATGACGCGTCGGGGATAGGTTTTTTTTATCACCAGGGGCAGGTACGCCGGGTGTTAATCTTTTTTGTTTATATTTTAACGCGGCTATCGTAAAGCATGGCGGGTGTGTTTTTTAAATGCTTTATATAACAATGGCTTGTTGAAAATTATGTAACGGCTATCACATTGTTAATATGTTAATGATTGTGTTACTTAAATGTGAAATGTATGCTTCAATTATCAGTAGTCATCCATGTGTCATGTACCATCATCTCGACGGGGAGGCCCTATCATGTCTGCTTTGTTAAAAGCCAGCCGTAATGATGCGATAATAGCCCGTTGTTTACAGACTATTTCCCAGCTAATTCCACTGACTTCAGCGGTCTTTTATCGAGTAAATAATCGTTTAAAACCCGAAAGCTATATATTGCATAATATTTCCGATAATACGCACCAACAATATCTGGAAAACTTCCAGCCGCTGGATCCGCTTCTGCCCTCGCATTTTAGCCACCAGAACACCACCGTGGCGGCGATGACGCCGCGGCTCTGCGACCGCAACCGCCATTACTATCATGAATTCATGTTGCCGAATAACGTACGCGACATGACCGAGATCTTTATTCGCCGCGAGCGGCGGATCATCGCCGGTATCTCGCTGATGCGCGACGTGCCTTTCTCCAGCGAAGAGCGCCAGCGGGCTCAGGCGGTGCTGCCGCTGGTGGAGCTGGCCATTCGCGACTGTCTGCAGGAAGACGATGACCTGCCCGCCATCCTGACGGCGAAAGAGCGGGAAATCGTCGGCATGGTGCGCGAAGGCGCCAGCAATAAGCTGATTGCCCGCCAGCTGGATATCTCGCTCTCGACGGTAAAAACGCACCTGCGCAACATTTTCGCCAAGACCGAAGTCGTCAATCGTACCGAACTGGTTTCCCGAACCTGGATGCCGGCCGCTCAGCGTACGCTGCATCTGTGATCTGACTTTCGCATCCCGCGCGCGCCGTGGCAGCACGGCGTTTTCCTGATGCCTGTGGGTATCACTCCCTGGAGGATCCTCCGGGGGGAGGCTTTTTTGACCGGAGCACGCCTACGATGTCGAGTACCCCTCTCACTGATAATGCGCTTTCCCGGCCCGCCGGGCTGGTGGTCTCCCTGCGTTTGCTGGCGGCGATCGTGATTTTTGCCGCTATTGCGCCGGGTATTCTGATGACCGCGCCGGCGGTGGCGGCGCAGCTGGCCAGCGAATGGCAGCTTAAACCTGGGCAGATCGGCTGGCTGTTCTCGGCGGAGCTGGGGGCGATGAGTCTGGCGACGCTCCCGGCGTGGTGGTGGATGAGCCGCCTCGACTGGCGGCGGGTCGCCCTGATGGCCGGGGTGGTGTTTCTGACCGCCAACCTCGCCTCGGCGGTGGTCACCCAGTACGAGACGCTGCTGGCGGCGCGCTTTCTCGCCTCGCTGGCGGGCGGCACGCTGATGATTTTGTGTATCAGCTGCGCGGCGGGGACGCCGAACCCGTCGCGGGTCTACGCCTTTTGGGTGCTCGGGCAACTGCTGTTAGGCATGCTTGGCCTGCTGGTGCTGCCCGGCCTGTTCGCGACCTTTGGCCTGAAGGTGGTTTATCTGATCCTCGCCGCCATTATGCTCTGCTGTTTGCCGCTGGTGTCCGCTTTCCCTCCGCGCTTTCAACCGCTATCTGCCTCCCACCAGCAGCCGTCGACGGCGCTGTGGCGTCAGGCGCTGGCGGTGCTGGCGGTACTCACTTTCTATATCAGCCTCAGCGCAGTGTGGACCTTTATCGGCACCATCGGCAGCGCGGCGGGGCTAACCCCGACGCAGGTCGGTCTGGTGCTGGCGGCGGCGACGGTTTGCGGCATTATCGGCGCCGGCGGCGCGGCGCTGCGGGGTACCCAGCGGGCCGATCGTTTACCGGTGTGGCTGGGCTACGGCCTGCTGATCGTCAGCGTTGGGCTGCTGATCGGCCAGCCGCTGCTGGTGCGCTACGCCATCGCGGCGCTGCTGTTTAAGTTCACCTGGACCTTCGTGCTGCCCTTTATTCTTGCCCGTGTGGCCGGGCTCGATAGCAACGGCCGGCTGATGAACAGCATCAATCTGGTGATCGGCGGCGGCATGGCGGCCGGTCCGGCCTTAGCCGGGGCCTTACTGCAGCGTTTTGCCAGCGCCGACCCGCTGCTGGCGGCGGCAGGCGTCTGCGCGCTGCTGTCATTGATTTTGATTGCGGCGGCGTCCGCCGCCGGGAAGAGTTAGCCCACGGGAGGATAGAGTGAAAAGAAAAACCGGTTTCTTCTTTGATGAACGTTGTTTCTGGCACAGTACCGGCCTGCACGCGGTGACGCTGCCGGTGGGCGGGTGGGTGCAGCCGCCCGCCGGTGGCGGCCATGCTGAATCGCCGGAGACCAAACGGCGGATGAAAAACCTGATGGACGTCTCCGGGCTGACGCCGCAGCTGGCGCTGCGCAGCGCGGCGCCGGCGAGCCTTGAGGACCTGCGGCGGATCCACCCCGACAGCTATCTGGAGCGCTTCAAGGCGATCAGCGATAACGGCGGTGGCATGCTCGGCAAAGAGGCGCCGCTGGGGCCGGGCAGTTATGAAATCGCCTGTCTTTCCGCCGGGCTGGCCTGTGCGGCGGTGGAAGCGGTGCTGGAGGGGGAGCTGGATAATGCCTATTCGCTGTCGCGCCCGCCCGGACACCACTGTCTGCCGGACCAGTCGATGGGATTTTGTTTCCTCGCCAATATTCCCATTGCCGTCGAGCGGGCGAAAGCGCAGCTGGGGCTGGGCAAGGTGGCGATCATTGACTGGGATGTTCACCACGGCAACGGCACCCAGCATATCTACCTGCAGCGCGACGACGTACTGACTATTTCCTTGCATCAGGACGGCTGCTTCCCGCCGGGCTACGCCGGCGAGGACGATCGCGGCGTGGGCGCGGGCGAAGGTTACAACATTAATATTCCGCTGCTGGCCGGGGCGGGGGATGACAGCTGGCGCTATGCGCTGGAAACTATCGTCATTCCTGCGCTGGCGCATTTTGAGCCGGAGCTGATTATTATCGCCTGCGGCTATGACGCCAACGCCATGGATCCATTAGCGCGGATGCAGCTACATAGCGACAGCTTCCGGGCGATGACCGAACAGGTCCAGCAGGCGGCGGATCGCCTGTGCGGCGGGAAACTGGTGATGGTGCACGAGGGCGGCTACGCCGAATCCTACGTGCCGTTCTGCGGCCTGGCGGTGATGGAAGCCCTGAGCGGCATTCGCACCGAGGTCCAGGATCCGCTGCGGGAATTTATTCAGCAGCAGCAGCCGCGGGCGGAGTTTGCGCAGTTCCAGAGGCAGGCTCTCGATCGGCTGGCGCAACGGTTTGGCCTGCAGTAATCGCTCACGCTCACGGTGATCGCTAAAGTCCCGGCACGGGACTTTTTCTTTACTTAGTCCCGAAACGGGACTAGTCTCTGCACATGAAGATAATCTCAGTGAAAACCTTAAGGGACTTCTGGGCGGAGAATCCCGACGCTGAACAACCGCTAAAGGCCTGGGTAGACGAAGCGACAAAAGCAGACTGGAAAACCCCGGCGGAGATAAAGGACCAATACCGCAGCGCAAGCATATTGAAAAATAAGCGGGTGGTATTCAACATTAAAGGAAATGATTACCGGTTAATCGTAGCCGTTGCTTATCTGCGGGGGTGGGTGTTCGTTAAGTTTATCGGTTCGCATAAGGAATATGACGAGATAAACGCTGAGACGATTGAGAGGAAGTAAATGATGAAAATAAAACCTATCCGCACTGAACAAGATTACGAAGCCGCGCTAAGCGCGGTTGAACCTTTTTTTGATAATGAACCAGCGCTTGATACGCCAGAGGGCGATTTTTTTGAGGTGATGTGCCTGCTGATTGCTGAGTATGAAAAAAAGCACTATCCCATCGAGCCGCCGACGCCGATAGAGGCGATCAAGTTTCGCATGGAGCAACAGGGGCTGACCGTCAAAGATCTGGAGCCGGCGATTGGTAAATCGAATCGTGTCTATGAAATTCTCAATGGTACGCGCAACCTGACGCTCCCGATGATTCGCCGGCTTCATGCGCAGTTCGGCATCCCCCTTGAGAGCCTGATCGGCGCGTGATGGCGCGGGCATCCCCTCACTCATCCATCCACTGACTTACCGCCTGATTAATCATCGCCAGCACGCTGAGCAGCAGCATCCGCTGCTGCGCTTCCAGCCGCAGATAACGGCGCAGCGGCGGCATTTTACAGACCACTTCGCTGGCGGCCCAGGGTTCAATGCTGCAGCGCCAGCCGCTACTATCAAAGGTCAGCGAAAAGCGGCGGTAATCCAGCTCGCTTAAGGTCTGCTGGAGATTAGGAAAACCGTTGAGATAGCTGGCGAGTTCCTCGCTGCCTTTGCCGCCGATAAAGCGGATCGGCTGGCGTTTCCACCAGCCGGATTGATGGGCGCGAATGTTACCGCGCACGGGCCGGGTCACCGGCCCCTCGACGACAAACTCGCAGCTGTGAATGCTGGCCATAAACAGCCGCTTCTGACGCACGCTGAAGGTCACGGCGGTGGCGTCGTTCAATCGCAGCAATGCGCTGCGTTCGCTCAGCTTTTCGCACGGCCAGCCCGCCAGATCGCGCTGCACCGCGTTCATTAACGGCGTCTCAAACCAGGGGACGGAGGACATCTGGCGTCATCTCCCCGCGGGTCTGTTTTTCATAATTGTTGATGGCGCGCTCCACCACCTCTTCCACTACCAGCGGCTTGAACGGATTGACGCGCTGCACACACACCGTCCAGAACAGGGCGTAAGCGGCGGTCAGGCCGAGCATTATGCCGAACGGTACCAGCACCTGGCGGCTGTCCATCCCGGGCGGCGTGATATTGACGATAGCGATGATGATCCCGACGCTGGAGATAATCTGCGGCAGCGGGAACCACGGCGAGCGGTAGGCGCGCGGCAGGTCCGGGCGGCGAATGCGCAGCATCACCACCGACAGCGTCACCAGCAGATAGGCGACGCCCCAGGCGCAGACCGCGGCGAGGATCAGCGGCACGATGCGGTCCAGATCGCCGTTCAGATACCAGGCGTGCAGGCAGGGGATCGCCACCCCGATGGCAATGGCGATCACCGGCGTCTTAAAGCGCGGGTGCAGCCAGGTCAGGAAGCGGGGCAGCGCGCCGTCCAGTGCCATGCCGTAGATAATACGCGGCACGGCGGCCATCAGCGTATTGATGGTGGCGCAGCCGGCCAGCAGCAGCCCGACCCCCAACCAGTACTGGCCGGCGTGGCCCATCACCCGTTCGGCGAAGGCCGGGATCGCCATCGGTGTATCCAGCAGATGGACGTTGTTGGCCGCGTCGAGCACGGTATTCTCCACCTGGCGGTTGATCGCCGCGCCGTAGATAAACATGCAGCTGGCGACTCCCAGCAGGCCCAGCGCCATCGCCCGCGGAATAGTGCGGTGGGCCTGTTTAATCTCCGGCGCCATCGGCGTCACCAGTTCGCAGCCGACGAACATAAACATCGCCATGCCGATATAGCCGAACAGACCGTTGATATCGCTGATGTTCAGCGGCGTGCCGAACCAGCCGGAAAGATGAGTCACCGGCGCCATAAAAATGCCACACAGGCCGAAAATAGTCAGTGTGGTCCACATGCCGAAGGTCAGCACCACTTCGACCTTGCCGAAGATTTCCACGCCGATGGCGTTGAGCAAGCCGAAAATCACCACCATGCCGACACCCACCATCCAGGTGTTCTGGTGGGCGGCCATCTGAGCGTTGATCGATTCGAAGTTCACCAGCGCCATAATGCCCGCCAGGATCGTCTCCGCCGTCCCGGCGAAAATATGGACGATCAGATAGGCGCACAGCGCGCCGGTGATGGCGAAGAAGCGGCCCATGCCGCAGGAGATATAGTCGTACACCGAACCGGTGGTAGGAATGAGCGTCGCCGCCTCGGCAAAGGTGGTGACCTGCGCCTGCATCATAATAAAGGCCAGCAGCACCGCCAGCGCGAAGGTATCGCCGCCCATGCCGAAGCCGCTGGTGACCGTCAGGATCACCGGGCTGGCCATGATCAGCCCGACGGAGCTGGCGAGGGTGGTCGGGAAGCCGACGACGCCGCGCTCAAGATGGCTGGCGAGTCTGTTACTAAACATAGTCAACCTCTGCACAATAATGGGGTAGGGCAGGGAATAGCCAGCGCCACTCCCGGATAGTCATAATTTAGGCGGGCATCCTGCTCAATGAATATCGTCCGGAAGGTGGAGGGCGGCGCATGATTCTGTGACGCAGTCGATGAATGTCGCGGTGGATAAACAACATGACCCCGAAAACCGGGGCCATCCGTCTTGCCACGTTGCGCGTATTTCTGCCGGATGGCGGCTGCGCCTTATCCGGCCTACGGTCCGTGCGGCCTGCCTTTAATTTATTCACCATGCTGACTGAAACGCCGGTGTTGGCGGCCTCAAAACCCCCGGTGGCGCTGCTGCTTACCGGGGCTACAGCGCTGTGCGATTTGGTAGCCCGGAGAAGGCGCAATGCGCCGCCTCCGGGTCCCCCTGTGCGCTCCCTGCGCCGCCGGGCATTATCAGCGTGTTAGCGCGTCTCGACGTTCGCCAGGTAGTGCTTCACAAAGCGCGGCGTCAGGATTTTCCACTCCACTTCGGTGCCCTGTTTAACAAACCAGCTGTCGCCCGGCGCAAAGCGCTGCGGCTCGCCACCGGCGACGGTCAGCTCCACTTCGCCTTCCAGCACGGTGGCATGCTCGGTAAACGGATAGGTCATGGTAAAGCTCCCCTCAGTGGACGAAAACAGTCCGCAGGTAAAGGCGTCCTGCGGCTCACCGTAGATCATCGCCCCGGCCACCTGCGGGTCTCCCGCGGTCGGCGTCGCGCCGAGCAGGCTGACGCTGCCGATCGGCTGCAGGTCAGGTACCGGGTGTTTAAGTTTAAAAGCGTGCATAGCGTTCTCCTGGTTAACTCCGGCCTTTCCAGAAACCGGCGGTTTGATGCATCAATTTTCCGGCCGTGACTAATAGCAAGCGCAGGCTGTCACGGCCGTGGATGGTCGCGTGGGGGATGCTGCTCAGCAGGCGATAGCGGTCGGAACCGCCATTGATCCCTTCGGCGAGGATTTTGCACACGATGTGCGACGGGGTGACGCCGAAGCCGGAGTACCCCTGGACGTAAAAGACGTTGTTGTGATCGCGTAGGGTGCCGATCTGCGGGAACAGGTTGGCGCTACAGGCCATCGGCCCGCCCCAGGCGAAATCGATCTTCACATCCTTCAGATAGGGGAAGACCTCCGCCAGCAGGGTGCGATTCCAGGCGGCGAAATCGTTCGGCGTATATTCCACAAAGCGAGTCGCGCTGCCGAACAGCAGGCGATTTTCCCGGGTGACGCGGTAGTAGTTAATCACGGGGCGAATATCGCTGAAGGCGCCGCGCAGTGGGCTGATGCGCTCGATCAGTTCATCGGAAAGGGGCTCGGTCGACACCTGATAGGAGTAGGTCACCAGCGTCTTGTTGTAGATCTCCGGCTCCATATTGTTGAGGAAGCTGTCGCAGGCCCACAGTAGTTTGGCGGCTTTGACGCTGCCCATCGCGGTGCGTACCCGCACCTGTTTGCCGTAATTCACCTCCACCACTGGCGAGGATTCGAAGATCTTTACCCCCAGCGAATAGGCGGCCTGCGCCGAACCGAGCAGCATATTGAGCGAATGGATCTGCCCGCCGCCCATATGTTTCAGCGCGCCGCAGTAGACCTCGGAGCCAACCACCTGCTGCACCTCTTTGCCGGTATACAGTTCGATTTCTTCATCCGGGGTAGCGGCTTTAAACTCCTTCTCCCACTGGCGCAGCGTTTTGAGCTGCCGCTGGTTATAGGCGAGATAGCCGTAGCCGGGGACGAAATCGGCGTCGATATGGTATTTGCGGATGCGTTCGCGAATGATGCCCGCGCCGAGGTTGGCGATTTTAAACAGCGTCTCCAGCCCCTCTTTGCCGACGTGCTTTTTCACCGCTTCGATGTCGTGACCGATACCGGCCATCACCTGGCCGCCGTTGCGCCCGGTACCGCCGTAGCCAAGATGGCGCGCCTCCAGCACCACCACGTTGGTGATACCCTGTTCCGCCAGCTCAAGGGCGGTGTTAATCCCCGAGAAGCCGCCGCCGATAATCACCACGTCGGCTTCAATATCTTCCCGCAGCGCCGGGAAATGGAGGTGGTATTTCTTCGTCGCGCCGTAGTAGTTCAGCGCATCGATTTTAATGTTCATCGCGTTACCCTGTGGTCTTGCCTGGCTCAAGGTCCTCATCACAGCACGCCATGCGGGCGTTGAATATCGTCCGGAAGAATGACGTTCTTTAGAACGATGGGCGGCGCAGAGCAACCGTGCTGTGATAGGCCAACTTTGCTAAAAAAACGGGTGCTGACGATGAGCGAGATAACCTTACTGGCGGAAGTGACCGCCTTTTTACGCCAGCCACACGGGCAGTTTATTGCCGGTCAACGTGAGGCGGGCCACGGCGCGCCGTTCGCGGTGGTTAACCCGGCCACCGGTCAGGCAATTGCTGAGGTGACGGCAGCGGATGTGGATCAGGCGGATCGCGTCATGGAGAGCGCCCGCCAGGCGTTCAGTCAGTGGCGTGAGATGCCGACGCTGGCGCGCGGTACGCTGCTGTTGAAGCTGGCGGATGCCCTGGCTGAGCATCGCGAAGCGCTGGCGCAGCTGGAAAGTCTCTGCTCCGGCAAGACCATCATGCTGGCGCGGATGTTGGAGCTGGATCAATCGGTGGCGTTTTTGCGCTACTTCGCCGGCTGGGCGGGGAAAGTCACCGGCGAAACGCTGGATGTCTCGCTCCCCTCCATGAACGGTGAGAAATATACCGCCTTCACCCGCCGCCAGCCGCTGGGGGTGGTGGTCGGCATCGTGCCGTGGAACTTCTCCATCATGATTGCCATCTGGAAGCTGGCGGCGGCCCTGGTCTGCGGCTGCACCATCGTCCTCAAACCGAGCGAGTATACGCCGCTGACGCTGCTGCGCGTGGCGGAGCTGGCGAAAGCGGTGGGTATCCCGGATGGGGTGATTAACGTGGTCAACGGCACCGGCGGCGAGATTGCCCAGCGGCTGATGACGCATCCGGCCTGCGCCAAGGTGAGCTTCACCGGCTCGGTGGCCACCGGTGAAAAAGTCCAGCAGTCGGCCTGCGCGTCAGGTAAACGGGTGACCCTTGAACTGGGGGGCAAAAACGCCGCGCTGTTCCTCGATGACCTGACGCCGGAGGCGATGGTCAACGGCATTATTGAAGCCGGCTACCTGAACCAGGGGCAGATTTGCGCCGCTGCGGAGCGTTTTTATCTGCCGCAGGGCAAACTGGATGCAGTGCTGGCGCTGCTGAAAGACAAGCTCAGCGCCTTCGCGCCGGGATCGCCGCTGGATGAACAGACGCTGATGGGGCCGCTGGCCAACCGCCAGCAGTACGAGAAAGTGCTCAAACTGATCCAGACCGCGCGCGACGAGGGGGATACCATCGTCTGCGGCGGCGAAGCGCTGCCGGGAGAGGGGTATTTCCTGCAGCCGACCGCGGTCAAAGTCCGCAGCGAAGAGAGCACCCTGATGCGCGAGGAGACCTTCGGTCCGGTGTGCAGTTTTATCGGCTATCGCAGTGAAGAAGAGGCGCTGGCGCGGATCAATGCGTCGCCATATGGCCTGGCGGCCAGCGTCTGGTCCGATAATATTCGCCAGGCGCTGCGCTACTCGGAGGCGATTGACGCCGGCATCGTGTGGGTCAATATGCATACCTTCCTCGACCCGGCGGTACCGTTCGGCGGCATGAAGGGCTCGGGCATCGGGCGCGAATTCGGCAGCGCGTTTATCGATGATTATACGGAGCTGAAGTCGGTGATGGTGCGCTATTAATCGCCGTTCAGCGACATAGCGCTGTCATGTGTCGCTTTGCGCCAGATGGGCAACACATCGTGTGCCTTCTGGCCTGCAACCCGGGCGGTGCACGGCATCGCTTCCGGGACTCTTTTCCCGTCACGGATCCTGTCTTCCCCTCGTAATCCGCCATTGCCGTAAAAAAAATCAGCAGATTATCTTTTTTGCCCGCCAGGACTTGTTTGACATTGGATAATGAGTATAGTTCTCATTCTCTTTTTCATTCGTAATTTTGGCAAGGTTCGAGCTGCGCCAGTGAGTCGTTCACTAAGAGTCGCGAAGGCGTAGGGTGACGTAAAGACAGCAGGCTGGAAACACACAATATCGGCCGCTGCGCGTCCATCGGGTCATTGATTTTTTATAGGGTTGATCCAATGAAATACACACTTCCGACGTTGACGCTGGCCATCAGCGCGGCGTTAAGCGGCTGCGCGACGCCTCATTCCTCTGCCGTTTCCCAACCGGTTGTCGACTCGCCAGCCCCTAACGTGGCGCAACCGCTGCAGCGCCAGCTAGCGGAAGGGCTGTACGAGATGGCGTTAAGCCCGCAGGGTGATGCGCTGTACGTCGCCAGCGCCGAAGGCTTTAAAAATGTGCAGGGCGGGGCGGTCTACACACTGGATCCGCACACCCTCAATACCATCGGCCTGACGCACACCGATCTGAAAAACTTCGCTTTACAGCTCTCTGCGGAGGGTAAAACGCTGTATGTCAGCAATTCGCTTGACGGCGGCATCAGCGCTATCGACACCGCCACCGGCAAGGTAAAAAACCGCCTGCTGTTCAGCGAGCGCAACGAAAAAGGTCGCCCTTATGGGGCCCGTCAGCTGCTGTTGCTGAATAATACTCTCTACGTTGGTGCGGTCGCCGACCCGGCGCAAATCTGGGTGGTTGACGCCACCACTCTGAAGCTGAAAACGCGGATTAAAAATACCGGTAAATGGATGACCGGCCTGCACTACTCCGCACAAACCGGTCGCGTGTACGCCGCTAACGGCAGCGGTGAAATTCTGGTGATCAACCCACATAACCAGCGCATTGAACAGCGCTGGAAGCCGCTGGGCGACAAGCCAGCGCTGCTGCTTAATATGGCCGAAGATAGCGACACCGGCCGCCTGTTTGTGACTGATAACTCGAAAGCGAAAACCACTCTGGTGCTGGATATCCACAGCGGCAAGCTGCTTAAACAGCTCGACGTCGGCGATTCGCTGGCAGTGCAGTTCAATAAGAAACGCCACGAAATTTATATTTCGCAGCGTGAATCCGGCAAGGTTATCAGCCTTGACGCCAGCCGCTACACGCTGAA
This sequence comes from Klebsiella sp. RC2, assembly GCF_014192815.1. Lineage (NCBI taxonomy): Bacteria > Pseudomonadati > Pseudomonadota > Gammaproteobacteria > Enterobacterales > Enterobacteriaceae > Klebsiella > Klebsiella sp. RC2. The sequence continues at coordinate 622,918 of NZ_JACHYL010000002.1, read as the reverse complement.
GAAAAGCTGGGCGCTGCCGGCCAATCCCAACAGCCTGCTGCTTTCCGCCGATGGTCAGACGCTATTTGTCACCGTCAAACAGCCCTTCAATAAAGACCACTCCACAAAAGGCCCGGACAGCGTCGTACGCATTGACCTGAACGCGCAATAAAAATAACGGGTCCGGCGACGGGCCCTTTGATTCATTTATCCTCATCCATGGGGCAAATTATGCACACCACGCACTATTCATCCTTCCCGCTGCGTAAAACGCTGCTGGCCTTAGCCATCGGCGCTGCCAGTCAAACGGCGATGGCCGCGGACGCTGCCGCCGCGAAGCAACCTGGCGAAGAGACCCTCATCGTCGAGGCTAACGAAACCAGCGATTTTAAATCCGGCGGCGACCTGGTGGTTCCGGCATTCCTCGACGGGCAGATCGCTCACGGCGGCCGTCTGGGGATGCTTGGCGAACAAAAGGCGATGGACGTTCCTTTTAACGTTATCGGCTATACCTCGAAGCTGATTCAGGATCAGCAGGCGAAAACCATCGCCGATGTCGTCAGTAACGATGCTGGCGTGCAGGCCGTACAGGGCTACGGCAACTTCGCCGAGACCTATCGAATCCGCGGGTTTAAGCTCGATGGCGATGACATGACCATGGGCGGCCTGGCGGGCGTGGTGCCGCGTCAGGTGATGGACACCCAGATGCTGGAGCGCGTTGAAATTTTCAAAGGAGCTAACAGCCTGCTTAACGGTGCGGCCAGCAGCGGCGTCGGCGGGATGATTAACCTTGAGCCGAAACGGGCGGAAGATCTGCCGACCGCGCGCGTTGGCGTCGACTATACCTCTGATTCTCAGGTGGGCGGCACCCTCGACCTGGGACGCCGTTTCGGCGACAACAACCAGTTCGGCGCCCGGGTCAACCTGGTGCATCGCGAGGGTGAAGGCGCTATCGATAATGATAAACGTCGTACTACGCTGGCTTCGCTGGGGCTTGATTACCGCGGCGACCGTTTCCGCTCCTCGCTCGATTTCGGCTACCAGAAGAAAACGTTCCACGGCGGTACGATGGGCGTCAATATCAGCGGCGTGGATTTCGTTCCGGCGCTGCCGGACAACAGCAAAAACTACAGCCAGAAGTGGGGCTATAGCGATATCGAAAGCGAATTCGGCATGGCGAAGGCAGAATACGACCTGACCGATAGCTGGACGGTATACAGCGCCCTTGGCGGCCAGCATTCGCATGAAATTGGTACCTACAGCGCGCCGAAGCTTCTGAATAAAAACGGCGATGCGACGGTGGGCCGCCTGGATACTAACCGCATTATCGACGCGATCAGCGGCATGGGCGGGGTACGCGGCGATTTCAATACCGGCGCGATTTCGCATAAGGTGAACCTCGGCTATGCGGCGCAGGTGCATACCGATGCTACCGCCTGGCGGATGTCGGCGAAGAATCCGACCACCAATATCTATGACAACCGTGATGTGGCGATGCCGGATAACGCCTATTTTGGCGGCAACTACCACGATCCGCTGGTCACCTCGCGCAGCCGTACGCAGGGCTGGCTGCTGAGTGATACCCTCGGCTTCTTTAACGATAAAGTGCTGTTTACCGCCGCCGCTCGTCATCAGAAAGTGGTTGTGCGCAACTACAGCAACGCCACCGGGCTGGAAGATACCTCTTCGCGTTATACTCAAAGCCGCTGGATGCCGACGTTTGGCCTGGTGTACAAGCCGTGGGAGCAGCTGTCGCTGTATGCTAACCATACCGAAGCGCTGCAGCCGGGCTCTGTGGCGCCGACGACGGCGGCCAATGCCGGGCAGAGTACCGGGATCGCGCACTCGAAGCAGGACGAAGTGGGCGTCAAGATCGACTACGGAACGATCGGCGGATCGCTGGCGCTGTTTGAAATCAAAAAACCGAACGCTATTTCCGATACCGCTGGCAATTACGGCCTCGACGGCGAGCAGCGTAACCGCGGCGTAGAGATGAACGTCTTCGGCGAGCCGATGCTGGGGCTGCGTCTTAACGCCAGTACGGTGTGGCTGGATGCCAAACAGACTAAAACCGCTAAAGGCGCAACCGACGGTAAAGATGCCATCGGGGTGGCTAACTTCTACGCGGTGCTCGGCGCCGAGTATGATATCAAGCCGGTGGAAGGCCTGACCGCCACCGCGCGCGTCAATCATAGCGGGTCGCAGTATGCCGATGCGGCCAATACCAAGAAGCTGGATAGCTACACCACCCTGGATTTAGGCCTGCGCTATCGTATGCGCCTGAACGCCGACCAGAACGAAATGACCTGGCGCGTCGGGGTGACCAACGTGACCAACGAGAAGTACTGGTCTGGCATTGACGATACCGGTACCTATCTGTTCGAAGGCGATCCGCGTACCGTGCGCGTCTCAATGAGCTACGACTTCTGACGCTAAAAAAGCGGGGCGGGCGGCTGACGCTCGCCCCGCGCAACTTGCGACAATTCCCCCTAAGTGATAAAAGGTGCCCCTTCACAAAAACACACAGGGGAACGACGTGAAAGACGCGTCAACGTCGTCGGATGCCGTAGAAGAGAGCGGCCCGACGCTTCATCGCGGTTTACAGAACCGACACATTCAACTTATCGCCCTTGGCGGCGCGATTGGTACCGGCCTGTTTCTTGGCATTGGTCCTGCGATTCAAATGGCTGGCCCGGCGGTCTTATTGGGCTACGCCGTGGCCGGGATTGTCGCTTTTCTGATCATGCGCCAGCTGGGCGAGATGGTGGTGGAAGAGCCAGTATCCGGCTCCTTTGCCCACTTTGCCTACAAATACTGGGGCCCGTTCGCTGGTTTCCTGTCCGGCTGGAACTACTGGGTGATGTTCGTGCTGGTAGGGATGGCGGAACTGACCGCCGCCGGGATCTACATGCAGTACTGGCTCCCCGACGTGCCCACCTGGGTTTGGGCGGCGGCCTTCTTCCTCATTATTAACGCCGTCAACCTGGTCAACGTCCGTCTGTATGGCGAAGCGGAGTTCTGGTTCGCACTGATTAAGGTGCTGGCGATTATCGGCATGATTGCCTTTGGCCTGTGGATGCTGTTTGGCGGCCACGGCGGCAGCAAAGCCGGGTTCGACAACCTGTGGAAACACGGCGGCTTCCTCGCCACCGGCTGGCACGGTCTTATTCTGTCGCTGGCGGTGATTATGTTCTCCTTCGGCGGGCTGGAACTTATCGGCATCACCGCCGCCGAAGCGCAAAACCCGGAAAAGAGCATCCCGAAAGCGGTGAACCAGGTGGTTTATCGTATCCTGCTGTTCTATATCGGTTCGCTGGTGGTGCTGCTGGCGCTCTACCCGTGGGTGGAGATCAAATCCGACAGCAGCCCGTTTGTGATGATTTTCCATCATCTCGACAGCAACATGGTGGCCTCCGCGCTGAACTTCGTCATTCTGGTGGCCTCGCTGTCGGTCTATAACAGCGGTGTGTACTCCAACAGCCGGATGCTGTTCGGCCTGTCGGTGCAGGGCAATGCGCCGACGTTCCTCGCCCGCGTCAGCAAACGCGGCGTGCCGGTGAATTCGCTGCTGCTGTCAGGCGTCATTACCTCGCTGGTGGTGGTGCTGAACTACCTGCTACCGCATGAAGCGCTGGGGCTGCTGATGGCCCTGGTGGTGGCGACGCTGCTCCTGAACTGGATCATGATCTGTATGGCGCACCTGAAGTTCCGTGCCGCCCAGCGCCGCAAAGGGCGTGAATCGAAGTTCAAAGCGCTGCTGGCGCCCGCCAGCAACTACTTCTGCATTGCTTTCCTTGGGTTGATTCTGGTGCTGATGTGCACTATCGACGGCATGCGCCTGTCGGCAATCCTGCTGCCGGTGTGGATCCTGTTCCTGTTTATCGCCTTCAAACTGCTGCGCCGCCCGGCGTAAGCGAGACGCCCCGCCGTCCGGCGGGGCTGCCTGCCTATTTATTGTGATCCTCTTCGCAGGTGGGGAATTTGTCTGGCGATCTTCTTTTTGTAATCGATTACTTTTGTGTTGAGCGATTTTGTAATCGATTACTTTTTTGAGGGCGAGCAACATGGTCACAACAACAGAAGGTCGGGAAAGTGTCCGCGTGAGCCACCGTTTTCTGGTGCCGCGGTTGTCGTTAATGATGTTTATGCAGTTCTTTATCTGGGGCAGCTGGTCGGTGACCCTGGGGCTGGTGATGACCCGCTATGAGATGTCACTGCTGATCGGCGATGCGTTCTCCGCCGGGCCGATCGCCTCCATCCTGTCCCCCTTTGTGCTGGGAATGCTGGTGGACCGCTTTTTCGCCTCGCAGAAGGTGATGGCGGTGATGCACCTGGCCGGGGCGGCGATCCTGTGGTTTGTCCCCCAGGCGCTGGTGGCGCAGAACGGCGCCCTGCTGATTGGCCTGCTGTTCGGCTATACGCTGTGCTATATGCCGACCCTGGCGCTGACCAACAATATTGCGTTCCACAGCCTGGCCAATATCGATAAAACCTTCCCGGTGGTCCGCGTGTTCGGCACCATCGGCTGGATTATCGCCGGGATCTGCATCGGGGTGACCGGCATCTCTGATACCACCGGCATCTTCACCGTGGCGGCGCTCTGTTCGGTGGCGCTGGCGATCTACAGCCTGACGCTGCCCCATACCCCGGCGCCGGCCAAAGGCATGCCGGTGCAGTTTCGCGATCTGCTGTGCGCGGACGCCTTCGCGCTGCTGAAAACCCGTCACTTCCTGATTTTCTCCCTCTGCGCCACCTTAATTTCCGTGCCGTTAGGCACCTATTACGCCTATACCGCGTCGTATCTGGCGGATGCCGGCGTCAAGGATGTCAGCACCGCGATGTCGTTCGGCCAGATGTCAGAGATCGTCTTTATGCTGGTGATCCCGCTGCTGTTCCGTCGCCTCGGGGTGAAATATATGCTGCTCATCGGCATGGTGGCGTGGTTTGTCCGCTACGCCTTTTTTGCCCTCGGGGTCAGCGAAGAGGGGCGCTTCCTGCTCTATCTGGGCATTTTGCTGCACGGCGTGTGCTATGACTTTTTCTTTGTCGTCGGTTTTATCTACACCGACCGCGTGGCGGGCGAGAAGGTCAAAGGCCAGGCGCAGAGCATGATTGTGATGTTCACCTACGGGATCGGCATGCTGCTGGGCTCGCAGATCTCCGGCGCGCTGTATAACCATCTGGTGGCCGGCCAGAGCGTGCCGCAGGCCTGGGTGACCTTTTGGTGGATCCCGGCGGTGGCCGCCGCGGTTATCGCGCTGATTTTCCTTTTCTCTTTCCAGTACAACGAGAAAGAGCCGCACTAATTTTTCAGGAGGGGGTATGAAAACGATTAAGGGACCGGGCATTTTTCTGGCGCAGTTTATCGGCCCGCAGGCGCCGTTCAACACCCTGGCGGGGATGGCGCAGTGGGCCGCCGGCCTGAGGTACAAGGCATTGCAGATCCCCTGCAACCACCCGGCGATTTTCGATGTCGAGCGGGCGGCGGCGAGCCAGACCTACTGCGACGAGGTCCGCGGCACCCTGGCGGAGCATGGGCTGGTCATCAGCGAGCTGTCCACTCATCTTGAAGGGCAACTGGTGGCGGTGCATCCGGCGTATGACGCGGCGTTTGACGCCTTTGCCCCAGCCGCGTTACATGGCGATCCGCAGGCGCGCCAGCGCTGGGCGGTGGAGAAAGTGCGCCAGGCGGCAGTGGCCTCCGGCCGTCTGGGGCTGAAGGCCCATGCGACCTTTTCCGGGGCGCTGGCATGGCCCTTTTTTTATCCGTGGCCGCCGCACAATCAGCCGCTTCTGGATGAGGCCTTTGCCGAGCTGGCCCGGCGCTGGCGGCCGCTGCTGGACCACTTCGACGAACAGGGCGTCGATGTCTGCTATGAGATCCACCCCGGCGAAGATCTGCACGATGGCGTGACCTTTGAGCGTTTTCTCGCGCTGGTGGATAACCATCCGCGCTGCAATATGCTCTATGACCCGAGCCACCTGCATCTGCAGCAGATGGACTATCTGACTTATATCGATATCTATCACTCGCGTATTAAAGCGTTTCACGTCAAGGACGCCGAATTTCGTCGCAACGGGCGCAATGGCGTCTATGGCGGATACCAGCCCTGGCAGCAGCGGGCCGGGCGTTTCCGCTCTCCTGGCGACGGGCAGATCGACTTCAAAGGGGTGTTCAGTAAGCTGACCGAATATGATTTTGACGGCTGGGCGGTGCTGGAGTGGGAGTGCTGCCTGAAGGACGCCGAGACCGGCGCGCGCGAGGGCAGCGAGTTTATCCGCCGCCATATCATTCCCGTTGCCGGACGGGCCTTCGATGACTTTGCCGCCGGCGGGAGGGAATAACATGATTCAGGTTGCGATAATCGGGGCAGGGTTTATTGGCCCGGCGCATCTGGAGGCGCTGCGGCGGCTGGGAGATGTCGAGGTCGTGGCGCTGTGCGACAGCCGCCTTGAGGCGGCGCAGCGCAAGGCGCAGGCGCTGAACATTGCCCATGCCTACGACAGCGTGGAGGCGCTGCTGGCCCATCCGGGGCTGCAGGTGGTGCATAACTGTACGCCGAACCATCTGCATGCCCAGATTAACCGGCAGATCCTCGCCGCCGGGCTGCACGTCTTCTCGGAAAAGCCGCTGTGTATGACGGCGGAGGAAGCGCGGGAGCTGGTGGCGCTTGCCGCCCGGGCCGGCGTGGTGCATGGCGTCAGCTTCGTCTATCGCCAGTTCGCCATGGTCCAGCAGGCGGCGGCGATGATCCGCCATGGCGATGTTGGCAGGATCTTCGCGGCGCACGGCAGCTATTTACAGGACTGGATGCTGCTGGAGACCGACTACAACTGGCGGGTCGATTCGGCGCAGGGGGGCGCGTCGCGGACGGTGGCCGACATCGGCTCCCACTGGTGCGATACCGTACAGTTTATGACCGGTCGGCGGATTGTCGAGGTGATGGCGGATCTGTCGATTGTCTGGCCGACGCGTAAAGCGCCAGTCAATGGCAAAGCGACCTTCAGCGCCGTTCACGAGGCGCAGGCATATGAAACCCGGCCTGTCGATACTGAGGACTTTGGCTCGGTGTTGTTGCGTTTTGACGATGGCAGCAAAGGCAGCTTGATGGTCTCCCAGGTGAGCGCCGGGCGGAAAAACCGTCTGGCGGTGGAGATTAACGGCAGCCTCTGTTCTCTGGCCTGGGATCAGGAAGTGCCCCAGCGACTGTGGATCGGCCACCGCGAGCAGCCGGATCGCCTGCTCAGCGACGACCCGAGCCTGCTGCGGCCGGAGGCCGCCGCCAGCGCCCATTATCCCGGCGGCCATATTGAGGGCTGGCCGGATGCCTTCAAGAATATGATGGGGCATTTTTATCAGGCGGTGCGCGCCGGGAAGATGCCGGAGGCCGGGGCCCGGCGCTTCGCCGCTTTCGACGACGGCGCCGATGTGATGTACATCATCGAGGCGATCGTCAAAAGCCATCAGCAGCAGCGCTGGGTCAGCGTCGAACGCTGAGCGCAGGCGGGGCGCAGGATTATTTCACCCCAAGATAGCCGTCGAGATAGGCACCGGAGAGCTCGTTGCCGAACAGGACGGCATCTTTATTTTCCATCGCATTATCCCATTTGTCGCTGGCGTTGCCGGTAAAGGCGTGCTCGGTGCGGGTGCCCTGCGCCGCCTGTTGTTTGATGGCCTCAGCGGTGCGGCGGGCGTCGCTTTCACTCATGCCAGCGGCTTTATCCTGCTGGCCGCGGGCGTACATTGCCGTGAAGGTCGGCAGGTTTAAACGGTAATTTTCCTGGCGGTTGACGGTGAAATTGCCGCCGACAAAATCGGAGCGGTGGGCGACAAACGCGTAAGCGTGGCGTTCCGGTGACGATTTTGACGAGGTGCAGCCGGTGATCGTTGCCAGGGCACAGCTGAGGGCGAGAACCGCGGTGGAGAGCCTCATGGAGATATCATCCTTAATCATAAACGAAGAAATAGGGCGCCAGGGGGGCTGTCGCCAGAGCGCGAACCGGGTGGAACGGCAAAAGGATGCGCGTTAACGGCGTGGGAGAGAAGCCCTGATTTTTAATAGTTTTCTCGTGCGTTCCCGCGCTTTCGCGCCAGGCTGGCAGGCTGACCAGAGGTCATTTATGATAGCCTGCAGGATCCACCTCTATCGCAGGAAGTGCAGGGTTTATGTCTATTCAGAAAATTGCTCGTCTGGCCGGCGTCTCGGTGGCCACGGTGTCGCGGGTGCTGAACAACAGCGATACGGTAAAAGCCAAAAACCGTGAGCGCGTGCTGCAGGCGATCAAAGAGAGCAACTATCAGCCGAACCTGCTGGCGCGTCAGCTGCGAACCGCTCGCAGCAATATGATCCTGGTGATGGTCTCCAATATCGCTAACCCCTTTTGCGCCGAGGTGGTGAAAGGGATAGAAGAAGAGGCGGAGAAGAATGGCTACCGCATTCTGCTGTGTAACTCCGGGTCGGATCTGGCCCGCTCGACCTCGGGCCTGCAGCTGCTCTCCGGCAAAATGGTCGACGGCATTATTACCATGAACGCGCTCTCCAGCCTGCCGGAACTGACCACCATGATTGGCGATGCGCCCTGGGTGCAGTGCGCGGAGTATGCCGACACCGGCAGCATCTCCTGCGTCGGGATTAACGACGTCGAGGCGGCTCAGGGGGCGGTGTCCCGACTGGCCGATAGCGGCCGCCGCCGCATTGCGCTCATTAATCACGACCTGAGCTATCGCTATGCCCGTCTGCGCGAGCGCGGCTATAAAAGCGTGCTGCACGTGCACGGTCTGGTGTATCAGCAGGTGACTTACGCGCAGGATCTTAGCGCGGCGGCCGGTAAACGGGCGATGGAGCAGCTGCTGTCGCAAGACGAGCAGCCCGACGCGGTGTTTGCCGTTTCGGACTCACTTGCTGCCGGGGCGCTGCGGGCGATTGACCAGGCCGGACTGCGGGTGCCGGAGGATATCGCGGTGATCGGCTTCGACGGCACCGAGCTGGCGGAAGTGGTCTCCCCGCAGCTGACCACCGTCGAACAGCCCTCCCGGGCGATCGGCCGCACGGCGGTGGATCTGTTAATGAAACGCATCGACGATCCCGACGCCGCCGTCGAGCGGGTGATGATGGACTGGCGCGTGATAGCCCGCGCCAGCGCCTGAGGATCAGCGGGAGAAGGCGCCCGCCAGCGCGCGAATGTCGTTGCCGGTGGGCGTTTGATGAATGCGTAAGCCAAACTCCTCCACCACGGCGAAGACATGGTCGAAAATATCCGCCTGGATCCCCTCATATTCCGCCCACACCACGGTGTTGGTGAAGCAGTAGATCTCGATGGGCAACCCGTTGGCATCCGGCGCCAGCTGGCGCACCATCAGGGTCATATCCTGGCGGATGCGTGGATGATGGCGTAAATACTCCTGCAGATAGGCGCGGAAGGTGCCGACATTGGTCATTCGCCGCTCATTGAGAACCGACTGTTCCCCGGCGTACTGCTGGTTCCAGGCGCTAATCTCCTCGTGGCGCGAATCCATATAGGGTTTGAGTAATTTCGCCCGGATCAGGCGCTGCTGCTCCTGTTCATCAAGAAAATGAATGCTGGTGGTGTCGATGTTAAGGCTGCGTTTGATGCGGCGGCCGCCGGAGGCCGACATGCCGCTCCAGTTTTTAAACGAGTCGGAGACCAGCGACCAGGTCGGAATGGTGGTGATGGTGTTGTCCCAGTTGCGTACCTTCACCGTGGTGAGGCCGATATCGATCACCGCGCCGTCGGCGCCGTACTTCGGCATCTCCAGCCAGTCGCCAAGCTTGAGCATATCGTTGGCAGAGAGCTGGATACCGGCCACCAGACCGAGGATCGGATCTTTAAACACCAGCATCAGCACCGCGGCCATCGCGCCGAGCCCGCTAATCAGGATCGCCGGTGACTGGCCTATCAGCAGGGAAATAATCAGGATGCCGATAATAATCGCCGTCACCAGCTTAATCCCCTGGAATATGCCCTTCAGCGGCAGCTGTGAGGCGGCGGGAAATTTCTGCGCCAGCTTTAAGATCACATCCAGCAGCGAGAAGAAGGACAGCATGGCATATATCATCACCCATAGCTGAGCCACGGTGGTTAATATTTCCGCGGCCTCGCTGCCTTTTTGCAGCCACAGCACCGCCTGCACGTTGACGATGATCCCCTGCAGGGTAAAGGCCAGTCGGTGAAAGAGTTTATTCTGCGTGATGATTTGCAGCCACAGATGGCTGCTGGCCAACGCCCGTTTTTCAAAAGCGCGCAGGACCACTTTGTGCAATATCAGATGCACGACCACGGCGGTGAATAAGATAATGCCGAAGATAATCATCAGCGAGCGGGTGGGGGTTATTTCGATTCCTAAGGCGGCAATTTGCGATATTAATTCCTGCATAACGTCTCCTGAATATCCAGCGGGTATGATGACCGCTGGATAGCTATTATGCAAATCACCGCCGCCGGTATTACGACGCTACCGTCGCCGGCTGTCGGTTGAGATGATGGCGCAGCCACAGCGCGATCGCCCCCAGCAACAGCATCATGACCACCTCGACCAGCAGAAAATCAATCAGCGCCTGCGGATAGTTCCCGCCGCCGCGGCGGGCCAGCGCGAGGAACAGCGAGCCAAGGATAGCCGGTCCGAGACCGAGGGTCGCCTGCTGCAGGGTGCTGAGGATGGCGCTCCCGGCCCCGGCGTCGCTGGCGCTGATATCGCGCATGCCAATCCGGTAAAAGCTGTTGACGATCAGCGCCTGGCCGTAGCCGATCAGCGCCGTGGCGGGGACCAGCGTCAGGGCGGTGGTGGCGATGCCGAAGCGGGAGAAGGTGGCGCACAGCAGCAGTAGCCCGGCGATCTGCACCGCCAGACCAGTCAACAGGATCCGCCCCATGCTGTGGCGGGCGATAAGCCGCGGGGCATACAGCGCCGAAATAAAATAGGCCACGCCGAGGGCGATAAAGCTATTGCCGGACTGCCACGGCGCCATCCCCAGCCCCTCCTGCATGGTCAGCGCCATGCAGAACATAAAGCCGGACCAGGCGCTGAAAAACAGCAGGGCGATGGCCATGCCGAAGCGGATGCTGGTCAACTGCAGCAGACGCGGCGGCAGCAGGGGATGGTCGCCGCGCTGCTGCTGGCGCAGGGCGCTCTGACGCATGGCGAACATGAGCGGCAGGACCGCCACCAGCATCAGCTGCAGCCACAGCGGCCAGTGCAGCTCCGGACCGAGGGCCATCGGGAACAGCAAGCAGCAGAGGATCAGCGCGAGGTACAGCGTGCCCAGCCAGTCAATACGCGACGGCGTCTCGCGACGGGTTTCCGGCACATAGCGGCGGCTCAGAGCCAACACCAGCAGGCAGATCGGCACATTAATAAAAAAGGCGTTGCGCCAGCCCAGTCCGGCGATGTCCGCCGATACCAGCCAGCCGCCGCCCATCTGTCCGACAATAAAGGCGATCCCGCCGATGCCGCCATACAGGCTGATAGCCCGGGCGTGGGCGGGGCCTTTGAGGGTCACGTGCAGAGTGGCGAGGATCTGCGGCACAATCAGCGCCGCCCCGGCGCCCTGCAGGGTGCGGGCCGCCAGCAGGGCGCCGATGCTGTTCGCCATCCCGCACAGCAGGGAAGCGATGCCAAAGAGGGCGACGCCCCACATAAACAGGCGCCGGCGGCCATAGTTATCGCCAAGCTTACTGCCCATCGCCAGGCAGACGGCAAAGGCGACGCCGTAGAGCGCGACGATAAGCTCCAGCTGCGTGGCGCTGGCCGCCAGGGTGTGGGTGATGGCGTCCAGCGCCACATTGGTGATCGAAGTATCAATAAGCGGCAGCATCTGGCCGCCCAGCAGCAGCAACAGACCGGCGCGGCCGGGTGAAACAGCAGACGTATTCATGGGATTCTCCATTGCGTCATTCAGCAGACCGACGTAGCATTACCGATAAATTAAACGGGTACCAGTTCCTGTCTATACTGGTACTGGCACTACTATGCTGGAGGGGTGATGACCACGATGCCGCAACGGGAGTTGACGATCGCCGTGCCGGACGATCGACGCAAACAGCTGGGGGCATTTTTGCGCGCCCGCCGCGAAAGCCTCGATCCGCAGCGCCTGGGGTTGCCCCGCGTGGGCCGCCGGCGCACGCCGGGCCTGCGTCGGGAAGAGGTGGCGATGCTCGCCGACGTCGGCGTCACCTGGTACACCTGGCTGGAGCAGGGGCGGGAGGTGAATCCGTCGGAGGCGGTGCTGGTGGGGGTCGCGAATGCCCTGCAGTGCAGCCCGCTGGAGACCCGGCACCTGTTCGTACTGGCCGGGCTGACCCCGCCGGAAGCCACCCAGGTGACAGTGTGCGAAGGCATCAGCCCCGGCACCCGCCGCATGCTGGACAGCCTGATGCCGCAGCCGGCCAGCATTCAGAAACCGAACTTTGATATTGTGGCCTGGAACGACAGCTTCTGCCGCCTGATGGGCATCGATTTCGCCACCCTCCCGGAAGAAGATCGCAACTGTATTTATCTCTATCTGACCCATGAGACCTGGCGCAGCCGGATCGAAAATCGCGATGTGCTGCCGACCTTCGTCTCCTATTTCCGCGCCGCGATGGCCGAGCACCGCGGCGATCCGGCGTGGGAAAACAAGCTGGCGCGCTTTTTCGCCGCCTCGTCAGAGTTTGAAGCGCTGTGGCATCAGCGTTACGAGGTGCGCGGTGTGGAAAACCAGATTAAACATTTTAACCACCCGCAGCTCGGGCGATTCAGTCTGCAGCAGATGTACTGGTATTCGGCGCCGCGCAACGGTTCGCGCCTGCTGGTCTATCTGCCGATGGACGAGGCGGGCGAGCAGGCGCTGGCGTGGCTGGACCAACATTAATCACAAGGAATCAGATGGCTGGCAATGTGCCATCTTCGGGTATTCCCGGCCGGCGCTGCTGGACGGTTCCCTTACCCTCCGGGAGAGGGGTAGGGAAAGCACTGTCGGGAAGTCCTGTATGTGATCTACGACTTCAGCACACATTGCGCTCCCGATACGCCTTCTGCGTTATGTCACTCATGGCGCAGGGAGCGCACAGGGGGCGGCCAGTCGCCGCCGCCCCCTGTACCCCCGGGCTCCGGCCAGCAAAATCGCCACTGCGTGGTGCCTTCGACTTATCCCTGCAGGCCTCGGCCTGCCGGGAACGTCTCAGCGATGTTGAGGCCGCCAGCACCGGCAGTATCAGCAGCCCCAGGACCCGCGGTGATTTGGGTTTGTAGGCCGGGTAAGGCGTACGCCGCCACCCGGCAGAAAGGCGAGCACATTAGCGAAAACAGGTTTGTCATCAGTCTCAAGGAATGCCTATGAACGTAACCCGAAAAGAGCAGCGCATTATTCAGCGCGCGCTGAACGCCTGGCAGGCCAGTGGGGAGTTAACCCCGGCGGACAGCCAGCGGCTGGCGCAAACGCTGCGCGTCTCCCCCTTCGACTGGCGGCGCCTGAGCCGCTACGCCTTCTGGACCGCGCTGGCCTGCGTGCTGATTGCTCTGGGCAGCCTGTTCGCCGACAGCGAGCTGGTGGCGTGGCTGCTGAGCCTGTTCAGCCACTCGGCGCTGACGCGGATCCTGCTGCCTGCGCTGCTGGCAGTCGTCTGCTACGGCTGGGGCTTTCGCCGCCAGCGACGGGAAACGCAATGGCACTACAGCACCGAGGCGATTTTGTTTCTGGGCGTCGTCTTTACCGCCGTGTCGCTATGGCAGCTTGGCGAACGGCTGGATAACGGCAGCGGCCATATCGCACCGCTGTTTCTGGCCGGATGCGTGATTTACGGCGCCATCGGCTATGTTGCCCGCTCCGGGCTGGTGTGGCTCTTTTTTCTGCTGGCGCTGGGCAACTGGTTCGGCGCGGAAACCGGCTACGTCTCGGGGTGGGGCGCCTACTGGCTGGGCATGAACTACCCGATTCGCTTCGTCCTGTTCGGCGGCGCGCTGCTGGCGCTCTGCTACGGCGCGCAATCCCTGCTTCGCCAGCGGCAGCTGTTTACCGTCAGCAAGGCGATGGGCCTCACGTACCTGTTTATTGCGCTGTGGATCCTGTCGATTTTCGGCAATTACGACGCAGACAGCTGGTACCAGGTGAGCCAGGCGCGACTCCTGCCGTGGGGGCTGCTGTTTGCCGTAGCGGCCGGCGTCTGCATTTTTATCAGCCTGAAAACCGATGACGGAATGCTGCGCGGCTTCGGACTAACCTTCCTGGCGATCAATCTCTATACCCGTTTCTTTGAGTTTTTCTGGAACGGGGTGCACAAAGTGCTGTTTTTCCTGATCCTTGCCGTCTCGCTGGCGGTGATTGGCCGCTATGCCGAGCGCATCTGGCACGCGGGGAACGTTAAGCCATGAAAAATTAAGCGCTTTTAAAGAAGTGTGGCTGACGGCAGCGACGTCCTGCGCGAATTGTCGTATAAGCGAATTTTACGCTTTTGACAGGGGAGCGAGATGAACAAGGAGTCGATTTTTCGCCAGCTAGAACAACGGATCGCCGGGCGAGCGCTGACGGCGGAAGCGCTGGGCGAGTTTAACGCTATGGCCATTGCCGATAGCTTGAAGCAAAAACGCAGCATCATCAGCCATCATCTGAATAATCTCCATCGCGAGCAGCGGGTGGTCAAAGTGAATGGTCGCCCGGTGCTGTTTTTACCCGTTACCGTTCTGCGCGATCATCACCGCCTGGCGGTTCGGCACGGCGAATACGCCTCCATTCAGGCGCTGTGCGCGGAGCGTCAGGATAGTCTGGCGCAGCTGATTGGCGCGCAGGGCAGCCTGCAGGAAGCATTGCGCCAGTGCAAGGCTGCCATCAGCTACCCTGGCGCAGGTCTGCCGCTGCTGCTGCGGGGCCCTACTGGCACTGGGAAAAGTTTTCTAGCTCGCCAGCTCTGGCACTACGCAATAGATGAAGGCATTTTACCTGCCGATGCGCCTTTTACCGTATTTAACTGCGCCGAGTACGCGAATAATCCAGAACTACTGACCTCGAAGTTATTTGGTCATGCGAAGGGGGCCTTTACCGGCGCCGATAAAGCCGTTCCTGGTCTTATCGAGACCAGCAACGGTGGGGTGTTGTTTATCGATGAGGTTCATCGGCTGCCGCCCGAAGGTCAGGAAAAGCTGTTTCATTTTATGGATAACGGTAGCTGGCGCCGGCTGGGGGAGAGCACCGATGAGCGCAGCGCCACGGTGCGGCTAATTTTTGCTTCAACCGAGGATCTGGAAAAACATTTCCTGGCGACCTTTATTCGCCGTATTCCGGTAATTGTAAAAATTCTGCCGATCGCTGAACGCGGCCAATTCGAGCGGCTGGCGTTTATCCACCACTTTTTCCGCCGTGAAGCCCAGCGTTTGAACCACGATCTGGCGTTGGATGGCGAAATCGTCAGCCAGCTCATGCGTGAAACGCTTGAAGGAAATGTCGGTGGGCTGGAAAATTTGATTCGCAATATTTGCGCCAGCGCCTGGACATTTGGCGAACGTGATAGCGGTCTTTTACACATAAAAGCGGGTTTGCTGCCCGACCGATTACTGGCGGATGCGCCTTTTTCCCTTCAGCAAAATAGCGAGCGGGTTATGATTTACCGCGATGGCGACGCGCAGCCTCTTTTTTCTGGTCGTCACCATGAATACCAACGGCTAACGGAAAATATTTGTAGCCTGTGCGAGGAGTTGGCTCAGGATAATATTAGCGTGCGGACCTTTGAAAAGCTTATTTATCAGAACGTGACGCTCTATCTTGATGCGCTGATGAATCAGGAGAGTACGGTCTCTCTGCAGGACAAACGGCTGCGCTTTATTGAAGATGTGGGCAAAGCAATCGCTGTCAATTATGACCTTCAGCTAAATGTCGAATTCGCTTATCTTACCGGCCGCTACCTCACCAGCCTCCCTCTGGCGCCGCGTAGCGTTGCTGAGCCCGTGCGTCTGGTGATGCAGCGCTGGCTGGACTCCTCGGCGGGGCTGGCGCAGCGTATCGCGGAGAAACTACTGGATGTCGTCAATAATAAATACGATCTGCTCATCGATACGCTTGACCGCCTGGCGGTTGCCGCTATCGTCAGCAATGCGATTGATGCGACCAGCGGCGGAAAAGTGAAAGCGCTGATAATCGCCCACGGTTATTCGACCGCCAGCAGCATTGCCGGCGTTGCCAACCGCCTGATTGGCGAGAAGATCTACCAGGCCATGGATATGCCGATGGAGGTGGCGTTTAACGATGTCAGTCGCGCCGTGGTTGATTATCTCCAGCATACGGACACGCGTGCGGGTGTGATGGTGCTTATTGATATGGGCTACACCAAGGAGATTGCCGATGCGCTTTTGTCGGTGATTCACGGCCCGCTGGTGGTGGTGGATAACGTAACGACCCGCATGGCGCTGAACGTTGCCAGCGAGATCGCGCTGGGAAAAAACATCGAACAAATCGCCGAAGAGATCGTGCCGCTTAATCAGTCGCGTTGGGATGTGTTCTGGCCCGCAGAAAAAAAAGAGCGTGCGCTGCTGGTGACCTGTATTACAGGTATCGGTACCGCATTTAAATTTAAAAATCTGATGGAGAAGAGCCTGCTCAACGATTTTGATATTAACATCATCGCCTGCGAGTATACGCGCTTAAAAAACAGTCGTACGGCGGTATCGTTACTCCACCAGTATGAAGTTATTGCGGTCGTGGGTACCCACGACCCGCAGCTGGCCGGAGTGCCCTGGGTTGGCATTGAGGAACTACTTGGCGAGCAGGGGCATCGACATCTGAGTCAGCTCTTAAGTGGCTATCTTAATGAAAAGCAAATTGCGCTGATTAATAAAAATATGGTTCGTGAGTTTTCGCTGCATAACGTTGTCAACTCTCTGACGATACTGAATGCCGGAAAAACCATGGGCCATATCGAAACCATTATCGCTGAGTGGCAAAATACGCTTGGTTTTCATTTTAATAATAACTTAATTATCAGTTTATATGTGCATCTCAGCTGTATGATTGAGCGTCTGGTAATGCGTAATGAAATTAGCCATTATAAAGATCTTGAGCAATTTACCCGCCAGCATGGCGAATTTATTGCCATGGTGAATCACTCGTTCCAGCGCCTGAAAATACTCTATAACGTGGCGCTACCGGTAGCGGAAATTGGCTATATTCACGATATTTTTGAATTACGTATTGAAGATTTTAGCTGGTAATTCTCAACGCAGCCCCGGAGAATTACGCCGGGGCTGGCAGGCGGCTAGCGAATCAATATTCGACTTTCCACATATAGCGGCGGGTGGTCAGCGGGTGGTTGCGGGCGGTGGCCAGCGCCAGGTTGTAAACATCCAGTACGCAGTTGTGCAGCAGGCCGCAGAAATATTCGCGCACGCTGGTGTGCAGTGTGTCGATTCCCACCTTTTCCACGTCAATAATCTGCAGTTTTCCCTGGTAATGTTCGATAAAGCGGATCGCGCGGTCATCCAGCGGGCGTGTGCGGCCGCTGCTTTTTAATAAAATAAACGGCGTTCCCGCTTCGGTAATCTCAAAGGGACCGTGGAAATACTCGCCGCTATGGATGCTCGCGGAGTTAATCCACTGCATCTCCAGCAGAATACAGATGGATTCCTGATGCGCGGCGCCGAATGAGGGGCCGCTGCCCATCATGTAGATGACCTTTTCGCTCTTCCAGGCTTCGGCAAAATGGCGCGCATCCGCCTGAACCTGCTGCTGAGCGCCGCGTACCACGGATTCAAAACTGGCAAAGGCGCTGACCATCTGATCGTAATGGGCGTATCCCTCAGTTTGCGCAAGCACTTCCAGCGCCAGCCACAGGCTGTATGCCGCTTTTTGCTGCGTCGGATCGACGGTTTCGGGATAGCGCGCCCAGCAGTATTCAATAGTGTAATCGCTGTGTTCGCACAGCGGCGTGCCGGGGGTATATACCAGTCCAATAGTGGCGGCGCCTTTCTGACGCGCGATGCGGGCGGCTTCCACCGTTTCAGCGGTGTTGCCCTGCTGCGAGGCGAGGATCACTACGCTGTTTTTACCTAACGCGTTCGGCGTCGCGTGGACAAATTCATTACTGGTAACATAGCCGACGGCCAGCTTTTTAGCTTCACAATCGAGAAAATATTTCCCCGGCCAGAAACCGGTTAATGAACCACCGCAGCCAACAAACCATACGCGCTCAATGTGCTGCTTAGATAAAATATCGCGAATAATAGTATGTGCGTTTTTATGAGCTATAGACATATTGGTCTCCTTGAGATGTAACGGGTCCTCCGCTGAATAGCGGATAACTTTTACTATGCGTCAATTAATTGGGTTGTTTACTTTTCATTTTCTGGTGGAACTGCGGATCCTTCGGTATCGCGGGATCGATGCCCTTCACTGGTGGCAGTCGGGCACAAACCATTTGTAACGGAATGATATATTCAAAGACCGCAAAGTCGGGATCGTTAATAAATGCGAAGGGCATATTTTTGCCGTTATTTTCGACTTGTGGACCAATGCGATAAATATGCTGAGTCCAGCCGCCAAGTATTTCCGCCAGGCGATCCTGACGCTCATCGGGAAACGGATCGAGCATGATCAGGGTAGAGCGCTCGTCGAAGGCGTTATAGATCCCGTGGATGAACTCCTCAAATTCATAACCGGCAACCGGACAGCGTAGCGTTTCAAGCATCTTTAGCGCACCTTCCTGAACGGTGCCAAACAGCCTTGCCGGACCGGTCAGGCGAATGTCCGCGCTGTCGATAAGCGGTCGGGCATGATTGAGAACCCACGCCTGCGAGGCCTCAATGAGCGTCGGCAAATGATTAAACGTGGTATCCATGCGGATGAGTAGCGCTTTGCGCTCCTCATCGCTCAGGCGCCGCTGGCGACTGGCGACAGCAAGCGCCAGCAGCATCAGATTAAGTATGGTGCAGTGATACCCTTTGGTTTTAGCGCCAGCCCGCTCTTCTCCACAGGGTACTGTTAAGACCAAATCTGCCGCCCGGTCGATAACGGCTGGCGCTTCCCCGGCCATGGAAGCGGTGAGATGCCCGGCTGCCCGGGCGCGTTCCATTGCGGCGAGGGTAGAGAGGCTGCCGCCTCCCTGAGAAATGCCGATGACCAGCGCTTTGTCGCTGAGGGTCAGCGCCGAATCATCCAGCAGAAAAGGCCAGTAGACATCAACGGGTAGCCCGCACCACTGCTGCATAAACGAGCGGGCGGTCAGCGCGCCGTGATAAGAGGTACCGGAGCCGGTCAGGATAATACGCGTGATGCCGCGCTCCGTTAGCGCTTTCGCCGCCTGCCAGAGATCTTCCCGCGTCTGCGTCAGCATAGCGAGCAGACGGGCGGGTGTTTCATTCATATAGTCTTCTACGTGCATGGGTGATATTCCTCTTCTTAAAGCAGGCCTAGCGCGCTGGCCGCCATGCCAAACGCGACGGTTCCTAGCAGGATCCAGTTAATATTGACTCCCTTACGGATCAACTTGTACATCCCGAGGGTGAAAAGCAGCGGCAGCAGCGAAGGAAGAATTTTGTCAATAAACTCCTGCGCCTTCATGGTGGTCTGCCCGGCGGTAAAGCTGAGCGGGGTGGTGATATCTATCATGCTGGCGGTCATCGCGCCGACGACCATGAGGCCAACAATTGATGCGATATAGGTCACCCGGTCCATAAGGCCGCTTTGGTAAATTCTCATCAGCCAGGTCGTACCCGCCCGGTAGCCGAGCTTCAGGCCATACCAGCGGCACAAAAGATGCGGCAGGTTATAAACTAACAGCGCCAGTATCGGTCCCAGCAGGCTGCCCTGCTGGGCGAAATAGATACCCATCCCGGCGGCGATAACCTTTAATGATCCCCAGAAAATGGAGTCGCCGATGCCCGCCAGCGGTCCCATCAGGCTGGTTTTAATCGCGTTTATCGACTCCTCATTAAATTCGGGGTTACGCTGGTTCTCTTCTTCCATGGCAATCGACAGGCCGAAGATAAAGGTCGAGAGATGGGGCGTGGTGTTAAACAGCACCAGATGACGCTGCAGGGCGCGCCCCAGCTCCGTTGGGTCCTGATAGATACGCTTCAGGGCTGGCGACATGGCAAAGGCGTAGCCCATATGCTGCTGGCGCTCGTAGTTCCACGAGCCCTGTAGCGTAAAGGAGCGCCAGAACACGCTGCGTAAATCGCGGGCGGTGATGCGGCTTGCGTCATCGCTTTGCGGCTGGGTAGCGCCAGTCACAGTTTGCGTCATTTCGCTCATGATTAGCTCTCCTGCTGCTTAAGATTAAGGAACTGGCTGATGATAAATGCCAACACCACAGCGAACAGCGCAATGGCGATGATATCCAGTTTGGTATATGCCGCTATCAGAAATCCCAGACCGAGGTACGGCATTAGTTTGCTGCTGAGCATCATGCTGATCAGCAGGGCGAAGCCGAGCGCTGGCAGGATCTTACTGGCGACGATCAATCCGTTGGTTATCACCGGTGGAATGGCCTCCAGGAACCAGCTTACCGCCGAAGAACCAAGCAGAATGGCAAAAAATACCGGTAGAAATCCGTTTAAAAAATAGAGTAGCGTCGGACCGGCGAGGTGCATCAGGCCGACCATTCGGGTATTACCCTGTGCCGCATAGCGATCCGCCAGATGACCAAAGCGGGCGTTCACCACGCGCACCAGGATGCCTAGCGTCTGCGCCAGCATTGAGACAGGGATGGCGATGGTGAGCGCAGCCTCCGGACCGCGGCCGGACATGATCGAAAACGCGGTGGCCAATACGGAGCCGGTCACGATATCTGGCGGGTGCGCGGCGCCGATGGCGACGTTGCCGAGGAAAATAAGCTCCAGCGTAGCGCCAATCAGAATCCCCTCATGCAAATTACCGCAAACCAGACCGGTGAGGGCGCACATCACCAGCGGTCGATCGATCATTGATACCCCAAGCAGGCGGCCATCAAGTATCCCCAGGGCGGCGATCAGGCCGAGTAACGTTGCGGTGAGCAACATAGTGACCTCCGAAGTTAAAGTTGGTCGTTAAGGAGTTCAGCCGAGTGGGCGGGTACCTGACGCATCTCCAGCCGAATGCCTTTTTCTTTTAGCGCTCTGCTATGGGCGATTTCCTCGTCGGTCAGATAGATGGCCTTGCCGAATTGTCTTGCCCCTTCCTTCTGTGGCAGACCACCGTAATTAATTGCGCTAATTCCCGGGATTTTTTCCACTAGCGCGAGGGTTTCCGCAGTATTGCCAAGGACCACCATGACTTTTTTATGATCCAACTTGCCGCTGTTAAGCTTTTCCGCCGCCTGTTCAACGGTGGCGATGTCCAGCGTGACGCCCGCTGGCTTTGCCAGGTTAAGCGACATCGTAATGAAGGCATCCGCCGCGGCTTTGGCGTTGGCGACGATGATATGGTCGATATCCAGCGCTCGGGTCCAGGCAAAAACCACCTGGCCGTGCAGCAGCCGATAATCAATGCGCACGAGTTTAATCATGAGATTCTCCCTGTGGGTCAGAGGATGGTTGTGTTATTAGAGGATTGATGAAAACAATGGATTCACGCGCCGCGCTGGTGGCGTAGATAATCGCGGCCTCGGTAGTGGCTTCTTCGCACAGCAGAAACTCCAGCAGCAGAGTCAGATTGATGCCGGCGACCACGAAAACGTTGCGATGTCGCATCAAGACGCTCACGGCGCTATTGTTGATACTGCCGCCAAGCAGGTCGGTGAAGATCACCACTTCATCACCATTCGCCTGGACGATGAGATGCTCCAGGGTTTGCTCCAGCTGTTCGGTGGTCACGATATCTTCGTCATAGGCGCAGACCGGGATAACGCCGTGTTCGTCGCCAATCAGCAGCGACAAACTGTTCACCAGTCCGCGAGCAAAATGGCCGTGGCTGGCCACATAGATATGTTTCACCCGGTTTCTCCTTCATCCAGATAGCGGTATCTGTTAAGAGCAAAGGGCGTGCCAGAAATAAAAAGTATTATTTATCAATTAATTAAATCGGCTGGTTCACACTAAAGTCGTTATTCCTGGCACAAGCGGGCTCATTAGCGCCAGAAACCTGGCACAAACGGCAGAATAAGAGGGGAAAGAGTGGGGGGAAGAAAGTCCCGGGCGAGACGCTGCTGCGCTATGGCCCGGGCGTTCCCGGCAGAAGGGAATTAAATCTCGGTAATGGTCGTCGACTGCGGCAGACGCGACTTCGGCAGGGTGGCGTTGAAATCTTCCACGCTATGGTGGCCAACCGGGACCACCACCAGGCTGGTGTAGCCCTGGGCTTTCAGGTCAAATTCCTCATCGAGGATCGCAAAATCAATCCCTTCGATCGGCACGGCGTCGAGGCCCATCGCCGCCACGCCCAGCAGGAAATTGCCGACGTTGAGATACACCTGCTTCGCCATCCACTGATCGTCATCTTTCAGCTCTTTGCGGTGCATATCGGCAAAGAAGGTACGACCCTTGTGGTTAGCGGCTTTTGCGTCCGGGGTGGCGAAACGGCCATCGGCCTCTTCCTGATCCACCACGCGCTGCAGCCAGGCGTCGTCCATCGCGGTTTTCGCGCAGAACACCACCACGTGCGAGGCGTCGAGAATTTTGCGTTCGTTGAACACGTAGGTGCCGCTGGCGGCTTTGGCTACGCGAGCTTTCCCTTCATCGGTGCTGGCGACGATAAAGTGCCACGGCTGGGAGTTGGTGCTAGACGGGCTGTACTGCAGCAGCGTTTTCAGCTGTTCGGCTTCGCTGGCAGTCAGCTTTTTCGTGGCGTCAAAGGCCTTGGTGGAATAGCGCTTTAAAGCGACCGATACGATATCCATAACTCTTCCTCACAGTTTACAGCACCTTACCGGTGCGTTAAGGAGAGGAAGAGTACAGCGAAGATCGCCAAATGATAAGGGTGAAAAATGCGATAACACTTATCGCATTTGGCTGAAAATCAGCGCGGACGCAGGCGCTGCTGGGCCTTTTTACTCAGCTTGTTCACCACCTGATGCCACGAATCGTCAATCAGCTCGGCCAGCAGATCCTCGCTGATATCCTCTCCCGGCACCACCGTGATCCAGTGTTTCTTGTTCATATGGTAGCCCGGTTCGATACTGCGATAAATTTCCTGATTGAGCAGCGACTTCTGCGGCTCAGCCTTCAGGTTGACCAGCGCCCGGCCGCGAATGGTCATGGTGATCATAAAGATACGGCCATCGACCTTAAACACGTCGTACTCTGGCCCAAAAGGCCAGCAGTGCTCGGTAAACGGGTAGGTCAGGGCGATACGATGAGCGCAGGGATGCAGCATCTCGGGGGTCATTAGGCGTCCGCCTCATGCAGGGCGTTCCACATGGCTTCAAAGCCGAGGGCGATAATCTCCCGGGCGCGCTGCGGATCGTGGCTGGCGAATTCGATGGTGGTCTCCGCCAGCGACAGAAACAGGGCGTCGCCAAAGGCGCGGTACGCCTCGCTGAGGAATATCTCTTTCACCGACAGTTGGCACATTTCGTTGAGCTCCGGGAAGCTCTCTTTTACCTGGCGACGGGTTTCGTCGGTGATGCGCTCGCTGAGCGCCATCCGGCGGATCGCCTTGTGCTCCATCGGGTTGCGCACCCCCCAGTCGATATAGCTGTTCCAGATATTGCGCGCGTTCTCTTTCGGGCGCTTCTCGTGCGGATCCAGCCCGGCGATCATTGTGCGCACCAGGCGCAGCTTAATCGCGAGGTACAGCTCGTTGAGCAACTCATCCTTGGTGGCGAAATAGCGAAACAGCGTCCCCTCGGCCACCCCAGCGCTGCGGGCGATGGCCGACGTCGAGGCGGCGATGCCGGACTGGGCGAAAGCCGCGGTGGCAGCTTCCAGTAACGCTTGCTTTTTATCTTCACTCTTTGGACGAGCCACTACTTTTTTCCTCACGCAGGTTTAAACAAACCGCCGATCTTTGCACGTCTGACCAGGTCGCTGCAACGGCGGAACGCAAAAATTGAAAATCGTCTTGACGACTTTCATCACTTTCCTAATAATGAGTGCGTACTCACTCATAATCAAGTTATATCACAAAGCCTCCGGGATGGGGGCTTTTGTCTGGTCAGGATATGAACCGTGTCACTTTTAGCGTGGTCGCCATCATGTTACTCGCAGCAGCAACGACATTGCCGTTTGTCCTCAATGCCGGTTTTGGTAAGGCGCCGCAGGGGGCACAGCTTAGCCAGGTGGAAGCGTCTCCCCACTACCGGGACGGCCAGTTCCATAACCAATTGCCCACGCCAGGGTTCACCGGGCAGAAAAATATGCTGGCGGCGTGGTGGGATTTCCTGATGACCAAACGGGAAAACGCCCGTCCCGCTCAGCCGCTGCCGCTGGTGAAGACCGACCTGGCGACGCTGCCCCTGGGGCAGGATGTGATGGTCTGGCTCGGCCACTCCTCCTGGTACCTGCAGCTGGCAGGAAAACGTATCCTGATCGATCCGGTGTTCAGCGATTACGCGGCGCCGTTCTCCTTTATCAATAAAGCCTTTCCCGGCGACTATCCGTGGCGGGCGGAAGGGATGCCAGACATCGATCTGCTGATCATCTCCCACGATCACTACGACCATCTGGATTACGCCACCATCCGCGCCTTGCTGCCGAAAATTAAGCGGGTCATTACGCCGCTGGGCGTCGGGTCGCATCTGCGCTACTGGGGGATGGACGGGGCGCTGATTACCGAAGCGGACTGGCAGCAGGCGATCCCGGTCAGCGATGAATTCACCGTTCACGTTCTGCCGGCGCGGCACTTTTCCGGCCGTGGACTGAAGCGTAACCAGACGCTGTGGGCCAGTTTTCTGTTCGTCACCCCGCAGCAAAAAATTTATTACAGCGGCGACAGCGGCTATGGGCCGCACTTCAAAGCGATTGGTGATGAATTTGGTCCGGTTGATCTGGCGATTATGGAGAACGGGCAGTATGACCAGGACTGGAAATATATTCACATGATGCCGGATGAAACGGCTCAGGCTGCCGACGACCTGCGCGCCCGCGCGGTGCTGCCTGGGCATGCAGGACGGTTTGTTCTGGCGAAACACAGCTGGGATGAACCGTATCAACGGCTGGCGGCTGCCAGCGAAGGAAGGGCCTGGCGTCTGCTGACGCCTATGCAGGGCGAGCCGCTGTGGGTCGCCGATAAGACGCAATCATTTAACGCCTGGTGGCGCTAAGCGCCAGTGCAGTTTCAGAGGAGAGAGCATATGACGATTTCCGCTCAGGTGATTGACACTATCGTCGAGTGGATTGATGACAACCTGCATCAACCGCTGCGTATTGATGATATCGCTCGCCATGCCGGGTATTCGAAATGGCATCTGCAACGGCTGTTTTTACAGTACAAGGGAGAGAGCCTTGGGCGCTATATTCGTGAAAGGAAGCTGCTGCTGGCCGCCCGCGATCTGCGCGACACCGATCAGCGGGTCTACGATATCTGCCTGAAGTATGGCTTCGATTCGCAACAGACCTTTACCCGCGTCTTCACCCGGACCTTCAACCAGCCGCCGGGCGCCTACCGCAAAGAAAACCACAGCCGCGCCCACTGAGGCGCGCTCTCCTGGTTTACCGTTCGAGGGAAAACCAGCGACGCCACACCCAGCGCAGCACCAGAAATTCAAGGGTGCCCAGCGCTAAGAACCACAGACAAAACAACACCGTATAGAGCTGGTTGAGATCCATCATATGGAATGTCTCAACCAGCTTTTGCGCCAGCGTCAGGCCCAGCGAAGGCGCGGGCAACAGCAGACAGGAGAGCAGGGCCAGCAGTAAGATCCCGGCGGCGGAGAGCAGCGTTTCCAGCGGATGTTTCATGTCATGTTAATCATCAGTTAAAAAACATATTGTCCGGTAAAATAATGCTTAACGCAATATGCTTTGTTTTTTTACTCTCTATAATACGGCTATTTTAAATATTATTGCCTGCCTTTCGCTCTCATGTTAATTAATCTGAAATAATTTGTAATTAAGTTAATTGCAGCTGGGTGTAAATTAACGTCATTATTATGCCAGCGCTTTTACAAAACTATAAGTGCTATATCCCACCAGCGTGGCAACAATGATGGCCAGCAGGATGTACAGCACCAGACGGCGTCCGCGGTAGATTCCAAACATATTTAACCTCGTTTAGTTTTGGTTTATTAATATTCTGTAATATTTATCTTGTGAATTAACTTATCACACATTTTGTATTTTGCGAAAAATTTAGGCGGATATTGGATCACATTTTTACCGGCTTTTTAGCCACGTTTTACTTCATTGGCCAGGAATGATTTCAGGCTTTCCGATTCACGGAATTTATAAGGAAAATGTAATTTGACCAAGATGAATAACCCAAAGTTTACGACGCCCTCGGGCGACACCGCGCCACGGCAGGTCTGGCAGCAGACCGTTGACGCAGTGCTGGCGCAGACAAAAAGCCAGGCCGCTGGGTTAAATTCCGCAGACGCCGCCGAGCGCCTGAATACCTTTGGTCCGAATGCCCTGCCGGAAAAGAAGGGTAAACCGGGCTGGCTGCGCTTTCTCGCCCACTTTAACGACGTACTGATTTACGTGCTGCTGGCTGCCGCGGCGCTGACCGCCATTATGGGTCACTGGGTCGATACCTTGGTGATCCTCGGCGTGACGGTGATTAACGCCCTGATCGGTCATATCCAGGAGAGCAACGCCGAAAAATCCCTGCAGGGGATCCGCAACATGCTCTCCAGCGATGCCCGCGTCCAGCGTAACGGCAAACATGAGACTATCCCGACGCGCGACTTGGTTCCAGGGGACATCGTTATCCTGCGCGCCGGCGACCGCGTACCAGCGGATATGCGCCTGATTGAAACCCACAACCTGCGGGTGGAAGAGGCGATCCTCACCGGCGAGTCGACGGTGGTGGATAAAATCACCGACGCGCTGGAGGGCGACCTGCCGCTGGGCGACCGGGTGAACATGGTCTTCTCCGGCACCACCGTCAGCGCTGGCGGCGGCATCGGCGTGGTGACCGCCACCGGCGCGGAGACCGAACTCGGCCATATCAACCAGATGATGGCGGGCATTGAGAAGCACCGTACCCCGCTGCTGGTGCAGATGGATAAGCTCGGCAAAGCGATTTTTGTCATTATCCTCGCCATGATGGTGGCGCTGTTTATCTTTAGCCTCGCGCTGCGGGATATCCCGATGGGCGAGCTGCTGCTGTCGCTGATTAGCCTGGCGGTGGCCGCGGTACCGGAGGGGCTGCCGGCGATCATCTCGATTATTCTGTCGCTGGGCGTGCAGACGATGGCGCGCAAGCGGGCGATTATTCGTAAGCTGCCGACCGTGGAAACTCTCGGCGCCATGACCGTGGTCTGTTCGGATAAAACCGGCACTCTGACGATGAACGAAATGACCGTCAAAGCGATCATCACGGCAGACTGCTGCTACCGGGTGGAAGGCGACAGCTATGAGCCGCAGGGACGGATCTTCCTTGAGGGGAGCGACGAGCCCGTGCAGGTTCAGCCCGGCACCGTGCTGGAGACCTGGCTGCGCACCATCGACCTGTGTAACGACAGCCAGCTTACCCAGGATGAGCGCGGTCTGTGGGGGATCACCGGCGGGCCGACCGAAGGGGCGCTGAAGGTGCTGGCGGCGAAAGCGCAGCTCCCGGCGGTGGAGGCCCGTCTGGTGGCCAAGATCCCCTTTGACTCACAGTACAAATATATGTCGACCCTGCAGCACATTGATGGCGATGCCCGGGTGCTGATCACCGGTGCGCCGGACGTTATCTTCGCCATGTGCCGCGAGCAGATGAGCCGCCAGGGCGCGGTGCCGTTCGAGGCGCACTACTGGGAAGAGGAGATGGCGCGCTTCGCCCGTCAGGGACTGCGCATGGTGGCGGCGGCCTGTAAGCCTGCCAGCCTTGATGCCACCACCCTCAACCATGAGGACCTGCAGGAGGGGCTGATTTTCCTCGGCATCGCCGGGATGATGGATCCCCCGCGTCCGGAAGCCATTGACGCCATCCACGCCTGCCAGACCGCCGGGATCCGCGTGAAGATGATCACTGGCGACCACCCGCAGACGGCGATGAGCATCGGCCAGATGCTGGGGATCACCAACAGCAGCCAGGCCATGACCGGCTACCAGCTGGAGCACATGGACGATGCGGCGCTGGCGAAGGCGGCGGTGGAGTACGACATCTTTGCCCGTACCAGCCCGGAGCATAAGCTGCGCCTGGTGAAAGCCCTGCAGGATAACGGCGAAGTGGTCGGCATGACCGGAGACGGCGTCAACGACGCGCCGGCGCTGCGCCAGGCCGACGTGGGTATCGCCATGGGTATCAAAGGTACCGAAGTCACCAAAGAGGCGGCTGACATGGTGTTGACCGATGATAACTTCGCGACCATCGCCAGCTCGGTAAAAGAGGGCCGTCGGGTCTATGACAACCTGAAGAAGACCATCCTCTTCATCATGCCGACCAACCTGGCGCAGGGGCTGCTGATCATCATCGCCCTGCTGGCGGGGAACATGATTCCGCTGACCCCGGTGCTGATCCTGTGGATGAACATGGCGACGTCGGCGACGCTCTCCTTCGGCCTGGCCTTTGAAGCCGCAGAGCGCAACGTGATGAACCGCCCGCCGCGTAAAACCGGCCAGCACGTTATGGATGGCTTCGCCGTGTGGCGAGTGGCTTTTGTCGGGTCTATGATTGCTATTGCCGCCTTTATCCTTGAGGCCTGGCTGGCGCCGCGCGGCCACAGTCCGGAGTTTATCCGCACCGTGCTGCTGCAGATGCTGGTGACGGCGCAGTGGGTCTACATGATCAACTGCCGC
The DNA here is from genome assembly GCF_014192815.1 of Klebsiella sp. RC2. Classification (NCBI taxonomy): domain Bacteria; kingdom Pseudomonadati; phylum Pseudomonadota; class Gammaproteobacteria; order Enterobacterales; family Enterobacteriaceae; genus Klebsiella; species Klebsiella sp. RC2. The sequence goes on along the minus strand of NZ_JACHYL010000002.1, from coordinate 594,162 downwards.
AGCAGCGACAGCTTCTCCCTGAGCATGGGTCTGCTGCGCAACAAAGGCATCTGGCTGGTGACCGGTGTCCTGCTGCTGATGCAGCTGGTCATTATCTATGTCCCGCTGATGCAGAGCATGTTTGGTACGGAAGCGCTGCCGCTGCGCTACTGGTTTATCACCCTGGTCATCGGCGTCGCCATGTTCCTGGTGGTGGAAGTTGAGAAGCGCCTGACGCGCCGGTTCCGCAAAACGGCTTGATTGATCTCGCGCGCCTCGCTGCAGGCGCGCGTTACTTTCGCAAGGATCCCCCTATGATTAAAACCTTCCGCTTTGCTCTGCTGGCCTGCGGTCTGGCCGGCGGCGCCCTGACGGCGACCGCCGCGCCGGCGGTGCCGGTCCGCGTCGCCACGGTCGAACTGGCGCCTCATGCTGAAGAACGCGCGATCCCCGGGCGGGTCGAGGCGATCCGCGCCGTCGACATTCGCGCGCGCACCGAAGGGGTGATAGTTCAGCGCCACTTCCAGGATGGCCAGTATGTTACCGAGGGCGACCTGCTGTTTACCCTCGACGACGCGCAGCCCCGCGCGGCCCTGGCCCTGGCGCAGGCCGAGCTGAAAAGCGCCGAAGCCTCATTACGTCAGTCGCAGCAACTGCTCACTCGCTACGAGCGGCTCATTAACAACCACTCCATCAGCCGCAACGACGTCGACACGGCCCGGATGCAGCGCGACGTCGCCGCCGCCGCCGTGCAGCAGGCGAAAGCCCGCGTCGAGGCCCAGCAGATTGTGCTCAGCTACACCCGGATTGCGGCGCCGGTGACCGGTCGCGTGGGGCACAGCGCCTTTCACGTCGGGACGCTGATTAACCCATCCAGCGGCGTGCTGGTGGACATTGTGCAGCTGGATCCGGTGCGGGTGTCGTTCGCCCTCGACGAAGCCGCGTTTTTCAGCAAATCCGGCCAGCATGCCGACATCCACGCCCTGAAGCAGGCGTGGCTGGCGCAGATTGACGTGGATGGCAAACGGCGCGATGGGGTGTTGACCTCCATCGATAACCGGATTGACGCCCGCACCGGCAGCGTGGCGGTGCGGGCGGAGTTCGCCAATCCGCAGCACCGTCTGCTGCCGGGCGGCAGCGTAACAATCCTGTTCCGTCCGCAGGAGCTGCAGTCACGGGTGATGATCCCGGCCGCCGCCGTGCAGCAGGATCCGCAGGGCTTTTTCAGCTGGGTGCTGAAGCCGGACCACACCGCCGGGCAGCGTCGTCTGACCCTCGCGGGGCAGCAGGGGCAGCAGTTTGCGGTTGAGAAAGGGCTGCAGGCGGGCGAGCAGGTGATCACCGACGGCGCGCAGCGTTTACGCGAAGGCGCCGCGGTACAGGTGCTGAAGTAAGTAAGGAGAAGGGATGCTGACCTTTTTTATCCGTCGTCCGCGATTTGCCATGGTGATCGCGCTGCTGCTGACCTTTGTCGGCGCGGTGTCGCTGAAGCTGATCCCGGTGGAGCAGTACCCGGCGATCACCCCGCCGGTGGTGAACGTCAGCGCCAGCTGGCCGGGCGCCAGCGCGTCAGATGTGGCGGAAGCCATCGCCGCCCCGCTGGAGACCCAGCTCAACGGCGTCGATCATATGCTGTATATGGAGTCCACCAGCTCGGATGAGGGAACGTACCGCCTGAGCATTACCTTCGCGGCGGGCACCGATGCCGACCTGGCGGCGATCGACGTGCAAAACCGGGTGGCGCAGGCGCTGGCGCAGCTCCCGGCGGAGGTGCAGCAGAATGGCGTCCAGGTCCGCAAGCGCGCCAGCAACCTGCTGATGGGGGTGAGCCTCTACTCGCCGCTGGGCACGCTGTCGCCGCTGTTTGTCAGTAACTACGCCAGCACCCAGGTGCGCGAGGCGCTGGCCCGCCTGCCCGGCGTCGGCGAGGTGCAGATGTTTGGCGCCCGGGATTACAGTATGCGCATCTGGCTGCGTCCGGACCGCATGAATGCGCTCAACATCACCACGGATGACGTTGCCCAGGCGCTGCGCGAGCAGAATGTGCAGGGCGCGGCGGGGCAGGTGGGCACCCCGCCAGTATTCAACGGCCAGCAGCAGACGCTGACCATCAACGGGCTGGGGCGTCTGAACGAGGCGGCCAGCTTTGGCGAGATTATCCTCCGCCGCGGCGCGCAGGGGCAGCTGGTTCGCCTCGCTGACGTGGCGACCATTGAGCTGGGTGCCCGCAGCTACAGCTCCGGCGCGCAGCTGAACGGTAAAGCGTCGGCCTATCTGGGGATCTACCCGACGCCCACCGCCAATGCCCTGCAGGTCGCCAGCGCAGTGCGTGCGGAGCTTAACCGCCTGCACACTCGCTTTCCGGCGGATCTCACCTGGGAGGTGAAGTTCGATACCACTCGCTTTGTGGCGGCGACGATCAAAGAGATCGGCGTCTCGCTGGCGCTGACCCTGCTGGCAGTGGTCGTGGTGGTGTCGCTGTTCCTGCAGAGCTGGCGAGCGACGCTGATCGTGGTGCTGGCGATCCCGGTGTCACTGATCGGCACCTTTGCGGTGCTCTATCTGCTGGGCTACAGCGCCAACACCCTCAGCCTGTTCGCGATCATTCTCGCCCTGACGATGGTGGTGGATGACGCCATTGTGGTGGTGGAGAATGTGGAAACCAAAATGGCGGAAGGGCTGGATCGCCTGCAGGCCACCGCCCAGGCGCTGCAGCAGATCGCCGGGCCGGTGATCGCCACGACCCTGGTGCTGCTGGCGGTATTTGTGCCGGTGGCGCTGCTCCCGGGGATCGTCGGCGAGCTGTACCGGCAGTTTGCCGTGACGCTCTCCACCGCGGTGGCCCTGTCGAGCCTGGTGGCGCTAACCCTGACGCCGGCCCTCTGCGCGCTGCTGCTGCGCCCGCGTCCTGCCCGGCCAGCGGCGGTGTGGCGGGCGTTTAACCGTCTTCTCGACGGCACCCGCGACGGCTATGGCCGACTGGTAGGCTGGATGAACCGCCGTCCCTGGCTGGCGCTGGCGGCGACGGTGGCGGCAGGCGCGCTGGTGGCGTTTAGCTTCACCTCGATGCCGAAAGGCTTCCTGCCTCAGGAAGATCAGGGTTACCTGTTTGCCAGCGTGCAACTGCCGGAGGCGGCGTCGCTGGAGCGTACCGAAGCGGTGATGGCCCAGGCGCGCAAGCTGCTGATGGCTAACCCGGCGGTGGAGGATGTGATTCAGGTGTCCGGCTTCAACATTCTCAACGGCACCAGCGCCTCTAACGGCGGGTTTATCTCGGTAATGCTCAAGGACTGGCACCAGCGGCCGCCGCTGGATGCGGTGATGGCGGATATCCAGCGCCAGCTGCTGTCGCTACCGGAGGCGACGATCATGACCTTCGCGCCGCCGACCCTGCCGGGCCTGGGGAATGCCTCGGGATTTGACCTGCGCATCCTGGCGCAGGCCGGTCAGTCGTCGGCGGAGCTGGAGCAGGTGACGCGGCAGATCCTCCAGCTGGCGAACCAGCATCCTCAACTGAGCCGGGTGTTTACCACCTGGAGCAGCAACGTGCCGCAGCTGACCCTGACGGTCGACCGCGATCGGGCGGCGCTGCTGGATGTGCCGGTGGCGCAGATTTTCAGCAGCCTGCAGACGGCGTTCGGCGGCACGCGCGCCGGCGATTTCAGCCGTAACAATCGTGTCTATCATGTGGTGATGCAAAATGAGATGCAGTGGCGCGAGCGGGCAGAGCAGATTAGCGAGCTGTACGTCCGCAGCCGCGACGGCGAGCGGGTGCGGCTGAGCAATCTGGTCACCATTACGCCGACGGTGGGGGCGCCGTTTATTCAGCAGTACAATCAGTTCCCGTCCGTTTCAGTGAGCGGTTCAGCGGCCGAGGGGGTCAGCAGCCGCACGGCGATGGCGGCCATGGAGCAGATTTTGCAGGCCCATCTGCCGCCGGGATATGACTATGCCTGGAGCGGGATCTCCTGGCAGGAGCAGCAGACCGGCAATCAGGCAGTGTGGATCGTGCTGGCGGCGGTGGCGATGGCGTGGCTGTTCCTGGTGGCGCAGTATGAGAGCTGGACGCTGCCGGCGAGCGTCATGCTCTCGGTGCTGTTCGCCATCGGCGGAGCGCTGCTCTGGCTGTGGACCGCGGGCTATGCCAACGATGTGTATGTTCAGATAGGGCTGGTGCTGCTGATTGCCCTGGCGGCGAAGAACGCGATTCTGATTGTTGAATTCGCCCGCAGCCGGCGCGAGGAGGGGCTGTCGATAGTTGACGCTGCGCGCGAGGGGGCCACCCGCCGCTTCCGCGCGGTGATGATGACCGCGGTGTCGTTTATTATCGGCATTATGCCGATGATGCTCGCCACCGGCGCCGGGGCGCAGAGCCGGCGGATCATCGGCACCACGGTATTCAGCGGTATGCTGGTGGCGACGATGATTGGCATCCTGTTTATCCCGTCGCTGTATGTGCTGTTTCAGCGTATGCGTGAGTGGGCGCATCGGCGGGGGTAAGTGTTGCGCCACAGCGTCTGCCTGTCGATCCCCTCTCCCTGTGGGAGAGGATTAGGGTGAGGGGGAATTTTCCGTTCACGTTGCGTTTGGGCGTTAGCCCCGCCTTATCTGCCGGAGCAACAGCGTCTGCCGGGCGGTCCTCTCTCCCTGTGGGAGAGGGTTAGGGTGAGGGGGAATTTTCCGTTCACGTTGCGTTTGGCAGAAAAGGGTAGTCCTTCGCTGGTGAACGGGTAAAGGGGGAGAAAACCGTCTCCCCCTTTACAATCCCCCCGGTCCCGCAGAGAAATCGGTGCTGCGCACTACGCTCACCTCCCGGTCGTCCGCCTGCGGTCGGCTCAACTCGACGTCGTGTCTCGAATCGCCTCTGGCCGCCCTCCGTGGCGGCCAGCCCTTGTCTGCCGACCTCCGGTTCGCCGATTTCAGCGGGAATCGGCCCCGCTGCACGCCCGTAGTTTTCAGAGGCCAAACCATAGCGATCAGAATATATCCGTTAAAAATTGTATGTGCCTTTCTCCGTGGCCCCGCTGTGTATACCGGGGCTGCAACGACTGCCGGGCGGTCCCCTCTCCCTGTGGGAGAGGGTTAGGGTGAGGGGGAATTTTCCGTTCACGTTGCGTTTGGCAGAAAAGGGTAGTCCTTCGCTGGTGAACGGGTAGGGACGGCGGGCACGGCGCCGCTTTTGTGCCGGGCGCCCGCTACTTCCTCTCCACCGTTATCATGGTCACGAACGGATGATACTGCCACGGCACGCTGCCGCCTTTGCGGTACATCTTCGACAGGGTGCCGTCGAGATAGAGCATCTGCCGCACCCCAAGCTTTGACTGCGCATAGCAGGCAAAATCATAGAAGTTGGTCTCGCGATCGCTGAGCATAAACACCACCCGGCCCTGCTTATCGATACCCACCCCGTTACGCAGCTTGCGCGAACTGGCTGAGGGCTTCAGCCGCCAGTTGATGACGCCATTCTCAATCAGCATCGGGCCGGACTGCACCGCATAGCGGATGGCGGGAGAGGGCTTGTATGCCGGCAGCGGCACGATTTTCGCCCGGCCGTTCGCCACCAGGAACACGCCGCCGGGGCGGATAAAGAAGTTCCCGCCGCCGGCGGAACGGTTTACCGGCGTCAGCCGTTTACCGTCTTCGATATACAGCCCCAGCGGCGCGTAGGCTTTATCGTAAATGCCGCCGTTCATCGCCATCTGCACCCGGCCATCGCCATCAATACCCGCCAGCAGCGAACGCAGGGAACCCCAGGCTTTGCCGTGCCGATCCTGCCAGTACATCGCAATGCGCTCTTTCTGCGCATCCACCCGATAGCTCTGCAGGGTCAGCGTCGGGTCGGTGAGGGTACAGGCGGCGCTGGCGACGGCGGCCAGGGGCAGCAGCGCCAGGGGGAGCAGGCAACGTAATAACATGGGCAGTCCTTTCTATGGTCTGCGCCGAGTATACCCGCCTCGCTGCCTTATGCCGCCCAAATCTCACAGTGTTTTTGCACCAGGCCGGAAAGCGAACCGCCGTTGGCGATAAAGTCGCGCATCTGCTGCGCTTCGCTGTGCGGCGATTTCGCCTGGCGGACCACCGCTTCCAGCGCCGCCGTCGCCTTCAACTGATGGGCGAAGGGAGCCAGCCGGTCGGCGAGCTGCAGGATCTCCTGGCGGATGCTGCGCTGCTCTCCGCTGCGCACGTCGGTGAGGGTCCCGTCCAGCCCATAGCGGCACGCCTGATAGCGGTTAAAGGGGTACAGCAGATAATCATCAGGCTGGTGCTTAAAAGGGCGCTCCGTCAACAGCCAGCAGGCCAGGGTCTGTATAAAGCCGGCGATATGGATCGCCTGGGCGAGGGTCAGGGGAGTGTCCATCACCCGCACCTCGACGGTCCCAAACTGCGGGCTGGGGCGAATATCCCAGTGCAGATCCTTCATGCTGTCGATCATGCTGGTGTAGCTCAGCTGGCGGAACAGGCGACGAAACCCCTGCCAGTCTGCCACCCACGGCATCGGACCGTTGTCGGGATAGGAGGAGAAGCGGTTCAGGCGTGAACAGGCGAAACGGCTGTCGGTACTGTCAAACCACGGCGAGGCGGCATTAAGGGCGATGAAGTGCGGCACAAAGCGCGACAGGCCGTGCAGCAGATAGAGGGCGTCGTCGCCGCTCTGGCAGCCGACGTGCACATGCTGGCCAAAGACCGTGGCCTGCTGCGCCAGATAGCCAAAATGCTCGACGGTTTTGACATAGCGCGGATTGTCGCTGATTTGCTGGCGCTGCCAGGCATGAAAGGGGTGCGAACCGCCGCCGCAGATCTGCAGATGATGGCGCAGCGCCGCGCGCTGAACCGCCTGCTGGATGGCGCTGAGCTGGGTTTGGGCATGGCTGATGTCGCGGCACACCCCGGTGGCGATCTCCAGCATGCTCTCGGTGATGTCATGTTTGGCTTCTCCCACGGTCAACTGATGCTGGACGTCGGCAATCAGCGTCGAGGCATCCTGGCTGAGGTCGTAACCCGGCGGGTTCACCACCTGCAGCTCCAGTTCGATACCGAGGGTAAAAGGATCGGAGCGGTGAAAATCGGCTAAAGGCATAGTCTCTCCCGGTCGATGTGTTCCCTGAAGTATAGAAGGGATTGATCCCGACGGAGAATACGCGGCGGCGGCGGACGGGGGATGAATAAAAAGTGACGCAGAGTGATTATTTGAAATTTGCCATATAGCGGCTGGTGCAATTCTGCAACATATTTCCCGCTGGCGGTGCGGCGGAATAAGGTGCAATTATTTTCCCATAATTATCATGGTGATAATATAAGCCCTTCTTATTTTACCGGTCGGTTTTGGCCTATTTTCGTCCGCGTAAGAGCTGGTACGCATTTTGCCTGTTAATCCGTGACACTTTATTTAACAGGGATCATGTGATGCACAAAAAGACGTTATTTTCGCGTGCCGGTCGTCTCGCCGTGGCGGTGAGCGGCGCACTGGCCCTGGCGGGCGCCGCCTTACCTGCCAACGCCTCCACGCTGCGGATCGCCATGACCGCCGCGGATATTCCGTTAACCCTTGGCCAGCCGGATCAAGGCTATGAGGGCAACCGCTTTACCGGCATCCCGCTGTACGACGCGCTGGTGGAGTGGGATCTGTCGCAAGGTGAAAAGCCCAGCGGTCTGGTGCCGGGGCTGGCGACCGAGTGGCACATCGATCCGCAGAACACCAGCCGCTGGATTTTCACCTTGCGTCCGGGCGTCAGGTTCCATGATGGGACGGAGGTGAACGCCGACGCCATCGTCTGGAACGTGGATAAGGTGCTGAATAAAGCAGCGCCGCAGTACGCCCCGGGGCAGATCGGCAACACCCTGTCGCGCATGCCGACCCTCACCGGCGCAGAGAAAATTGACGACCACACTGTGGCGCTGACCACCTCGGAACCGGATGCGCTGCTGCCGTACAACATCACCAACCTGTTTATCGTCTCGCCGACGGCGTGGCAGAAACAGTATGACGCGGTGCCGGCCAGCGCGGGAGATAGCGCCGCGCGCAGCAAACAGGCGTGGACCGCCTTCGCCGCCCACGCGGTGGGCAGCGGCCCGTTCAAACTGGAGAAGCTGGTGCCGCGTCAGCAGCTGATCCTCGATAAAAACCCCGACTACTGGAACAAAGATCGCATTCCCCGGGTGGATAAAGTGGTGCTGATCCCCTTGCCGGAGGCCAACGCCCGTACCGCGGCGCTGCTGTCGAAGCAGGTGGACTGGATTGAAGCCCCGGCGCCGGACGCCATCGATCAGATCAAGTCTCAGGGTTTTCACCTCTACGCCAATACCCAGCCGCACCTGTGGCCCTGGCAGTTCTCCTTTGAAAAAGGATCGCCGTGGCAGGACATCCGCGTGCGCAAAGCGGCCAACCTGTGTCTGAACCGCGCCGAGCTGAAGAGCTACCTTGGCGGCTACATGACCGAGGCCACCGGGGTTTATGAGGCTGACAGCCCGTGGCATGGCAAACCCACCTTCCAGATCAAATATGACCCGGATACCGCCCGCCAGCTAATGACCGAGGCCGGATACAGCGCCAGCAAACCGCTGCACGTCACGGTGGCCACCTCGGCCTCCGGCTCCGGGCAGATGCAGCCCTTGCCGATGAACGAGTATATCCAGCAGAGCCTGAAGAGCTGCTTCTTCAATGTGGATATCAAAGTGGTGGAATGGAACACCCTGTTTACCAACTGGCGCCTGGGTGCCCGGGACCCCTCGGCGAAAGGGATCGATGCGATCAACGTCAGCGCCGCGGTTAACGATCCGTACTTTGGCCTGATCCGCTTCTCGACCGCCAAAGCGTTTCCGCCGGTGGCGACCAACTGGGGTTACTTCTCCACTCCGGAGACGGAGAAGCTGGCCGCCGCCGTCAAGCACGCCTTTACCCCGGCGGAGATGAACCAAGCGGCCGGTGAGCTGCACGCCGCGCTGGTGGATCAGGTGCCATTCCTGTTTGTCGCCCACGACGTCGGGCCGCGTGCGATTTCCCCTGCGGTGACCGGGGTGGTGCAACCGCAGAGCTGGTTTATCGACCTCAGCCTGGTGAGCAAAAAAGAGTAATCGTGAAAGGGGCGACCGATGATCAATACGCTGCTATACCGCATTCTGCTGGCTATCCCCACCATGCTTGGGGTGGCGGTGATCTGTTTCATGCTGGTGCAGATCGCTCCGGGCGACCCGTTGGTGTCGGTGATGCCGCCGGACGCCTCGGAGGCGCTGCGTCAGACATTAATGCAGGCTTACGGCTTTGATAAGCCGCTGCCCCTGCAGTTTATCCACTGGCTGTGGCGGGCGCTGCATGGCGACCTTGGTATGTCGGTCGCCACCGGCCGCCCGGTGATAGACGAAGTGATGACCGCGGTGGCGTACTCCCTGCGCCTGGCGCTGCTGGCGACGGCGATCGGCTTCGTCCTCGGCAGCCTGTTCGGCTTTGTCGCCGGCTATTTTCGCAACAGCGTCATTGACCGTCTGGCCTCGGTGTTGTCGGTATTTGGCGTTAGCGTGCCGCACTACTGGCTGGGGATGCTGCTGGTGATCCTCTGCAGCGTTAAGTTCGCGCTGCTGCCGGCCACCGGCGGCGGGCCGATAGGCGAGGTGGGCTGGCAATGGGACTGGGCGCACCTGCAGTTCATGCTGCTGCCAGCCCTCACCTTGTCGGTGATCCCCACCGGGATTATCGCCCGCACCGTGCGCTCGCAGGTGGCCGATATCCTCAGCCAGGAGTTTATCGTTGGCCTGCGCGCTCGCGGGCTCAACGAGTCGCGCATCTTTGTCCACGTCATGAAAAATGCCGCGCCCACCGCGCTGGCGGTGATGGGGCTGCAGGTGGGCTATCTGATGGGCGGCTCGATCCTTGTGGAGACCGTTTTCTCCTGGCCGGGAACCGGATTGCTGCTCAATACCGCCATTTTTCAGCGCGACCTGCCCCTGCTGCAGGGCACCATCTGGGTGCTGGCGCTGTTTTTCGTGCTGCTCAACCTGCTGGTGGATATTCTGCAGACCACCCTCGACCCGCGTATTAAGAGGAGCTGACCATGGTGGATACGGCAACGACGAAAGCGGTTCCGGCCGCAGCGGCCCACGCTTCCCGGCAAGGTTACTGGCGCGGGGTATTGCGCCGCCTAATGCGCGACCCCGGCGGGGTGGTGGTGGGCGTGGTGATCCTCCTGCTGCTGGCCCTGGCGCTGTTCGGTCCGTGGCTTATCGTCAAAGATCCTTATCAAACGTCGATGTTCCTGCGCCTGAAACCCATCGGCAGCGACGGCTTCCCGCTGGGCTCGGATGAGCTGGGACGCGACATGCTGTCGCGGCTGATCCTTGGCACCCGACTGTCGCTGTTTATGGGAATTGTCCCGGTGGTGTTCGCCTTTTTTATCGGCGGGGCCATCGGGATTATCGCCGGCTATACGGGCGGCAAAACCAATACCGTGATTATGCGCACCGTGGATGTGTTCTATGCCTTTCCCTCCGTCCTGCTGGCGATTGCGCTGTCGGGAGCGCTGGGGGCGGGCATCGGCAATGCGCTGCTGTCGCTGACCCTCGTGTTTGTCCCGCAGGTGGCGCGGATTGCCGAGAGCGTGACCGCCCAGGTGCGACATATGGACTATATCGACGCCGCCCGGGCCACTGGCGCCAGCGCGTTGACCATTATCCGCGTCCAGGTGTTGGGCAACGTGCTCGGGCCGATCTTCGTCTTCTCCACCGGGCTGATTTCGGTGTGCATGATCCTCGCCTCCGGCCTGTCGTTTCTCGGCCTCGGCGTGCGGCCGCCGGAGCCCGAGTGGGGGCTGATGCTCAATACGCTGCGCACGGCAATCTATACCCAGCCGTGGGTGGCCGCCCTGCCGGGCCTGATGATTTTTATCACCTCCATTTCGTTCAATATCCTCGCGGACCGCCTGCGTGCGGCAATGGCGATTAAGGAGTAAGCGATGCAACCCTTTATCAATATCGACCTTGGCGGGCCGGCGCAGCCGCTGCTGAAGGTCAATCACCTGCTGAAGTACTTTCGCGGCGGCAAAGGCCGGGAGGTGGTGCAGGCGGTGGACGATATCAGCTTCACGGTGATGAAAGGCGAAACCCTGGGGGTGGTCGGCGAGTCGGGCTGCGGCAAATCGACCACCGCCCGGCTGCTGATGCAGTTGCTCACCCAGGACAGCGGCGAACTGATCTTCGACGGACAGGGGGTCGGCTCGTCGCGTCTGCCGCTGAAAGCCTACCGTCGCCAGGTGCAGATGGTCTTTCAGGATAGCTATGCTTCGCTCAATCCGCGCCTGACCATGGAGGAGAGCATCGCCTTCGGCCAGCGCGTCCATGGCGTCAGCGCCAGAGAGGCCAGCGAATATGCCCGCTATCTGCTGGCGCACGTTGGCCTTGAGCCGGCGCGCTTTGCCGACCGCTACCCGCATGCGCTCTCCGGCGGCCAGCGGCAGCGGGTGAATATTGCCCGCGCGCTGGCGATGAAGCCGCGGCTGGTGATCCTCGATGAGGCAGTGTCGGCGCTGGATAAATCGGTGGAAGCCCAGGTGCTGCAGCTGCTGCAGGAGCTGAAACGGACTCTCGAGCTGACCTACGTGTTCATCAGCCACGATCTGCACGTGGTTCGCTGGCTGTCGGATCGGATCCTCGTCATGTACCTTGGCGAAGTGGTGGAGATTGGCCCGGCGGAGCAGCTGTTTACCGCCTCCGCCCACCCCTATACCCGGGCGCTGTTAAGCTCGATGCCCTCCATGGACCCGGAAAACCGCACCCTGACCTCGCCGCTGAGCGGCGATCCCCCCAGCCCCATCGCGCCGCCGAGCGGCTGCCGCTTTCACACCCGCTGCCCGCATGCGAAGGCGGTCTGCGCCGAGGTGAAACCGCGGCTGGAGGCGGTCGGGGAGGGGCACCAGAGCGCCTGCCTGATGGCGCAGCCGGCCTCGCCCTGGCATCAAAGCATCCCCCTTAAGGAGGTCAGCCATGTCGGATAACGCCTTTGTCCATGTGCGCGACCTGCGGGTCGTCTTTCGCCGCGACGGACAGACCATCAACGCGGTCAATGGAGTCTCCTTTGACGTACAAAAGGGGGAGGTGATGGCGCTGATTGGCGAGTCGGGTTCCGGCAAGAGCGTGACCCTGCGGGCGCTGATGCGCCTGCACCCGCCAGGGAGCAGTGAGCTCTCCGGCACCCTGCAGGTGGGGGACGACGAGGTGCTGACGATGAGCACCAGTCAGCTGCGGCGCTATCGCGGCGGACGCTGCGCGATGATTTTTCAGGAGCCGCTGCTGGCCTTCGATCCTGTCTACACCGTCGGGCAGCAGATTATTGAAGGGCTGCGCCGCCACGAAGGGCTGTCGCGCCAGGCGGCCCGGGACAGGGCGCTGGAGGCCCTGCGCCAGGTGCGCATTCCCAGCCCCGAGCGGCGGCTGGATGCTTACCCGCACGAGATGTCCGGCGGGATGCGCCAGCGGGCGATGATCGCCCTTGCGCTCTCCTGTAACCCGCAGCTGCTGCTGGCGGATGAGCCGACCACCGCCCTCGACGCCACGGTGCAAATCCAGATCCTGATCCTGCTGCGTGAGCAGCAAAAGCAGCGCGGGCTGTCGATCGTGTTTGTGACCCACGATATCGGCGCCGCGGTGGAGATCGCCGACCGGGTGGCGGTGATGTACGCCGGGCGGATCGTCGAGGAAGCGTCGATGAGCGAGATCCTGCGCCACCCGCGCCATCCTTATACCCAGGTGCTGCTGGGCAGTCGGCCGAAAGAGGGGCTTAAGAAAGGCGATGCCCTGCACTGCATTCCCGGCGCGCCGCCGGATCTGGCGCGTTTGCCGCCCGGCTGCGCTTTTGCCGAGCGCTGCCCGCACCGTCGCCCGGTCTGTGAGCAGAGTCTGCCGCCGACGGAATCCGTCGCGGAGCGCCACGCGGTGAGTTGCCACCGCTGGCGCGAGCTGGCGATTGACGCTAACGCCCAGGCCCTGGCCGTCTGATCGGCGGCAAAAAACCATACAGGATGAAGACCAGGTGTTGATAGCGCATTCCCACCGCCGGTTATGCTGGCGGCGACCTTGATGTCAGGAGACTACCATGAGCAGTGATGTACTTTTTACCCCCGCGACCGACACCACCGGCTGGCGCATCAATGGCGACCGCCTGTGGGCGTCGTTAATGGATCTCGCGCAGATCGGCGCCACGCCGAAGGGCGGCTGCCGCCGTCTGACCCTCACCGACCTCGACCGCCAGGGGCGGGACAAGGTAATAGGCTGGGCGCGGGAGGCCGGGATGAGCGTCACCATCGATAAAATCGGCAATGTGTTTATGCGCCGGGAAGGCCGCAACCCCGGCCTGCCGCCCATCGTCTCCGGCAGCCATATTGACACCCAGCCCACCGGCGGCAAATTTGACGGCAACTACGGCGTGCTGGCGGCACTGGAGGTGGTGCGCACGCTCAACGATCTGCAGATTGATACCGACGCGCCGATTGAGGTGGTGTTCTGGACCAACGAAGAGGGGTCGCGCTTTGTACCGGTGATGATGGGCTCCGGGGTCTTTGCCGGCGTCTTCCCGCTGGAAGAGACCTGGGCCGTCACGGATAAAGAGGGTGTCAGCGTCGGCGAGGCGCTGGCGCAGATCGGCTATATCGGCGAGCAGACCCCGGGGGAGCATCCCATCGGCGCCTATTTTGAGGCACACATTGAGCAGGGGCCGATTCTCGAAGATGAAGCGAAAACCATCGGTATCGTGCAGGGCGTGCTGGGGATCCGCTGGTACGACTGCGTGGTCACCGGCCAGGCCTCGCACGCCGGACCCACGCCGATGCGCCTGCGTCAGGATGCCCTGCAGGTGGCGACCCGCATTATGCAGGAAGTGGTGGCCATTGCCGGGCGCAGCGAAGAGGGACGCGGCACCGTCGGCAGCGTGCAGGTGTGGCCCAACAGCCGCAACGTGGTGCCAGGGGAGGTCACCTTCTCCATTGATATGCGCAATCTCAGCGATGCGCTGGTGGACGAGATGGATCGCCAGCTGCGGGCGTTTATCGCGGAGGTTGAGCGGGAGAGCGGTCTGCAGGTGGCCCTGAAGCAGGTAAGCCACTATCCGGCGGCGCCGTTCGATGCTGAATGCCAGCAGGCCATTGCCGATGCCGCGCAGCGGCTGGGCTATCCGGCGCGGCCGATCGTCTCCGGCGCCGGGCATGACGCAGTGTATATGAGCTACCTGGCGCCCACCGGGATGATTTTTATCCCCTGCAAGGACGGGATCAGCCATAACGAAATTGAGTATGCCTCGCCGGAGCACGTCGTCGCCGGGGCCAACGTGCTGCTGCAGGTGATGCTTCAGTACGCGCGGCCGGTGTAGACGGTCGTCCTCCCCGGCGGCGCGTCCTCCAGCCGTTTATCATGCTGTCACCCGGGTAAGGCGGTTACACCGCCGCGACCCGGGACGGCGGATGACGGGGCGGTCAATCACGGCTCCCGCTCCCTGCGCCAACCCGCTGGCGGCCAAATTTGCGCGAGCCCACCACGCACAGCACCACGCCCAGCGTGACCGCCAGCATCAAGGGGCTGACGGTTTCGTGCAACAGCGCCGCCGACAGGCCTAGTCCGAAGAACGGCTGCAATAGCTGGAGCTGGCCGACGGCGGCGATCCCGCCCGCGGCCAGCCCTTTGTACCAGAAGATGAAACCGATCAGCATGCTGAAGAGCGACACATAGCCGAGCGCCGCCCAGGAGGAGGCCGATATGGCATGCCAGGACGCGGGCTGAACCATCAGCGAGGCGGGGAGCATCAACGGCAGGGCTATCACCAGCGCCCAGCAGATCACCTGCCAGCCGCCGAGCTCCCGCGTCAGCTTTGCCCCTTCCGCATAGCCGAGGCCGCAGGCGATAACCGCCGCCAGCATCAGCAGATCGCCGCTGAGTGAGGCCGCCGCACTTTGCGTCAGGGCGAATCCCACCACCAGCAGGCTGCCCAGCAGCGAAAAGATCCAGAAAGCCCGCCGCGGGCGTTCGCCGCCGCGCAGTACGCCGAAGAGGGCGGTCATCAGCGGCAGCAGGCCAATAAACACAATCGAATGCGCCGAGGTGATGTGCTGCAGGGCCAGCGCCGTGAGCAGAGGAAAGCCGATCACCACCCCTGATGAGACGATGATCAAGGGCACAAGCTGCGCCAGGCGCGGGCGTTTCTGGCGAAAGCCGACCAGCAGCGCGACGGCAAGCAGCCCGGCGATGGAGGCGCGCAGAAAGGTCAATAAGAACGGATCCATATCCTGCACCGCCAGTCGCGTCGCGGGCAGCGACCCGCTAAAAATAATCACCCCCAGTAAACCATGAAGCCATCCGGACCAGGGACCGGGCACCGATTTATCCATTGTTGAATCTACCACGTTAACCTCGCGTTATCAGATGTGCTGTGCCCGCTTGAGCATCGTCTGCGGCGATGGTAATGTGCCTAATCTAATACAATCAAATTATTGTCATAGATACATTTCACGATGAAAGCCCGATATAAAGCCGTTGTCGACCGATATGCCCAGGCGATCCGCAGCGGGCAGCTGCCCGCAGGCAGCCGTCTGCCGACGCACCGTACCCTTGCCGCCGGAGAACGCCTCTCGCTGGCCACCGCCACGCGCGTCTACCGTGAACTGGAAGAGATGGGGTTGGTCAGCGGCGAAACCGGCCGCGGCACCTTCGTGCGCGACCTCTCGCTGCCGCCGGGGCACGGGGTCGATCAGCAGGTGGTGGCCGCCGATGTCGTGGATCTCAATTTCAACTACCCTTCGCTGCCGGAGCAGGGCGATGCGCTGCGCGAGGCGCTCAGGCAGCTGGCGATGGCGGGCGATATTGACTCGCATCTGCGCTATCAGCCTCATGCCGGGCGGCTCGCCGAGCGGGAAATTATCGCCCGCCATTTGACCTGCCAGCACTTTGCCCCGGACGCGGAAAATGTCCTGATCGTCAACGGCGCACAGCACGGGCTGGCGGTGACCGTCATGGGGCTGTTACGTCCGGGGGATGTGGTGGCGGTGGATGCGCTGACCTATTCGGGCTTCAAGGTTCTGGCGGCGCTGTATCATCTGGAGCTGGCGGCGATCCCCTGTCGACCGGAGGGGCCGGACCTGCAGGCGCTTCATACGCTGTGCCAGCAGCGGCGGGTGCGGGCGGTGTATACCATGCCGACGCTGCACAATCCGCTGGGCTGGGTGCTCAACACCGGGCAGCGGCAGGCGCTGGCCGATCTTGCGCGCCAACACGATCTGCTGATTATTGAAGATGCCGCCTACGCCCGGCTGGTGAGCCGTCCGCCGCCGCCGGTGATCAGCTATGCGCCGGAAAGAACGGTGTATGTCACCGGTTTTTCAAAAAATATCGCCACCGGACTGCGCGTGGGGGTGGTGATCTCTCCGCCGCGCTATCGCCCGGAGATTGAGCGCGCCATCCGCGCCACGACGTGGAATACGCCGACGCTGATAAGTTCGCTGATCTGCGCCTGGATTGAAGATGGCACGGTGGCCCGCTTTGAAATGCAGAAACGACAGGATGCGCGACAGCGGCAGCAGGTGGCCCGCGAGGTGCTTTGTGGGCTTCCCGTCGTCAGTCATCCCGATTCGTACTTTGTCTGGCTGCCTCTGGGTGAAGAGAGCCGGGCCGATCGACTGGCGAATGCGCTGATGGAACGCCGTATTTCGGTGTCGACCGCCGAGCCGTTCTGCGTCTCCGCCACGATCCCGCAGGCGCTGCGCATTGCGCTCGGATCGGTGCCTTTCGACAGTCTGCGCCAGGCGCTGCTCAGCGTGCGCGACGCCGTTGAGTATGAACAATACCGCTAACCCATCTGCTCCAGCTGGCCGCGCAGGACCTCCACCCCCTGGGCGATGGCGTCAGGGTTAATGGCGTGGAATCCCATGCGAAAGTAGTTATCCGGCGGCGCGGCGCTGAGAAAATGGCGCGCCCCGGGCTCAATCAGCACGCCGGCGTGGGCGGCGCGCCAGGTGAGCTGCTGGGTGTTGATCTGCGCCGGGGTCTGCAGCCAGAAGGCGTTAGCATGTTCGCTCCCCGCCAGCGCGCGACACGACGGCAGATAGCGCTGCAGGGCGGCGTGCAGGCGCTCCCAGCGCTGGGCGGAGTCGTAGTGGTAGCGCCGCAGATGGGTTTCATAATGGCCCTGGGCAAGGAAGTGGGCCATCTGGTACTGAATGTTGGTCGGCGGATGGCGATAGACCAGCCGGCGCAGGGCGCGCGCCTCGTCGATCAGGTCCGGGTCGGCGACCATAAACCCCAACCGCAGCCCCGGTGACAGCGCTTTTGACAGGCTGCTGACATACACCACCCGGCCGCTGCGATCGCTGGCCTTCAGCGCCGGCAGCGGGTTGAGGGTAAAGTTACTCTCCGAGTCATAATCATCTTCAATAATGACCGCGTCATGGCGGGCGGCATGCTCCAGCAGCTGGCGACGCCGCGCACTGCTCATGGTCACCCCGG
Source organism: Klebsiella sp. RC2 (assembly GCF_014192815.1). Lineage (NCBI taxonomy): Bacteria > Pseudomonadati > Pseudomonadota > Gammaproteobacteria > Enterobacterales > Enterobacteriaceae > Klebsiella > Klebsiella sp. RC2. The sequence continues at coordinate 576,714 of NZ_JACHYL010000002.1, read as the reverse complement.
TGGGCACCTGATGGCCGGGGGTGACATAGTAGTAATCGCAGGGACGCTCATTAAGCACGATCCCCTCTTCATCCACCGGGTGCGGCACCACCTCGGCGTCGGCGAGCAGAAAGGTGTTGATGGCTTCGCGAAAGCAGGGGTTTTCGACGCCAATGCGGGTGGTGGAAGAGAGCAGCAGTCGGGTCAGCAGGTAGAGCGCATTTTGCGAGCCAAGGGTGATGAGAATTTCATCCGGCGCGGCGACAATGCCGCGCTTGGGCAGCACCCGGGTGCGGATCTGCTCGATCAGCATCGGCACATCCTGGTCAATATGGTCGATGACCCACGCCGGGTCGCGCACCCCGCCGTGCAGCCAGTTCGCCGCCGAGCGCCAGGTGGCCAGCGGGAACTGCCGGGTATCGGGCTGGCCGTAGATAAACGGGTAGCGGTAGTGCATCCAGCCCGCCGGTTTGAGGATCGACTCCTGCTGGCTGGGGGTCATCTGCAGCCGGTCGCCCCAGCGTGGTGCAGCGGCTTCGCGCTGCGGTGCACTCTCGACGGCGGCAGGCGAAGCTTCATGATAGTCGGGATGCAGGTAGTAACCGCTTCGTGGGCGGCTAATCAGGTAGCCCTCGTTGACCAGACTTTCAAACACCAGCGCGGTGGTGTTGCGCGAGACGCGAAGCTGGCTGGCCAACTGGCGACAGGAGGGCAGCGGGGTGTCGGCGGCGAAGATCCCGCTGAGAATGGCATTCACCAGCGTCTCTCGCACCTGTTCCTGCAAACCGCGGCCAGGCTGAAAATCAACGTGTAACAGGTGACGGATCATACGGGGCTCCTCTGGCAATAACGCATTGCGACCACCCGTTACACTCAGCAAATTCCATACCACCCTGCCGCCATCTGACACAGCGATGCGGCCCATCTGGCTCTATACGGAATCGAAAAACGCTCCCACATTAAAAACGTATTCAGCCGCCGTGGACCGGAACGTCCCCGGCCACTATTTTGCAGAAACCTTTTCGCGTTCTGGAATGAACCCGTCTGGCCAATCCATCAGGGGTGAAATAATGAAAAAATCATTGGCATCAATGTGTCTGAGCGCTGTATTAACGGTCGCTTTTTCTTATCACGCCGTCGCGGCCGATCTTCCGGAAATAGAAAAATCCGGCACCTTGAAAGTGGCGACGGAAGATGATTATGCGCCGTTTAACTTTATGAATAATGGCCAGGCCGATGGCTTTAACAAAGATATGCTTGAGGAATTACGTAAATATGCCAAATTCCATGTCGACCAGAGCATATTACCGTGGACCGGATTATTAGCGGCCGTCTCCACCGGGCAATACGATATGGCCTTAACCGGGGCGGTTATTACCGATGAGCGGCTGAAGGTTTTTGATTTCACCCCACCGTGGGCCTCCGCGCAGCACTATTTCGTCAAACGCGCTGGCGATACTTCGTTAAATACCATTGCCGATCTCAGCGGCAAAAAAGTGGGGTTACAGGCCGGGAGCGCGCTGCTGGCGCGTTTGCCGGAGCTGAAGGCGATGCTGGAGAAGACCGGCGGCAAGCTGGGACCGGTGGTGGAGTATCCCTCCTATCCGGAAGCTTACGCCGACCTGGCGAATAAGCGACTGGATTACGTGATTAACGTGGTGATCTCGGTAAACGACCTGGCGAAAGCCAAACCGAAGGTCTTCGCCAAAGGGCTGGCTGTCTCCGGACCGGGGTATATGGCGTGGCCGATCCCGAAAAACTCGCCGCAGCTGCTGGCCTATATGACCAAGTTTATGAACCACATGAAGGAGACCGGCAAGCTCGCCGAGCTGCAGAAAAAATGGTTTGGCGAAACCTATGACAACCTGCCGACCGAGGCGATCACCAGCCCGGAACAGTTTCACAAACTCGCCGGACTGTAATATTCCGCGGCGGGCGACCGCCGCCTGTTGCTGAGAAGGAGGGCCTCATGGATGCAATTTCCTGGCAGTTATTAATCGAAGGCGCATGGACGACCCTCTGGATTTCGGCCATCGCTATCGCCTTCGGGGTGGTGGCGGGCCTGCTGATCGCCCTGGTACGGATGCTGCGCCTGCCGGTGATCGACCAACTGCTGGTGGTCTATATCAGTCTGGCCCGCGCAACGCCGCTGGTGACGCTGGTGCTGTTTCTGTTCCTTTCCCTGCCGACGATGGGCATTAACCTCGACAAGAACGTGGCCGCCATCGTGGCGCTGACGCTAAACACGTCGGCGTTTAACGCTGAGATCTGGCGCAACGCCTTCCGCACCTTTCCGCGCGAACAGCGGGAGGCGGCGGAGTCGGTGGGAATGCGCCGCTGGACCTACTTCCGCTACATCATGCTGCCGCAGATGTGGATCGAGAGCCTGCCGGCGCTGGTCAATGAGATGTCCTTTTTGATCAAAGGTAGCCCGGCCATCGCCGTGATTGGCGTGGTGGATCTCACCCGGGTCACCAACCGTATCTCCTCGGTCACCTACGAGCCGCTGTCGCCGATCCTCGCCGCCGGCCTGCTGTATGTGGTGATCATCGGCTGTTTGTTGAAGCTGCAGGGTATCGCGGAACGTAAAGCCAGGCGTCTGGCGCGCTAGGAACGGGAGGCATTATGAATCAGTGGGGCGTTATCTGGTCGGTTCGCGATAGCTTTATTGCCGGGTTATTCGCGACCCTCGAACTGTTTATTACCGCCGCCCTGGCGGCGCTGATTATCGGTATTGCGCTGTGTTATTTTAGCGAATATCAAAAGAAAGTGATTAACCGGATTATTATTGGTTTCGTCAGCCTGATGCGTGCGATCCCTTTTTTGATCCTCGCTTATCTTCTGTATTACGGGCTGCCGCAGCTCGGTATTAGCATGGAGCCGTGGACCGCCGGTTTACTGGCCCTAATTATTTATCATGGCGCCTATTTTTTTGAAATATTGCGCAGCCAGCGGCGGGTATTTTCCGGCGGATATATTGAGGCGGCGATTGCTCAGGGCTTTTCGCGCTATGCCATTTTTCGGCGGATTATTTTACCCAATATCATCTCTTCCGCCTTACCGCTGATCGGCAATCAGCTGATTATTTGCCTGAAGGACACCGCTTTCCTGAGCATTATTACCGTTCAGGAGATCACCGCCGCCGCCAACAGCGTCCAGGCGACCTATTTTATTCCGTTTAACGCCTTTATCGTCGCCATTGGGCTTTACTGGGCGATCAGCATTCTGCTGGAGCTGCTGATTAAGCGCCTGACCGCCTGGGGAGCCAAAAGAGGAATGAGCCATGCCTGAGTCTATTGCCGTAAGCGTCAAAAACGTCTCCAAACAGTTCGATAATGTGGAAGTCCTGCGGGATATTAACCTGACGGTGGAGAAGGGGACCGTGGTGAGTATTCTCGGCTCGTCCGGGTCGGGAAAATCCACACTGCTGCGCTGTATGAACTGGCTGGAACAGCCGGACCGCGGTGAAATTCATATCGGCGGTCAGCGACTGGGGATTGATGAACAGCGCGGCCGGGCGATGTCGCACCGCCAGCTGGCCAAAATTCGCGAGCGGGTGGGGATGGTCTTTCAGAGTTTTAACCTGTGGCCGCATCTGACCGTTCAGCAAAACGTCAGCGAGGCGCTGTTGCACGTTAAGGGCATGAAACGAGACGAGGCGAAGGCCATTGCCATGCAGCAACTGGAGAAAGTGGGCATGGCGCACAAAGCCGATGTTTACCCGATCACCCTCTCCGGCGGGCAGAAGCAGCGGGTGGCGATCGCCCGTTCGCTGGCGATGTCGCCCGAAGTTATTCTCTTCGATGAACCGACGTCGGCGCTGGATCCGGAGCTGGTTAATGAGGTGTTGGGGGTAATGAAAGCCCTCGCCGCCGAGGGTTACACCATGGTGGTGGTGACGCACGAGATGGATTTTGCCCGCCAGGTGTCCAACGAGGTGGTGTTTCTGGAGAAGGGGCTGCTGATTGAGAAGGCGCCGCCGGAGAAGTTCTTCACTCAGCCTGACTCTGAACGCGTCAGGCAGTTTCTGCAAAGCAGCCGTTAGTCCGGCTTGCATCCCCTGCCGGCAGCGCCGGCAAGGGATGCGTCGGGTTTCGCTTAATCCCGATCGATGGCGAACGGCTGCCACGCCTGGCGCACCGGCATCACCTCCACCCGGTTAATGTTCATATGCGCCGGCAACGTGGCGATATAAAACATCTGCTCGGCGATATCGCGCGCGCTCAGCGGCGTGGTGCCGCGATAGAGCTTATCCGATGCCGCCTGGTCGCCTTTGGTACGCACCAGGGTAAATTCGGTCTCGGCAATCCCCGGCGCCAGATCGGTGACCCGCACGCCGGTGCCAAGCAGATCGCAGCGCAGGTTATAGCTGAACTGCTTCACAAACGCCTTGCTGGCGCCATACACATGGCTGCCGGGATAGGGCCACTGCCCGGCGATCGAGCCGATATTGATAATACTCGCCCCGGCGCCATGGCGTATCAGCGTCGGCAGCAGGGCGTGGGTCATCGTCACCAGACCGGTGACGTTGGTGTCGATCATCGTTTTCCAGTCCTCCAGCGCCACCTCCTGCGCCGGCAGTGGCGACAGCGCCAGCCCGGCGTTGTTGATCAGGGTGGTGACATCGGCGAAGGGGGCGGGGAGCGACGCCACGGCGGCAGCCACCGCCTCGCTGTCACGAACGTCAAGCTCAATAATATGCACCGGCACCTGGGCGGCGAGTCTGTCCTGCAAGGCCTTCAGTCGCGGATAGCGGCGCCCGCTCAGCACCAGCGACCAGCCCGCGTCGGCAAACACCTGTGCTGCCGCTTCGCCAAAACCCGAGGTCGCCCCGGTGATAAACACTACGTTGCTCGTTGCCATGTCATTCTCCTGTGCGGTTGTCCCTCCACTATAAAAACGCCGGACGGCAAGGCACAGGGCCAGACGGCGGACGCGGATGTGACACCGTGTCACATCGTTTTTCGCGCACTGGCTCTATCCGTTTTGCGTTGCCGCGGCCAATGATGAAGCCAACCACAACGACATGAGAGAGGGCAGGGTATGAAGCTGGCACTACAGAACGAGGTCGCGGTAAGCAATGATGAAGTTCGGCAGCTGGATCGCGCTTATGTGTTTCATTCATGGTCGATGCAGGGCAATCTCCATCCGCTGGTGATTGCCGGGGCGCAAGGCTGCGAGCTATGGGATTACGAGGGGAATACCTGGCTCGATTTCAGCAGCCAGCTGGTGAACGTCAACATTGGCTATCAGCACCCCCGGGTACTGGCGGCCATGAAGGCGCAGCTGGAGACCCTGGTCACCATCGCGCCCGCCACCGCCAACCTTGCCCGCGGCGAAGCGGCGAAGCGCATCGTCGACCTGGCGCCGGCGGGCTTCAGCAAGGTGTTCTTCACCAACGCCGGGGCGGATGCCAATGAGAACGCGATTCGCATGGCGCGGCTCTATACCGGGCGCGACAAGGTGCTGTCGGCCTATCGTTCCTATCATGGCAACACCGGCAGCGCGATCGCCGCCACCGGCGACTGGCGCCGGGTGCCGAATGAGTTCTCCCGCGGCCATGTTCACTTCTTCAACCCCTACCTTTACCGCAGCGAGTTCAACGCCGCGACTGAAGAAGAGGAGTGCCAGCGCGCGCTGGCGCATCTGCGGCGGATCATCGAATGCGAGGGGCCGACCGCCATCGCGGCGATCCTGCTGGAGTCCATCCCCGGCACCGCCGGGATCCTCGTGCCGCCGGCAGGCTATATGCAGGGTGTGCGCGCCCTGGCCGACGAGTTTGGCATCGTGCTGATCCTCGATGAGGTGATGGCCGGCTTTGGCCGTACCGGCAGCTGGTTCGCCTTCGAACAGGATGGCGTGGTGCCGGATCTGGTGACCTTTGCCAAAGGGGTTAACGCGGGCTACGTGCCGGCGGGCGGGGTGCTGATTAGCGAGCCGATTGCCCGCTATTTTGACGACCACTTTTTTGCCGGCGGGCTGACCTACTCCGGCCATCCGCTGGCGATGGCGGCGATTGTCGCCACCATCGACGCGATGAAAGAGGAGAAGGTGGTTGAGAACGCGGCCTATATCGGCAACGAGGTGCTGCGCCCCGGTCTCGAGGCGCTGGCGGAGAAGCACGCCATTATCGGCGAGGTGCGTGGTCGCGGCCTGTTCCAGGCGCTGGAGCTGGTGAGCAGCCGTGAACAAAAAACGCCGCTGACTGCCGCCGACATGGCCGCGATCAAAGGGGCCTTAACCGAGGCCGGGCTGTTGGCCTTTGTGGTGGAGAACCGCATTCACGTGGTGCCGCCGTGCACCATTACTGCTGAGCAGGTGGCGCAAGGGCTGGCGATTTTTGATGCGGTCTTTGCTCGCTTTGCCAGCCTGGCGAAGTAGGGGAGTGGCATCGGATAACGTTACCTGGCAGTACGCTTGCCGGGCCTAAACGCCAGCCGGACGGTGCCCTCTCCCTCCGGGAGAGGGCCAGGGTGAGGGGAAGCACTGTAGTGTGGTTGTTTATGTTATCGGTGGCTTCAGCGTAGTTTGCGCTCCCGGTTAATCGTCTGCGTTATGTCACTCATGGCGCAGGGAGCGCACAGGGGGCGGCCAGTCGCCGCCGCCCCCTGTACCCCCGGCCTTCCGGGAACGTCTCAGCGATGTTGAGGCCGCCAGCACCGGCAGTTTCAGCAACAATGGTGAATAAATTAACGACAGGTCGCACGAATCCCAGGTCGGGTAAGCGGAGCGCCACCCGACAAAACAACGGCGCATCGGGCTAAGGCGCCGGCAGCGGGGATAGGGTGCGCTCTGTTGCCCTCACCCCGGCCCTCTCCCACAGGGAGAGGGGGAAAACCGAGCCTCACTCCGGCTCTTCATACACAGGGAGAGGGGGGAAACCGGCAGTTTCAGTCGCCGCAAGTGGGTAAATTAACGACAGGTCGCACGGACCCCAGGTCGGGTAAGCGAAGCGCCACCCGACAAAACAGCGGCGCATCCGCTGACCTCACCTCATCCGGTGTTCTCCGTTGACCAGCGCTTCGCGATCGAAAAAGCGCTGGATCACACCCTCCGCCATAAACGCCGCCCGATCGGACATATGGGCGATGACGTCGGCATCGTGGCTCACCAGCAGATAGGTCATGCCGTGCTCCTGTTTCAGGCGGTTAAGCAGATTGAGAATTTCCGCCTGCACTGACATATCCAGCGCCGAGGTCGGCTCATCCAGCAGCAGGATCTGCGGGCGCAGCAGCAGGGCGCGGGCAATGGCTACGCGCTGCCGTTGCCCGCCGGAGAGCTGGTGTGGATAGCGGCGGACGGCGTCGGCGGCCAGACCCACCTGCTCAAGGGCGGTGGTCACTCGGGGGGCAACGTCGCGGATGCCGTGGATCTGCAGCGGCTCCGCCAGGGTGCGCCACAGAGTATGGTTGGGATGCAGCGAGGCGTACGGATCCTGAAACACCATCTGCACGTTGCGCCGCAGCGCGCCCTGAAAGCGGGCGCCCGGCGCGATGCCCTGGCCCAGCAGTTCCACGCTGCCGCGCCATTCGCGCTGTAATCCGGCGAGCACGCGCAAAATCGTCGATTTACCGCAGCCGGAGGCGCCGATCAGACTGAAGGTTTCCCCGGCGTCGACACAGAAACTGGCGGCAGAGACCGCCGTCTTCGCGCCGAATGTTACCTGCAAATCCTGAAGATTAACGATCGCCATGGGCCGTCTCCGTAAAGTCCTGGGTTCTGTCGAGGGTCGGCAGCATCTGGCCGTAGGTGTGCGCATTCGGCCGGCAGGTCCACAGGGTGCGCGTATAAGGGTGCGTCGCGCTCGGCAGCGCCGACGCCGGCATCTCATCGACCTGTCTCCCCTGGTACATCACCAGCACGCGATCGCAATGCGCGGCCACCAGCGGCAGATCGTGGCTGATCAGTAGCATGGCCATCTGCCGCTGCGCGCACTGCTCCACCAGCAGCTCGAGGATCTGGTTGCGCAGGCGGGCGTCGAGGGCCGAAGTTGGCTCGTCGGCTATCAGCACCTTCGGGTTATTAAGCAGCGCGAGGGCGATCATCACCCGCTGGCCCATCCCGCCGGAGAGCTCCCCGGGATAGCGGCTGAGGACCGGCAGATCCAGACCGACGGCGGCGATGGCGTCTTTAACCGCCTCGGCGCGCCCACGGCGGCTGAGACGCTGATGCAGGGTTAACGCCTCTTCCAGCTGCGTCTGAATGGACTGCACCGGATTCAGCGCATAGCGCGGATCCTGCAGCACCATAGCGATATCGTTGCCGCGCAGCGCGCGCCAGCCGCGGGCGCTGAGGGTTAGCACATCGCGCCCCAGCACCTCCAGCCGTTCGGCGCTCACCACCCCGGGCTTGCGCACCAGGCCCATCAGCGCCCGGGCGGTCATCGATTTGCCGGAGCCGGATTCGCCCACCAGCGCCAGCCGCTCGTTGCCGAGGGTGAAGCTGACGTTGTCCACCACCCGGGCGGTGGGGTAGTCGACGGCGAGTCGCTGGACGGTCAGTCGGATGTCAGTCATGTTGCGGCTCCAGAATATCGCGCAGGCCATCGCCCAGCAGGTTAAACGCCAGGCTGGCGAGCAGGATCGCCGCGCCGGGGATGGCAGCGATCCACCACTGGTCGAAAATCACCTGCATCCCGTCGGCAATCATCGCTCCCCACTCCGCCATCGGCGGGCGGGCGCCCAGGCCGAGAAAGCCGAGCCCGGCGGCGGCGAGGATAATGCCCGCCAGATCGAGCGCCAGCCGGACAATCGCCGACGGCAGACACAGCGGCAGAATATGGCCGATCAGCAGCCGCCAGCCGCGAATGCCCAGCATCTCCGCCGCGGCGAGGTAATCGCTATGGCGCAGGCGCTGAATTTCGCTGCGCGCCTGACGGGCATAGGCCGGCCAGGTGGTCAGGGCTAACGCCAGCGCGCCGTTGACCAGCCCCGGGCCGAGCATCGCCACGAACGCGAAGGCGAGGATCAGGCGCGGCATCGACATCACCACGTCGGTAAAGCGCATCAGTATCCGCTCCAGCCACCCGCCATAGTAGCCGGAGAGGATACCTACCAGCAGCCCGACGGGCAGGGTAATGGCGGTCACCAGCGCCACCAGACCCAGCGCCGGGCGGGCGCCGTAGAGCAGGCGCGACAGCAGGTCGCGGCCGTAGCTGTCGGTGCCGAGCCAGTGCCCTGCCCCCGGTCCCTGCAGGCGGGCGGCGGCATCCTGCCAGTTGGGATCGTGGGGCGCCAGCCACGGGGCGAACAGCGCCGTCAGCACCAGCAGGATCACCAGGGTCAGGCCACTGAAGGCGGCGGGTGAGCGGCGCAGACGGCGTAAAAACAGATAAGTCGGCATCAGCGCACCCTCGGATCGGTTAACCGCACCAGCAGGTCGGTCAGGTTATTGATCAGCACAAAACTCACGCCAATCAGCAGCGTGCCGCCCATGATCGCCGTGGTATCTCCGGCGAACAGCGCGGTGGTGAGATAGCGGCCGATCCCCGGCCACGAGAAGACGGTTTCGGTGAGCACCGCCCCTTCGAGCATGGAGGTCCAGGCGAGGGCGGTCACCGTCAGCAGAGTGCCGCGGATATTGGGCAGGACGTGGCGCAGCAAAATCGTCATCTCTCCGGCCCCTTTGGCCCGCGCCAGCAGAATGTACTCTTTGTTCATCTCGCTCAGGCAGGCGGAGCGGGTCAGGCGGGTGATGCTCGCCAGCGAGTAATAGGCCAGCACCAGCACCGGCAGCGCCAGATGGCCGATGGCATTTTTAAATGCGGCGGTATCGCCGGAGAGCCAGGTGTCGATCAGCGCAAAACCGCTGCGCGGCTCGACGGTATACTGATAAATATCGTCGAGTCGACCCGGGCCCGGCGCCCACTGCAGCCGGGCGTAAAACAGGGCCAGCATCAGCAGGCCGAGCCAGAAAATGGGCACCGAGTTGCCCAACAGGGTAAAGGTGCGCACCGCAAGATCCCACGGCGAACCGGCGTAACGCGCGCACAGCACCCCGGCGACGATGCCCAGTACCGCGCCGACGATCAGCGCCAGGGTCGCCAGCTCAAGGGTCGCCGGGAAGACCGCCAGCAGATCGTGGAGCACCGGCTGGCCGGTGGCGCTGGCGATACCGAGATCGCCATGGGCCAGGTTGACCAGGTAGTGCCAGAACTGCACCGGCAGCGGCTGGTCGAGACCCAGCTGATGGCGAACCTGGTCATAGGTCGACTGGCTGGCATGGTCGCCGACGATCTGCAGTACGCGGTCGACGGGCGACAGCGCGGAGAGCGAGAAGGTGACCAGCAGCAGCCCGAACAGCGTGAGCAGCAGCGTCAACAGCCCCTGCAGCAGGCGGGTAAGGTGAGTGGAAAACGATGGCATGGAAAATGGAAATTCCTGGTATATCAGCATGATTCCCGGCGGCGCGACGCCCGCCGGGCCCGGGTGGCGAAACGGTCATCCGGGCAGGCGAGGCCGCCGGACCCGGTGACCAAAACCCGCTTACTTGGTGACGTTATCGTACCAGACCATATCGGCGTTCAGCCCCTGCTGATAGCCCTTCACGTTATCGCGTACCACGATCTGGGTTTTCCCCTGGTCAATAAAGACGTATGGCGAATGCTGCAGCAGGGATTCCTGCATCGTTTTGTACAGATCGAGGCGTTTCGCCGGGTCCGGCTCCGCCACCGCGGCGAGGGTGGCTTTATTCAGCTCAGGGATCTGCCAGCCGTTGAGCCCGGCCACGGTGCTGGACTTACCATCGTTCCAGGCAAAGGCGCTGGCGTTGGAATGCGCATCAAAGTAGTCCGGGATCCACAGGCGGATCGCCGCCTGATGCTGCTTCGCGCGTACCCGGGCATAAACCTGGCTGCCGGCGGCCGGCAGCAGATCCACTTTCACCCCGCCCTGGGCAAAGCTGGCCTGCAGCGACTGGGCGATGGTGATAAACGGCGGTTTGTTCTCCACGTCGAGGGTGAAGTGGGCATCCTTAATGCCCGCTTTATCGAGGATAGCCTTAGCTTTTTGCGGGTCGAAGGTGAACGGATTGGTTTCCAGCGCCCCCGGCAGGCCGGCCGGCAGGAAGCTTTGGTGAATAAAGTACTGGCCTTTCAGCAGGTTTTTGGTGATGCCCTCATAATCGACCAGCCAGCGCGCCGCCTCCCAGAAGGCCGGATTATTCAGCAGCGGGTTGGCGCTGTTGGCGGTATTAAACACCAGATAGTTCTGCTCGGCGGACGGGATGCTCAGCACCTTCACGCCGGGTTTATCCTGCAGGGCGGCAATCTGGTCAGCGCCGAGATCGCGGGCCACGTCGGCATCCCCCTGCTGGATCAGCAGGCGGCGGGAAGCCGGGTCGGGGACGTTTTTAATAATGATGCTCTTGATCTTCGGCGCGCCGGTGGGGGAGCTGGCGTTGGCTTCCAGCACGATGGCCTGATGCGGCTGGTAGACGCGCATTTTATAGGCCCCGCTGCCCGCTGAGTGCATCTTCAGCCAGTCGTTGCCGAAGTCATTATTTTTCGCGTTCGGCGCTACCTGTTTTTCATCAACGATGGAGGCGATAGGGGTGGAGAGAATATTCAGCGCCACCGCCGGGCTGACGTCGGCGGTCCAGTGCAGCGTCAGGGTATGGTCATCAATCTTTTTCAGCTGGCTGGCGATGTTGTCCGGCTGCCAGCCGAGCACGTTGAGAATAAACGCCGGCGATTTATTCAGCGTCACCGCACGGGTGTAAGAGAAAATAACATCTTCCGGGCGCAGCGGATTACCGGAGGCGAATTTGGCATCCGGCTTCAGTTTGATGGTCAGGGTTTTCGCCGCCGGATCGGCCTGCCAGCTTTCGGCGAGGATCGGTACGATTTTTTCAGGGTTGTTGCGGTCCGGCTGCACCAGACGCTGATAGAGGCTGGGGACCGTCTGAATGCTGGAGAGTTCGTTCGCTTCCGCCGGGTCGAGGCTGACGATATCGTCGAGACCTTGGGCGACCACCAGCGTGTTGGGCGGTGTAGCGGCATGCGCGGCGGCGGTGAGCGCCGTCAGTACCAGTAAAGGCAACAGTTTTTTGGTCATGTGCAATCCCTGAAAAATGGTTGTTTTAATTTTTTATGCCTCGCTACGTTAGGCCGCTTGCCAAAAGGCGTAAAGTCAAAATAAGGATATCCTTATGCTAAAAACGCATATTCAAGAACGACAGGTTATTGCCGGCCGCGCAGAAGCGTCTTTCTCCGCTTCTGGCTTCTTGCTATAACAAATCGTCTATTGCAAGGAGGTGGGTGTGCCGGAAATCAATGAGTTTGGCCAGCAGGTGAACGACCTTGTTCCTGGCTGGCAGGGGGCGCAAGTCCTGCGGCGGACGGCGTTAAATGGCCGTTTTTGTCGACTGGAGCCGCTGGACGTTGACCGTCATGCGGCGGATCTGTTTGCCGCCTATGCGCTCGGCGACAACAGCGACTGGACGTGGCTGGCGTCTACGCGACCGGAGAGCGTGGCGGCGACCGCCCACTGGATCGCGGGCAAGGTGAATGATGATGCTCTGGTGCCGTATGCGGTGGTTGACCTGCGTAGCGAGCATGCGGTGGGCATCGTCAGCTATATGGCGATCGAGCGGGAAATGGGCACGGTTGAGATCGGCCATGTCACTTGGTCGCGACGGATGAAAAACACCCCGCTGGGTACCGAAGCGGTCTGGCTGTTGCTGAAGAACGGCTTTGACCACGGCTATCGTCGGCTGGAGTGGAAATGCGATTCGATGAATGTCGCCTCGCGCCGGGCCGCCGAGCGGCTGGGCTTTAGCTGGGAAGGACGTCTGCGGCAGAGGCTGGTGCGTAAAGGGCGGACGCGCGACAGCGATATGCTGTCTATCATCGACGGCGAGTGGCCTGCGCGCGATGCGGCGCTGCGGGCATGGCTGGCGGCGGAGAACTTTACTGCCGACGGGCAGCAGATCAAACGCCTTGAGGCATTTCGTTAGGCCTGTATGGTGAATGGGCAGAGTGCATTACGCCAGCTCTGCCCATAAAAAGGCTATTTCTCGTTCATCTGAATAATTTGATCCCGGTTAATAGCATGTTCATTTCCCGCGATGTCCTCATAGGTGATTAACCCATTATCGTTATCGACCTCCGGTTTACCGTGGGTGATAATCATCTCACCATTTTTTTTCTCTAATACATAATTGCTGGAACACCCCGCAACGGTGAACGTTAATAATGCCAAACCGAATACTGCAACGAACTTTTTCATTGTGCTACCTGTTGTAAGAAAGCCACGGTGGGCCGCAGAATATGACAGACTAACCAGTTATCGAAAGTGGGTCATAATTAACACCGAATAAAGTATTAACATGGCGACTAACGTAATAACCACAATACGACGTTCAAGGGGCGTGGCCTTTTTCTTAGATTCATCATCTGGTTTTGTTAACATGATATTCTCTCTGTTAGCCCTGTCAGTGCTCCCGATTCCGACACCGGCAGAGGTGAGTTCTCGGCAATATTGTCGGGATGAACGACTTGCTAGTTGTTATTTAATACCCAGAGTTAAAGTAACGATTCCAGTGATAACCATTAAAAGACCCGTTCAGGCATTTTGGCTAACACAACATTAAAAATCTCATTTTATGGCTGAAGCTGGCTATGCCTGCCGCAGACTCTGTTGCGCAGGCAGCACGCTTATTATTTTTTTCGCCTGTAACGGATAAAAATACCTGATATTATCAATGCTCCGGGGCTGGAAACGGCAAACCCCGGATGACGTTATTGCATGATCCTCACCAAAATATTAAACAGACGTATTTAATATGATGAGAACAGGCGTTCGCCGCTAAGTTAATATGATGCTATAGGTTCGTCGATTTACAGAATAAAGGTACCTTCAATAACCAGACAGGCTTCGCCTGATAGTTCAACACGTCCGTTATCTTTTATGTGGCAGAAGAGTTCTCCCTTACGGTTGCCACCTTGCTGGGCATGAAGGGTTTTTTTCGCCAGTTTTTCACTCCACAGCGGCGCCAGAAAAGTATGTGCCGAACCGGTGACCGGATCTTCGTTGACTCCCACCTGCGGACCGAACCAGCGAGAACGAAAATCGAAGGTCCGGGATGCGGCCGTGACCACCACGCCACGAGTGTTGAAGGCATTCAAGGCGTTAAAGTCGGGTTTAAGCGCGTCCAGCAGCGCTTCATCATCAATGACGACAATAATATCGGAGGCTTGCCAGGTTTCACCTGCGTCTTCAGCCAGCCCCAGGGCCTTGAACAACCCTTGCGGCGCGGCGATGGGGGACGGAACAACCAGCGGAAAATCCAGGGTATATTTTCCGTCATGCAGCGTGACGTCCAGCGCGCCGCTGCGAGTGAAAAAACGCACCCGCTCGCGCGCTTGTTGATTGAGCAGCACGCTGGCCGCAGCCAGCGTGGCATGACCGCAGAGATCCACCTCGACGGCCGGGGTAAACCAGCGTAACCCGAAACCGTCAGGCTGCCTGACAACAAAGGCCGTTTCCGACAGGTTGTTTTCCGTCGCAATGTGCTGCAGCACGCTATCTTCAGGCCACGTCTCCAGCAAACAAACCGCGGCGGGATTGCCGGTAAAGGGGCCTTTCGAAAAAGCATCGACCTGATAAAAGCGAATGCGCTGCTGTGAATTATTTTTCATTCATCACCTCAAGGTCATTATAAACCGTATATCGTGTTACCCCCAGGGCCTGAGCCGCCTGCTGCACGCCCCCGCGCATCTTGAAAATACCTTTCGTATGCATTTCAGCGACAATTTTTAAACGCTGCGCTTTTTGTATTTTTTTACCCGGCACTGAATATTTATCAATGATTTCCTGAATTGACTGATCGATCAGCCCACCCAAATTAAGATCGACCGCCTCAGCGGCCTCTGACGGCGATGGCAGCAGCGCGTCAAGGCTTTTGCGTATTTGCTCATAAGGCGAGGGGTCGACATTAATACAGAAGGCGATAAGCGGATATCCCTCTTCGCTGTAATAAATTGTCGATGCGCTATTGAGCGTTTTCCCCGAAGCGGTGACGGTTTTATAATCGCTTATGGTTCTCGGCTTGTTGTTATTCGTCTTCTGCAGCAGCAGCGCAAAACCGGTATCTTTTTCCGGACCGGCTAACAAATGATCGCCATTACCCCTACCGCTAACATGTCCGTTAATGATTTTGATAATGGAATGTTCAGGGGTAGTGAGATTATGCAACACCACCTCCTGATTCGCTGATAATGTCCCCGCCATAGCGTCCATGGCTGCTTCAAGCGGCCCGGCAATCTGTGCAACCTGCTGTGTGTACTCTGATGTCATGGATGATCCTTTGCTTGCATCGTGATCAGGAAGCGATCCCGGAGCGCCATTTTACCATGGGAGATACGCTGACAGGATTAAATTATACGCATAATGTTTAATTATCAACAAAAAGTTGAATTTATAGTTTGGACAGCGTACCTTTTGCTGCAGAAAGCGTCAGCGCTCATGTCGGGTGCGTCTTTATGTTATGGAAATATAATGAGAATTTACGGCGTGATGGCCATTGCCGTTCTGCTGGTGGCCTGCGGAGTCATTCACCCCTTCGGCGACAAAACCGTCTATCAGTCCTATTCAGTATCCGATCGGCCGGGGCTGCAGTGGCGCTATGACTGCATACGCAGCGCCCTGAAGCCGCAAGGCTATGAGGTTGAGCGCATCTTCCCTGAGCAGAATGCGCCAAACTTCTTTGATATTTCGCAGTACGGCACACGAGTCGCCCAGATCGATATGTACCAGGTGGCTGGGGCGAGGACGATAAGTATCACCCTGATATCCGGTGCAAAACAGGTGAATGCTGCTGTTGATAGCATTATTCAGCCGTGCCTTGAGCGCTAAGGGATGCTGGAAAGGTGAGGAGTGTCCTTTCCGCACGGGAAAGGACAAGTGCGGCATAGACGATTAGCGGCGAACCGGCGCGTCGCCTGCGACATAATACGCCGCGGTGCTGCGCGGCAGCGGCTGGCGGCCGCGAATGGCGTCGGCCATCTTCTCGCCGATCATAATGGTGGTGGCGTTGAGGTTGCCGGTGATGATCTGCGGCATAATCGAGGCATCGACCACCCGCACGCCTTCCAGACCGTGGACGCGGCCCTCGCCATCGACCACCGCCATCTCGTCGTAACCCATCTTACAGGTCCCGCACGGGTGGAACGCGGTCTCGGCGTGGTTGCGCACAAACTCATCCAGCTCGGCATCGCTCTGGCATTCTGTTCCCGGACTGATTTCGCGGCCGCGATACTTATCCAGCGCCGGCTGGTTCATGATTTCGCGGGTAATGCGGATGGCGTCGCGGAACTCCTGCCAGTCCTGCTCATGGGACATATAGTTAAACAGGATCGCCGGATGGGCGTGCGGGTCGCGCGACTTCAGGCGCACGTGGCCGCGGCTGGGCGAACGCATTGAACCGACGTGGCACTGGAAGCCGTGCTCTTTCACCGCGTTGGAGCCATTGTAGTTAATCGCCACCGGCAGGAAGTGGTACTGAATGTTCGGCCAGGCGAACTCTGCGCGGCTGCGGATAAAACCGCCCGCTTCGAACTGGTTGCTGGCGCCGATGCCGGTGCCGCCGAACAGCCACTCGGCGCCGATCTTCGGCTGGTTCCACCACTGTAGCGCCGGGTAGAGCGACACCGGCTCTTTGCATTCATATTGCAGATACATCTCCAGATGGTCCTGCAGGTTCTCACCCACGCCGGGGAGATCGTGCACCACCGGGATATCGAACTGCCTGAGCAGCTCCGGGTTACCCACGCCGGAGCGCTGCAGGATCTGCGGCGAGGCAATCGCCCCGGCGCACAGCAGCACCTCTTTGTTGGCCGTCGCTTTTGACGGGATCGTGCTTTCTCCCTCCAGCCACTCGACGCCCACCGCGCGCTTGCCGGCAAAAATAATGTGATCGGTCAGCGCATGGGTGCGGATGGTCAGGTTCGGGCGACCGCGCGCCTGGTCGAGATAGCCGCGGGCGGTGCTGGCGCGACGGCCCTGCGGCGTCACGGTGCGGTCCATCGGGCCAAAGCCTTCCTGCTGGTAGCCGTTGAGATCGTCGGTACGCGGATAACCCGCCTGCACCCCGGCGGTGACCATCGCCTCGAAGAGGGGATTATTACCCGGCTTCGGCGTCGTCACGCTCACCGGGCCATCGCCGCCGTGATAGTCGTTAGGCCCGATATCGCGGGTTTCCGCTTTCCGGTAGTAGGGCAGGCAGTTGAGATAGCTCCAGTGCTCCAGACCCGGCTCTTTGGCCCAGTTGTCCAGATCCATCGCGTTGCCGCGGATGTAGCACATGCCGTTGATCAGCGACGAGCCGCCGAGTCCTTTGCCGCGTCCGCACTCCATGCGGCGATGGTTCATGTACGGCTCAGGTTCGGTTTCGTAGGCCCAGTTGTAGCGTTTGCCCTGCAGCGGGTAAGCCAGCGCGGCGGGCATCTGGGTGCGGAAGTCGAACCGGTAGTCCGGGCCGCCGGCTTCCAGCAGCAGGACGGAGGTGTTTGGATCTTCAGTCAGTCGTGTTGCCAGAACGTTGCCGGCGGAGCCGGCGCCAATAATGATGTAGTCAAATTGCAAAAAAACCTCCCGGTTAAAATATGGACTGGAATTTACCCATCTCAACCTGGATGGACTTCACCTGGGTGTAACTCTGCAGCGTCATGACGCCATTCTCGCGGCCAATGCCGGAGTGCTTATAGCCGCCAACCGGCATCTCCGCCGGGGATTCACCCCAGCTGTTGATCCAGCAGATGCCGGCTTCCAGCTGGTGGATAAGACGGTGGGCACGGTTGAGGTTGGGCGTCACCACGCCGGCGGCGAGGCCGTATTCGGTGGCGTTGGCGCGGCGAATGACCTCCGCTTCGTCGGCATAGCTGAGGATCGACATCACCGGGCCGAAGATCTCTTCGCGCACGATAGTCATCTCGTCGCTACAGTCGGTAAACACCGTCGGGGCGACCCACGCGCCGTTATCGAAACCGTCGCCTTTCAGCGCCTCGCCGCCGCACAGCAGGCGCGCGCCTTCGCGTTTGCCGCTCTCGATATAGCGCAGAACGTTGTCGCGATGGGGGAAGCTGACCAGCGGGCCGAAGTTGGTGTCATCGGCAAACAGATCGCCGGGGCGGATGCGGCCCACGCGTTCGAGGATCTTGTGCTCGAATTCCGCCTTCTGTTTCGCCGGGACAAACACCCGGGTGCCGTTGGTGCACACCTGACCGGAGCTGTAGAAGTTGGCCATCATGGCGATATCGGCGGCGAGGTCGAGGTCGGCATCGTCTGCGATAATCAGCGGCGATTTACCGCCCAGCTCCATGGTGACCTCTTTCAGCGACGATGCCGCGGAGTTGGCCATCACTTTTTTGCCGCTGGCGACGCCGCCGGTGAAGGAGATTTTGGCGATGCCCGGATGTTCGGTCAGATACTGGCCGGTTTCCGCGCCGATCCCCGGCAGGACGTTAAACACCCCGTCCGGCAGGCCCGCTTCGCTGTAAATTTCCGCCAGCTTGAGGGCGGTCAGCGGGGTGACTTCGCTCGGTTTGAAAATCATCGCATTGCCAGCGGCCAGCGCCGGCGCCGATTTCCACAGGGCGATCTGGATCGGGTAGTTCCACGCGCCGATCCCGGCTACCACCCCCAGCGGTTCGCGACGGGTATAGACGAAGGAACTGTCGCGCAGCGGGATCTGGCTGCCTTCCAGCGCCGGGATCAAGCCAGCGTAATACTCCAGCACGTCGGCGCCGGTGACGATATCGACGGCGGCGGTTTCGCTGAGGGGTTTACCGGTATCCAGCGTCTCCAGCCGCGCCAGCTCATCGTTGCGCTGGCGCAGAAGGTCGACGGCGCGACGCAGGATGCGCGAGCGTTCCATGGCGGTCATCGCCGCCCAGATTTTTTGCCCACGCTGCGCGCTTTCAACGGCGCGGTCGACATCCTCGCGTCCGGCAGCCTGAACGGTCGCCAGCACCTCGCCAGTGGCAGGGTTGATGGTCTCGAAGGTGCGACCGCTGGTGGCCGATGTATAACCACCATTAATATAAAGCTGCTGTTCTGCCATTCGGGACATAACGCCTCCTCGGTTATGGGTTCGGTAAATGCTGACGAATAAAGTGGCTGGTCAGCGACTGCGCCAGCGTCTTATCCAGCGGTTTGCCGCTGAGCGCCGCCCGCAGCCACAGGCCGTCTATCAGCGCCGCCAGCCCGTAGCCGGCCTCCTGCGCCTGCTCGCGCGGCAGCTCGCGGCGGAATTCGTACACCAGGTTCGACAGCAGCCGACGGCTGCTGACCTGCTGTAACCGATAAAGCATCGGCTGGTGCATGCTGCTGGCCCAGAAGGCCAGCCAGGCCTTCATCGCCGCGCTGCTGATCTGCGTCTCATCAAAGTTGCCGCCGACAATCGCCTGCAGGCGCTGGCTGGCGCTGCCGTCCGGCAGGGCGTGCAGACGGTTGAGCACCGCGTCGCGCAGCTGGCTGGTGATGTCGCGCATGGTCGCCTCCAGCAGACCATTTTTATCTTTGAAATAGTGACTGATGATCCCCGTCGATACGCCCGCCCGTCGGGCGATCTGCGCGATGGTCGCGTCGTGCATTCCGACTTCATTTATTGCGTCCAGCGTGGCGTCGATCAGTTGCCTGCGCCGGATTGGCTGCATCCCCAGTTTGGGCATTTTTGCCACTCCATTCATCAGCGTTGGTTAACTATTAAAGCGGTTTTTGATTGGACGTTCAATATAAAATGTGTCTTAATTGTTACGTTATTGAATTTTAATAGTTACGAAAACAGTGGGGATACTGGATGACAGATCTTTCGCAAAACAGAGAAAAGGACAAAATCAATCCGGTGGTTTTTTATACTTCGGCCGGACTGATTTTGTTGTTTTCCCTGATGACGATCTTTTTTCGCGATTTTTCTGCCGAGTGGATTGGGCGCACCCTCGACTGGGTGTCGAAAACCTTCGGCTGGTACTATCTGCTGGCGGCGACGCTGTATATCGTCTTCGTCGTCTGCATTGCCTGCTCGCGCTTCGGCTCGGTGAAGCTCGGGCCGGAGCAGTCAAAGCCCGAGTTCAGCCTGCTGAGCTGGGCGGCGATGCTGTTCGCCGCCGGGATCGGTATCGACCTGATGTTCTTCTCGGTCGCCGAGCCGGTGACGCAATATATGCAGCCGCCGGAAGGGGCGGGGCAGACCATCGAGGCGGCGCGCCAGGCGATGGTCTGGACGCTGTTTCACTATGGCTTAACCGGTTGGTCAATGTATGCCCTGATGGGCATGGCGCTGGGATACTTTAGCTATCGTTATAATTTGCCGCTCACCATCCGCTCGGCGCTGTACCCGATTTTTGGCAAACGGATCAATGGGCCCATCGGCCACAGCGTCGATATTGCGGCGGTGATCGGCACCATTTTCGGCATCGCCACCACCCTCGGTATCGGCGTCGTGCAGCTCAACTACGGTCTGAGCGTGCTGTTCGATATTCCGGACTCGCTGGCGGCAAAAGCGGCGCTGATTGCGCTGTCGGTGATCATCGCCACCATCTCGGTCACCTCCGGGGTGGACAAGGGCATCCGCGTGCTCTCCGAGCTGAACGTCGCCCTCGCGCTGGGGTTGATCCTGTTCGTGCTGTTCATGGGCGATACCTCCTTCCTGCTCAATGCGTTAGTGTTGAACGTCGGCGACTACGTCAACCGCTTTATGGGCATGACGCTGAACAGCTTCGCCTTCGACCGGCCGGTGGAATGGATGAATAACTGGACGCTCTTTTTCTGGGCGTGGTGGGTGGCCTGGTCGCCGTTTGTGGGCCTGTTCCTGGCGCGCATTTCGCGCGGACGCACCATCCGCCAGTTTGTGATGGGCACCCTGATTATTCCGTTCACCTTTACCCTGCTGTGGCTATCGGTGTTCGGCAACAGCGCGCTGTATGAGATTATTCACGGCGACGCGGCCTTTGCCGAGGAGGCGATGGTCCACCCGGAACGCGGATTCTACAGCCTGCTGGCGCAGTACCCGGCGTTTACCTTTAGCGCGTCGGTGGCGACCATTACCGGTCTGCTGTTCTACGTCACCTCCGCCGACTCCGGCGCGCTGGTGCTGGGGAACTTCACCTCGAAGCTGAAGGACATCAACAGCGACGCCCCGAACTGGCTGCGCATCTTCTGGTCGGTGGCCATCGGTCTGTTGACCCTCGGGATGCTGATGACCAACGGCATCTCGGCGCTGCAGAACACCACGGTGATCATGGGTCTGCCGTTCAGCTTTGTGATTTTCTTCGTGATGGCCGGACTGTATAAATCCCTGAAAGTGGAAGATTACCGCCGGGTCAGCGCCAGTCGCGACACCGCCCCGCGTCCGATGGGCCTCCAGGATCGTCTGAGCTGGAAGAAGCGCCTGTCGCGGCTGATGAATTACCCGGGCACGCGCTATACCAAACAGATGATGGAGACGGTGTGCTACCCGGCGATGGAAGAGGTAGCCCAGGAGCTGCGGCTGCGCGGCGCCGCAGTGGAACTGAAGAGCCTGCCGCCGGAAGAGGGCGAGAACCTGGGCCACCTCGATCTGCTGGTGCACATGGGCGACGAGCAGAACTTTATCTACAAGATCTGGCCGCAGCAGTACTCGGTGCCGGGCTTTACCTATCGGGCGCGCAGCGGGAAATCCACCTATTACCGGCTGGAGACCTTCCTGCTGGAGGGCAGTCAGGGTAACGACCTGATGGACTACAGCAAAGAGCAGGTGATCACCGATATTCTCGACCAGTACGAACGGCACCTGAACTTTATCCATCTGCATCGGGAAGCGCCGGGGAACAGCGTGATGTTCCCGGATGGCTAATCAGGGAAGCCCCCGTCGGGAAAAGGCTGACGGGGGCGACGGGCGGTTACGGGTAGTTAAAGGCGTCCGGATGGTTGTCGAGGCTACCGCTGAGGGCGGCAAACAGCACGGTTTTGCCATCGATGGACAGGGCATCGCTGACGTTAAGCCAGGTCAGCTTCTCCTGGTCGGTTTTTTCATCGACCACCGAGTAAACGCCGGACATCTGTTGGCTTTTCTCCGACCAGATCACCGCGATACGTTCATGGCCGCAGTCGTGGGGTTTGCAGGCGCTTAACACCTGCCAGGATTCGCTACCCAGTTTCACCGTCTGCGCCGGTGAACCGGTGCCGCCGGTGGTTACCCAGGCGGGCAGCTGATGGCCTTTGACCATCTGGTTAAACGACGCCCGGGTGGCGGCATCGTGGGCCAGACTGTTCAACGTGACATCGCCTTGCGCCATGACGCTGGCGGAGGCGGCTAAGGTGATAATAGCGGTAAGCGCTTTAAACATGTTTCCTCCTGGACTTATTCCGTCCTCATAACAAGCCTCTTTATAGTGAGCGTAGGGAATGATTAATGCAAACTCTGACATATTTTCTGTGAATGATTAGAAGCGGTGCGCGCATGGACGTTACGCTAAGCGATATGCCATGATGCGGATTGATTTATTTTCCAAATATATGCCCTTGTGATAAAGCAGTCAGCGAAATGGCATAGTTATTCAGGCGATAAAGCATGGCGTATGTGAATCATCTACTGACGTTTATTGAGAGTAATCCGGCGCTGGCGGTGGGGTTTAATCTTATTCTGCTGCTGGTCTCCGGCATATTTGCCCATCTTTTATGCAAGTTCTTGCTGATTAAAGTGGTGCGTAAGGTCTTCTTTAGTAGCCACAAACAGGATGTGCCGCTGGAGAAGGATCGACGCATCGCCGAAAAACTGTCCAATTTCATTCCGGTTATTATCGTCTATTACGTCCTGCAGTTTATGCCGGCGATGCCGGCATCGCTGGTGACGGCGATTAATACCATCTGCGGGATCTTGTTTTTTATTTTTATGTCGGTGTTTTTCAACGAGATGCTGGATATTGTCAACAGCTCTTATCTGCGAAAGACCAAACGTAAAAATCATTCCATTAAGGGCTATATCCAGATAGGCAAAATCTTAGTTCACATCCTGGCGGCGATTATGATCCTCGCCGTGATGTCGAACAAATCGCCGATCATTATTATCTCCAGTCTGGGGGCCGTGGCGGCGGTGCTGATGATCGTGTTCCAGCATACCCTGCTGTCGCTGGTGGCGAACGTTCAGTTGTCGTCTAACGACGTTCTCCAGCTGGGGGACTGGATTGAAATGCCTGACAAGAACCTCAGCGGTGAAGTGACGGACATCGCGCTGCACACCATTACCATCCGCAACTGGGACAATACGATCTCCCGCATCCCGACGAAGAATTTCCTCACCGAGACCTATACCAACTGGCAGGCGATGTTCTCCTCCGGGGCGCGGCGGATCATGCGCAGTATCGCCATCGATCAGCACTCGGTGCGTTTTCTCGACCAGGAGATGCTCTCCTCGATGCTGACCATCCGCGGGGTGAGTGAGCCTTTGGGCACGCTACTTGATGGCCGGGATCCCGGCGGCGTGGCCGACCGCTGGTTTGTCGATAACGGGCTGACCAACCTGACCCTGTTTCGCCACTATCTGATGCACTATCTCGCCGAGCGACCGGATATTATTAAGGAGATGTACATTGTGGCGAGAACGCTGAAACCGTCGCCGTCGGGCATCCCGCTGGAGATTTACTGCTTCACCTCCTCGACGCTGTGGAAAGACTACGAAAACACCCAGTCGGCGATATTTGAGTACATTACCGCGGTGGCCGGACAGTTTTCCCTGCGACTTTATCAGTATCCCGCCGGGCACGATTTCTGGCGTCTCTCCCAGGAGCACGCCGCCCGGACGGGCCTGCCGCCTTCGGCCGAAGGCTAAGCGCTGATTTGCTGGCGCCAGAGGGCGATCTCCTCCCCCAGCCAGGCGATGAACCGGGCGACTTCCGGCCGGTTCTCCGCCTGCGGGGAGACGGTTAGCCAGTAGTGCCAGGGGTAGGGGACGGTGACGGCGGTGAGCTGCACAAGCTCGCCGCGGGCTATCGCCCCCGCCACCAGCGAGCGCCGCTCCAGCGCTACGCCGGCCCCCAGGCGGACCGCCTCCAGCACCAGATTGGAGTCGTTCAGACGCAGGCCCGCGGGGACGATCGGCTTTTCCAGTCCCGCCTGGCTGCACCAGGCATGCCAGGACTCCATGGAAAAAATAATATCGCTGGCGGCGATCGCCTGCGGGGTGGTCGGCAGGTCGCCGCTGCGATAGTGCGGCGCGGCCACCACCAGTTGTTCATCGGCAAACAGATGCCGGCTTTCCATCCCCTCCCAGTCGCCTTGCCCCATGCGAATGGCCAGATCAATACCCTCCTGTTGCAGGTTAACCACCGCCAGGCTGGTCAGCAGGCGCACCGCGATCTGCGGATGCCGCGCCTGAAAGCGCGCCAGCCGCGGCAGCAGCCAGTGGCAGCCAAAGGAGGGGAGCGTCGCCAGGGTCACTTCCAGGGTGCGGGGTTTGATCTGCACCATGCGCGTGGCGTCGGCGATGTGCTGTAACGCCTCGCGGATTTGCAGGGCATAGAGCCGTCCTTCTTCCGTGATGCGCACCCCGCGGCCGTGGCGGATAAAGAGCGTGACGCCGACCAGGGCTTCCAGCTGTTTGATGTGCTGGCTGACCGCCGAATGGGTCACGCTCAACTCGTGGGCGGCCTGCGTCACGCTGCCGAGGCGCGCCACCGCCTCAAAGCTGCGCAGGCTGGCGACAGGGGGAAAATCTGCCATGGTGGTTTCTCTGTCAGTGAGTCGATACGTTAACGTTACTACCGGGTTAGCGGCTTTTAAAGCCGCTGCAAACAGGCTGAAAAGGAGCCAAATGCTGCCTCAGTCGGTATAGCACAAGGGGAACTGGAGGGCTACCGCGAATCGCCAATCTGTTAGTTTGACTAACCATTTCGGTAAGTATCCCGTGATATTCGCGGCCTCGGTTTTCCAGTAAGGTAAAGCCGCAACCCCTTTATCGCAGGCAGGAGTGACGATGAAACTCATTGGTATGATGGATTCACCTTATGTAAGACGCGTGGCGGTTTCTCTGGCGCTCTATGGCGTGGAATTCGAGAGTCTGCCGCTCTCGGTCTTTAGCGGCTTTGACGAATTTTCCCGTATTAATCCGGTGGTCAAGGCGCCGACGGTGGTGCTCGATAACGGGACGCAACTGATGGACTCCACCCTGATCCTCCACTATTTCGAAACGACCAATCCCACCGGGCGCCGGCTGCTTCCCGCGCATCCCGAGGCGCTGGCCCGCGATCTGCACCTGCTGGGGGTGATCCTCGCCGCCAGTGAAAAAGCGGTCCAGCATGTTTATGAGCACCGTTTGCGGCCGGAAGAGAAGCAGCATCAGCCGTGGATAGCCCGGGTGACCGGCCAACTGCTCGCCGCCTGTCGGGAATGGGACGCCCGGCTGGCAGACCGCGCCGCCGCCGCGCAGCCGGATCAGGTGCTGGTCACCAGCACGGTGGTCTGGTCCTTTATCCAGTTGATGATCCCGGCGGTGGTGTCGGCAGCGGCGTTTCCTCATATCCGCGCGCTGGCGGAGAAGGGAGAGGCGCTGCCGGTATTTCAACAGTATCCGCTGGTTTAACGGCAGGGATGGAGAGGGGCGCCGCAGCGTGGCGCCCTGAAGCAGGAGAGGATTACCAGCAGACAAACCCGCCGTCGACCACCAGGTCTACGCCGGTGCAGAACGAGGCGGCGTCGCTGGCGAGGAACAGCGCCGGGCCGGCCATCTCTTCCACCTTCGCCATTCGCTGCATCGGCGTCTGGCTTTCAAACTCGCGGGTCTGGTGCACCA
Organism: Klebsiella sp. RC2; assembly: GCF_014192815.1. Taxonomy (NCBI): domain Bacteria; kingdom Pseudomonadati; phylum Pseudomonadota; class Gammaproteobacteria; order Enterobacterales; family Enterobacteriaceae; genus Klebsiella; species Klebsiella sp. RC2. Next base: position 550,971 of record NZ_JACHYL010000002.1, on the reverse strand, counting down.
TCTCCGGACGGGTATTCATCGGCGTGGCGGTATATCCCGGGCTGATGGAATTGACGCGGATCCCTTTGCCCACCCACTCCATCGCCAGGCTTTTCGACAGATGGATCACGCCGGCTTTGGAGCAGTTGTAATGTGCCTGGTCGAGGCCGCGGTTAACGATAATCCCCGACATCGAGGCGATATTGATAATCGACCCGCCGCCGGACTCCAGCATCAGTTCCGCTTCCGCTTTGCAGGAGTTCCATACGCCGGTGAGATTGATATCGATCACCCGCTGCCATTGCTCGCTCTTCATCTCCAGCGCCGGATTGGCGTTGGCGATCCCGGCGGCGTTGACGGCGATGTCGAGGCGGCCAAAGCGGTTTTTGGCCAGCGCGACGGCGGCGCGCAGGTCGGCAATCTGGCGGACATCGCCGGTATAAGAACAAGCCTGACCGCCGATGGATTCAATATGGCTGACCGTTTCCGCCAGCCCGCCGTCGTCGCGAAGATCAAAACAGACTACCCGCGCACCCGCGCTGGCGAGGCTGCAGGCGATGGTCTGGCCGATACCGCTGCCGGCGCCGGTGACGAAGGCGACGCGCCCCTGCAGGTTAAACAGCTGCTGTGCAAAATCTTTACCGATCATAATGTTTACTCTCTTCAATATAGTGTCGAACGTCGGGAGCCCTGTTTCCCGAATGGCGGCGCGCCGCGCCTTATCCGGGCAACCTTTCGGCGGTGTTACGTAGCCCCGGTAAGCGAAGCGCCACCGGGGGGCCGTCCCGGCGTGGTGGCGCCAATGCGGGACGCCTTATTCGGGCGATGGGGCCCGCTAACCCGCGGGGGATTACGACATAATCAAACCGCCATCGATATTGATGGTCTGCCCGGTGAGATAGCGCGCGTCGTCGGAGGCGAGGAAGGCCACCAGCCCGGCCACGTCTTCCGGTTTACCGGCGCGTTTCATCGGAATGCCCTCGACCCACTCGGCCATCAGTTCGCCCTTGCCGTAGCGCTTCTGCTCGGTGCTGAGAATTTCGCCCCACACGCGATCGTTGTAATCCCACATTTCGCTTTCAATAATGCCCGGGCAGAAGGCGTTGACGGTGATATTCCACGGCGCCAGCTCGTGAGCCAGGCTTTGGGTAATGCCGATCACGCCCATTTTGCTGGCGGCATAATGCGGCGTGTAGATAAAGCCCTGTCGCCCCTGGCCGGAAGAGGTATTGATCAGGCTGCCGTGATTCTGTTTCACCATATATTTGGCCGCCTCGCGGCAGCACAGCCACACGCCGGTGGTGTTGACCGCCAGCACTTTTTCGAAATCGGCTTTTGGCATCCGGTCGTAGTAATCGATGGTGATCACCCCGGCGTTCTGAATGGAGACGTCAATGGTGCCGAAGCGCGCGGCGGCCTGCTCATATAGCCCCTGAACCTGGGCTTCATCGGTGACATCGACCTGCAGCGATAAAATATCCGCCTGATAGCGCTGACGCAGGGTTTCGGCGGTCTCGTGAACGCGCTCGGCGTTGGAGACCATCACCAGATTCGCGCCGTCGCGGGCAAAGCGCTCCGCAATACCTGCGCCGATGCCGCGGCAGGCGCCGGTGATCACCACCGTTTTGTTCTGGAAATCTCGTTGCATATTTTTTCCCTTTCGCTGAGCCGGGCACCAGGCCCGGCGGAAGATGTGAATCGTTGCCGGTTAGCTGGAGGTGGCGCCGTTGGGGGGGATGGCGGCCAGTTTCTCCTCGTGGCGGCGCATCAGGATGACCTTGCTCTGCAGCTTCTGCTGGAACTGGTCGACGACCACAGCGGTGACGATCACCACGCCTTTAATCACCATCTGCCAGAAGTCGCTAACGCCCATCATCACCATGCCGTCGGCAAGGAAGACGATGACGAAGGCGCCGATAATGGACCCGGTTACCCGGCCGCGGCCGCCGGCCAGCGCAGTGCCGCCGAGCACGGTGGCGCCGATGGCGTCCATCTCAAACATGTTGCCGGTCATCGGGTGCGCGGTTTGCAGCTGTGATGCGACGATCAGGCCGACAAACGCCGCGCACAGGCCGGAGAAGGCATAGACGAATATTTTCGCTTTCACGATCGGCACGCCGGCGAGGCGGGCGGCAGACTCATTGCCGCCGATGGCGTAGATGTAGCGGCCAAGCGGCGTTTTGGTGGTCAGCCAGTAGCCCAGCACGAGGAAGCCGATCATCAGCCAGATCGGCAGATAGACGCCGAGCAGGGTGCCGGAGCCGAGGGTGGCGAAACCGGTGTTGCCCAGCGCTTCCATGCCGTTGAGATTCGGGTAGGTGCTCCCGTCGTTAAACAGCAGCGCGGAGCCGCGGGCGACGTACATCATGCCTAAGGTGCAGATAAACGGCGCCACGCCGAAGCGGGTGATCACCGCGCCGTTGACCAGACCGACCAGCACACCGAAGATCGCCACGCAGAGGATCACCTCCGGGACATTAAAGAAGAGGATATCGCCGTTCCACAGCGGCAGGCCGTTGGTCAGCAGCGCACCCGCCACCATGCCGCAGATCCCCGCCACCGCGCCGACGGACAGGTCAATGCCGCCGGTGAGAATGACCAGCGTCATGCCGATGGCCAGCAGGCCGGTGATCGCCACGTGCTGGGTCATGATCAGCAGGTTAGAGGCGGTCAGGAAGTTGGGTACCATCACGCTGAAGAACGCGATCACCAGCAGGAGGGCGATAAAGGTGCGGGCCTTCAGCAGGTACATATAAATCATATATTTCTGGTTCATGATGGATTCCAGCCTGATTAATCTTGAGGTGTTGAAGCCGCGATTAACTGTTCGCGGGTCACCGCGTGACGCGGTAGATCGGCGGTAATGCGGCCATCGGCCATCACCAGGATGCGGTCGGCAAGGGCCATCACCTCATCCAGTTCCGAAGATGAGAACATCACCGCCAGCCCCTGCTGGGCCATTTTGCCGATCAGGTGATAGACGTCGGTTTTCGCGCCGACGTCGATGCCGCGCGTCGGTTCGTCGAGGAACACCACCTGCGGCTGGGTCATCAGCGCTTTACCCAGCACCACTTTTTGTTGATTGCCGCCGCTCAGCGAGGTGATGGGCAATGTGGCGTCGCTGACCTTGATCGCCAGCTGCTGGATCATCTCTTTCACGCAGGACTCTTCTTTCTGCGGATTCAACCAGCGCCAGGCGCGGCGGAACCCCTGCAGGCTGAAATCAGAGAGCGTCATGTTGGCCTGAATCGACATCATCTGCACCACGCCTTCGCCCTGACGGTCCTCCGGCACCAGCGCCAGCCCCTTTTTCAGGCGCTGTTGAAAGCGAGATTTGCCGATGCTTTCGCCCTTAAGATGCACCTCGCCGCGCTGGCAGGGCATCAAGCCGACCAGACCTTTAAACAGCTCGGTGCGCCCGGCGCCCAGCAGGCCGTAAATACCGATCACTTCGCCTTTGCTGAGGGTGAAGGTGACGTCATTAAGTTTGTAGCCGCCGCTCGGATGCAGCGCGGTCAGCCCTTTGACGTCAAGCACTGCGTCGCCTTTCGGCGCCGGTTGATAATCAAAGTGTTTTTTCTTATCACCGACCATCTGCTCGATGATCCACGGAACGCTGGCGTCGCTGACGTGACGCTCGCTGATAAAACGACCGTCGCGGAAAATGGTGATGTTGTCTCCAATCTCCATCAGCTCTTCGAGGCGATGCGAGATATAGATGATGGTCACGCCGCGGCGTTTAAGCTGCGCGATCACCTTGAACAGCACTTTGACCTCAGACTGGCTCAGCGCCGAGGTGGGTTCGTCCATGATCAGCACCCGGGTGTCTTTCGACAGGGCGCGGGCAATCTCGACTAACTGCTGGTGGCCGATACCGAGTTCACCCAGCGGAGCATAAGGATCGACATCCAGCTCCAGCCGTTCCAGCAGCGATTTGGCCAGCGCGTACTGGTATTTTTCGTTAATGCGTCCTTTCTGAAAGAATTCATTCGCCATGAAGATGTTGTCCATCACATTCATATTGGGGAATAAATTCAGTTCCTGAAAAATAATACTGATGCCCAGTTTTTCTGCCTGATGCGTCGACTGTAATGAAACCGCTTCGCCATCAAGAATAATTTGCCCGGAAGAGGGCGTTTCCACACCGGCAAGCATTTTCATCATGGTGGATTTACCCGCACCATTTTCTCCGATCAGCACGTTGACCTTATTTCGATAGACCCGGTAATTGACATTATCCAGGGCGGTCACGCCGGGATAGACGCGCGACAGGCCGCGGGTTTCGATAATCACTTCGGACTCAACGGGCTGGGGAGCGACGAGATCGTGCGGCGCCATATTATTGTCCCCCCGCATGAATGATTTTCGCCGGGGTAATTTCCGGGAGAGTTTGCGGAATATCCCAGGCCGAGAAGACGCCGTACACCTCCACGCTGTCGCCGGTTTTGACGTTGGCTGTCTGAATCATTTTGACCGCCTGACTGTTGATATTCTTGCTGTACTCGCCGAACAGCACCTGGTCATTAAAGTCCTGATAGCTGGCGCCGCTGTAGCCGTCGCGCAGCTGGGTGCCGCGCAGGGTAGGGCCAATCTGCACCGTCACCTTGCCGACGCTGGCGTCGGACAGGGTCATTTTGCCGCTGCGCGAGGCGGTATCGAGTTTGCTGACGGTGCCTGAAACCTTGACGTAGAAGATGCAGGGGTTTTCATCCTGCGCACGGTAGCCGAGGGTTTTACAGGCGCTATCAATGTCTTTTGCCGCCTTGAGCGCGCTCATCAGTTCCGCCGCCGGACGCGCTTTCGTCACCACCTGCGGTACGATGCTCTGCTGCCAGGTTTTATCCATATTCGCCATATGCGGGTTGGGCGGGGATTTCAGGTCTGCCAGCTCCTGCTGCGAGACGATGCGACAGCCCCCTAGCGCCAGTACGGCCAGCGTCAGACAGGTTTTCTTAAACATAATGCTCTCCTCTGCGCCCCCGCAGGGGCGCAACCACCCGAACTCAGGACTTAATGTTGAAATCCTGGACTTTATCGGCGTTATCCTGGGTAATCAGAATGCCGCGGAACATCACGCGCTGCTTCGCCGGCTTCTCGCCTTTTTGCAGGTAGTTATCCAGATCGGTGACGCCCTGAGCGGCGATGGCCTGCGCCTGCAGCATCACGGTTGCCTGCAGGGTGCCGGCTTTCACGGCGTCGCGCTCATCGTTGCTGCCGTCGATGCCGACGACGATCACATCGCTACGGTTGGCTGCTTTCAGCGCCGCAATCGCGCCGAGGGCTACCGGCCCGTTGCCACAGATGACGCCTTTCACGTCGGGGTGAGCCTGCAGGATGCTGTCCATGATGCGTTTGCCGTCGATCAGGGTGCCTTTGGCATCCTGTTTCGCCACGCTGACCATATCCGGATACTGGTCAATGACCTGATGGAAAGATTTAGAACGGGTGACGCAGTTATTATCGGCGAGGTTGCAGGTCAGCTCGGCGTATTTGCCTTTCTCCGCCATTTTTTCCACGAAGACGTTGGCGACCTCAGAGCCGGCCTGGAAGTTATTGTGGGTAATTTGTTCCAGCGCCACATCATCAACCGGAATTTCGCGGTTAATTAAGACCACCGGAATGCCGGCTTTTTTGGCTTTTTCAATGGCGGCGACGCTGGCGGTGGAATCAGCGTTATCGAGAATAATGCCCTGCACTTTTTTACCAATCGCGGTGTCGATAAGCTCATTCTGCTTTTTGACATCTTCGCCATGGGACAGCACGGTAGTTTTATAGCCGAGCGCCTGGGCTTTTTCGCTGGCGCCTTTGGCTTCCGAGGCGTAATACGGGTTATCCAGCGAGTTGACCATGATCATAATGGTGCCTTTCTCCGCGGCGTGCGCGGCAAAGGAGAAGGCGGTCAGGGTAGCAGCGGTTAAAAGGGTTATACGTAATTTCATGACTCTGTTCCTGTATTTTTATATTCGAACAAATGAGCCCCTGAGCGGGCAGGCTTTTACGGTCTGAAATTTCCCCTGATGTATTCGGGGATAGCGATATCGTTATGGGCCGGGTTTCTCCTGTGATAAGTGAATGCGTGTCGTCGCGCAGTCTGGCGGTCAGGCTGGCGAGTCCGGTTTCCATAATGTTCGGTCGACCGCATGGCGCCACTCCTGCCAGCGCGTTTGTAAACGCTGGTGGCGGGCCATGTCGGGCTGAAAGGTGCTGTGTTCGGTTAAGAAGGCCTGCAGATCGGCGGTCGACCCCGGATGGATCGCTTTGCGCGCCAGCAACGCCGCGCCGATGGCGGACAGCTCCGGCACGTCGCTGCGCATCACCGGGCAGCCGAGCAGATCGGCCTGGTATTGCATCAGCCAGTCATTGTTGGTCGGCCCGCCGTCCACCATCAACGCCGTCAGGGTGAACTCCTCATGCTGACGCATCGCCACCACCACGTCGGCTATCTGATAGGTGATGGACTCCAGCGCCGCACGGATCAGATGCGCGCGTTTCACCCCGCGACTCAGGCCGCAAATCACGCCGCGGGCGCTGTCGTCCCACCAGGGGGCGCCAAGACCGGTCAGCGCCGGCACGAAGTAGACCCCGAGGGTTGAGTCGACGGAGGCGGGGAGGGTATTCAGCTCATGGGCCAGCTCGGCGGCAGAGAGTTCGCTCAGGCCGGTGCTGTCCGCCATCCAGGCGACGGCATCGCCGGTGTGAGGAATATTCCCTTCCAGGCCCCACACCAGCTGGTCGCCATCGTGCCAGGCGACTGTGGTCGCCAGCGCGTCGATATCGCACTTCGCCGATTTGACCGGGGCCATGACCGAAGAGCCGGTGCCGTAGGTGGCTTTGACGCAGCCTGCCTCGCCGAGCGCGTGGCCGAACAGTGCCGCGTGGGAGTCGCCGATCATCGCCATGATCGGAATACCGTCCGGAATGGCGGCCAGTCCTCTGGTATGGCCGAAGAGGCCGCTCGACGGTTTAATGTCCGGCAACGCCGCGCGCGGAATGCCGAACAGCGCCAGCATCTCGTCGTCCCACTCGCCGCGGTGCAGGTTCAGCAGCTGGGTGCGGGCGGCATTGGAGTAGTCGCAGCAGAAGGCTTCTCCAGCGGTCAGATTCCACAGCAGCCAGCTGTCGATGGTGCCGAGGCAAATCTCACCGCGTTCGGCGCGCAGGTGGCCATCGACAGTCGCATCCAGCAGCCAGCGCATTTTGGAGGCCGAGAACAGCGGGGCGATTGGCAGGCCGGTGGCACGCTTAATGTGCTGTTCCTGGCGATCGTGACGCAGTGTGTCGCAGAACGCGGCGCTGCGGGTGCATTGCCAGGTGATCGCCGCGTTAATCGGTTCACCGCTGTCGCGATACCAGCCGATGGCGGTTTCCCGCTGGTTGCTGATGGCCAGCGCGGCGACGTTTTCCGCGCCAACGTGGGCCACCGCGCTGGCGATCACCGCCAGCGAGGCGGTAACCAGCACTTCGCCCGATTGCTCCACCCAGCCGTCGCGCGGCGTTTGGATCGCCAGCGGCTGCGAGAATTTGACGATAACTTTGCCCCGGCTATCCAGCACCACCGCTTTGGCGTTGGTGGTGCCTTCATCCAGGGCAATGATGAACTCTTTTGCTGTCGCCTGCATCGTGCTCTCCTCGGTCACTCGGTGTCCTGGAACCGCGAAGACGAGGAATATCTCCCACCGTCTCCTGCGTCTGTGCAGGCCATGTTGTGACATTTCGTTATCATCTTTTTAATCACTGAATATATATTCGATAGTGATTATTTATTTGATACCTTAAGCCACAAACCCGGTGACGGGCTACCGGAAAAATCATCAATTGTGCTGGCAATCACATTTCGCCGATCGGCGAAAGCGGCAGTTGGCGGCTGGAGTGGTTGATTAACTGATTGAATTTAAATGCATTAACAGAGCCAGCCCTGAAGCTAAAAAAGCACGTCAGGGCGGCAGTGAGGAAAAGCAGCGCGGCAGGTTAGTCGCTAACCAGCATGCGAGCGGTAGGATAATCGGTGATTAAAACATCAATGTAGCCGCCGGTGAGGGCGCCTTTGATGGCCGCGACTTTATCGGTACCGCCGGCCAGCGCGACCACGTTCGGGCATTTTTTGACCTTCTCCAGCGCCATACCGATCACCGGATCTTCATCATCGCGTAACACCGGATGGCCGTTTTTGTCGTAGTAGTGCAGGCAGATATCACCCACCGCGCCGCGCGCCGCCAGCACCTGCAGCATATCTTCGTGATAGTAGTTACCGGAGGTTTTCAGCAGTTGGGAGGGTTCGAGAATGCCGATGCCGACGATGGCGATATCCACTTCATCAAAGCGCGACACCACGTCAGCGACATCTTTGCTGGCCAGCAGCCGGTTGCGCTCCTCCATGGATCCCTCGATGCTCTGTGAAGGCAGCAGCCAGGCGTCGCAATTCAGGCGCTGGGCGAGGGTCTGGGTAAGAATCGTCGCCTGCACGTTACCGTTTGGCCCGACGCCGCCCAGCAGCTGGATCACGCCGCTGGCTTTCAGGTTTTGCGCATGAACTTCATCGACCATCGCGCGAATGGTTGAGCTCCACGAGGAGACGCCAATCAGATCTTTTGGCCGCAGCCGGGTTTCCAGATAGTGGGCGGCAGCGGAGCCAATCGCCCGCTTGATGGTATGATCGCTGGCCTCTTCCTCGGTATCCACCACCACCGCCTGCTTAAGGCCGTAGCGATCCTCAAGCCCTTTTTCGAGCTTCAGAAAGATGTTGGACGGCTGAACGACGCTGATCTTGACGACGCCTTCTTTCTGGCAGCGGGTAATGGCGCGGGAGACAAATGACTGAGACAGCGAGAGAAGTTGGGCGATATCAGACTGCTTTCGTCCTTCCAGATAGTAAAGCGTGGCAATCTTAACCAATAGCCGTTGTTCATCCTGCTTAGCCATATTAATCCTCGAAAATCATTTATCGCCTTTCTTCAGGCGGTTAGCTGCAGCCATTATCGTAGTGACTTTTATCATACGCGAAAAAAAATCAGACTTAAGTGTGACAGGCGTCTAACTTTTGCCAATCCTCAAAATCGACTATGGACAAAAACAAAACAGCCAGGCCATAATCGAATAAAGAATCATTATTGAATATATATTCAAGGCGATTTCGAGTCAATGTGTTTATCCGGGCTTCGCCTGGAGCGGGAGGCAGAATGTTCCTGAGTAGGGCGCTGTGGCAGAAGGCTTACCACCCGGCATGGGGATATCTGGTTTTTTTAGTCCTTGCTGGAATAAATATTCCATGCTGAAAATAAATTCAGAGGTGTGAAATGAATCCCTACAGATATGATATTCAGACGCTGGAGCGTAAAGCCCGCGCGGTGCGGCGCCATATTGTGCGCTTAAACGCCAATAGTCCGGCCGGCGGCCACACCGGGGCTGACCTTTCGCAGGTCGAACTGTTAACCGCGCTCTATTTCCGCGTCCTTAACGTCGCGCCGGACCGGCTCGACGACCCGCAGCGCGATATCTACATCCAGTCGAAAGGCCATGCGGTGGGCTGCTACTACTGCGTCCTGGCGGAAGCGGGATTCTTCCCGGTCGAGTGGCTGGAGACCTACCAGCATGCCAACTCCCATCTCCCCGGCCACCCGGTGCGGCAGAAAACGCCGGGCATCGAGCTCAACACCGGCGCGCTGGGTCACGGTTTGCCTGTTGCGGTGGGGCTGGCGCTGGCCGCGAAGAAAAGCAACAGCACCCGCCGCATTTTTTTGATCACCGGCGACGGCGAACTGGCGGAAGGCAGTAACTGGGAAGCCGCCCTGGCGGCGGCGCACTACGGTCTGGATAACCTGGTCATTATTAATGATAAGAACAACCTCCAGCTGGCCGGGCCGACGCGCGAAATCATGAATACCGATCCGCTGGCCGATAAATGGCGCGCCTTCGGTATGGAAGTCAGCGAGTGCCAGGGTAACGACATGGCCTCGGTGGTCGCGGCCATCGAGGGGCTACAGCAGAACGGTAAACCGAACGTTATTATTGCCAACACCACGAAAGGCGCGGGGATCTCCTTTATTCAGGGGCGCCCGGAGTGGCACCACCGGGTGCCGAAAGGCGAAGAGATCGCTCTGGCGCTGGAGGAACTGAAAGATGAGTAATACAGAACACCTGGCTAACGTCATGGTCGAGGCCTTTATCGCCGCCGTGGAAAGTGGTGTCGATCTGGTGCCGGTGGTGGCCGACTCCACGTCGACGGCTAAAATCGCCCCCTTTATTAAGCAGTTTCCCGGCCGGCTGGTGAACGTCGGCATCGCTGAGCAGAGCATGGTCGGCACCGCCGCCGGTCTGGCGCTGGGCGGCAAAGTGGCGGTGACCTGTAACGCCGCGCCGTTTCTTATCTCGCGGGCCAATGAGCAAATCAAAGTGGATGTCTGCTACAACAACACCAACGTCAAGCTGTTCGGCCTTAACGCCGGAGCCAGCTACGGCCCGCTGGCCAGCACCCACCATGCCATTGACGATCTGGCGGTGATGCGCGGCTTTGGCAATATCCAGATCTTCGCCCCCTCCACGCCGCGCGAATGTCGGCAGATCATCGACTATGCTCTTGCTTATCAGGGCCCGGTCTATATTCGTCTCGATGGCAAGGCGCTGCCGGAGCTGCTTGACGAGTCGTATCGCTTTGTTCCCGGCGCCGTGTTGACCCTGCGCGAAGGCGAGGACGTCGCGCTGGTGGCCACCGGTTCGACGGTGCATGAAGTGGTGGAGGCGGCGCAGCAGCTTGCCGACCTCGGTATCCAGGCGAAAGTGGTCAGCGTGCCGTCGATCCGCCCCTGCGATACCGCGGCGCTGCTGGCGGCGCTCCGGCCGTGTGGCTCAGTGATCACCGTCGAAGAGCATAACGTCAACGGTGGGTTGGGTAGCTTGGTGGCGGAGGTGCTGGCGGAAGCGGGGGTGGGCATTGCCCTGCAGCGGTTGGGGATCCCGGACGGGGAGTACGCCGCCGCCGCCGATCGCGGCTGGATGCGCCAGTACCACGGGTTTGATGCCGCCGCCATCGTTGCCCTGGTGCAAAAACGGGGCTGATGGACTGAACGCCCGTCGCGTGAAGCGCGGGCGTTTACTGCTGCAATGCGCAAAGCGTGATGACCTGCTCCTCCGACGCTATCCAGTGCAAGGGATAGCGTTGCTCCGCAAACTCAAGCGCTAAGGTGCTTGCCGTTATGTCCACGATCTGAAAATCGGCGAACCCCAGCGCGCGCTGATTTGCCGCAGGCGTCGCCTTAAACCCACTCTCTTTTGCCGAAAACGCCAGCGTCAGCGCCAGCGGGAAGGGCAGGCCGCTGCGCAGCAGCGCTGTTTTTTCCGTCGGACTGATAATGCTGTCCTCCAGCTCCGCCGCCATCTGGGGGGTAAACCGGCGCTCAATATCGACGCCCACCGGCCGATCGGCGATCACCGCCAGCGCGCGCTGGGCGCAGTGGCTGATGCTACCGAACCAGGGCGTGGGCCACAGCGGCTGGCGCTGGTCGCTGATGGCGGGAGGCTGTTTCTCCCCCACCTCGCGCAGGGCGTATACCGCGGCGATGCGTCCTGCCAGGTGCTCCGCCTGCCGCTTGCGGCCCCAGCCGGTCAGGCTGGCGTGATAGGGCAGCCAGAACAGATCTTCAGGCTGGAAAGTCGCCGGGTCGAATTCGACCTGCTGGATGGTATAGCCGGCCAGCGGCAAAGCGGTGTGATGGTGGCGCATAGGGTAAGGTTACCGCGGTTGGCCCCGCCCTTTGTCCAGCAAGGGCGGGGGAGGGAGAAGCCGCTATCAGAAGTGGGTGTTGACGCTCATATACCAGGTGCGGCCCGATTCGTTATAGGTCTCGGCGCCGGCACCGTACATCGTACCGGTGGCGCCCCCGGTGGTCTGGGCGTTGCCCGCGCGCCAGTGGCGCTTGTCGAAGACGTTATCCACGCCGCCGGTCAGACTGACATATTTGGTGACGTCCCAGGTCGCGCTCAGGCCGAGGATGCTGTAAGGGCTGACCTCGTTCTTCTCGCTGCCGGTAACCGGTTGACCCTTGTAGTTGTACTTCTTCGGCTCCTGCTTGCCGTACCAGGTGAAGGTCGACTGCAGCGAAACGTCATCGCGAACCTGCCAGCTCAGGGTGGAGTTCAGCGTGTATTCCGGGATAATCGACAGACGATCGCCGGTCTCTTTGTTCTTACTCTGCAGCATATAGGTGATGTTGTTGGTCCAGTTCACGGTCTCGCTCACCGGCACGTTCAATGTCCCCTCCAGGCCTTCCACCACCGCTTTCGGCACGTTTTCCCACTGGTAGAGATCGGTACCTTTATTGTTTTGATAGACCGGGGCATAGCCCGCTTCAATTTTGTTGCGGTAGTCGTTGCGGAACCAGGTGACGCCCGCCAGCCAGCCGTCGCGTTTAAACTCGAGGCCAATCTCTTTGTTGATGCTGGTCTCGGCTTTTAAATCTTCATTCCCCTGCAGATAGCAGCCGTCTTTACTGGCGTAGCAGCCCTGGCCTTTACTGTAGAGAATGTAGTTCGGGTTGGTCTGATACAGGCTCGGCGCTTTATAGGCGCGGGCGATGCCCATCTTCAGTGTGAAGTCGTCCCACAGGCCCTGCGACAGGTTGAGGGACGGGCTCCAGTTATTGCCGACGATGCTGTGGTGATCGAAACGCAGCGCCGGGGTCAGCATGGTGGTGTCGGTCAGCTCCATGTTGTTCTCAGCGAACAGCGAGAAGATTTCCGCCTGCGAGTACGGGCTGCGGCCAGTGCTGTCGTAGCCCGGGATGGTGCCGCCCGACAGCGCCTGGGTGTTGGAGGCGTTATCCTTCATCCGCTGCTGGTTCCACTCGCTGCCCAGCGTCAGGTTCTGATTAACCAGATAGTCGAACGGGATGCTGACTTCGCTGTGCAGCATCACATCCGCCAGATCGATATCCGTGAACTGGTTGCTGTTAAAGATCCCCTCGGTGCCCCCGGCCAGGCCTTCGCCTTTGCGCGAGTTGCGGGTGCGCTCGTACTGCGCCCAGTTGCTGGTGGTCACCCCGTTGTCCCAGGCGCCGTTCCAGGTGACCGAGTAGGTGTTACGGTACAGACGGTTGGTCTCTTTACCGTAGTTCTCTTTCACCAGGTCGTTGGAGTTGGTGTTCTGGGTGTCGCCGGCGTAGAGGTTGCCCTGGCGGCTGTAGCCCGCCTCAAACTCCAGCGACTGCATCGGGGCGAATTCCCAGCGCACCAGACCATCGATGTTTTTATTTTGTACCCCTTCGCGCCCGGCAGGCAGGGTGTCGGCATAGATCCCGGTACGTTCGGACTGATGGCCCTGGTTGATATCCCAGGCGTCGGCCTGCGTTTTGTCGAGGTTACCGAACAGACGGAAGCTGAAATCGCCGCCCAGCGGGCCGCTGAGGCTGAAGTTAGTGCGTTTGGTGGAGCCTTCATCCTTGTGCTCCGGGGCGTTCATATAGGTGTTCCATGAGCCGTGCCACTCATCGCCGGTTTTTTTGGTGATGATATTCACCACCCCGCCGGCGGCGCCGTTGCCGTAGCGGGCGGCGGCCGGGCCGCGGATCACTTCGATGCGTTCGATCATCTCCGGCGGCACCCAGCTGGTGTCGCCGCGGGTGTCGCGCTCGCCGCGCCAGCCAAGGCGCACGGAATTGCGGCTGGTGACCGGCTTGCCATCGATCAGGATCAGGGTGTTTTCCGGACCCATGCCGCGGATATCAATCTGGCGGTTATTGCCGCGCTGGCCGCTGGTGGAGTTGCCGGTCAGGTTGACCCCCGGCATGGTGCGAATGATCTCCGAGACGTCGCGCGCTGGCGGGCGTTTGCGGATCTCATCGGCGGTGATGGTGGAGACGCCCGGCGCCTGCAGATTCTGCTCGGCGGCGGTGACCACCATGGTCTCTTCAGCAGCGCTGTTTTTATCGTCGGTGGCGGTTTCCGCTGCGCTTAACGGAAAAGCAACCCCGTAAATTCCCAGATTGACCAGCAAGGCCAGGGATTTGATCCTGTTATTCATTGTTATTCCTGCTCTTTAGTCGCCACGTTCCCCAAACGCCCCTTCCCACCGGGAGGGGAGGCGGCATAAATGTTGCCGGAAGAGGGCAAAGGCACTCCGTCGCTAACTGAATAAGCTCTCTTCGACATGTTTTGTGAAAGACGCGCTTCCCACGGCGCGCTAATACGCTATTGCAAATGCAAATAGTTATCAATAATATTATCAATAAAGAATTACAATTAATTAAAAAAGTCACGCTATACATAGGGTTAATGACAGAATGTTAAGGACAGGAAGCGAGGAGTGGTGGCAAACCCTGCAGGGGCCGCAGTGCCGCGCAGTGGATGACGCCATCGAGGTGACGTTCTGGTGGCGGGATCCGGCGGGGGATGAAACGCACTCTCCGCGCCGTCGGGTATGGCTCTATATCACCGGGGTGACCGACCACCATCAGAATGCGCGGCCGCAATCGCTGACGCGTCTGCCCGGGACCGACGCCTGGTCCTGGCGAACCACCCTGTCGCCGACCTGGCGCGGTAGCTACTGTTTTATTCCCTCCGACCGTGACGATGATTTTTCCCCTGAGGTGTTCAGCGCTGACGCGCCCGACCGCGCGCTGCTGCGCGAAGGCTGGCGCAAACTGCTGCCGCGGGCGATAGCCGATCCGCTGAACCCGCACAGCTGGCAGGGCGGACGCGGCCATGGCGTGTCGGCCCTGGAGATGCCGCAGGCGCCCGCGCAGCCCGGCTGGGACCAGTTTAATGAGGCGCATCCTCCCGCCCGATGCCTTGAGTGGCGCAGCGCGCGTCTGGGCAACCATCGCCGGGTCTGGATCTACACCACCGGCGAGGCCGTCGACCCGCAAACGCGGCCCCTGGCGATCCTGCTCGACGGCCAGTTCTGGGCCGAGAGCATGCCGGTGTGGTCGCCGCTGGCCGCACTGACCCGCGAAGAGAGACTGCCGCCGGCGGTCTACCTGCTGATCGACGCGATCGACAACCAGCGCCGCGGGGTTGAGCTGCCCTGTCACCGCGATTTCTGGCTGGCGGTGCAGGAGGAACTCCTGCCGCTGATCCGCGGCCATGCCCCGTTCAGCGACCGCCCGGAGCGGACAGTGGTGGCCGGGCAAAGCTTCGGCGGCCTGGCGGCGATGTTCGCCGCCCTCAACTGGCCGCAGCGCTTTGGCTGCGTACTCAGCCAGTCAGGCTCCTACTGGTGGCCGCATCGCGATGGCCGCGGGACGGGCTTTATCGGCGAACAGCTTCGCCAGGGTGAGGTGTCCGCGGCCGGGCTGCGCATCTGGCTGGAAGCGGGCCAGCGTGAACCGATTATTTTTCGCGCCAACCAGGCGCTGTTGGCGCAACTCACTACGACACAGCAGACGATTTTCTGGCGTCAGGTTGACGGCGGGCATGATGCGCTTTGCTGGCGCGGCGGGCTGACGGCAGGGCTTATCCAGCTCTGGCAGCCTCTGCTGTCGCACCCTTAGCACCGCGCTTTACGACAGGAGTTTGATATGCAATTCAGTAACCCCTTCGACAATCCGCAAGGGCAGTTTTACATTCTGCGCAATGATCAGCAGCAGTACAGCCTGTGGCCGGCGCACTGCGACCTGCCTGCCGGCTGGGCGGTGGTGTGCCCCCCGCAGTCGGCCGAGGCCTGCAACGCCTGGCTGGCGGCCAACTGGTCAACCCTGACCCCCGCCCATCATGCGTCATAAGGAGCTGACAATGACCACTCGTTTACCGCTGGTTGCCGCGCAGCCGGGGATCTGGATGGCCGAGCGCCTCTCCACTCTGCCAGGCGCCTGGAGCGTGGCCCACTATGTTGAACTGCGCGGCGCGCTCGACCCGACGCTGCTGGGAAAAGCGATTGTCGCCGGTCTGCAGCAGGCGGACACCCTCAGCCTGCGCTTTGAGGAAGAGGAGGGGGAAGTCTGGCAGTGGGTGGCGGCCGACCGCACCTTTGGCGAACCGTCGATCATTGACCTGCGTACGGCGCCGGATCCGCATCGCGCCGCCACGGAGCGGATGCAGGCGGACCTGGCGCAGGATCTGCGTGTCGACGGCGGCAACCCGCTGGTGTGCCATCAGCTGCTGCGCGTCGGCGACGACCGCTGGTACTGGTATCAGCGTTATCACCACTTGCTGGTGGATGGCTTCAGCTTCCCGGCGATAACCCGGCAGATCGCCGCCATTTACCGCGCCTGGCAGCGGGGGGAAGCCACTCCTGAGTCGCCTTTCACCCCCTTCGCCGAGGTGGTGGACGAGTACCAGCGCTACGCCGGCAGCGAGGCCTGGCAGCGGGATAAAGCCTTCTGGCAGGCTCAGCGCCAGGCGTTACCGTCGCCTGCCTCACTCTCTGCCGCGCCGCTGGGCGGACGCGCCGCCGGGAGCGATATCTGGCGGATGAAGCTGGAGATGAACGCCGACGCCTTCCGCCGTCTGGCTGGCCATGCGCCGCAGTGTCAGCCCGCTGACCTGGCGCTGGCGCTCACCACGCTGTGGCTGGGCCGCCTGTGCAACCGGATGGACTACGCGGCGGGCTTTATCTTTATGCGCCGGATGGGTTCAGCCGCGCTGACCTCGACGGGGCCGGTGCTCAATGTCCTGCCTCTGGCGGTGCATATTGACGCCCAGGAGACGCTGGCAGACCTGGCGATGCGCCTCGCCGCTCAGTTGAAAAAGATGCGCCGCCATCAGCGCTATGACGCCGAACAGATCGTTCGCGACAGCGGTAAAGCGGCAGGGGACGAACCGCTGTTCGGCCCGGTGCTGAACGTCAAAGTCTTTGATTACCAGCTGGATATCGATGGTGTGCAGGCACTGACCCACACCCTCGCCACCGGCCCGGTCAACGATCTCGAGCTGGCGCTGTTCCCGGATGAAACCGGCGGGCTGTCGCTGGAGATCCTCGCCAACAAGGCCCGGTACGATGAAGCCGAGCTCCGTCGCCATGTGGCGAGACTGACCGCGCTGCTGGCGCAGTTCGCCGCCGATCCGGCGCTGCGCTGCGGCGAAGCAGAAATGCTCTCCGCCGATGAGCTGGCCCGGCTGGCGGCGGTCAACGATACCGCTGTGCCGCTGCCTGCCACCACCCTCAGCGCGCTGGTGGCCGACCAGGCGCGGAAGACCCCGGATGCCCCGGCGCTGGCGGACGCCCACTGGCAGTTCAGCTATCGCGAGATGCGTCAGCAGGTGGTGGCGCTCGCGCAGCTGCTGCGTCAGCGCGGCGTGAAGCCGGGCGACAGCGTGGCGGTGGCCCTGCCGCGCTCGGTGTTCCTGACCCTGGCGCTGCACGGTATTGTCGAAGCGGGGGCCGCCTGGCTGCCGCTGGACACCGGCTACCCGGACGACCGCCTGCGGATGATGCTGGAAGACGCCCGGCCGTCGCTGCTGATCACCTCGGCGGATCAACTGGCCCGCTTCAGCGATATTCCGGGGCTGGAAAGCCTCTGCTATCAGCAGCCGCTGGCCGCCGGGGATGACGCGCCGCTGGCGCTGTCAAAACCGGAGCATACCGCCTACATCATCTTTACCTCCGGCTCCACCGGACGGCCGAAAGGGGTGATGGTCGGCCAGACCGCCATCGTCAACCGCCTGCTGTGGATGCAGGATCGCTATCCGTTATCTGCCGACGACGTGGTGGCGCAGAAAACGCCGTGCAGTTTCGACGTGTCGGTGTGGGAGTTCTGGTGGCCGTTTATCGCCGGCGCGCAGCTGGTGATGGCCGAGCCGGAGGCGCACCGCGACCCGCAGGCGATGCAGCAGTTCTTCGCCCGCTACGGCGTGACCACCACCCACTTTGTGCCGTCGATGCTGGCGGCGTTTGTCGCCTCGCTGGATGCCGACAGCGTCGCTGCCTGCCGCACGCTGCGGCGGGTATTCTGCAGCGGCGAAGCGCTGCCGACGGAATTGTGTCGTGAATGGGAGCGCTTAACCGGCGCGCCGCTGCATAACCTGTACGGCCCGACGGAGGCGGCGGTGGACGTCAGCTGGTACCCGGCCTGCGGATCTGAGCTGGCGGCGGTGACCGGCAGCAGCGTGCCGATTGGCTGGCCGGTGTGGAACACCGGGCTGCGCATTCTCGATGCCGCGATGCGCCCGGTGCCGCCGGGGGTGGCGGGAGATCTTTATCTCACCGGCATCCAGCTGGCGCAGGGCTATCTGGGACGTCCGGACCTCACCGCCAGCCGCTTTATCGCCGACCCGTTTGCCCCCGGTGAGCGGATGTATCGCACCGGCGACGTGGCGCGCTGGCTGACGAACGGCGCGGTGGAGTATCTTGGCCGCAGCGACGACCAGCTGAAGATCCGCGGGCAGCGCATCGAGCTTGGCGAGATTGACCGGGTGATGTCGGGCCTGCCGGACGTGGCGCAGGCGGTGAGTCACGCCTGCGTCTTCAACCAGGCGGCGGCGACCGGCGGCGATGCCCGACAGCTGGTGGGCTATCTGGTCTCTGACTCCGGCCTGCCGCTGGATACCGCGGCGCTGAAAGCGCGGCTGGCGGAACAGCTGCCGCCGCATATGGTGCCGGTGGTGCTGATGCAGCTCGCTGAGCTGCCGCTCAGCGCCAACGGCAAACTGGACCGCAAAGCGCTGCCGCTGCCGACCCTCGGCGGGGAGCGCAGCGGTCGGCCGCCGGAGCCCGGGATGGAAACCCTTGTCGCCACGGCCTTCAGCCAGCTGCTGGGCTGCGAGGTGAACGATATCGACGCCGATTTCTTCGCCCTCGGCGGTCATTCTCTGCTGGCGATGCGTCTGGCGGCACAGCTCAGCCGCCAGCTGGCGCGGCAGGTGACCCCGGGGCAGGTGATGGTGGCCTCGACGGTGGGCAAACTGAGCGCGCTGCTGGCTGCCGATCTCAGCGATGAGCAGGCCCGGCGCCTGGGGCTGGATACGCTTCTGCCGCTGCGCGAGAGCGACGGCCCGACGCTGTTCTGCTTCCATCCGGCCTCCGGCTTCGCCTGGCAGTTCAGCGTGCTGGCGCGCTATCTCAGCCCGCGCTGGTCAATAACCGGTATTCAGTCGCCGCGCCCGCAGGGGCCGATGGCCAGCGCCGCCAGCCTCGACGAGGTGTGCGAGCACCATCTGCGCACGCTGCTGGCGCAGCAGCCGCACGGCCCTTATTACCTGTTTGGGTATTCGCTGGGCGGCACCTTAGCCCAGGGGATTGCCGCCCGCTTGCGCCAGCGCGGCGAAGCGGTGGCCTTCCTCGGCCTGCTGGATACCTGGCCGCCGGAGACGCAAAACTGGGCGGAGAAAGAGGCCAACGGGCTGGATCCCGAGGTACTGGCGGAGATCGACCGCGAGCGCGAAGCGTTCCTCGCTGCCCAGCAGGGGCAAGCCTCCGGCGAGCTGTTCAGCGCTATCGAAGGTAACTATGCCGATGCGGTGCGGCTGTTAACCACCGCCCACAGCGCGAAGTTTGACGGCAAGGCGACGCTTTTCGTGGCGGAGAAGACGCGGCAGGCGGGGATGGATCCGCAGGTCGTATGGGGCCCGTGGGTGGCGGAACTGGAGGTGTTCAGCCAGAACTGCGCCCACGTCGACATTATCTCCCCGCAGGCCTTTGAAGCCATCGGCCCGGTGGTCAGGGAGATTCTGGGGTAACGGTTGAGTTCGGGCTACAGCAGGTAGCCCGGCTCAGCGTAGCGCAAGCCGGCGAAAGAGGAGATTACCGGCGGCCCAGCGGGACCACCAGCGGCGTATGCGCCACCGGATCCTCAATGATCGTGCAGCGCAGGCCGTAAATCCGTTCAATCAGATCGGCGGTGACGATCTCCTTCGGCGCCCCCTCGGCGACGATCTTGCCGTCGCGCAGGGCGATCAGGTGGGTGGCGTAGCGGCAGGCCTGATTAAGATCGTGCAGCACCGCCGCCAGGGTATAGCCCTTCTCGCGATTCAGCTCACTCAATAGCTCCAGCAGGTCGATCTGATGGCTGATGTCCAGCCAGGTGGTTGGCTCATCCAGCAGCATAATCGCCGTCTCCTGGGCCAGCACCATCGCAATCCACGCCCGCTGCCGCTGGCCGCCGGAAAGCGTGTCGACGCTCTGCAGCGCCAGATCGCTGATCCCGGTCGCCCGCATCGCCTTGTTCACCGCCTCTTCATCTTCTTTGCGCCAGCGGGTAAACAGCGGCTGGTGCGGATAGCGCCCGCGGGCCACCAGCTCCTGCACCGTGATATCGCCAGGAGTGGTGGCATTCTGCGCCAGCAGCCCGATGCGGCGGGCAACCTCTTTACTGGCGTACTGCTGGATCTGCGCGCCGTCGAGCCAGACGTGGCCGCTGGCCGGCGTCATCAGGCGACTGAGGGTGCGCAATAGCGTCGACTTGCCGCAGCCGTTGGGGCCGATAATGGCGGTGAAGTGACCGTCAGGGATGGTCACGTTCAGCGACTCGGCGATGGTCTTGTTACCGTAGGCCAGGGTTAACTGCTCGCCGCGCAAACGGGAGGGGACAGCACTCATTTTTTGCGGGACTCCTGAATCAACAATGCAATAAGGTAAATACCGCCGAGGCTGACGGTTAACACGCCAACCGGCAGCTGCCACGGCATAAACAGCCGCTGGGCGCCGTAATCGGCCAGCGCCAGCAGCAGCGCGCCGCACAGGGCCGATTGGGTCAGTCCCCAGCGGGCCGTGCCGCTCAGGCGGCGGGCGATATGCGGCGCCACCAGCGCAATAAATGAGATCGGCCCGGCCAGCGCCGTCGAGGCGGCGGTGAGCACCACCGCCACCAGCATCAGCAGCAGGCGCGAACGCTCGACCTGCACACCCAGCGCGCAGGCGGTATCGTCGCCCATCTCCAGCAGTCGCATCCGGCGAACCAGCAGGGCGCTGCCCACCAGCATCAACAGGATCAGCGGCGCCGACGGCCAGGTTTTACCCCAGGTCAGGCCGTTAAGCGATCCGGCGTTCCACAGGCCCGCAGAAAGGGCGGTCTCCAGCGAGGCGCGCAGCAGCAGCCAGGTGTTGAATGCCACCAGCATGGCGCGCACGCCGATGCCGATAATGATCAGGCGGAAGGTCTCGATCCCGTTGCGCCAGGCCAGCAGCCAGACCACCAGCGAGGTCAACACCCCGCCGGCCATCGCCGCCAGGGCAATCGCCGTCAGGTTCTGGCCGAAGAGGACCATCGCCACCAGCACGCCGCTCCAGGCGCCGGTGTTAAAGCCCATCACGTCCGGGCTGCCGAGCGGGTTGCGGGTCAGCGACTGGAAAATGGCGCCGCTGACGCCGAGCGCGGCGCCGATGAGCAGCGCCATTAACACCCGCGGCAGCCGCCATTCGTTCACCACCATCGCGACGTTGCGCGGCGCATCGCCGAACAGCGCGGAGAACACCTGGTCAATCGTCAGGGGCACCGGGCCTTGCGCCAGCCCGAGCAGAGAAATCAGCAGGCTGGCGGCCATCAGCAGCAGGCAACTGGCTATCAGGCGGCGGGACGGGGCAATCACAGGCCACCTCCCCGCGGCTGGCGGCGCACCAGCCAGATCAGCACCGGCGCGCCGAGAAAGGCGCTCACCACCGATACCCGCAGTTCGCCGGGCACCAGCAGGCGGCCAATCACGTCGGCAAACAGCAGCAGGGCCGGGGTGGCGAGCAGGGTGACCGGCAGCGACCAGCGATGATCGGCCCCCACCAGCCAGCGCGCCATATGCGGCATCATCAGGCCGATAAAGGCGATGGGGCCGACGACGGCGGTGGCGCTGCCGCACAGGACGGTGATGACGATCAGGCCGATCAGCTGGGTGCGGGCGACGCGGCTGCCGAGGGCGGTGGCGGTATCGTTGCCGAGGCTCAGGCTGTTAAGCGCCCGGCTCAGCAGCAGGGCGGCGATCCCCGCCATCACCACCGGCAGCAGGACAATTTTCAGCGTCTGCAGGGTGCGGATATCCAGCGAACCGGCCTGCCAGAAGCGCAGCTGATCGTAGACGTCCGGGTTGAGCAGGGCGATGCCGTTGGAAAGCCCCTCCAGCACCGCCGCAAGGGCGACCCCGGCGAGGGTGAGGCGCACCGGGCTCAGCTGGCCGCCGCCCTGACTGCCGGTAAAGGCCACCAGCAGCGAGGCGCAGAGCGCGCCGCAAAACGCCAGCAGCAGTTGCTCCTGCGGGGAGGTGATCCCGAACAGCGCCGCGCCGAGGACGATGGCGAAGCTGGCGCCGGAATTGACCCCCAGCAGGCCGGGGTCGGCCAGCGGGTTGCGGGTGAGCGTCTGCATCAGCGCGCCGGCGAGACCGAGGGCGACGCCGGCCAGCAGACCGGCCAGGGTACGCGGCAGGCGCGCGTCCAGCACGATGGTGCAGTCGGCGCTTTGACAGGTTCCGCTGAAGGCGGTGAATACCGTGCCGATCGGCAACGATTTGGCGCCGATGGTCAGGCTAAGCGCGGCGGCTAAGGCGAGTAATAGCAACAATCCGGGCACGGCGATAGAGCGTACCGCGGTCGTAGAAAACGACATAACTGACATCCCTGATATGATAATGATAGTAATTATCGTTATCGATTTTATTCAGCTATGGTAGCATGACCCACAGTAAAAAGGGTATTAAAAATAACGACAAGGCGCTGTAATGAACCGACAATCCTGGCTGCTCAATCTCAGCCTGCTGAAAACTCACCCGGCGTTTCGCGCCGTTTTTATCGCTCGCTTTATCTCTATTCTATCGCTTGGCCTGCTGGGCGTGGCCATTCCGGTCCAGATCCAGATGATGACCCATTCGACCTGGCAGGTCGGGCTGTCGGTGACGCTGACCGGTGCGTCGATGTTTGTTGGTCTGATGGTGGGGGGCGTGCTGGCTGACCGCTATGAACGTAAACGCCTGATCCTGCTGGCGCGCGGCACCTGCGGCGTGGGCTTTGTCGGTCTGTGTCTGAACGCCCTGCTGCCGGAGCCGTCGCTGGCGGCGATCTACCTGCTGGGGATCTGGGACGGGTTCTTCGCCTCGTTGGGGGTGACCGCGCTGCTGGCGGCGACCCCGGCGCTGGTGGGGCGGGAAAACCTGATGCAGGCCGGGGCCATCACCATGTTGACGGTGCGCCTTGGCTCGGTGATTTCGCCGATGATCGGTGGCCTGCTGCTGGCCACCGGCGGCGTGGCCTGGAACTTCGGCCTGGCGGCGGCGGGGACCTTTATCACCACCTTAACCCTGCTGCGTCTGCCGCAGCTGCCGCCGCCTCCGCAGCCGCGCGAGCATCCGCTGCGATCTCTGCTGGCGGGGCTGACCTTCCTCTGTCAGAGCCCGCTTATCGGCGGGATTGCGCTGCTTGGCGGTCTGCTGACCATGGCCAGCGCGGTGCGGGTGCTCTATCCGGCGCTGGCCGGGAGCTGGCAGATGTCGGCCGGACAGATTGGCCTGCTGTACGCCGCTATTCCGCTCGGTGCGGCGCTGGGGGCGTTGACCAGCGGTCAGCTGGCCCAGACGGTGCGGCCGGGTGCGCTGATGCTGGCGACCACGGTGGGATCGTTTGTCGCCATTGCGCTGTTCAGCCTGATGCCGCACTGGGCGTTGGGCGCGCTGTGCCTGGCGCTGTTTGGCTGGCTGAGCGCTATTAGCTCGCTGCTGCAGTACACCCTGATCCAGACCCAGACGCCGGAAAATATGCTTGGGCGGATTAATGGTCTGTGGACCGCGCAAAACGTCACCGGCGACGCCATCGGCGCGGCGCTGCTCGGCGGATTAGGGGCGGTGATGACCCCGGCGGCATCCGCCAGCGCCAGCGGCTGGGCGCTGGCGCTCGTCGGCGTGCTGTTGGTGGGGCTGCTACGCGAGCTGCGCCGTTTCCAGCGCCCGGAAATCGTCAACGAAAGTTAAGTAGGGTGCGATTGCCCGGTGGCGGCTACGCCTTACCGGGCCTACAGTCTCGGGCATTGTAGGCCGGTGCAAGCGCCGCGCCGCCCGGCAAAGAGTTCAGGTTGCGTACCCGTCCTGATGCCCGGTGGCGGCTGCGCCTTACCGGGCCTACGGTCTCGGGTATTGTAGGCCGGGCAAGCGGAGCGCCGCCCGGCAAAGAGTTCAGGTTACGTACCCGTCCTGATGGCACGGCCCGCGTTAGCCGAACAGGCTGGAGAGACGCTGGAGCACCAGCAGGGCGCTGTAGTAGTCAAGACGGAAGGTCTCGGTGCCCAGCGGGTAGACGCGTTTGCCTGCGACCGCCGGGAGATGCGCCAGCAGCGGGTTGGCGTAGATGGCATCCGCATCTTTCTGGTCGCCGGCGAACAGGAACAGGCTCTGGCCGTTCAGACCGGCCGCGAGGTTCTCCCCGCCCAGCTGCACGATATCGTGGCGTTTACCCTGGCTATGGCTGGCGGGCAGGCCGCCCGGCAGCGTCGCCAGGCTAAAGCCCAGCTGTTCGAGCATCTGCCCCTGGGCCGATGCCGGCGTCCAGATATTGGCGCTGTGCGCGGCGGCGGTATAGACCAGGGCGGTCACCGGCTGCGGCGGCAGTTTCATTTTTTCTTTTAACGAAACGAGCTGTTTATTGAAGTCGGCTATGCGCGCGCTGGCCTGCTGCTCATGGCCGGTGATCTGCCCCAGTTGGGTGAGCAAGGTTTGCCAGCTTTTATCGTCATAGTTGATGACCAGCGTCGGAGCGATCGTTTTGAGCTGATCGTACAGCGGCAGGGCAGAGTCGCCGCCGGTGGCGCTCACCAGGATCAGATCCGGCATCTGGGCGGCCACCGCTTCCGCGCTTGGTTCGCCGATGTACAGCCGCGCCAGCTTGCGGGCTTTGGCGACCTCGCTCCACTGGCGCAGAAAGCCCTGACTATCGGCGACGCGGTTGTTCGGCGTGGTGGCGCCGCTGGCGACCACCGGGGCGTCAATCGCCAACAGCGAGCCGGTGAGGGTCACGCTGGTGGAGACAATGCGCAGCGGCTGGCTTGGCAGGGTGTGTGTCCCGTAGCTGTCGGTGACCTGGCGCGGCCAGTCCGCCGCCTGGGCTGAGGTAATTCCTAAAAGCAACAGCATGCCGGTCAGCGCACCGCGGCGGCAGAAAGAAAAGAAGTTCACGTCATCGCATCCTGATTCGAAAGGTAATAAATGCGTCTCATTTTCAACTTTGCGTCAGCAGGATGCAAGCCAAAGTGGCGCGCAATGACGTAACGCGGTTGACATGGCGGGCAATACCTTTTAGGTTAGCCAACCAAAATACAAATGATAATTATTCGTAATATATTTATCGTTTTTGGAGGATGATATGGAAACGTCACTGGCTGAGGATGTACAGAAACACACCCAGACCCTGTCTCCGGACAGCTTCTTCTTTATGTCGCCGTACCGCAGTTTTAGCACCTCCGGCTGCTTCCGCCGCTTCTCACAGCCCGCTGTCGGCGGCGATGCGCTGAACGGCGAGTTCCAGCAGCAGATGGCCGCCGCTTTTGCCGAGGCCCGCGCGGCGGGGATCCGCAAGCCGGTGATGGTGGGGGCTATCCCGTTCGACACCTGTCAGCCTTCCGAGCTCTATATCCCCGAGCGCTGGGAAGCGTTCTCTCGCCCGGAAAAACAGCGTTCCGCCCGCTACGCCGCGCCGCTGGAGACAATGGAAGTGGTGGAGCGCCGGGAGATCCCGGAGCAGGACGCGTTTTTAGCCATGGTGGAACGCGCTGCCGCGCTGACCGCCACCCCGGAAGTGGACAAGGTGGTGCTCTCAAGGCTTATCGATATTACCACCCGCGACCGCGTCGATAGCGGCGCGCTGATGGAGCGACTGATCGCCCAGAACCCGGCGAGCTTTAACTTCCACGTGCCGCTCTCCGACGGTGGCGTGCTGCTGGGCGCCAGCCCGGAGCTGCTGCTGCGTAAAGACGGGCCGCGCTTTAGCTCATTGCCGCTGGCTGGCTCCGCCCGTCGTCAACCGGACGATGTGCTGGACCGGGAAGCGGGCAACAGGCTGCTGGCATCCGGCAAAGATCGCCACGAGCACGAGCTGGTGACCCAGGCGATGAAGAGCGTGCTGGGCCCGCGCAGCAGCCAGCTGTCGCTGCCGGCATCGCCGCAGTTGATTACCACCCCAACGCTCTGGCACCTGGCAACGCCAATCGAAGGCACCGCGCTGGCGCAAGAAAACGCCATGTCGCTGGCCTGTCTGCTGCACCCGACCCCGGCGCTGAGCGGCTTCCCACACCAGGTGGCGAAGCGCCTGATTGCCGAACTGGAACCCTTCGACCGTCAGCTGTTCGGCGGCATCGTCGGCTGGTGTGACGATGAAGGCAACGGCGAATGGGTGGTGACCATCCGCTGCGCGCGTCTGCAGCAGCGTACGCTGCGCCTGTTTGCCGGCGCGGGAATCGTTCCGGCCTCCTCGCCGCTGGGCGAATGGCGCGAAACCGGCGTCAAACTGACCACCATGCTTAACGTATTTGGCTTGAATTAAGAGGCAAGGATGATTGCATTTACCCGTTGGCCGGAAGAGTTTGCGGCCCGCTATCGTCAAAAAGGCTACTGGCAGGATCTGCCGTTAACCAATCTGATCACCCGTCACGCGGAAAACGACGCCGTGGCGATTATCGATGGCGAACGGCAGATTAGCTACCGCCAGTTTAATCAGCTGGTGGACAACCTTGCCTGCTCGCTGCAGCGCCAGGGACTGAAGCGCGGGGAAACCGCGCTGGTGCAGTTGGGCAACGTCGCCGAGTTTTACATCACCTTCTTTGCGCTGCTGCGTATCGGCGTCGCGCCAGTGAACGCGCTGTTCAGCCATCAGCGCAGCGAGCTTAACGCCTACGCCGCGCAGATTAAACCGGCGCTGCTGATTGCCGATCGCGAGCACGCGCTGTTTGCTGACGATAGCTTCCTCCATGCGTTTATCGCTGAGCATCCTTCCCTGCGCGTCGCACTGTTGCGTAACGACGGCGGCGAGCGCGATCTGGCGACGGAGATTAACCGCCCGGCGGATAACTTTGTCGCCAATCCAACCCCTGCCGACGAAGTGGCCTTTTTCCAGCTCTCCGGCGGCAGCACCGGGACGCCGAAGCTGATCCCGCGCACCCATAACGATTACGACTACAGCATCCGCCGCAGCAACGAGATCTGCGGGATCAACGCGGAGACGCGCTACCTCAACGCGCTGCCGGCGGCGCATAACTATGCGATGAGTTCCCCGGGTTCGCTCGGCGTCTTCCTCGCCGGCGGGCGGGTGATCCTCGCCGCCGACCCGAGCGCCACCCTCTGTTTCCCGCTGATTGAACAACATCAGATCAACGTTGCCTCGCTGGTGCCGCCGGCGGTCAGCCTGTGGCTGCAGGCGATCCATGAATGGGGCAGCAATGCGCAACTGCAATCGCTGGAGCTGCTGCAGGTCGGCGGCGCGCGCCTGTCGGCGACCCTCGCCGCGCGCATTCCGGCGGAAATCGGCTGCCAGCTGCAGCAGGTGTTCGGCATGGCGGAGGGGCTGGTGAATTACACCCGCCTTAACGACAGCCCGGAGCGGATCATCCATACCCAGGGCTGCCCGATGTGCCCGGACGATGAAGTGTGGGTAGCGGATGCCGATGGCAACCCGCTGCCGCGCGGCGAAGTGGGCCGCCTGATGACCCGCGGGCCGTATACCTTCCGCGGCTACTACAACAGCCCGCAGCATAACGCGGAAGCCTTTGACGCCGAGGGGTTTTACTGCTCCGGCGATCTGATTTCGATCGATGAAGACGGGTATATCACCGTCCAGGGCCGGGAAAAAGATCAGATCAACCGCGGCGGCGAGAAGATCGCCGCCGAAGAGATCGAAAACCTGCTGCTGCGCCATGAGGCGGTGATCCACGCCGCGCTGGTCAGCATCGAAGACAACCTGCTGGGCGAGAAAAGCTGCGCTTATCTGGTGGTGACCTCGCCGCTGCGCGCCGTCGCGGTGCGCCGCTTCCTGCGCGAGCAGGGGGTGGCTGAATTTAAACTGCCGGATCGCGTGGAGTGCGTTGCCGCGCTGCCGCTGACGCCGGTGGGCAAAGTCGATAAAAAACAATTACGTCAGTGGCTGGCCGAAGGCAAGCTGGGCTGAAGGAGAACAGAGAATGGCAATCCCTAAATTACAGGCATATGCGCTGCCGGAAGCCAGCGATATCCCGGCGAACAAAGTCAACTGGGCCTTTGAGCCGTCGCGCGCCGCGCTGCTGATCCACGATATGCAGGAGTATTTCCTCAACTTCTGGGGCGAAAACAGCGCGATGATGGAGAAAGTGGTGGCCAATATCGCCGCCCTGCGCGACTTCTGCAAACAGAACGGCATTCCGGTGTACTACACCGCCCAGCCGAAAGAGCAGAGTGATGAAGATCGGGCGTTGCTGAATGATATGTGGGGGCCGGGCCTGACCCGCTCGCCGGAGCAGCAGCAGGTGATTGCCGCGCTGGCGCCGGATGAAGACGATACCGTGCTGGTGAAATGGCGTTACAGCGCATTTCATCGCTCGCCGCTGGAGGAGATGTTGAAAGAGGCCGGCCGCGACCAGCTGATCATCACCGGCGTTTATGCTCATATCGGCTGCATGACCACCGCCACCGATGCTTTCATGCGCGATATCAAACCGTTCTTTGTCGCCGACGCCCTGGCGGACTTCAGCCGTGAAGAGCACCTGATGGCGCTGAAATACGTCGCCGGCCGCTCCGGCCGCGTGGTGATGACCGAAGAGCTGCTGCCGCTGCCGGCCTCCAAAGCGGCGCTGCGCGCGCTGATCCTGCCGCTGCTCGACGAATCCGACGAACCGCTGGATGATGAAAATCTGATCGACTACGGTCTGGATTCGGTGCGGATGATGGCCCTGGCCGCCCGCTGGCGCAAAGTGCACGGCGATATCGACTTCGTGATGCTGGCGAAGAACCCGACCATCGACGCCTGGTGGGCGCTGCTCTCCCGTGAGGTGAAATAATGGCGGCGCTGGATTTCCACGGTCAGACCGTGTGGGTGACCGGCGCAGGTAAAGGGATTGGCTATGCCACCGCGCTGGCTTTCGTCGAGGCCGGGGCCAACGTTACCGGTTTCGACCTTGCCTTTGACGGCGAAGGTTATCCGTTTGCCACCGAAACGCTGGACGTCGCCGATGCCGGTCAGGTACGCGACGTGTGCGCGCGGCTGCTCAACAACATCGAACGACTGGACGTGCTGGTGAACGCCGCCGGGATCCTGCGCATGGGCGCCACCGACCAGCTGAGCGCGGAAGACTGGCAGCAAACCTTCGCGGTCAACGTTGGCGGCGCGTTTAATCTGTTTCAGCAGACGATGGCCCAGTTCCGCCGTCAGCGGGGCGGGGCGATCGTCACCGTCGCCTCCGATGCCGCGCATACGCCGCGTATCGGCATGAGCGCCTATGGCGCCTCGAAAGCGGCGCTGAAAAGCCTGGCGTTAACCGTTGGCCTTGAGCTGGCAGGCAGCGGCGTGCGCTGCAACCTCGTGTCGCCGGGCTCCACCGACACCGATATGCAGCGCACCCTGTGGGTCAGCGACGATGCCGAGCAGCAGCGGATCCGCGGCTTCGGCGAGCAGTTTAAGCTCGGCATCCCGCTGGGCAAAATCGCCCGCCCGCAGGAGATCGCCAATACCATTCTGTTCCTCGCCTCTTCTCACGCCAGCCATATTACGCTGCAGGATATTGTGGTCGATGGCGGCTCGACGCTGGGGGCGTAAATGGCCTGGAAGCGAGAGCTCACGCTGGCGGCGCTGAACGCCAGCAGCGAAAACACCATGGTGGCGCATCTTGGCATCATCTACACCCGACTGGAAGCGGGGCTGCTGGAGGCGGAGATGCCGGTGGATGCGCGCACCCATCAGCCGTTTGGTCTGCTGCACGGCGGCGCCTCCGCGGCGCTGGCGGAGACGCTGGGCTCGATGGCCGGTTGGCTGATGACCGAAGAAGGGCAGTGCGTGGTGGGCACCGAGCTTAACGCTACCCACCATCGTCCGGTCTCCAGCGGGAAAGTGCGCGGCGAATGCCGACCGCTGCATCTTGGCCGCCAGAGCCAGAGCTGGGAGATAGTGGTGTATGACGAGAAGGGGCGGCGCTGCTGCACCTGTCGTCTGGGCACCGCGGTGCTGGGCTAAGAAGCCGCTATTTCCCCGGCTTGCGCTACGCTTAGCCGGGCTACGTATCGGCGCAATGGGTAGCCCGGATAAGGCGCAGCGCGCCGCCATCCGGGAATTTCCCTGCTCGCGCTGCGCTTAGCAGGGCTACGGTTTCTGGGCCAGGAAGCCGCTGTTTCCCCGGCTTGCGCGACGCTTAGCCGGGCTACGTATCGGCGCAATGGGTAGCCCGGATAAGGCGCAGCGCGCCGCCATCCGGGAATTTCCCTGCTCGCGCTGCGCTTAGCAGGGCTACGGTTTCTGGACCAGGAAGCTGCTATTTCCCCAGCTTGCGCTACGCTTAGCCGGGCTACGTATCTGGGCACCGCGGTGCTGGGCTAAGAAGCCGCTATTTCCCCGGCTTGCGCTACGCTTAGCCGGGCTACGTATCGGCGCAATGGGTAGCCGGGATAAGGCGCAGCGCGCCGCCATCCGGGAATTTCCCTGCTCGCGCTGCGCTTAGCAGGGCTACGGTTTCTGGGCCAGGAAGCTGCTGTTTCCCCGGCTTGCGCGACGCTTAGCCGGGCTACGTATCGGCGCAATGGGTAGCCCGGATAAGGCGCAGCGCGCCGCCATCCGGGAATTTCCCTGCTCGCGCTGTACTTAGCAGGGCTACGGTTTCTGGGCTGAGGAGCCGCTATTTCCCCGGCTTGCGCTACGCTTGGCCGGGCTACGTATCGGCGCAATGGGTAGCCCGGATAAGGCGCAGCGCGCCGCCATCCGGGAATTTCCCTGCTCGCGCTGTACTTAGCAGGGCTACGGTTTCTGGGCTGAGGAGCCGCTATTTCCCCGGCTTGCGCTGCGCTTGGCCGGGCTACGGATCTGTAGGTCGGGTAAGGCGTTAGCCGCCACCCGACAAACAAACGGCACCGTTCACGGTAATCCTTTCATTCATTTTCCTGCCTTAAGTGATCTCGCTAGCAATGTGAGACAAATCTCTGTGGGTGTACGGCATCTGCGCTGTTTCGATGTTGTTAAATTCTGCGTTGTGATCTAGAAACAAAATGTAACATCCTGATTACCCTACCGGTGGACCACAACAATGAATAATTCAGGGAAATACCTTATCTGGACACTGCTCTCCGTGATCGGAGCCTTTGCCCTCGGCTATATCGCCTTAAACCGGGGTGAGCAGATAAATGCGCTGTGGATTGTCGTCGCGGCGGTCTGCGTTTATCTGATCGCATATCGTTTCTACGGTCTGTATATCGCCAAAACCGTTCTCGGCGTTGACCCGACGCGGATGACGCCGGCGGTACGACATAATGACGGCCTCGATTATGTTCCGACCGACAAAAAAGTGCTGTTCGGTCACCATTTTGCCGCCATTGCCGGCGCGGGGCCGCTGGTGGGCCCGGTGCTTGCCGCGCAGATGGGCTACCTGCCGGGGATGATCTGGATCCTCGCCGGCGTGGTGCTGGCCGGCGCCGTACAGGACTTTATGGTGCTGTTTGTTTCGACCCGTCGCGATGGCCGCTCGCTTGGCGAACTGGTTAAAGAGGAGATGGGGCCAACCGCTGGCGTCCTGGCGCTGGTGGCCTGCTTTATGATCATGGTCATCATCCTCGCGGTCCTGGCGATGATCGTGGTGAAAGCGTTGACCCACAGTCCGTGGGGGACATACACCGTCGCCTTTACCATCCCGCTGGCGATCTTTATGGGTATCTATATTCGCTACCTGCGCCCGGGGCGCATCGGCGAGGTGTCGGTGATCGGCCTGGTGATGCTGGTGTTCGCCATCATCTCCGGCGGTTGGGTGGCGGAAAGCCCGACCTGGGCGCCGTGGTTTGATTACACCGGCGTACAGCTGACCTGGATCCTGGTGGGCTACGGCTTTGTCGCCGCGGTACTGCCGGTCTGGCTGCTGCTGGCCCCGCGCGACTACCTCTCCACCTTCCTGAAAATCGGCACCATCGTGGGGCTGGCGATTGGCATTCTGATTATGCGCCCGACCCTGACCATGCCGGCGCTGACCAAATTCGTCGACGGTACCGGCCCGGTGTGGAGCGGCAACCTGTTCCCGTTCCTGTTTATCACCATCGCCTGCGGCGCGGTCTCCGGCTTCCACGCGCTGATCTCCTCCGGCACCACGCCGAAAATGTTGGCCAACGAAGGCCAGGCCTGCTTTATCGGCTACGGTGGTATGTTGATGGAATCCTTCGTCGCCATTATGGCGCTGGTGGCGGCCTGTATTATCGACCCGGGCGTCTACTTCGCGATGAACAGCCCGATGGCGGTGCTGGCGCCGGCGGGAACCACCGATGTGGTCGCCTCGGCGGCGCAGGTGGTGAGCGGCTGGGGCTTTAGCATTACCCCGGATACGCTGCATCAAATCGCCAGCGAGGTGGGTGAACAGTCGATTATCTCCCGCGCCGGCGGCGCGCCAACCCTGGCGGTGGGGATGGCCTACATCCTGCACGGCTCGCTGGGCGGGCTGATGGATGTCTCGTTCTGGTACCACTTCGCCATTCTGTTTGAGGCGCTGTTTATCCTGACGGCGGTTGATGCCGGCACCCGTGCGGCGCGCTTTATGCTGCAGGATCTGCTGGGCGTGATTAGCCCGGGGCTGAAAAAAACCAGTTCGCTGCCGGCCAACCTGCTGGCGACCGCGCTGTGCGTCCTGGCGTGGGGCTACTTCCTGCATCAGGGGGTAGTGGATCCGCTGGGCGGGATTAACACCCTGTGGCCGCTGTTCGGTATCGCCAACCAGATGCTGGCGGGGATGGCGCTGATGCTCTGCGCGGTGGTCCTGTTCAAGATGAAACGCCAGCGCTACGCGTGGGTGGCGCTGCTGCCGACAAGCTGGCTGCTGATTTGTACCCTGACCGCCGGCTGGCAGAAGTCGTTTAGCCCGGATACCAAAGTCGGTTTCCTGGCCATCGCCAATAAATTCCAGGCGATGATCGACAGCGGCAACATTCCGCCGCAATATACCGAATCACAGCTGGCGCAGCTGGTGTTTAACAACCGTCTCGATGCCGGGCTGACCATCTTCTTTATGATTGTGGTGGTGGTGCTGGCGCTGTTCTCGATTAAAACCGCGCTGGCGGCGCTGAAAGAGGATAAACCGACGGCGAAAGAGACGCCGTATGAGCCTATGCCTGAAAACCTGGATGCGATTGATACCCAGGCGAAAGGGGCGCATTAACCGGTGTGCCGGGTGGCGGCTTCGCCTTACCCGGCCTACATTTCCGATCCTCCTTCTCCCTTTGGGAGAGGGAAACAAAAGAGAAATGACTTATGTTCGACACCCTCTCCAAAGCGGGAAAATATTTAGGCCAGGCGGCGAAGATGATGATCGGCGTGCCGGATTACGATAACTACGTCGAGCACATGCGAATAACCCACCCGGATCAGACGCCGATGACCTATGAAGAATTCTTTCGCGAGCGCCAGGACGCGCGCTACGGCGGCAAGGGCGGGGCGAAGTGTTGTTAACCCTCTTTCGGCAGATAGAGGCTGATCTGCTCCTGGGTACAGCCGTAAATCGCCGCCAGCTTCTCGCGGGTGCGCTTCTGCGGACGGGAGTCCAGCGCTTCCAGCTGCGACACGGCGGACTGGCTGATGCCGAGTTTAGCCGCGACCTCCTGCTGGGATAGCCCGCGCAGGATGCGCCACGCGGCCTGCAGACTGACGTTTTCTTTATGCATCACGTCGCATACTTCGCCTGGTAGCATGACATTATCATAGATGTCTGATTCATAAGGAATATCTTCCCAGTCGCTTTCATCCTCGTCGTCGTACTCCAGCAGAGCCAGGCGCATACGAAAGTAATCGCTGTAAGGAATGACGACATACTGGTCTTTTCCTTCTTCATCCTTGATGTACTGAATAGTCATATTCGGTATCTTCCTCATGAAGGTAGGTGGTGGTGGTTCGGCGTTTAACCGCCACGACGTAGCAGGTATCGCCCGGCGGATCCCCAAAGGTGTAGATGACTCTGTAATCACCTAATCGCAGCCGGTAGTGGTTTTCGGGAGAGGACAATTTTTTGATATCCGAGATAGATGAAGCTTTATCATCCATCTTTTCCAGCCTGGATTTAATGCGGCTCTTATACCGATTATCGATTTTAGAAAATGGCTTATCTGCCGTTTTTGACCAGACAATCTTCATCCGTACCTCCACTGTACGCCCACACAAAATATAAGGAAATAATAAGACTATTAGATAAATTCCGAATTTCTTATGGGGTACTGTAGAGCGGAGAAAAAACGCAGGTAAGAGGCAAAACGCAACCCGTCGAGGCGGCGCGGGAAGGCCTCTGTCGGGCGACAGAGGCTTGCAGAAAATGTGCGATCAGGCGTTCAATCCGCCATCCACGTCCAGCCCCGTACCGGAGATCTGCCCGGCGGCCGGGCTGGCGAGGAAGGTGACCGCCGCGGCGATGTCTTCCGGCTGGCCGTAGTGACCGACCGCAATCATCTGGCGCTGGGCTTCCGCCTGTTCTCCGTCTTCCGGGTTCATATCGCTGTTGGTCGGCCCTGGATGGACAAGGTTAACGGTGATCCCGCGAGGGCCTAAATCACGCGCCAGGCCACGGGTCAGGGCGTTGAGGGCGGACTTGGTCATGGCGTAAACCGCGATGCCCGGCATGGCCACGCGATTAGCCAGACAGCTGCCGATGTTGATGATCCGTCCGCCATCGGCCATATGCACCAGCGCTTCCTGGGTGGCGATGACCACCCCACGAATATTGACGTTGATAAGCGCGTCAATGTCCGCCAGCGTCATGGATTCCAGTGGACCGCCGCGGGCGATCCCGGCGTTGTTGACCAGAATATCCAGCCCGCCGAGGGACCGGGCCGCATGGGTGACGGCATCCTGAATAGCCTGCGCGCTGGCGCTGTCGGCCTGCACCGCCTCGCCGTGCCGACCCAGGGCCTTTATTTCATCGGCGACCGCCTGGGCTTTATCGGCCGATTTTTCATACGTAATAACCACATCGGCACCGGCGCGTGCCAGCGACAGCGCGATTGCGCGACCCAACCCACGGCTGGCGCCGGTAACCAGCGCCTTCTTACCTGTTAAATCGATCTGCATGATGACCTCGTTGCGAGAGTGGTGAGCATCATCATTAGGTATAGACGGTCGGGGTGATTAACGGCTGAAGTATTCCACCTTCTCAAACGCCGCGCGCAGAACCTCAGGGGTTAACGTCACTGGTAAATAGTGAATCGACTCGCCCGGGCGCAGGGTATGGGCAATGACCCGGTCCAGTTCTGTGCGGTTATTGATATCGACCTCCAGTGCCGCCAGGGTGGTCGGCAGGTTAAAGCGCTGATACGCCTGCACTAACTGCGCCAGCACATCGTCCTGAGCAAGCAGGGCGCTCTGTACCAGAATGCCGTAGGCGACTTTGGTACCGTGGAGGAATTTATCCGTCTGCGGCAGCACCGTCAGTCCGTTGTGCACCGCATGGGCGGCGGCGACCCGGGTGTAACGTTCCCCCAGCCCGCCAACCATCCCGCCGCCGGCGATAATCGCCTCCACCACATCGCGAAACGCCTGGGTCAGATCGCCGCGGCTCTGGTCCGCCAGCGCCGTTTCGCTGCTGGCCAGCAGCACGTCGCGGATCGCCAGCGCGCCGTTAATCCCCAGCCGCACGGTGAGCGGCAGCGCCTCCGGCTGCGGCGCCAGCACTACGGCCTCATACCATTTGGCTAAGGTGTCGCCAATGCCCGCCAGCAGGTACTCCGCCGGGGCGTTGAGAATGATGCGCGGCTCGACCAGCACCAGGAAGTTGGCGTCATCGAAGATCTCAAAATTCAGGGCCTGTCCGGCGTCGCTATACCACACCGACAGCGGCGTCCACGCCGCGCAGGTGGCGGCGATGGTCGGGATGGCCACCAGCGGAACCCCCAGGCGGCGGGCCAACACTTTCGCGCTGTCGAGCAGCGCGCCGCCGCCCACGCCAATCACTACCGCCCGATCGTCACCGGAGGCCTGCACCAGCTCCGCCACGTCGCGTTCGCTGCAGTGGCCGGTAAAGCGGATCTTTTTTGCCTCCGGCAGGTGGAAGGCCGCCGGCAGAAAAGGTTCGGCGCCGGCCAGGGCGCGCTCGCCATAGACCCACACCGCCCGCGAGAGCTGGTCGGCGCTGAAAAAATCGCTCAGCCGCTCAAGGCTGCCAGGGTGGGAGAAATAGTTGGCCGGGCCGGGTACGACGCGGATATCGCTGTTGCTCATGGAAGCTGTCCTTATAGGTGTTGGGCTAAACTGATGTTATGTCTGGACATCCAGATGGCTAATATTATTTCGTTGTATCTTATGCTTTTTACGCAGTTGTCAGCCAGCGGCGGCTATGAAAAATTCGTTAAATCAGAAGATTAATTACCGCACGGGAACAGTGATGAGCGCGAACCGCCTTGAGATGCATAACATTAGCCTGGCCTTTTCCGGCTTTCAGGCACTGAACAAGGTGGACTTTACCCTTCATGGCGGGTCGGTGCATGCCCTGACCGGGGCCAACGGCGCGGGTAAGTCGACGCTGATGGCCGTGCTGTGCGGGACGCATGCTCACTATCAGGGCGAGGTGACGATCAACGATCAGCCGGTCACCATTCGTTCGCCGCGGGATGCTAAACAGTTGGGGATCCACCTGGTGCAGCAGGAGGTGGATGTGGCGCTGGTACCTGGCCTGAGCATTGCGGAAAACATCATGCTGGACAGGCTGGCAGAGCCGGGCATGGCGTTTCGCTGGTCGCGGGTTCGGCAGCTGGCGCGCGAGGCGCTGGCGCAGCTGGACGTGGCGCTGGACGTCAGGCGCTCCATTGACAGCTGCACGCTCGCCGAAAAACAGCAAATCCTGCTGGCTCGCGCTCTGTCGCACCATTGCCGCTTTTTGATCCTCGATGAGCCCACCGCGCCGCTGGATCAGCATGAAAGTGAGCGACTGTTTGCGGTAGTACGCCGTCTGCAGCAGCAGGGGATCGGGGTGGTGTTTATTTCGCATCGTATCCATGAACTGAAGGCAATCTGCGACACCCTGACGGTGCTGCGCGACGGGCGGCTGATTGAGAGCGGCCCGATGGCGCCGCTGAGCGGCGAACAGATCGTCGAAAAGATGCTGGGCCACGAGCTGAGCGATATCTTCCCACCGCCGCGCCCGCCGCACGGCGAAGAGGTGCTGCTGCAGATTGACGGTCTGCATGATGAGGCGTTGCTACAGGATATTTCGCTGCGCCTGCGGAAGGGGGAAATTCTTGGTATCGCCGGGCTGGCCGGCGCGGGCAAAACCGAGCTGTGCAAAGCGCTGTTCGGCGCCAGCAAAAGCCGGGTGCAGCGTGGCGAGCTGAACGGCCAGCCGTGGCGACCGCGCGATCCTGCCGACTCGGTGGGGCGCGGCCTGGCGCTGGTCCCGGAGGAGCGGCGCAAAGAGGGCATTTTCATCGAAGAGCCGATCGCGATGAACCTGGCGGTCAGCGCCGATAACAGCTTTTCGCGCTGGAGCCTGTTTGGCCATCGGCAGGCCTGGCGCTGGGCGGAGGAGGTGATTGCCCGCCTCGGCGTGCGCGCCACTGGCCCGGGGCAGATGCTGCGCCGTCTTTCCGGCGGCAACCAGCAGAAGGTGGCCATTGGCAAATGGCTGCGCAGTCATGCCAATGTTTTGATTTTTGACGAACCGACCAAAGGGGTCGATGTGAAAGCGAAAACCGATCTGTTCATGCTGATCGATGGTCTGGCGCGGGAAGGCAAAGGGGTGATTTATGCCTCGGGTGAATTCGCCGAGCTGGTCGGTTTATGCGACCGCATCTGCGTGCTATGGGACGGACGGATTGTGGCGGAGATCCCCGGCGCGGAAGCCCGGGAAGAGACGTTGCTTTATTATTCAACCGGAGGAGCGGCAGCGTGAGCAAGGCCCTGGCAGTAAACGCGACGGTATCGGGCCGTCAGCGATTTTTTGATTTTCTCTATAAGTGGGGCATGTTGCTGACCGTGGTGCTGCTGGTGGCGGTCTTTGGCCTCGCCTCGGACAACTTCCTTGATCCGTTCAACATCATCAACATTCTGCGCTCGATCGCGATTGTCACGGTGATTGCCATCGGGGTGTCGATTTCTCTCACCATTGGCGGCTTTGATCTGTCAGTGGGATCGACGGCATCGCTGGCTAACGCGCTGGTGATTTCCCTGTTTGTCTGGCATGGCCTGGGGACCACCGAAGCGATTCTGATCACCCTCGCGCTCTGCACCCTGGTGGGGCTGTTTAACGCCTTTCTGATCGTGGTGCTGCGCATTCCTGACATGCTCGCCACCCTGGCCAGCCTGTTTGTGATTCAGGGCGTGGCGATGACCTACAGCTACGGCGGTTCGATTACTGAAAACATGGTGCTGCCGAGCGGCGAGATGGCGGAAGGCACTATCCCGGCGGCCTTTGGCGCGCTGGGGCAGGTGCCGACCATCGTCATCATCATGCTGGTGGTGACGCTGGTCGCCCAGCTGGCACTGTCGTTCACCACCCACGGACGGCGGATGTACGCCATCGGCGGCAACCCGGAGGCCGCGCGGCTCTCCGGCCTGCGGATCACTCGTTACAAAGTCGCAGCATACGTGATTGCCTCGCTGCTGGCCGGGCTGGGCGGCATTCTGCTGGCCTCGCGTATCGGATCCTCACAGGTCAACGCCGGCGGCGGCTATCTGATGGACGCGGTGGCGGCGGCCTGGATCGGCTTTTCGCTGGCGGGCTCCGGTAAACCGAACGCCCTGGGGACGCTGGTGGGGGCGGTGATCCTCGGCGTGCTCTCCAACGGGCTGGTGATGCTCTCGGTGCCGTATTACGCGATGGACATTATTAAAGGGTTGGTCCTGGCTGGCGCGCTGGCACTGACCTATTTTCAGCGCCGTACTTAACATTTTACAGGGTAAACAGCATGAAAAAGATCGCACTCTCTCTGATGACGCTGGGTCTGCTGCAGTCGACGGCGGCGCTGGCCACTGCCCCGACGCCGGTGCCGGCGGCGATTGCCGAGCACAGCGGCCCGATCCGTATTGCGGTGATCCGCAACCTGGGGTCTGACGATAACACCACCCAGTTTGTCTCCGGGGCGCTGCAGGAGGGCAAAAAGCTCGGTTTCAAAATCAGCACCTTCCTGAGCAACGGCGATGACGCCAAATTCCAGGACTTCGTCAACCAGGCCATCAGCCAGAAATACGATGGCATTATTCTCTCCCAGGGGCGTGACCCGTATTCCACCGCCCTGGTGAAGAAGGCGGTGGATGCCGGGATCAAAGTGGCGGTGTTCGATACCGCGGTGAGCGGTGAGATCCCCGGGGTGACGGTCAGCCAGCAGGATGACGCGTCGCTGACCGAGCTCTCTTTTGGCCAGCTGGTGAAAGACTTCAACGGCAAGGCCAACATCGTCAAGTTGTGGGTGGCGGGCTTCCCGCCGATGGAGCGCCGTCAGGCGGCTTACCAGACGCTGCTGAAGCAAAATCCGGGGATTAAAGAGCTGGAGTCGATCGGCGCCGTGTCATCCGATGTGCAGGGCGACACTGCCAACAAGGTGGGGGCGATCCTCGCCAAGTATCCGAAAGGGAAAATCGACGCGATCTGGGGCACCTGGGATGCCTTTAGCCAGGGGGCCTATAAAGCGCTGAAAGAGAATGGCCGCACTGAGATCAAACTCTACAGCATTGATATTTCCAACCAGGATCTGCAGCTGATGCGCGAAGCCGGCAGCCCATGGAAAGTGAGTGTGGCGGTGGATCCGAAGCTTATCGGCGCGACCAACGTGCGGCTGATCGCCAATAAGATCGCCGGCGAGCCGACGCCAGCCACCTACGACTTCAAGGCGGCGGCGATCCCGCAGGCGCTGCTGGCGGCCCAGCCGGGGGCGGTGAACGTGGCGTCGCTGGGGAAAATTATCCCTGGCTGGGGCCAGACCGAAGACTTTATCGCGCCGTGGTTCGCGACGCTGGAAGCGAAAAACAAATAATATCAAGCCGGGTGGCGGTGGGCGGCGGCCTGGTGCCCTCACCCCGGCCCTCTTCCGCAGGGAGAGGGGGAAAACCATGCCACCGGGCGAGAGGGATCCCCTATGTCAGTATTACCTTCCCCCGAATACAGCCGCAATATGCGGCTGATTGGCCATAGCGATCAGGGCGGTCGTCCGGACGGCGTGCAGCTGATGGTGCACCGCGGATTCGCCTATATCGGCCATATGGTGTCGCAGGGCTTTTCCGTGGTCGATGTTCGCGATCCGACCCGGCCCACCACCGTCAACTATATTGCCGCGCCGCCGGGCACCTGGAACGTGCATCTGCAGGCGCATGACGATCTGCTGCTGGTGATCAACGCCCGGGATCTGTTTGCCGACGCCCGTTTTGCTGATGAGAAGGTCTACTACACCCGCTCGGTGGGCGACACAGTCAGCGATGTGCAGGACAAGGGCTGGAGCGCCGGGCTGCGTATCTTTGATATTTCCACTCCCGCGCAGCCGCGGGAAATCAGTTTCCTGTCGCTTAACGGCATCGGTATTCACCGCATCTGGTACGTCGGCGGCCGCTGGGCGTATGTGTCCGCGTTGATCGACGGTTTTACTGACTACATCTTCCTGACCATCGATCTGGCCGATCCGCGTAAGCCCGAAGTGGCCGGGCGCTGGTGGCTGCCGGGGATGCACCAGGCGGGCGGTGAAACACCGGACTGGCCGCAGGGCAAACGCTATGCGCTGCATCACGCCATTATTGCCGGGGATACCGCCTACGGCAGCTGGCGCGACGGCGGCCTGACGCTGCTGGATGTCAAAGACCGTACCCAGCCGACGCTGATTAGCCATCGCAACTGGAGCCCGCCGTTCGGCGGCGGGACGCATACCGCGCTGCCGCTACCGGATCGTGACCTGCTGGTGGTGCTTGACGAAGCGGTGCTCGACAATCAGGAGGACGGTGAGAAGCTGATCTGGCTGTTTGATATCCGCGAGCCGTCAAATCCGGTGAGCATCGCCACGTTCCCGCCGCCGGACGAAGCGGATTATGTGGCGAAAGGGGCGCATTTCGGTCCGCACAACCTGCATGAGAATCGTCCCGGCAGCTTTGTCAGCTCAACGCTGATTTTTGCCACTTATCAGAATGCCGGCGTGCGGGCTTACGATATATCTAACCCGTATCGTCCGCTGGAGACCGGGGCGCTGGTGCCGGCGGCGCCGAAGACGATGATGGATACCCGTCCCGGCCGTCCGCAGGTGATCCAGTCCTGCGATGTGTTTGTCGATGCGCAGGGCATTATCTACAGCACCGATTACAACGGCGGGCTGTCGGTGATTGAGTATCTGGGATGAGGACAAGGTAAACGCAAAATTGTGCTCGCATGTCTGCCGGGTGGCGGCTTTCGCCTTACCCGGCCTACAAAAGACTGCAAGATCAAACCGTCATGCGGTTATCTGTAGGCCCGCGCAAGCGCAGCGCCGCCGGGCAATCCCTGATGATTGCACTTTTTTAGGGTTTGCTCCCTCTCCCTGTGGGAGAGGGTTGGGGTGAGGGCAAGGTAAACGCAAAAAGGCAATGACAATGGCCTTTTTTAGGGTGTGCTCCCTCTCCCTATGGGAGAGGGCCGGGGTGAGGGAAAACAGGCGCACTCAGCTGTACTGGCGTACCCGCGCCAGCAGCTCGTCGACGCTGTCGATACGCTCGGCCAGCACAATCAGCGCTTTGCCGAGGGTAATGGCGTGGCGCAGGCATTCATGGCGCATGGCGTCGTCCTGGATAGTGTCGATATCCGCGACGTGCGACAGTCCGACGCTGCGGCGGATCAGTTCGCTGCCGCAGAAGCCAACCGCGTCGGCCCAGACTTTCTTCAGAAAGGCGGAAGCGTAGCCGGGGTAAGCCAGGGCCGCGTCGCGGGTTTTCTCCGCCGCCAGCGCCTGGAAGCGTTCGGCGAAGGTGGTCCACAGCTGGTGGATATCGTTCAGTCGCTGCTCGCGTGCGGCGGCGGCGTCGCGAATGCCGAGCTGGCCCGGCAGGCCGCAGTAGTTAAGCAGCAAGTTGCCGATGGCGGTGCCGATATCGAAACCAATGGGGCCGAAATAGCCGAACTCGGCGTCGATGGCCTTCAGGCTGCCTTCGGCAACGAAGATCGACCCGCTGTGGATATCCCCGTGCAGCAGCGCTTCCGCATGGGCAAAGAAACGATGCTTCAGCGCCGCCACCGCCAGCTTTAGCTGGGCGTCGTCGCGCAGGGCGGCAACATCGGCCTCCAGCTCCGCCGGGTAGTTATTGCGCTCGTGGATCTGATACGGGTCGTTAAAGAACAGATCCTCGGTGATCTCGCACATCGCCGGGTTACTAAACTGCGCCACCTGCGCTTTTTTCTCGTGGGGATGGAGATAGAAATCGCTGGTGTGGAACAGCACCTGCGCCAGATAGTCGCCAAGCTGGCGGGCCGCCTGCGGGTAGTAGACGTTAGCGATAAGCTCCCCGCGCCAGATGCGGTGGTCGGAAAGATCTTCCATCACCATCACCGCCAGCTCGGGATCAAAGTGATGGATTTTTACCGTGTGCTGCGGGCTGTGCTGATAGTGGGCGACCAGGGTCTGCGCTTCCAGACGGGCGCGGTCGAGGGTCAGGGGCCAGGATTCGCCGACACAGCGCACGTAGGGCAGGGCCTGTTTGACGATCGCTCGGCTGACGCCCTGGTGATCGAACACTTTAAACACCAGATTGAGGTTGCCATCGCCCACTTCCTGCGCGCTGACCAGCTCAGATGGGTTGTCGATGCCGGCGAACTGCTGCGCGTAAGCCACGGCATCGTGGGCGGTGAAGGTATGGTATTGCGACATTGCCTCGATCCTCGAATTCTGATTAAGCCGTTCAGACGTCTATACTTCTGTATTCCATCCTGACACAATGTGATACAACAACGCAACAGGGATTTAACGACATGCAGACATTACAGACCACCAGCCTGCGGGTGAGTGAAAATCAGCTTTTTATTCTCGACCAGCAGGCCTTGCCGCAGGAGAAACGCTGGCTGGCGGCGGATAACGTTGCGCTGCTGGTGGACCATATTCATGCCCTGCGGGTGCGCGGCGCGCCGCTGATTGGCCTGTCCGCCAGCCTGCTGCTGGCTCTGCTGGCCCAGCGCGGCCTGAACCGGGATGCACT
Source organism: Klebsiella sp. RC2 (assembly GCF_014192815.1). Lineage (NCBI taxonomy): Bacteria > Pseudomonadati > Pseudomonadota > Gammaproteobacteria > Enterobacterales > Enterobacteriaceae > Klebsiella > Klebsiella sp. RC2. The sequence continues at coordinate 507,854 of NZ_JACHYL010000002.1, read as the reverse complement.
CCAGCAGGCGCTGGAGACGCTGCGCGCGGCGCGGCCGACGGCGGTCAACCTGATGAATAATCTGGATCGCATGAAGCAGGCGCTGGCCCGGGAGGATTACCCGCAGGCGCTGGAAGCGGAAGCTTTGCGTCTGGTCGAAGAAGATAAACAGCTGTGCGACCGCATCGCTGAGGCGGGCAGTGCGCTGGTGAAGCCCGGCAGTCGACTGCTGACCCACTGCAACACCGGTGGCCTGGCGACTGCCGGGGTGGGGACCGCCCTGGGGGTTATCGCGCTGGCGCACCGGCAGGGAAAGGTGGCCAGCGTGTGGGTCGATGAAACCCGGCCACTGCTGCAGGGCGGACGTTTAACCGCCTGGGAGCTGGGCGAACTGGGCGTGCCGTATCAGTTGATCACCGATTCAATGGCCGCCAGCCTGATGGCGCAGGGGCAGGTGGATGCGGTGTGGGTCGGCGCCGACCGTATCGCTGCCAACGGCGACGTGGCGAATAAAATCGGCACCTATTCCCTGGCGGTTTTGGCCCATTATCACCAGATCCCGTTTTACGTCGCTGCCCCGCAGACCACCCTCGACCGCCATTGCCCGAACGGCGCGGCGATCCCCATTGAGCAGCGCGCGGCGGCGGAAGTGACCGGGGTGGCGGGCAGCTTCGGCGCGGTACAGTGGGCGCCGACGGGGGCTGCCGTTTACAATCCGGCGTTCGACGTCACGCCTGCTGGGCTGGTGAGCGGCTGGGTGCTGGACAGCGGGGTGGTCACCCCGGCGCAGGTCGCCGCCGGGGCGTTTGCGCCGGACAATGGATAGCCGACACCGTGCCGGGCCTGGAAAAAATGGCTTTCCCGGGCCCGGGCAAGCGCTGCATTGCTACGGCAGGACCATGGCTACCGCCGGGGCGGATGACCGGTCGATACGCTGACCGAGGGCGGTAATAGCCGCCTGGAAGGGACACAGCGTACCGACGTCGGTCTGACGGCAGCCCGGCTGACGCCACTCCTGACGCAGCATCGGGTGCTGCGCGTCCGGCGTCTGCAGACGACGCAGGTCGTCGAGGCCTTGCGCCTGGAAATAGACCCGCAGATAGCGTTCCCCGCTCTTCGCGTTGCGCCAGCGCTCCAGCACCAGGCTACTGCCCGGCGGGATATTTCCCCGGCTGTAGCCCGGCAGCTGCCAGCTAAAGTTCATCAGCGTGCGCACCATGGCGATATTGGTGTCATGGGCCACCAGCAGCAGCCAGCGTACGTTCGGATTCGCCTCCGGTTTGACGCCGTCGAGCATGGCGTTGAGCAGCACCGACCCGCGTTTTTGCGCGGTATACAGCACGTCGTTACTCAGATCGTAGTTTTCTGTTAACAGCGGCAGCAGGGCGGTGATCTGCCTGGCCTGGGTGATCTTGCCCCACGCCAGCTGGCTGAGAGGCAGGTTTTCACTCCAGCCGAGACGCAGCGTCTCCACCATATTGGCCATCACGCTCAGTCCGCTAATAGTGGTTTTCCCGCTTTTGCTCTGCTCCACCTGCCAGGGGGTGTCGAAGATCGGGCAGGGTTTATCGGCCTGACAAACCGCCTGTTGCAATAGCTGGATGGCCGGCGCCAGCGCCTGCCGACGCTGCGCCAGATCCCCGGCCTTCTCTTTCACCGCCGCCAGCTGGCGGGCGGGGTCGGTTTGCGTGGCGGCGAACTTGTCGGTCTGAAACAGGGGATCGGCATCCCCGCTGACATAATGGATAGCGACGCCGCAGCCGGGGAAGGCGCCATCCACCAGCGCCTGGGCGGTCGCCCGCGTCCGCTGCAGCGGGCTGGCGCGCACGTAAATCGACTCCGCCGTCGGGCATCCCGCCTGCAGCAGGCCGAGCTGGCGATAGTGCTGGCCTTCCTCACGTCCTTTGTTAACCACGGCGGCATAGCCATGGCCGGTGAGCTCGCCGTCATGGGTGGTCCACTCGGTCCACGGTCGGCCGGTGGCGGCCTCGATGGCTTCCCGGTTGCCGGCCGTCGGCGGGCGGATACCGTGGCGGCTGAGCTCGACCACTTTCTCCAGCTGCCAGTCCGCGGCGGCGGCAGATTGCAGCGCCAGCAGCGGCAGCGCGCAGGCGATAAACAGGCGTAACAGCCCCTGATGTCTTGCAGGCATCATATCTTCTTCCTTATGCGTTAATCGGTTATGAGGAGAACGAGGTCTGCCGTTCGACGGCATGGCGCCGGGCGACGATGGCGGCAGTGGTAAAACAGAGTAGCGCGGAACCCAGACCGGTACCCACCCAGAACAGCGCCAATGTGCTGAAATCATACAGCGTTTTGCCGTTCTCAAGGATAGCCGTTTTATCAATAATGATCCCGGTGAGAAACTCGCCCAGGCCGGCGCCGGCGTAGCTGGCGATGCCGATGGTGCCGAGCGCGGCCCCGGCGGCTTTGCGCGAGGAGATATCGACGGCGATCAGCCCGCCGAGGAAGCAGGTCAGGGCGCCAATGGTGGCCCCGAAGATAATCATCGCCAGAATATCAGTGTAATAATTGTGCGGCGACCAGAGCATCAGGGCGAAGCCGGCGGTGTTCAACAGGCTGATAAACCCGGCCATCACGCTGCGGTTGCGTGGGAAAAAGCGGTCGGAGAGCATGCCGGCGATGATGGTCCCGGCGATGCCGGCGATGGCGTTGACGCCGATAATCCCGGACGCCTCCAGCGTGGAATAGGCTTTATCCTGCTCGAGAAAGAAGATCCCCCACGAGTTGACGGCGTAGCGGTCGATGTACATAAAGGCGGAGGCGAGGGCGAGGGTCCACAGCGCCGGGTTGCGCAGCGCCAGCAGCTGGTTTTTAAACACTGAGCCGCGGGCTTCGGCCTCCTCCTGCGGTTCATCGCGGATGACGTTGATGGACGGGAAGCCACTGCTCTGCGGCGAATCGTGCATGAACAGCACCAGCAGCACCACCCCGGCGGCGCCGAGCGCGGCGGTGGACAGGTAGCCCATCTGCCAGCCAAATCCGGCGATCACTGCGGCGATCACCATATAGGTCACCGCCTCGCCGATATTATGCGCCGTCGACCAGATGCCATAGAAGGTGCCGCGCTCCTTAACGCCGTACCAGCGCGCCAGCGAGACCGCGCAGGGGCCGACGCCCATCGACTGGGCCCAGCCGTTGATCCCCCAGAAGATGGCCAGCAGCAGGGCGTTGGTGGTCATCCCCATCATCAGGTTCATCCCGGCGCTGAGCAATAAACCGAGGCTCATATAGCGCACCACGTTGGCGTGATCGGCGATAAAGCCGTTGACCAGCTTGCCGATGGCGTAGCTGAAGAACAGGGTTGAGCCGATCATGCCCAGCTCCGTCGGGGTGATCCCCAGATCCACCAGCGCGCTTTTGGCGACGGTGAAGGATAACCGGCAGACGTAAAAGGTGACGTAGGCCAGGGTCATGGCGATAAAGGTTTGCCAGCGCACCCGGCGAAAACGCTGTTCATCAAACGCGGCGCCCGCTTTCGGCGGCGACGCCCGGAAAAAAGCGATAATTCCAGACATAGGTGGTTCTCCGCAGGTCGGAGGCCTGACTGATTGATGTGGTTCGTCCGTGAATGAAGTTATCGTTACTGTGTAGAGTACATAATCAGAAATAGCCTGACCCGTAAGGGTTAATGTAAGGGTTGTGGGATCATCTTTTTCAGCTGCGGGTAGAGCGTCTGGCTGGCCAGCAGTAGCGGGTTGCCGCGCTGGATCCCCTCCTGCGCCAGAAAATCGTTGCTGGCGCCGCCCGCTTCGCGCATCAGCACCAGCCCCGGCAGAGCGTCCCACGGGTTCATGTGCGGCTCGTAGTAGCCAATCAACCGGCCCGCCGCCGCCCAGGCGCTCATCAACGCCCCGGAACCGTTGCGGATAAACATGCCGCCGTCGCTGAGCAGCGCCTGCAGAAACGGCAGAAAGTCCGCCGGGGTGACGCGATGCGAGGTGCCGACGCCCATCACGCCCTCTTTGACCGTCGTCGCGGGGTGTGGACGGATCGGGGCGTCGTTGAGCCAGGCGCCATGGCCCCGCAGGGCGTGAAACAGCTCGCGATGGTTGGGGTCGTAGACCACGCCGATGACCGGTTCGCCGTCGGCGACGATCGCCAGCGACAGGCACCAGGTGTGCAGGCCGTTGAGGAAACAGCTGGTGCCATCGATGGGGTCGACCACCCACAGCACTCGCGCGTCGGGCAGGCGAGCGCCGCTCTCTTCGCCGAGAAAGCCATCTTGCGGAAACGCGCTCTGAATGCGCTGTTTGACAAAGGCCTCCACCCGTTTGTCGGCCACGCTGACCACATCCTGCAGGTCATCGCCTTTATGGTCGACGGTCAGCGCCTCGCGCTGTTGATAGTATTCAAACGCCAGCTCAGCCCCCGCTTTCGCCAGCTCGCAGGCCAGACGGTAGCGGGCCTGTAGCGCTTCTGATTCCTGAGATTGCATAGTGACTCCCTATTTTGCACACGTGTGCATTTTGCGTGAAAAAAACAGCCCCGAAGGGCCGAATGAGTGTGGCCGGGTTTCGCAGAAGATTCTGTGATCGCTCCAGCATAAAATGATTTTTTCATTTCGCACTATGACGAATAATTAGTTTCACCGGCACTTCGCGATGGCGTGAGGGCAGGCTGAAGCGGGCGATCCGCGTCATCAACAGATCCACCGCGTGGTGCGCCAGCAGGGCGGTATTCTGCTGGACGGTGGTGAGCTGATAGGGCTGCCAGTCCGCCTGCGGGATATCGTCAAAACCGACGATGGCCGGCAGCGGGGCGGGGGCGTCCCGCAGGCCATCCAGGGCGCCCAACGCCAGCATATCGGTGGCGCAGAACAGCGCCTGCACTCCGGGGTTTTCAGCAACCAATTCTCTGGCGGCCTGGTAGCCGGCCTGATAGCCGCCGCCGTCGCAGAAGCGGCTGCTCACCGCCATACCCGACGTCCGGGCGATGAAAGCCTCATAGCGCTGGCGGGTGCTGAAGTTCTCGCGATTTTCGCCAATAAAGCCAACCTGCTGCCAGCCTCGACGACTGAATAGATCCGCCACCAGCTTCGCCCCTTGGGCATTATCGCTGCACACCCGGTCGCAGCCGGCGAGGTCCGCATGGCGGTTGATCAGGGTGACGGGGATCTTGCGCGCCAGATACTCTTCCGCCAGCGACAGCGGCGGCGCGCCGGAGGTGATGATCACCCCGGCGACGTGATAGCTCAGCAGTTGTTTAAGCGAGGGGGCGAGCTGCTGCGGATCGTCAGCGTTCATCAGCAGCGGCATAAAGCCATTGAGCGCCAGCTGATGGACCAGCGGCGCCAACAGTTTGCTGCGAAACGGGTTGTCGAAACCGGCGGTGACGATGCCGATAAAATTACTGCTGCCAGTGATCATCGTCCGGGCGATGATATTCACCTGATAGCCCAGGGCTTCCGCGGCGCTCAGCACCTTCTGCCGGGTCTTCTCCGACACCGAGGCGCCGGGGGTGAAGGTGCGGGAGACCGCCGAGCGCGAGACGCCGGCCAGTCTGGCCACGTCCTCGGCCTTAATCCATTTTTTATCGCTCATCGTCGTTTCGCGCCGTCTGTTTTCCAGGAAGCCGACGCCCGGGCGGGCGTCGGTCACGCACACTGCCTGAAAAGGTATCACAGAAAGGCGTCGTCGCGCAGCGCCTTGCGCCCTATGCCGGGTATCGGATGTGCTCCACCTCACGCTGCAAAATCACCTTGCCGTGGCGAATGGAGGTCAGCACCCGTGCCTGACGACGGACGGCCTCGTAGTCGTTTTCCGCATCGAGGATCAGCAGGTTCGCCGGGCGGCCTTCGGCGAGGCCGTAGTTATCGCCCAGACACAGCGCCCGGGCGCTGTTGTCGGTGACGAAGTCGAGGCAGCGCTGCAGATCGTCATAGCCGAGCATATGGCAGATGTGCAGCCCGGCATCCAGAATGCGCAGGATATTGCCGTTCCCCAGCGGGTACCACGGATCCTGAATCGAGTCCTGGGCAAAGCAGACGTTGATGCCGGCGCGATCCAGCTCCGCCACCCGGGTGACGCCGCGCCGTTTCGGCCAGCTGTCAAACCGGCCCTGCAGATGAATGCTTTCGGTCGGGCAGGAGATGAAGTTGATGCCCGAGGCTTTCAGCAGACGAAACAGCTTTGAGCAGTAGGCGTTATCATAAGAGCCCATCGCGCAGGTGTGGCTGGCGGTGACCTGCGCCCCCATGCCGCGCACCCGCGCCTCCTCCGCCAGTACTTCAAGGAAACGCGATTGCGGATCGTCGATTTCATCGCAGTGGACATCCACCAGGCGGCCGTAACGCTGGGCGAGGTCCATCAAAAACATCACCGAGCTGACCCCTTTGTCGCGGGTGTTCTCATAGTGCGGAATGCCGCCCACCACGTCGGCGCCCATCTCGATGGCGCGGGTCATGAGTCCGCGGCCGTCGGGGTACGATTCGATTCCCTCCTGCGGGAAGGCGACAATCTGCAGATCGATAAGATCGGCGGCCTCTTGTTTCACCGCCAGCAGCGCCTTCAGGGCCGCCAGCGACGGATCGGTGACATCCACATGGGTCCGGACGTGCTGGACGCCGAAGTCGCGCAGCATGCCGATGGTTTTCAGCGCCCGCTGGCGGGTGTCCTCCGGGGTAATACTCGCTTTGCGCTGGCTCCAACGGGTGATGCCTTCAAACAGGGTGCCGCTGCGGTTCCACTCCGGCTCGCCCGCGGTGAGGGTGGCGTCAAGATGGATATGCGGCTCGACGAAGGGCGGGATCGCCAGCCGGCCCTGGGCGTCGATATCCCCGGCGTCGGCACTCTGCATCGCGGCCTGGGCGGAGATGCGGTGAATCATCCCGTCCTGCAGGTCAAGAGTAAACAGCGCCTCCTGGCGGCGCAGGCGAGCGTTAATAATTTTCATGGTGGGTCCTGTAAATGGTTTTGCGATAAACGCCAGATCACCAGCGCGACCGAGGCGTTGAGATGAAACTGGGGGTGGCTGACCGGGTAGCCGGTCAGTTTTTCAATACGCTGGATGCGCTGATGCAATGTGTTGCGATGCAGGCCCAGCCGGTCGGCGGCCCGCACCACGTTGCCGTTCTCCTGCAGCAGCGTCTCGAGGGTCTCCAGCAGCAGCCATGGCGCTTTGCGGCCCGGCTCGATCAGGCAGCCCAGGGTGTCGTGCATAAAATCGTTGAGCAGCGCCGGGTCGCTGACCGCGGACAGCAATTTGATAAACCCCAACTGCTGATAGTCGCTGATACGCTGGGTCGGCCGCAGGGTATCGCACAGATCCAGCGCCTGGCGCGCCTGCGACAGCGCCCGCGGGTAACCCTGCAGCTGCCTGACCGGCGCGGAGAGGCCGCAGAGCAGCGACAAACCCTCCTCTCCGTCCGCCAGCGCCTGCAGCCACTGCTGCAGCCATTTTTTCTGCTGAAAGCCTTCCCCCTCCTCATCCGGCAGCAGGAAAAGGAACATGTTGCTGCGCTCCAGCAGCGGGAAGGGGTTGCCCTGCTGGTTGAGCTGCTGCTGCAGCTGCTGACGCACGCTGCGGTGGGCCTGCAGCAGCCAGGCTTCGGCCTGCTCGGGCGGGAACTGGCGAAACAGGCGGGACAGCCCCTCCAGACGCAGCGCCGCCAGCCGCAGCGGACGGGTAAAATCGAGCTGCTGATGGAGGGCGCGCTGATGGAGCATCTGCAGATCCGGATAGTCGCCGGTGACCAGCTGCATCAGAATGTCGCGCTGTGACTGCAGGGCGTTTTCACTGCGGACCAGCGCGGTGCCGATGCGCTCGGTGACAATTACCATCTTCAGCAGGTAGGGCTGCTCAATCAGCGGAATGCCCAGCTCGTCGGCAAGGGCGATCAGCGTGGCGGGAATGGCGTGGATATAGGCCTCGCCGGTGAGGATCACCATCCCGGCGATGCCGCGCTGTTTTCCCTCCATCAGCAACTGGATCAGGTTGGCTTCATCACGGGGATGGTTGATGCCGGTAATAAAGACCAGCTCGCCGCCCATGATCCACTCGGCGATATGTTCATTTTCCGCCACGTAGTACCAGCGTACGGCCCGCTGCAGCCCTTGCTTTCCCGCCCGCAGACGCAGGGCGGAGAGTCCCTCAAGGGCCAGCAGTTCGCTGACCGTCAGGCTCATGGCTCCTGCTCCGCGACGGCGGCAGGCTGGCGTTTGCTTAGCAGGCACAGGACGATATAGACCAGCGCGGAGACGGTGATCCCCACCAGCGGCGCGATCCACGGTGACAGATAGGCCACCACCGCGCCGGCGGCGTAGGCGCCGAGTCCCAGCCAGTTAAAACGCGGCAGGCGGGCGTTCTGCAGCAGGGGATAGCGCCCGCCGCGGGCGAACCAGTAGTCGGCGAGGATCACCCCGCCAATGGGCGGAATAATACTGCCCAGCAGCACGAGGAACGGGATCAGCATTTCATACATACCGCCAATAGCGAGCACAATGCCCACCCCGGCGGCGGCGATGGTTAGCGTCCGGCGACGTTCGCTGCGCAGCAGATGGCAGGCGGCGGCGGAGACGTTATAGATGGTGGGCCCCTGAATGGTCAGCAGGTTGAGACACAGCATGATCACCGCGGCGACCGACAGCCCCTGCAGGATCAGAACTTCCATAATATCGGCCTGTTGATAAACGATGGCGCACCAGGCGCCGGCGACGATCATCAGCCCGTTGCCGATGAGGAAGCTGCCCATGCTGGCGAGAATGGCGGTCCGGCTGGAGTTAGCCAGCCGGGTCCAGTTTGTCGCCTGGGTGGCGCCGCTGGCGAAAGTGCCGAAGACCATGGTGATGGCCGCCGACCAGGTCATGGTGTCGCTCGGGGCAATATGGGTCATCGCCTGCCAGCCGCCGGCGTGGTGCAGCGCCAGATACATGGAGACCATCAGCAGCACAAACATCAATGGCACCGACAGGCGCGACAGCGCGTCCAGTCCCTTGTAGCCCACCAGCGCGGTGACGCAGAACAAAATACCAAACAGCACCATCAACGGCTGGGTCAGCGCCTCGGGCAGGGCGAGGATCTTCACCAGCGAGATAGCGACCGTGGCGGTCCCCCAGGCGTACCAGCCCAGTTCGGCAAAGCCAAGAATAAAGTCGGCCAGCTTGCTGCCGATCTCCCCGAAGCAGAACCGGCCCATCAGCACCGTATTCAGGCCGCTGCGCGCGGCGATCCAGCCCAGCGACGCGGCATAGAGGGCCAGCAAGGCGTTGCCGATGACGGCTATCCACAGCAGATTGACGATGGAAAAGGAGACGCCGAGTTTGCCGCCGGCAAACATCGTGCCGGTGAAAAAGGTAAAGCTGAACAACACCATGGCGATGGAAAATACGCCTTTGCGTCCGGCGGCGGGCGCTTCGACGAGGGGAAAATCATTGCTGTTTGACATCCTGGAACCTCTGGCTGGTAGATGGGCGGTGATAGCCGGAAGTAGCAAGAGATGTGCCAGGAAAAACCGGGCACGGGGAATATCACAGGGTGTGCACAGTGCACAGTAATGATGGGGTAAAGAGGAGGAGATGCCATTTTAGTGGGCATCCTGCCATGTTTTGCACCAGTCCAGGGCAGAGGAGGGCGGTGAGCGCATCCCTGGCGCAGGAGGAGAATTTCAGCCAGGGCGATCCGCCAGTTTTTGGCCAGAGAGTAGTGGAGAATAGCGGTGTACTGAAAACGGTTGGTTAAATCACTGTGAATAAGGGTTATTTAATATGCATTTATGATATAACCATTTGTCTTGTGTGTGTTTCCTGAAATATTGTCCCCTCCGGTTAGCGGTGTTAGTATCGGATAAATAGCCATTTAGACGGCTAAATAAATCATCGCTAACCTAAGGAACTGCTATGTGGCAAGAAAGACTCGCGCAACTGGTCACCACCTGTCATTGGATCGGCGCGAAAGGCTGGGCGCCGGCGACCGGCGGCAATATGTCGGTGCGTCAGGATGACACCTGGTGCTGGCTAAGCGAGTCGGGCCGCGACAAAGGCAGCCTGACGACCGAGGATTTTCTACAGGTTGAGATCGCCACCAACCAGGCGCCTTCCGGACGGAAGCCGTCGGCCGAGACCGGCCTGCACACCCTGGTGTATCGCCTGTTCCCGGAATCCAACGTGGTGCTGCATGTGCATACCGTCAACGCCACCGTGCTGTCGCGCATCGAAAAAAGCGACACGCTGGCGCTGCAGGGGTATGAAATGCAGAAAACCCTTAGCGGGCAGCACAGCCATCTCGATACTGTTCCGGTCGCCATCTTTGATAATGACCAGGATATTGACGCCCTGGCGGCGCGGATTGCCGATTATGCGCAAACGCGCCCGCTGCGCTACGGCTTTCTGCTGCGCGGCCACGGCCTGACCTGCTGGGGGAAAGATATTCAGGAGGCCCGCCGTCAACTGGAGGGGCTGGAGTTCCTGTTCGAGTGCGAGCTGATGCGCCGCCGCTACGAGCCCTGAGCCGGAGCAGGTATGGATTTTTATCTTGGGATCGATATCGGCACCTCGCGGGTGAAAGCGGTGCTGTTTGATCAGCATTTCACCGCCTGCGCCAGCGCCGCGGAAAACACCTCACCCCGCCTGTCGGCCAATGGCTACGCGGAACAGGATATGACCCAGCTGTGGCATTCGGTGCTGGCTATTCTGCGCCAGATTGCCCGCCACCCGGCGCTACAGGCGGGGCGGCTGCGGGCCATCGGCCTCGCCGGGCAAGGGGAGGGGGTCTGGCTCAGCGATGAGCAGGGCGAACCGGTGGGCCCGGGGATCCTGTGGAGCGATACCCGCAGCCACGAGCTGATGAGCGACCTGCTGCGCCGACCCGGCTTCGACCGCCGCTATTTCGCCGATACCGGCACCCACCTGCAGCCCTGCAATACCAGCCTGCAGCTGTACTGGCTGAAACACTATCAGCCGGCGCGGCTGGCGGCCGCGCGCTATCTGTTTTTCGCCAAGGACTGGATCCGCTTTCGCCTGACCGGCGTGGCGGCGCTGGAGTTGACGGACGCCAGCAGCTCGTTACTCAATCAGCAGACCGGCAGCTGGTCCTCGGTGGTGATGAACGAGATGGGGCTGAACGAACTGCTGCCGCTGTTTCCCCCGCTGCTGGCCCCGGATGCTCCGGCCGGCACGCTGAGCGATGCGGTGGCGGCGCTGACCGGGCTGCCCGCCGCGACGCCGGTGGCCGCCGGGGCGCTGGATGTCTGTAGCGCCGCGCTGGGCTGCGGCGCGGTCAACGAAGGGGATATCTACACGATCCTCGGCACTACCTGCTGCACCGGGATCGTCTGCCGCGGCCCGCAGACGGTGAACGAGGCGACGCGCTTTGTCACCCATACCGAAGCCGGGCAGGTGATCTCGCTGTTTCCGATGCAGGCCGGTACGCCAAACATTGACTGGCTGCAGCAGCATATTTCGCTGGACGCCGATCTGGATCGGCTGGAGCAGGCGATCGCGGAGGTGGAGCCAGGCAGCGGCGGCGTCTTCTGGCAGCCGTACCTCAATGGCGAACGTGCGCCGTTTTACAGCCCGGACGCGCGGGCCGGCTTTTTCGGCATTAGCCCGCACACCACCCGCGCCGAACTGCAGCGCGCGGTGTTTGAAGGCCTGGCCTTCGCCATTGTCGATGCGCTACAGGGTTATCCGCAGGGCGGCGAGCTGTATCTGACCGGCGGCGGCGCAGCCTCGGCGACCTGGCTGCAGATTATCGCCGACTGTACCGGGCGTACGGTGGTCTCCAGCGCATTTAACGAACTGAGCGCGCGCGGCGCGGCGATTCTGGCGGCCCGCAGCGTCGCGGCGCTGGCCGAGACGCCTCCGCTGGCGCAGACCCGCTATCAGCCGCGCCCTCAGGCGCATGCCCGCTACGCGGCGCTGTATCCCGTTTACCGCCTGCTGCGTGAGCAGATGCTGCCGGTATGGCAGGCCAGACAGGCCGCCCTTCAATCTTTTTCTCAGGACCGACAACCATGAAAATCGTTTTTACCGCCGAGCATGCTGGCGACCTTAGCGCCTTCCACCAGCTGGGCGAGCTGCTGGTGGAGGGATGGGCGCTGGGCAAACCGAAACTCAGCGCCGGTCAGCTGATTGAGCTGGCCCATGACGCCGAGGTGCTGGTAACCAGCTATGATGAGGTGACGGACGCGGTAATGGCCGCCTGTCCGCGCCTGCAGGTGATCGCCTGCACCCGCGCGAATCCGGTGAATATTGATACCCAGGCTGCGCAGGCGCGCGGCATCCGGGTGCTCTACACCCCGGGGCGCAATGCCGATGCCGCCGCGGAGCTGACGCTTGGGCTGATGCTCAGCCTGGCGCGCCATATTCCGCAATCCCATGCGGCGCTGAAGCGGGGGGAATTCACGCAGGCTGACAATGCCGCCGCCGCCACCCAGCAGGGTCTGCGGCGGGATGTGGTCTGGGACGTGAGCCCGGAAAGCCCCTATGAAGTGTTTAAAGGCAGTGAACTGCGCAATAAAACGCTGGGGCTGGTGGGGTATGGCAACATTGGCCGCCGGGTGGCGCGTATCGCCCGGGCGTTCGGCATGGCGGTGTTGGTGGTGGATCCGTTCGTCGCCGCAGAGGATATCAATGAGCCAGGGCTACAGAAAACGACCCTGGAGGCGTTGTTCCGCGAGGCGGATATCGTCAGCCTGCACCTGAGCAGCGGGCCGCACAGTGACGGGCTGGTGAATGCGGCGCTGTTAAACAGCATGAAGCCCGGCGCGCTGCTGATCAATACCTCTCGCGCGGCGGTGGTCGACGAGGCGGCACTAATTGATGCCCTGCGCCACGGCCCGCTGGGCGGCGCGGCGCTGGATGTCTATCACCGCGAACCGCTGTGGCGAGATCATCCTTTTGTTATCGAGTTCGATAACGTGATTATCACGCCGCATATCGCCGGAGCCACCCGGGAGAGTATCGCCAAACACACGGCGATGATTGCCGCCGATCTTCAGCGCTATGTCGCCGGGGAGCCGCTGCTGTACCAGTGGCGTTAAGCCGCTTGCGCCGCTGCGGCGGCGCGGGTCCATCGTCAGGGGCGATGGGCCGCCATAAAAGCCTGGGTCTGTTCCCAGTCCACTACCCCGGCATCCGATCCCATCCCGGTCGCCACCAGCGCGGCCACCGCCGAGGCGACGTCACACGCTGCTTTCACGCTGAGTCCGCGCGCCAGCGCGGCAATAAACCCGCCGCAGTAGCTGTCGCCGCAGCCGGTGGTATCCACTGCCTCGACCGGCCACGGCGCAATATGCTCCAGCGCGCCATCTCGACGGATAAGCCAGGAACCGTTCTCGCCGTCTTTCAGAATGCAGGTGCCCACACCGAGTGCCAGGAAGAAGCGGCCGATGGCCTCCGGCTGCGTCTCGCCGGAGAGAAAGGCGGCTTCCTCCAGCGAAGGCATGAAATAATCCACCGACGGCAACAGGGGCCGCAGTAGTTCGAGGGTGTCTTCATTCGGGGCGATAAGGTCAAAGCTGGTGGTGACTCCGCGTGCTTTAGCCGCCTGCAACAGCCGCGCGCTCTGTCCCTGGTCCATTGCCGCCAGCAGTCCGGTCCCGCCGTGATGCAGGAAACGACAGTCGAGGACGGCGTCAAATTCCGTTTCACTGACGAACAGGGCGTCGGATGCGCCCCGGCAATGCAGGGCCGGACGCTCGCCGTTGGGGCGAATCGGCAGGATCGTCGCCGAGGTCTCTTTCAGCGCGGTGCGCTGGATAAGCGAGCAGTCGATGCCCAGCCGGGCATAGCTGGCGAGGATAAAGTCGGCCTTTTCATCTTCACCCAGGCAGGCCACCGCTGCGGTGCGGATCCCCAGCTTCGCGGCGTTAATATTGGCCCCGGCGGCGGTGCCGGCGGGGTTGAGGCGAATTTGCTCAATAAAGGCGACGCCGCCGCGCGGCGGGATCGCCACCACCGGGCGCCCGGCGATATCCAGAATAGTCAGGCCGACAAACACGGCGTCAAAGGTTGCCATCGTTCTCCCGTTTAGCGATGCGTTTGGCGCAGGCGCGCCTGCCAGAAAGAAAGGGCGAGGGCCACCACCAGAATCACGCCGACCAGCGCGTCCTTCACCAGATAATTGAGCCCCATCAGGTTCAGGCCATTATCAATAATGGCAAGGAACAGCACGCCGCCGAGGGTGCCGAGGATGCTGACCCGGCCCAGACGGTTAAAGGCGGTGCCGATAAATACCGCCGCAATGGCGTCCATCAGGTAAGACTGCCCGGCCAGGGGAGTAAACTGCCGCAGGTTGGCGGAGAGGATCACCCCGCCGATGGCGCAGAGCGCCGAGGCGGCCACCAGCACGCCGAGCATGGTCAGGCGATCGCGGATCCCGGCGATACGCGCCGCTTCGCTGTTCTGGCCGATGGCGCGGACATATTTGCCCCACAGCGTGCGCTCGGTGACCAGCCATGCCACCAGCCACAGCGCCAGCACAATCACCACCGGCGTGGGGATCCCGCCAAGGTTGCCCACCGCCAGGTCGTGATATTCCGGGGCCATCCGCCGATAAGCTATCGCGCCGCCGCCGTCGGTATAGATGCGCTCGGCGCTGCTGGCGATAAACCAGGTGCCGAGCGTGGCGAGGAAGGGCCGGATCCGGCAGATGAGGATCAGAAAGGCATTGAGCAGGCCAATCAGCACGCCGCCAAGCAGGGCGCAGCCCACCGCGGCCTGCCACGGCAGATGCCAGGTTTTCAGGGCGACGAGGGCGAAGGCGGCGCCGAAATCGAGCGCAACGCCCACCGACAGATCAATCGCCCCGGCGCTGACGATCAGGGTCATCGCCATCGCCACAATCAGCAGGATCGCGCTGCCCTGCAGCAGGTTGGCCCAGTTATCCACGGTTAAAAATACCGGATTCGCCCAGCCAAACAGGGCGATGGCCAGCAGGGTGATGACGCCAAATCCGGCCCGCGATAGCCAGGCCAGCGGGCTGCTGGCCGTCTGTTCTGTCGGGGCAGGGGTTTTCAGGGTGATTTGGCTCATGCCTCGCCTCCTTTGTGTCTGACCGCCGATGCCGCCAGCACCACCAGGATCAGGCCGCCTTTAATGGCGCCCATCCAGAAGATATTGACTCCCAGCAGGCCGAGCCCGTTAGAGAGGGCGTTGACCAGAATTGCCCCCAGCAGCGCCCCCCAGATGGTGACCACCCGACGGCGCGAGAAGGCGGCGCCGATAAAGGTCGCCAGCACGGTTTCCAGCAGCAGCGGCGTGGCCGTCCCGCTGGAGCTGCCGGAGCCCTGGCTGAGCAGCGGCAGAATAGCCAGCCCGGCGGCAATGCCCGCTAACAGCCAGACCAGCAGGGTCAAGCGGCGCACGTTCAGGCCGCTCATCTGCGCCATATCGCGGTTGCCGCCCACCGCCTGCACATGCTGGCCGAAGCGGGAGTGGTGGAGCAGGAACTGGAACAGGATAAACACCCCCAGCAAATAAATCAGCGGCCAGGGCAGGCCCAGCACGCTGTTATCGCGAAAAGCGACCATCAGCGGATCGCTGACCGCGATGCGTCGCTGGCCGGTCAACAGATCTGTCAGGCCGGTAAACGCCACGGAGGTCGAGAGGGTGGCCAGCAGCGGCGGCAGGCCGGCCGCCAGCACCAGGAAGCCGTTGATCGCCCCGCAGAGCAGGCAAACCGCCGCCAGCAGCGCCAGCAGCAGGAGATACGGCGTGTGCCATTCGGCCAGCCCGAGACTGAGCAGCGCGACGCCGAGCACCGCCGTCGCCGGCAGGGAGAGGTCGATGCCGCCGGAGACCACGTCATCCCCGCCCACGGCGATAACGCAGACCAGGCCGAAACAGAGGATCGCCAGCGGAACGCTCTGGACCAGCATCAGGCTGATATTTTGCCAGCTGAGAAAGTAGGGAGACTGTACGCTCAGCCATACCAGCAGCGCCAGAAACAGGATCAGGGGAAATTTTTCAATCAGCGTCGCCAGGCCCGGACGGCCGCGACGCTGGATAGCGGTACTCATAGTGAAGGCTCCTGTCCGCCGTTGATCGCCACCAGCAGGGCGTCCAGCGTTAGCCCGCGGGTGGGCAGATTGGCCGCCAGCGTGCCGCGCCAGAGGACCAGGATCCGGTCGCATAGTCCGAGCAGTTCGGGGGCGTCGCTGGAGGAGACCAGCACCGCCCGTCCTTTATCGGCCAGCTGGCGCGTCCGTTGATAAATATCGCGACGGGCGCCGATATCGACCCCAAGGGTGGGTTCATCGAGAATAAACAGCCGGGCATCGGTGCCGAGCCAGCGGGCGAGGATCGCTTTTTGCTGGTTGCCGCCGCTCATGTAGCGTACCGGCAGCGCCGGGCGTCCCGGGCGGATCGCCAGCTGTTCTATCCAGTCGCGCGCTTTCTGCTCGGCGATACCCCGCCGCTCCCAGCCAAAGGTAGCGGTCTCCGGCAGTGAGGCGAGATTAATATTGTCGGCGGTGGTGAAGGGCAGGATCAGCCCCTGATGGCGGCGGTCGCGTGGCACCAGCGCCATGCCGGCGCGGATCGCCTGCTTCGGCGTACGAATGCGCCGCGGCTGGCCGTCGAGGTGGATCGTACCGCGTTCTGCCGGGCGTAAGCCGTAGAGTAAGTCGACCAGCACATCGCGTCCGGCGCCCAGCAGGCCGGCGACGCCGACGATTTCGCCCGGCTGAATATCAAAAGAGAGATCCTGCAGCTGCCGCCCGTCGCTCAGCTGGCGCACCGAGAGCAGCGGGGCCGCCCCGGTGTCTGCCGCCGGGTGCTGGCGCGGGGTATACAGCTGGTCGATTTCCCGGCCGACCATCATGGCGATCAGCGCCTCGGTATTCTGCAGCAGGTCGCGGTCCGGGTAACCGACCACTTCCCCGTTACGCAGCACGGTGCCGCGGTCGCAGAGGGTAGCTATCTCATTGAGGTAGTGGGAAATATACAGAATGGCAATGCCCTGGTCGCGCAGGCGAAGGATGGCGGAGGAGACCAGACTGGCCTCCTGCGCCTCCAGGGGGGCGGTGGGCTCGTCGAACACCACCAGCCGCGCCGCGCCGTCGATCAGCGCGCGGGCAATCTGCACCAGCTTGCGCTCGGCCAGGCTCAGGTCGCGCACCAGCCGTTCGGGGTCGATCGCCAGTTGCCAGTTTTGCTGGAAAAATTGCGCCGTGGCGGCCTTCATCCGTCGGCGATCCAGCGCCCCCCAGCGGGTGCGATACTCCTGGCCGAGAAACACCGATTCCGCGACGGTAAAGTGCGGGATCAGGTTAAGCTCCTGGTGAATGACGCGAATGCCGGCGGCTTCAATGGCTGCCGGATTGCCGAGGGGCAGCGGGTGACCGTCGAGGGTCGCGCTGCCGCTGTCAGCCTGATAGACGCCGGCGAGGATTTTAATCAGCGTCGATTTACCGGCGCCGTTCTCGCCAATCAGGCCATGAATTTCCCCCGGATTGAGGCGCAGGGTGACTGAATTAAGCGCCGTAACGCTGGCAAAACGTTTGCCGATCTGGTCCATGACCAGACCCGCGGCGGGGCGCTCCCCGCCAGGGTGTTGATTTATCACTGCAGTTCGCCGTATCCCAACTGTTTATACACCGCTTTCGCCTCCTGCGGACCTTTCACCGGTATCACCGGGATAAAGGTTTGCACCGGCAGTTTCTGACCGGCAAAGTAGCGGGCCACGTTGTCGGCGGAGGTCTGGCCAATCAGATGCGGCTGCTGCGCGACGTTAGCCACAAACGGACTGCCGGGCTCTGCCATGATCTCCAGCGTCTCCGGACCGGCGTCGATGGCCGTCACTTTCACGTCCTTATCACGGCCGGTCTCTTCCAGTGCCTGGACGATACCGATGGCCGGTTGATCCCAGCAGGCGACATGGATGGCGTCCAGTTTGCCTTTCGGATACTGGCTGAGTAATTCGAGGGTTTTCTTCCGCGCGTCTTCCGGCGAGTTGGCGAACTGTTCCGCGAGCTCAGGCTGGATAATATGAATATCCGGATAATCCTTAAGGACATATTTCCACTGATCGTAGCGAATTCCGCAAATACGCAGCGCGCTGGAGAACGCGTTAAATACGGCGACGTTGCCTTTGCCGCCTAATTCATCCGCCATGTAGCGGCCGATGGTCGAGCCTAAGGTGTAGTTATCGGAGGTGGTATTGTTGACCGAATATTGAGAAACATGATCCACGGTAAATACCGGGATACCAGCATCACGCAATGCTTTAAATTTTGGTTCGACGGCGCTGTCGCCGAGAATACTAATTACCGCGTCCACCTTGCGTGACAGTAAAATATCGTGATTATTGGCATGCACCTGATTATCGCGACCGCCATCAACGCCAATGACTTTGCCCCCCAGTTTCTCCACTTCCTCTGTCGCACCCTTAAAGGCCTCGCGATCCCAGAAATGCTGAGTGCCGACAACGGCAACGCCAATGGTTTTTCCCTGTAAGGAGAGGGCGTCTGCGGCAGTGACGCTCAGCGAGGCAAGGGAAAGCAGTCCCAGCGCGGCAGGCAATAATTTTCTCTTCTGCGACATTGTTATTATGATCCTGTGATGAAGGTGGTTGCGGACCGGTAGCATGACAAGAAGCACCTCGCCACCTCAAATACAAAATAAGTCTAAGTTATGCCGGGAATGTTATATCGCAGAAACGCCAGAGAAAAATGTTATTTTGCCATCGGGAACCTGAAAATATTTCATGATGCAAAATATACCTTTTTATTTTGTGGTTTTATTTTTGACTTTTTCCGTGTTTATTTAACGGATAAAGACGGCTTTCTGTTTATTGTGATGGCGTGGAGAAATACGGCCCTTGCAGGGAAATGCAGGTGATTGCGCGGGCTAATACTTTTTTTAGCAGAGTAATGTCTGGCTGGGACGGGGATATTTCCGTCATTTCCTCGATTTATTTTAACGAGTTTTTTGGCTGAGAAGAACGCGAGTGCTATGAAGAAACAGCATAATTATACGGTGATGCACTGGGGAACGTGGCAGGTGGAGAGCCGCGAGGGCGATATCGTGGCGGTTAATCCGGTGCCCTGGGATAAAAATCCGTCACGCATTGGTCAGTCGCTCCCCGACGCGGTGACCAGCCAAACGCGTATTCGCCGTCCGGCGGTGCGCGCCGGCTATCTTCAGCAGGGCCCAGCGTCACGAGAAGGGCGAGGCAAGGAGCCCTTTGTCGAAGTCAGTTGGGAGGTGGCGCTGGACCTGCTGGCTCGCAAGCTGCGATCGGTCAAGGCGCGCTGCGGCAATGAGGCGATTTACGGCGGCTCCTACGGCTGGGCCAGCGCTGGACGCTTTCACCATGCGCAGAGCCAGCTGCACCGGTTTCTCAAGGGCTTTGGCGGGTACACCGCCAGCACCAATACCTATAGCAGCGCCGCGGGCGAGCGCATTCTGCCGCATATTCTCGGGCCGTTGAGCCCGCTGCACCGTCAGCATACCCATTTTTCCGAGCTGGCGCGGGAGTGTCAGCTGTTTGTCGCCATCGGCGGACTGCCGCTGCGCAATGCCCAGGTCAACGGCGGCGGCGCCAATGACCATATGCTGCCGTACTGGCTGGATAAGATGCAGGCCAACGGCACCCGGTTTATGAATATCAGCCCGGTACGCAATGACCTCAGCGCGGTGCCCGACGCCGAGTGGCTGGCCATTCGGCCGGGCACCGATACCGCACTGCTGCTGGCGCTGAGCTATGTACTGATCGCTGAGTCTCTCTACGACCAGGCGTTTGTTGCCAGCCATACCGTCGGGTTTGCCCCCTATCGCGCTTATCTGTTGGGCGAGCACGACGGCGTAGCGAAAACCCCGGCGTGGGCGGCGGCGATTACCGGCCTGGATGCCCAGCGCATCGCCGACCTGGCGCGGGAGATGGCCCGCCACCGGACGATGGTGAATATCTCCTGGTCTATCCAGCGCGCCCGTCAGGGGGAGCAAGCCTACTGGGCGACGGTGGCCCTGACCGCGCTGCTGGGACAGATCGGCACGCCGGGCGGCGGCCTCGGGTTTGGCTACGCCTGCACTAACCTGGCGGGCGCGGTGCGAAAAGCGTTTTCCGGCCCACGCTTACCCGCCGGGGAGAATGCGGTGGATAGCGTTATCCCGGTGGCGCGGCTGTCCGATATGCTGCTGCACCCGGGAGAAGCCTATGAGTTCGACGGTCAGCAGCTGCGCTATCCCGACATCCGTCTGGTTTACTGGGCGGGAGGCAATGCGTTTCATCATCATCAGGATATCAACCGACTGTGCGAGGCCTGGCGCCGTCCGGAGACGGTGGTGGTGCATGAGCAGTACTGGACCGCGCAGGCTAAATTCTCCGATATCGTCCTGCCAGCCACCACCTCGCTGGAGCGAGAGGATATCGGCAGCGGCGGTCACGACGGGTTTATGATCGCCATGAGCGCGCAGATCCCGCCGGTGGGCGAAGCGCGTGACGATTACGCCATTTTCCAGGATCTGGCCGATCGGCTGGGCTTCGGAGAACAGTTCAGCGAGGGGCGGGACGCCGGGCAGTGGCTGCGTCATCTCTATGAGGAGTCAAGACCGCGGGCGCAGGAGGAGGGTATTGCGCTGCCTTCGTTCGAGGACTTCTGGCAGCAAGGGGTGCTGGAGTACAGCGCGCCGGAGCGGCCGCAGATCTTTCTCGCCGATTTTCGCGCCGATCCGCAGCGCTATCCGCTCTCCACGCCCTCCGGCAAGATTGAACTCTTTTCCGCCACCGTCGCCGGGTTTGGCTATCGTGAATGCCCTGGCCATCCGTGGTGGGATGAACAGGAGGCCGCCCGGCAGCGGCAGGAGGCGGCGCGGTGGCCGCTTCATCTGCTCTCCAGCCAGCCGCGTGCCCGCCTGCACAGTCAGTACGACCACGGCAGCGTCAGCCGAGCGACGAAAATTCAGGGACGCGAGCCGCTGTGGATGCATCCGAGCGATGCGCAGGCAAGAGACATCCGCGAAGGCAGCGTGGTGAAGGTCTATAACGACCGCGGGGCGATTCTGGCGGGCGTGCACCTGAGCGAGCAGATTTTGCCCGGCGTGGTACAGATGTCCACCGGCGCCTGGTATGACCCGCTGGATCCCAATGAAAAAGGAACGCTCGATAAGCACGGTAATCCCAACGTGTTAACCGAGGATCGCGGCAGTTCGCGCCTGGGGCAGGGCTGTAGCGCCCAGAGCTGTTGGGTGGAGATCGCCCCGTGGCGTGAGGCACTGCCGCCGATCACCGCCTTTGATCCGCCGAGGTTTATTGAGGTTTAGGTGTTGGCGCTCGCCGGCGGCGGGGCGGGTAGTCCGGAGGAGGCGCGGTATGCGCCGCCTCCGGCAAAGCCCGCGCCTGGCGGTTTAAGACTGACGACAGTTTGACGTTACGCCAGCCGCGGGTAGGCGCTGGCGATATCGTCACCGGTAAACTGGGCGATCCAGCCTTCCGGGTTATCAAAAATGCGAATGGCGGTGAAGTTCGGTTCTGAACCCATATCAAACCAGTGCGGGGTGTGGGCGGGAACCGAAATCAGATCGTTCTTTTCGCACAGTACCTGGAACACCTCGTCGCCAATATGCAGGCAGAACAGGCCGGCGCCCTCGACAAAAAACCGCACCTCGTCTTCGCCATGGGTGTGCTCGTTGAGGAATTTTTCCCGCAGCGCCTCTTTTTGCGGGTTATCGGCGCGCAGGCTGATGACGTCCCAGCTCTGGTAGCCCTTTTCGGCGACCAGTTTATCAATCGCATGCTGATAGGCGGCAATCACCGTTTCCGGGCTGGGATTTGCGCCGAGGTCGCGGTCGGCCTGCCAGCGCTCGAAGCGGACGCCTTTGGCGTTCAGTTGATCCTGAATCGCTTTGGCGTCGGTGCTGTGCCAGAGCGGTGTTTGCGGATCGGTCACGGAAAAAAGAGTTAATGCGCTCATGCTGGGATCTGCTCCGGATGAATGTCGTCAAAACGCTGAACCTGAGGATGGTGGCTCGCCGGGTCGCGGTCGCCGCGTACCAGTTGGATCGTTCGCAAACCTGCAGCCTCGGCGGCGTCGAGCTCCTGATGGATATCCGACAGGAACAGGATGGTGCCAGGGGCATGGCCCAGGTGTTCAGCAATGTTACGGTAGGACTGCACCTCGCGTTTGGCGCCTACCAGGGTATCGAAATAGCCCGTGAACAGATGAGTAATATCACCTTCATCGCTGTAGCCAAATAACAATTTCTGCGCGGCGACGGAGCCTGAGGAATATACATACAGATCAATGCCCTGCGCTTTCCATTTCTCCAGCGCCGGCAGTACGTCCGGATAGAGATGGCCGGTAAAGTCGCCGTTGAGATAGCCGTCACGCCAGATGATCCCCTGCAGCGCCTTTAGCGCCGTGGATTTACGGTCTTCGTCCATAAAGGCGAAGAGGGTAGTGATAAGGTCGGCGGTGCTGGCGGCCGGGGCGTCTGTCTCGCGGCGCAGGTTGTCGAGAATGGTTTTGACGGGCTCAGCGTACTGCTGAGCGGTCACAAAGCCGGCCAGTCGTTCGCGGGCGTAGGGGAACAGCACGTTATGCACGAAGCGGATATCGCTGGTGGTGCCTTCTATGTCGGTCACGATGGCGCGGATCATGGTTTCTCCAGAGTGGCGTGGCGCGGAATAACATTAGCATTTAGACGTCTAAGCGTCTTGATTGCCAAATATTAACATCGTGTTATAGTGGCTTCAACAACAGCATTACAATCGGTATAAAAAGAATGAGCAATAACCCTTTGATTCCAGAGAGTAAACTTCCTGCGCTCGGCACCACGATTTTTACCCAGATGAGTGCCCTGGCCCAGCAGCATCAGGCCATCAACCTGTCACAGGGCTTTCCCGATTTCGACGGCCCGCGCTATCTTCAGGAGCGTCTGGCCTACCATGTGGCGCAGGGGGCGAATCAGTACGCCCCGATGACCGGCGTGCCGGCGCTGCGCGAGGCGATCGCCGGGAAGACAGCGGAGCTGTATGATTACCTGCCCGACGTCAATAGCGATATCACGGTCACCGCCGGCGCGACGGAGGCCCTGTACGCGGCGATCACCGCTCTGGTGCGCCGCGGCGACGAAGTGATCTGTTTCGATCCCAGCTATGACAGCTATGCTCCCGCGGTGGCGCTGGCCGGCGGCGAATTACGCCGTATTGCGCTGCAGCCGCCGCATTTTCGCGTCGACTGGCAGCAGTTTGCTGCGGCGCTGAGCGATAAAACCCGTCTGGTGATCCTCAATACCCCGCACAATCCATCAGCCACCGTCTGGCAGCGCGAAGATTTTGCTGCCCTGTGGCAGGCGATTGCCGAACGCGAGATCTATGTCCTCAGCGATGAGGTCTATGAGCACATCTGCTTTGCCGAGGGCGGCCACGCCAGCGTGCTGGCGCATCCCCAGCTTCGCGAGCGGGCGGTGGCGGTCTCCTCGTTTGGCAAAACGTTTCATATGACCGGCTGGAAGGTCGGCTACTGCGTAGCCCCGGCGGCCATCAGCGCCGAACTGCGCAAGGTGCATCAGTATCTGACCTTCTCGGTGAATACCCCGGCGCAGCTGGCGATCGCCGACATGCTGCGCGAAGCGCCTGAGCACTATCGTGAGCTGCCGGCGTTTTATCGGGAACGTCGCGATCTGTTTATTGAAGCGCTGCGCCCAAGCCGGCTGGAACTTCTGCCCTGTGAAGGGACCTATTTCCTGCTGGCGGACTACAGCGCCATTTCCGATCTTGACGACGTCAGCTTCTGCCGCTGGCTGACGACCGAAGTCGGGGTGGCGGCGATCCCGCTCTCCGTCTTCTGCGCCGATCCGTTCCCGCACAAGCTGATCCGCTTATGCTTTGCCAAACAGCCGGCGACTCTGTTGGCTGCGGCGACGCGTTTGTGCCAGCTGTAGTCACTTAATCGTCCACGCCTGGGAGAACTGGCGACCAGCGAACATCTCCGTGAGGCCGCTAATTTGCTTCAGGCGCAATACCTCATCGGCATCCATCCCCAGCTCTTTGCCGATTTTCTGTGGCGTCCAGCCAAGCTGGGTCAGCTCGCGGACAATCTCTGACATGGCGTGGATTTGGTGGCGCCCGCGCGCCCGGTTATGGCGTATGGTCGCTGCCATCAGCCCGTCACGCGAGGCGGCTTCACTCGTCAGGCAGGTCACTGGCAGATAACCTTTCAGCGTTTTTTTCAGCACCGCTTTGCTGCAGGCCAGCTCATGACGGTGAAAACCGTCGACAATCGTATACGACTGCGGGCTTTGCTGGATGACGACGACCGGCTGGGTAAAGCCGTCGGCTTCCAGCGACGTTTGCAGCAGGCGTTTTTCCGGTGGCGCCACGTTATTCGGATTGTAGTCGTTGGGGATGACCTGCTCCTGTTTTACCCACAGCACGCAGTCAACGGGCTGGGAGCGGAAGGGACTGCGCTGGTGGAGCACCTGACGAAACGCATTGATTGCCTCGATGCGCGCCTCGTCATCCAGCGTTTGCAGATAAGCGTCCAGCGCCTGCGTCAGTTGTTGTTGCATAATATCCCCCATTGTTGGCGATGTTTTTCCATGCGTTTACGGTAGCGCTGATAGTGGCTGCTTTTGGTCGGGCTAAACGAAAGCTGACGGCACCAGTAGTCGTTATTGAGCAGCACTTTGCAGACCCGCCGCCAGGACGGGATATCTTTGGTGCCAATGTCCGCAGGCTGGGTGTCCGGAATATCTTCCATGCCTTTTTTCTGATACCAACGCAGGTAGACGGCGATTTTGTTGCGGTAGTGCTCGGCAGTGGTTTCCGGCATGCTGTCGAGCAGGAACAGCGCATAGCTTTTCCATGTCAGGTGGTCGGGCTTGTCGATTTTTCGGTGGCCGTAAAATTGATTATCATGCCCGGCATAGACCCCGCCGCTGTGTGCGCCGCTCACCCGCTGACACATTGCGGCCCAGCGCTCAGGCTCCAGCACATGGTAGAGCCACAGCCCCTGGCGCTGCTCCGGACCGAACGGTTCGCAGATGCGCATATAGCGCAGCGGCACCCCGGCCTGATACATCAGATCGTACAGAGGGTTATAAGACTGCCGGCTTTTGGCAAACCAGGTCCAGATGTCGGCCGTTTTCCAGTCATAGAGCGGGTAGATGTACCAGGCGTGGCCGCCCGGCGCCGAGGTGGTCCAGGGTTTATCATCGGCGAAGCGTTGTTTACGCTGCGAAGAGATGGCCATAAAGCGATTCAGTGACTCGTCGGCGCGAATGCCCACCAGCACGGCGGCGGGGCGCCGCTGTGAAAACCACTCGGCGAAGTGGCTGACAAAGGACTCAAAGCTCATCCCCGGTTGATAAAATGAAAAATAGCCCGGGTGGGTAATCGCCCAGGGCGGCGGCTGACGGACCCAGTCGGCCCCGGGCTCCCAGCATTGCCATTGCGGTTTATACTGCGTCAGCGCGTTTTGGGTGGTGAGCGGCAGGGCGACCCAGTAAAAGGTTTCGACAACATCCGCATACAGCGCACGCAGTTTTTCGCAGTGGGCGATGGTGCAGGAGAACTGCGCTTCCCAGTCAATAAACAACACACTGATTTTTTTACCCTGTAACCGCGCCGCCTGGGCGGTTAAATGCAGCATGACGGTGGAGTCTTTTCCACCCGAGAAAGAGACGCAAACGCGTGAAAAATTATCCAGCA
Organism: Klebsiella sp. RC2; assembly: GCF_014192815.1. Lineage (NCBI taxonomy): Bacteria > Pseudomonadati > Pseudomonadota > Gammaproteobacteria > Enterobacterales > Enterobacteriaceae > Klebsiella > Klebsiella sp. RC2. The sequence continues at coordinate 482,261 of NZ_JACHYL010000002.1, read as the reverse complement.
CCCACTGGATGCGCTGCTCAGTTGCCTGCAGCACCGATTCCGGTAAGGGATATTTAATAAACGACATGACCATTAATCCTTTAATAGTAGAGCTTCCCGTTTGTTCAGTATAAACGATGAGCGCTGCGAAATTAATGGTCGATCTGCATTCAAACAGAGTGTGAAAACAGGTGGGCAGTTACTCACTATTATTAAGTTGTGGGCGTGATATATCTCTGTCATTCATTAGAATGGAGATTAATTCAGATAGAAAATGATTTTGTGTAGATGATTGATGGTAGTTAATGTATATCGTGATCTCTGGAAAAAGTGCCTCTATATCGAGAGCGTGAAGTGGCATGGCCGGGGAAATAAAATCATATAAATAGGAGGGGATGAAGCCAATTAAGTCGGTTTTATTGATCATGTTAAGAATGGTCATAAAAGAGTCGCTGCGAAAGGCAATATTACCCGGATTTAACCATGGCGTGCTGCTTTGCTGGACGCGCTGAATGACAGGATCGTTGGTGATATAGTGGGTGAAAAATTCCTGCGCCAGCGCTTCAATCGACGTGAGTTGATCTCGCCGCGGATGGTCCGCCCGGCAAACCGCCAGCGTCTGCACCGTCTGATAGGGCTGACAGATCGTGGCGCGGTTGGTAATAGGCATTCGGGTGAACACCAGGTCCGCCTGGCGATACGCCAGCAGCTCCTCAGCCGATTCCGTGGTGGTCAGGTTATGGTGTTCAATCTGCAAATTGGCCTGATGACAGAGCTCATTAATCATAAAATGGCTATTCACTGAACAGAACAGCGGAGGGCCATATATCACGATACGTTTACGCAGTTCGGAGCGATTATTGAGATTGATGGTTTTTTCCAGCTGTTCGAGATTTTGTTGCAAATGATAATGAAGATTGACACAGGCGGTAGTGGGCGTCATCCCTTTCCCAACGCGAACAAATAACGGATCGTTTAACTGCTGGCGCAAACGCTGCAACGACTGGCTCACCGCTGACGGGGTGATAAATAACATGGCGGCTGCTTTGCTAATGCTCAAATGTTGATAGATACATTCAAAAATAACCAATAAATTCAAATCGAACTTTTTCAGATCGTAAAGATTTGCCATTAATGCAGTCCTGTGTATTATCAGCGCGGGTGGAAATATTCTTAGTGAGAATGTTGATTGGCTTAATATTTGCGGTGTGAATTTAATTACCGGACTATAACGTTAAGTTCTGCTTAATATATCTTATCGTCGTCAGGGGCGCCAGCGGTCGTTGTTATCTGGCGCCATTATGCAATGGGATTATTCTTGTTCGCCCATCATGATCTGCAGTTTTTCTTTATCCGGCAGGCCGACCACCTGCTGCAGCATATTATCCTTATTCATATAGTAAATGGCTGGCGTGACGTTGGCCCCCAGTTCGTCCATCAGTTGCTGATTAACGTTGAGCACTTTCATTTTCTCCGGCGGAATAGCCTGCGGGATCGTCAGGGCCATTTTTCCATTCGATTGCTCATAATCATGCCAGGTCTTCGCCGGATCCTTGGTGGCCAGAATCGCGGCGGCGGTGGCCGGGCTTTCGGGCTTGATCACCCCCACCAGCAGGGTGCGGATCTGCACTTTACCGGCTTCCACCCAGGGGCGGGACTGCTGCCAGAACTGTTTACAGTAGGGGCAGAAGGGATCGGCAAAGACATACAACACGATGGGGGCGTCCTTATTGCCATCCTGCAGCCAGTGGGCGCTGGCCATCTTCTTCCACATCTCCTGTCCTGCCGGCGTGTAGAGCTCTTTTTGAAACAACTGCTCGCTGAGGTTGTTGCCGTTCTCGTCATACATATAGCCGGAAATGGCATGTTTGCCGTCCGGCGTGAGGTAGATGGTGACCCCCATGTCCTGGTATTTGCCCAGCCAGCCTTTCATTCCCCCCGGCGCCTCAAAGGGTTTTATAATAGTAATGCCCTGTTTTTCAATCGCTTTTACCGGAGCGGGGAGCTCCTCCGCCTGGCTGCATAACGGAAAAAGGCTGAGCAAGAGAAGACGCTTTAACATGAATATTCCTTGTAAAATCAGCAGGAAAGGGCAAAACGATTGTCGAACCTATCACAGTCATAGGCAAGATCAGCAGAATGACGGATTGCCCTTTGCTGGCGTGGGTGATGTAATCCTGGATGCTGTTACATTAAGGTAATGTAGAGCGCAACACATAGCCAGTCTGACTGGCGCTGAACCTACCTTCGGGTATTTCAGGTAACGGGGCCGCCTGAAAGGGTGGCCTTTTTACTTTTGTCGCGGCAAATGATGCGAAAAACAGCGATCAGCGCTGAACGCGTCGACAGGTTCACAGAGTTGTCTTGTTCCGGTTGTTAGATAACGCTTATTGATTCGATAATGTAAACGCATTGGTCGGGTCAGGAAAAATTCGTTAACTTAGACCTCAACGAAAACACGGAGGAAGTATAGATGTCCTTAATTAACACCAAAATCAAACCGTTCAAAAACCAGGCATTCAAAAATGGTGAATTCATCGAAGTCACCGAGAAAGACACCGAAGGCCGCTGGAGCGTCTTCTTCTTCTATCCGGCTGACTTCACTTTCGTCTGCCCGACCGAACTGGGCGACGTGGCTGACCATTACGAAGAACTGCAGAAGCTGGGCGTAGACGTTTACTCTGTGTCTACCGATACCCACTTCACCCACAAAGCGTGGCACAGCAGCTCTGAAACCATCGCGAAAATCAAATACGCGATGATCGGCGACCCGACTGGCGCCCTGACCCGTAACTTCGACAACATGCGTGAAGATGAAGGTTTGGCTGACCGTGCCACCTTCGTAGTTGACCCGCAGGGTATCATCCAGGCGATCGAAGTTACCGCTGAAGGTATCGGCCGTGATGCGTCTGACCTGCTGCGTAAAATCAAAGCGGCGCAGTACGTTGCTTCTCACCCAGGCGAAGTCTGCCCGGCTAAATGGAAAGAAGGCGAAGCGACACTGGCTCCGTCTCTGGACCTGGTCGGTAAGATTTAAGTCTGTTTGTGCCCGGCGGCGCTACGCTTGCACGGGCCTACAAGATTGTAGGCCGGGTAAACGGCGTGCCACCCGGCAATCAATGGGCGCTTTCGCGCCCATTTTATTCCAACACCATGATGCAAGCGCATTCAGGCCGCCTGGACGAGGCCGCTTGCATGATGATGTTTTAAGCCCAGGAGATAACAATGCTCGACACCAACATGAAAACCCAGCTCAAGGCCTACCTTGAGAAGCTGACCAAGCCTGTTGAGCTGATTGCCACGCTGGATGACAGCGCTAAATCGGCAGAAATCAAGGAACTGTTGGCTGAAATCGCTGAACTGTCAGACAAAGTCACCTTTAAAGAAGACAACACGCTCGCGGTACGTAAGCCATCATTCCTGATTACTAACCCAGGTTCCGACCAGGGCCCACGCTTTGCAGGCTCTCCGCTGGGCCACGAGTTTACCTCGCTGGTGCTGGCGCTGCTGTGGACCGGCGGTCATCCGTCGAAAGAGGCCCAGTCGCTGCTGGAGCAGATCCGCGATATTGATGGCGATTTCGAGTTCGAGACTTATTATTCACTCTCCTGTCATAACTGCCCGGATGTGGTGCAGGCCCTGAACCTGATGTCGGTGCTCAACCCGCGCATCAAGCACACGGCGATTGACGGTGGGACCTTCCAGAATGAAATTACCGATCGCAACGTCATGGGCGTTCCTGCGGTGTATCTGAATGGTCAGGAGTTTGGTCAGGGGCGAATGACGCTGACGGAAATTGTCGCCAAAGTGGATACCGGTGCGGAAAAACGCGCAGCGGAAGAGCTGAACCAACGTGATGCTTACGATGTGCTGATTGTCGGCTCCGGCCCGTCCGGTGCGGCCGCGGCGGTCTACTCTGCGCGTAAAGGTATTCGTACCGGCCTGATGGGCGAGCGCTTCGGCGGTCAGGTGCTGGATACCGTGGATATCGAAAACTATATTTCGGTGCCGAAAACCGAAGGCCAGAAACTGGCCGGCGCGCTGAAAGCGCACGTCAGCGACTATAACGTCGATGTGATCGACTCCCAGAGCGCGACCAAACTGACGCCAGCGGCGACAGAGGGCGGCCTGCATCAGATTGAAACCGCCTCTGGCGCGGTGCTGAAGGCGCGTAGCGTCATCATTGCCACCGGGGCGAAATGGCGCAATATGAACGTACCGGGCGAAGATCAGTATCGCACCAAAGGCGTGACCTACTGCCCGCACTGCGACGGTCCGCTGTTTAAGGGCAAACGCGTAGCGGTAATTGGCGGCGGGAACTCCGGGGTAGAAGCCGCTATCGACCTGGCGGGCGTCGTAGAGCATGTGACCCTGCTGGAGTTTGCTCCAGAGATGAAAGCCGACCAGGTGTTGCAGGATAAAGTCCGCAGCCTGAAGAATGTCGACATCATTCTTAATGCGCAGACCACGGAAGTGAAAGGCGATGGCAGCAAAGTCACCGGCCTGCAATATCGTGACCGGGTGAGCGGTGATGAGCATCATGTCGCGCTGGCGGGGATCTTCGTCCAGATTGGCCTGCTGCCTAACACCACCTGGCTGGAAGGCGCCGTTGAGCGCAACCGCATGGGTGAGATCATCATCGATGCGAAGTGCGAAACCAATGTCAAAGGCGTATTCGCCGCTGGCGACTGCACCACCGTGCCGTACAAGCAGATTATTATCGCGGCAGGGGAAGGGGCAAAAGCGTCGCTGAGCGCCTTCGACTACCTGATCCGCACGAAAACCGCATAACAAGTCAGACAATAAACCTGCATAACAAAGAGGCTACCCTGGGGTAGCCTCTTTTTTTCTATTTCGTCATATTTACCTGACGACCATCACCGGGATATGGGCATGGCGGATCACGCTTGAGGCATTGGATCCGAGCAGGTGGGTACTGATGGACGGGTTGCGCGAGCCAATCACCACGACATCGGCGTTAATTTCGCTGGCCAGCTCGTTGACCATATCGCGCACGCTGCCGAAACGGACATGCAGCTTGATACGTGAGGGGTCAATGCTGAAATGGCTGACCATCGTCTGCAGACGAGTTTCCGCCTCATGCTGCAGGTGTTCTTCAAACCGCCGCAGATCGGCGGTAAAGCGGCTCATGGTGAAGCTCGCAGAGCCGGGTAATACGTGGAGCAGATGGATCACCCCGTCCTGCTGGGCCAGAAACTCCGCATGCCGGACGGCTTTATCGCTCAGCGCCATCTCAAAGACATCAACGGGCATAATGATAGTCTTATACATATGCAATCCTCCTTGTTCATTTGCGTCTATATCAACATATTATATGAGGATATAGTGTCATTCAGGTCGCAAAACTGTCAGTCAGGCAGGTGCAAAGCGTAAAAAAAGGTTAGCGAGGAAGGAACAGCAGAAAGAGGATGTATGGACATCCTCTGAATAAAGCGCGAAACGCCTCAGGCAGCAGGGATTAGCGGTGGAATTCGCCAGCGGCTTCCGGCTGGTACAAGAGCTCCAGCACTTCCAGGTGTGTCGATGCACCGCCCGGCAGCTCCCAGTGAATGGTGCTGCCGACTTTCAGACCCAGCAGCGCGGCGCCCACCGGCGCGAGGACGGAGAGCTGGCTGGCGCTGTCAGTCACCTGAGACGGAAACACCAGCGTCCGCACGCGCTCTTCGCCGCTGGTTAAATCGCGGAATTTTACCTTACTGTTCATGGTGACGACGTCATGCGGCATCGCTTCCGGCGCCAGCATTTGCGCGCGGTCGAGCTCGTCATTCAGGGCATCGGCAACCGGTAAGTTGGCGAAAGCCGGCTGCTCCAGCAGCCTGTCGATACGTTCGGCATCCAGTTCGTTAATGATGATTGCGGGTCTGGTCATTGCATACTCCATGTTATCCAGGAACCTGTCCGTAAAAGAAAACCCTCGCCGAAAAGGGCAAGGGTTAAGGTCCTACCATCATACTGAGAGTTGCCGGTAGTTTGAAGTGATGAAACGCACATTCAGCGTGCAACGCCCCCCGGCGGGCGGCGTTTTCTGCTCAGCACGTCGCTTTGCGCTACTGACCGACCTTGTCCAGGATAAACTGGGTTCCACAGTTGCCCGGATGGGGTTGCGGCAGAAAGGCGGACGTGGCCAGCGGGGCGTTGATGGTGGCGGCGTTGAGGGAGATTTGCATCTCGGTCAGATAGGCCGGATTACCGTTACAGGTTAATTTAAACGCCTTCACGCTTTGCGGACCCCAGGCGCGGGCCACCGCGGCATCGAAGTCGGCGCGGCTGACGGTTTGACCATAATGCTTCGCGAGGAAATCGCCTACCGGGCTATGCTTAATTTCCCCATTCAGGCGCACCATGGTGCCAAAATAGCTATCGGGATCAAAGCCGAAGCAGACGCCATGTTTGGCGTATTCGTAGCGCTCCAGGCAGGAGGTGCCGCCCGAACCCGGCATCACGTTATTGAGCTTATTGGCCATCTCCAGCGACAGCCCGGTTTCCGCCGCCTGGCATTTGCGGTTCGCTTTCACTTCCGGCATGTTGGGCACCGGGCGCGTGGCGCAGCCGTAGCGCATCCAGCGTCGTTCATCCACCCCGCGCGCGGCAATCGACTTTGGCAGCCCGGGCCACAGGCCGTGCACGGTCAGAAAGTCGGCTTTGTTCGCCGTGTCCTGCTGCAGGCGACACTCTTCCGGTTCGCTACGGTTGCGGTCAAGCATGCTCTGACAGAATCCGGTTTGCCAGGAGAGGGCAAGAACGTAGCGGTCAAAATCAGCGTATCGCGTCGCGGTGAGCGGTTCAGCGCCGGCCTGAGTGGCGGTGAGCACAAGGGCAAGCGCGGCGAAATCCTTCCTGAACATGTTTATTCCTGATTGTGGATGGCAAAAGATAACGGGGAGTTATTAAAGCATAAAAAAGGCGCCCGCTGGCGCCTTTTCGCGTGGTTAGACCATTAGTGGACTGCGCTGCCGGGCACCAGAATCTCAGTGGCGATAATCACCACCAGCAGGCCAACCATCACCGGCACGGAGGTACGTTTGACCACTTCGAACGGCGAAATTTTTGCCATCCCGGCAACGGCGACCACCACCCCGGAGACCGGCGATATCGTGCGGCCGAGGTTAGAGGCCTGCAGCATCGGAATCGACAGATAAGCCGGATTGATGCCGGAAGAGTGCGCCAGCTTGGGGATCATCTCAACAAAAGCGTAGAACGGGGCATTACCGGAGCCGGTGGTCATTGCCGCCAGCATGGTCAGGATCACCAGCACCAGCATCAGAATAATACTGGCCGAGCCGAAGGAGGTGGCGATGGAGATCAGCCCATTGATAAAGCCGATGGTGCTTAGCCCCTGGGCGAAGACGCCGGCGGCGACCAGCAGCATCACTACGCCGGCGAAGGCGTCAGCCATCCCGCGGTAGGCGACTTCCAGCCCGCTGAAGACGTTTTTGGTGTTAAACCCGCGCAGGAACTCAAGGATCGCCGCCAGCAGCATGCAGCCGACGAGGATGGTGATAATGTGCAGTTCCGGTCCCCATTTACCATCAAAGATCAGCACGCCGATGATCGGGGTAAACGGCAGAATGGCGTACAGCGCCGGGGCGGTGGTGGTGATGTCGTTGACATCCAGCATTTCGTGGGAAATGTTCTCTTTTTTATCCAGGTAACGCTGCCAGAAGAAATGGGCGATTGCCATGCAGATAATGGCCGCGATGGAGATGGGCAGCGTGGTCTTGAAGGCAAAGTCGATCAGCGGCATTTCTGCGGCTTTAGCCGCCAGTACAACATCGCCAGAGGTAGGCGAGAGGATAATGGCCGCCGGTGAAGCGCAGATGGCTGCCGCCGCCCCGCGACTGATACCGACGTTCACCATCACCGGGAACAGCGTCGCCATCAGCAGCACGCCAAGGCCGGTCGCAGAGGAGACCGCCAGCGACATCAGGCAGGCGACAAAGTAGGCGGCAATCATCAGCAGATAGGGCGAATTAATATAGCGCAGCGGCTTTGATGCTAATTTCACCACCATATCATTGGCGCCAATATGGGTCATGTAGGTGGCGAAGCCGCACAGCATCATAATCATCATACCCAGATCGCCACCGCGGCTCATGAGTAGAATCTTAATGTATTCAATAATATCGGTGGCAGAATAACCGGTGCTGTCGGTATTGCCCGGCAAGACTTTATGCCCCAGCAGGGCGCTGACGATCAATAAGATTAAGCCCCCGACGAACAGCACCCCGGTGGCCGAGTAGCCCTTAATGATATAGCGGGCGACGCCCACAATGACCACAATCCCGATCAGGATCTCAACAAACGTCAGCATTTATTACCCCTAAGCCCAAAGAATATGTAGATAAAAAGCGTCATGCCAAATTTTAATGTGCGAATGTGCCGAAAAAACGGACAAAACTCGCTGATGCAAATCAATAAAGCGATAAGAACTACGCGTCACCCGTCTCGCCTGGATATAATCACCAGATGGATAGTTAAAAGGTTCTGATGGTCACCGGGCAAAAATCAGGAGTTTGCCTTATTTCGTTCAACCTGTATTGAGACTATCTTTGCTATTTTAGGCGGCTTTTAAATGAAAGTGGTAATGGAAAAGTGTTGATATTACGTCGTTTTTCTCTGTTTTCTCTTGGTTTTTTTGGATGGTTGTTGGTATCCGTAAACGCCAGCGCGTCGTTTTCATCGACCCTCAGCGAAGGTTACCATACCTTAAGTAATAACGTCGCGCAGACCTGGAATGAGCCGGAGCACTATGACTTGTACGTTCCAGCCATTACCTGGCACGCGCGGTTTGCCTATGATAAGGAAAAGACGGATAAGTATAACGAACGCCCCTGGGGCGCGGGCTTTGGCGTCTCGCGCTGGGATGAGAAAGGAAACTGGCACGGTCTGTACCTGATGGCGTTTAAAGATTCTTTCAATAAATGGGAGCCTATCGGCGGCTACGGCTGGGAGAAAACCTGGCGCCCGCTGACCGACCAGAACTTCCACCTTGGACTCGGCTATACCCTTGGCGTGACGGCGCGCGATAACTGGGACTACATCCCCATTCCGGTGATCTTACCATTGGCGTCAATAGGTTACGGTCCGGCGACTTTCCAGATGACCTATATTCCCGGCACCTACAATAACGGTAACGTTTACTTCGCCTGGGCTCGTATACAGTTTTAATTCGCTAAGTCTTAGCAATAAATGAGATAAGCGGTGTGTCTTGTGGAAAAACAAGGACTAAAGCGTTACCCACTAAAAAAGATAGCGACTTTTATCACTTTTTAGCAAAGTTGCACTGGACAAAAGGTACCACAATTGGTGTACTGATACTCGACACAGCATTAGTGTCGATTTTTCATATAAAGGTAATTTTGATGTCTAAGATTAAAGGTAACGTTAAGTGGTTTAATGAGTCCAAAGGATTCGGTTTCATTACTCCGGAAGATGGCAGCAAAGATGTATTCGTACACTTCTCTGCAATCCAGTCCAACGGTTTCAAAACTCTGGCTGAAGGTCAGCGTGTAGAGTTCGAAATCACTAACGGTGCCAAAGGCCCTTCTGCTGCAAACGTAATGGCTATCTAACCAACACGTCAGTAGAATATAAAAACCCGCTTAACGCGGGTTTTTTTTTGCCTGTTTTTCAGATCGTTAACGGCTGGCGGCCTGCGAGAAAAGCCAGAAGGCGACGGCCGTCATGGCAAACGAACCCAGCAAATTCACCATCACGTTGAGGAGTGCCCAGCTCACCCGCCCCTGCTGCAGGAGAAAGACCACTTCCGCCGAGAAGGTGGAGAAGGTGGTCAACCCGCCGCAGAACCCGGTGGTGATCAGGAGCTTCCACATCGGGTCAATATCCGTCAGACGGTTAAACCACGCCAGCCCGGCACCAATCACAAAGGCGCCTACCAGGTTGGCCGTCAATGTCCCAATCGGGATAGCATGATGCACAGGATTGAGCTTCATGCCGAGCCACCAGCGCAATACGCTGCCGGTGCCACCGCCAATAAAAACGGCGCAAAGAAGTTGAAACACGGTTGTTTCCTGCTATTTGATATAAGAGAACCTCAAGTGTAGCGCGCGACGGGCGCGATTGGCTATTCATAACCTGACCGGAGAAAAACATGCGGGTAGCGGCAGGACAATTTGCCGTCACGCCAGTATGGCGGACGAATGCGCAGACCTGTGTGGCGATGATGCAACAGGCTGCGCGTGAAGGGGCGGCGCTGCTGGTGCTGCCAGAGGCGTTACTGGCGCGAGATGACAACGACCCGGATATGTCAGTGAAATCGGCTCAGCCGCTGGATGGGGCGTTTTTGCAGTTGCTGCTGGCTGAGAGCGGGCGTAACCGTTTGACCACCGTCCTGACGCTGCATGTGCCGTCGGCAGAAGGCCGTGCGACCAATACGCTGGTGGTCTTGCGGGATGGCGAAGTAATAGCCCATTATCACAAACTGCATTTATACGACGCCTTCGCAATGCAGGAGTCGCGGCGGGTGGATCCTGGCCAGCAGATCCCGCCGGTAATTGAAGTGGCGGGGTTACGCGTTGGCCTGATGACCTGCTACGATCTTCGCTTCCCGGAACTGGCCCTATCGCTGGCGCTGAACGGAGCTGAGCTGCTGGTACTGCCCACCGCATGGGTGAGAGGGCCACAGAAAGAGCACCACTGGGCGACGCTGTTGGCGGCGCGCGCGCTCGATACGACCTGCTATATCGTGGCGGCAGGCGAATGCGGGACGCGGAATATTGGTCAGAGCCGCATTGTTGACCCGCTGGGAACGACGCTGGCGGGGGCCGGGAGCGAACCGCAACTGATCTTTGCCGATGTCTCCGCAGAGCACCTTGCGCGGGTTCGCGAGCGTTTGCCGGTACTGCAGAACCGACGATTTGCGCCACCGCAATTATTGTGATGTTTTTTTAAACAGGGCTTGATTCACCTTGTTACAGATTGCTATTGTGTCCGCGCGTCAAATACCCGTATTGTTTATCCTAATAATTCGCTGTGCACGTCAGGACGGACACCCCTGCGCTAACTCCTTCAGGGGGAAGGCTCTGGGCCGAATCACGCAGCCCACGCACAGGTGGATTACAATATGACGGATAAATGCGTGTATGATGGCGTATTCGCAGCTTGTATAGAGAAGAAGGTTAGCTATGGGTGAGATTAGTATTACCAAACTGCTGGTAGTCGCAGCACTGATTATCTTAGTGTTTGGTACCAAGAAATTACGTACGCTGGGCGGCGACCTGGGTTCGGCTATCAAGGGCTTTAAAAAGGCCATGAACGAGGATGACGATAGCGCGAAGAAAGCCACCGTGGAAGAAGAAGCGCCGGCGCAGAAGATCTCTCATAAAGAGTAATTGATCCGATGCGTCCCCCCGGAGGGATGCTGGCGGAACGGCGAAGAGGCCGCGACGAATATCGTTGCGGCCTTTGTCGTTTTTGGCGATGCCGCGCAGAAAAGATGCAACGAACTGTTACGAAAACGCGAAGCAGAGGAAGCAGAGGAAGCGGAGAGGGGCCGCTGCGGCGAAAAGGCGCGCAGCGGCAAAAGCGGCAGTTACTTCACTTCCATTCCTTTAGCCTGCAGGTCGGCATGATAGGAAGAGCGAACGAAGGGACCGCAGGCGGCGTGGGTGAAGCCCATCGCCATCGCTTCCGCTTTCATCTCTTCGAACTCTTCCGGGCTGACGTAGCGCTGTACTGGCAGGTGGTGACGGCTCGGCTGCAGATACTGGCCTAACGTCAGCATGGTGACGCCATGGCGACGCAGGTCGCGCATCACTTCAATGATCTCGTCGTTGGTTTCGCCCAGACCGACCATCAGGCCAGATTTCGTCGGGATCTCCGGATGCGCTTCTTTAAAACGCTCCAGCAGCTTCAGCGACCAGTTGTAATCCGCGCCCGGACGCACCTGACGATAGAGACGAGGTACGTTTTCGAGGTTATGGTTGAAGACATCCGGCGGGGTTACCGTCAGAATATCAAGCGCGCGATCCATGCGGCCGCGGAAATCCGGAACCAGCGTTTCGATCTTAATCGACGGGTTTTTCTCGCGAATGGCGCTGATGCAGTCGGCAAAATGCTGTGCGCCGCCATCACGCAGGTCGTCACGGTCCACTGAAGTGACCACGACGTAGCGCAGACCCATATCAGCGATGGTTTGCGCCAGCTTCTGTGGTTCGTTCGCATCTGGTGCAACCGGGCGCCCGTGCGCGACATCGCAGAACGGGCAGCGACGAGTACAGATCGCGCCGAGGATCATAAAGGTCGCGGTACCGTGGTTGAAGCATTCTGCAAGGTTCGGGCAGGAGGCTTCTTCACACACGGAGTGCAGGCCGTTCTTACGCATCGCTGCTTTGATACCCTGGATACGGGACGAATCTGCCGGAAGTTTGATTTTCATCCATTCCGGTTTTCTGAGCAGAGCTTCACGCTCAGTTGCCACGTTTTTCACCGGGATAAGGGCCATTTTATCGGCGTCGCGGTACTTAACACCGCGTTCCATCACAATGGGTTTACTCATAGCGTGCGTGTTCCAGTTGCGAGTCACGAAGGAAAGCGAATTAATTCAATGAAATGTTGCAATTATCAACTATTTTTGAATCAAGAGCAGGCAGTATACCATTGAAAAGGGGCAGAAAGCAGCCTGCCTGCCTCGCAAATTGTAAAATAGTTGTTGTTTTATCCTTTTCCTTTCCGTGCGCTACGCCTTAAACGCCTGGATTACCGTCTCGATAATTTCTTTCAGCAATGGCTCCTTCCCGCTTTGCTTATTGTAGTGCAGCGCAACATTAATTTTTTCGTCCTGCAGGGAGTGAAAATCCAGGGTTTGCAGTGGCCAGAGCCGGGATACCATGGCGAACAGGCGCTCGGTGGTCAGCCCCAGCATGTCGCTCTCGGCGATCATGGCTGCCTGGGTCAGCAGGTTAAAGGTGCTGAATCCGCAGCGTCGTTCGCCCATCTCTTCCTGCAGGCGGCGGTGAAGGGTGGGGTAGCGCTGGCCTTCCGGAAGCAGTAGCGCAAATTCATACTGAGCGAGATGGGCTTCATCCTGTGGGCCGTGCAGCGCGGGGTGCTCAGCACGGCAGTACATCCGTACCCGATCCTGGTACAGCACATGATGGCTTATCGCCTGGCCGCTGTGCAGATGAGTGTCAATTAACAGATCCACCTGGCGCTGGTCGAGCTGCCGCGCGGCGTCGGTGATGGCGATGTTGTGCAACAGGATTTGCGGAAAGGCCGGTTTTAGCGCACTGGCCACGATGGGTATCAGTAGCGCCCCCATGCCTGGCGTGGTGGCGATAGTGATCACCCGCTGCTGGTGGGGGCTACCAGCGATATCCAGCGCACTGAGGAAAGCCTCCATACCCCGGCTGATGTACTGATGAAGATGGGTAGCATACGCGGTGGGCATCACACCTTGCCCCTTGCGGATAAACAGCGGGTCAGGAAAAAGCGCCCGCAGTTTGTTAATCGACTGGCTAATAGCCGATGGCGTGATATTCAGTATCTTAGCGGCGTTGACGATGCCTTTATGGACGTAAACGGCTTCGAAGATGGTTAACAGGTTGAGGTCAATATTGCGCAGGATGCGAAACATCTGGCGGTCATAACGTTCATCCTGTCGTTCAGGGGATTCTGACGGAGACGTATTCTCTGGCACGCGATGAGTCCGGTTGGGAATGATAGGGCAAGTATAGCGGCCCACCGCCTCCCGTACGTGACAATTGATTGCAAAAATAATGTGTTAATCATTTAGCGCCCCGCTGCCTGCGGGGCGCTGATCTACCGTTTACTGCTGGGGGAGATATTCGTGCGGGGGATGGTTCAGCAGCGCCAGCAGATTGGCGACCAGCCGCGGGGCGACCGTCTCTGGAGTCACCTCTGGCTGCCACTGGCGCATTTGCGTCATCTCCATGCCGGCATAGCCGCAGGGATTGATGCGCAGAAATGGCGCGAGATCCATCGCGATATTGAGCGCCAGACCGTGGAAAGAGCACCCTTTGCGGATCCGCAGTCCCAGTGAGCAGATTTTGCGATCGCCGACGTAGACCCCTGGGGCATCGGCGCGGGGATGCGATTCGATGCCATACTCGGCCAGGGTATTAACGACCGTTTGCTCCAGCAGCGTCACCAGCTCGCGCACACCCAGCTTGCGGCGTTTAAGGTTCAACAGAACATACATTACCTGCTGTCCTGGACCGTGATAGGTCACCTGGCCGCCGCGATCGCTCTGGATCACCGGAATATCGCCGGGCACCAGCACGTGTTCCGCTTTGCCTGCCTGGCCCTGAGTGAAGACCGGGTGATGTTCCACCAGCCAGATCTCGTCGAGGGTGTCTTCATCGCGGGCGTCGGTGAATTCATGCATCGCCTGCGAGATGGGTTCGTATGGTTGCAGGCCAAGCTGCCGGATAAGAATTTTATTGTGCTGCAAAACAACATCTCCGCCGGGAAGAGAGGACTCAAGGCGGGGAGTATATCACAGCAGGGCGGAAGGGGATGAAAGGACCCGGCACGGCGGCCGGGTCGGGGAAAAGGTTACAGCACCATCCGTACGATATCGATATTGCCTAACTCTTCGTACAGCGTTTCCACCTGCTCAATGTGGGTGGCGTTGATGGTGATGGAGACCGAGTGGTAGTTACCTTTGCTGCTCGGTTTTACTGACGGCGAGTAATCACCAGGCGCATGGCGCTGTACCACTTCCACCACCTGATCAACCAGCTCCGGCAACGCCTGTCCCATTACTTTGTAAGTAAAGGGGGTAGGGAATTCCAGCAGTTCGTTAAGTTTGGTTTTCATGTCAGCTCCGGTGTTACGACAAAATAATAACTCCCACCAAGGGCGGGAGTTATCAGGTTACTTGGATAAATAGTATATGGGGATGGAAATCACACTTTCAAGTGTTCGATTTTTAACCAAACCAGTGGTGGAACATTAACTTAATGTAATCAATAATTTTGCCAAAGAAATTCCCTTCCGGGATTTCCTGCAGCACCACCAGCGGGCGCTGATCGATAGTTTTACCATCCAACTGGAAGTTGATGGTGCCGACCACCTGGTTTTTCTGCAGCGGGGCGTGCAGTTCAGTGTTATTCAGCACATAGCTGGCTTTCAGATCTTTCATCCGGCCACGCGGGATGGTCAGGTAGACATCTTTATCCACCCCCAGCGAGGCGCGATCGCTGTCACCGAACCAGGCCGGTTCGGAAGCAAACTCTTTGCCGGCTTTGATCGGGTTGACGGTTTCAAAGAAGCGGAAGCCCCAGGTCAGCAGTTTTTTGCTTTCCGACTCACGACCTTTGAAAGTACGTCCGCCCATCACCGCCGAGATAAGACGCATCTGGCCTTCGGTGGCAGAGGCGACGAGGTTGTAGCCCGCTTTGTCGGTATGACCCGTTTTGATGCCGTCGACGTTCAGGCTGTTATCCCACAGCAGGCCGTTACGGTTCAGCTGGCGGATGCCGTTGAAAGTGAACTCTTTCTCACGATAGATAGAGTACTCGTTCGGCACATCGCGGATCAGCGCCTGGCCAATCAGCGCCATGTCGCGCGCGGAACTGTACTGTCCGTCAGCATCGAGGCCGTGAACGGTCTGGAAATGGGTGTTTTTCAGGCCCAGGGCGTTAACATAGTTGTTCATCAGGCTGACGAAGGCGTCCTGGCTACCGGCAACATAGTCGGCCATGGCCACGCAGGCATCGTTACCCGACTGCAGGTTGATACCCCGGATCAGCTGCGAAACCGGAACCTGCATCCCCGGCTTGAGGAACATCAGAGAAGAGCCTTTGAAAACCGGGTTGCCGGTGGCCCAGGCATCGTTGCCGACAGTGACCAGATCGGACTCTTTGAATTTACCCGCTTTCATCGCCTGACCGATGACATAGCTGGTCATCATTTTGGTCAGACTGGCCGGGTCGCGACGGGAGTCGGCGTTATTTTCCGCCAGCACTTTGCCGGAGTTGTAATCAATAAGCACCCAGGATTCGGCGTCAATCTGCGGGGCGCCTGGGATCATCGTTTTGATATTCAGGTCATCGGCGCGGGCAGCGGAGGAGAGCGCTGCAACGGAGAGCGCCGTGATGAGTAAACGAGCGGTGAAAGAGGTCTTCATGGTCAGAACAACGGCATCCGTGATGGAGTTAAAAAAAGTGCCTTACTATAGCAAATGCTCTGCGGGCCAGCATCCGACATTGCGCATGAGTTTGTTAATGACTTTTACATGCGCAAGGTGAACGGGCTGCCCGCGGCGTTTAGTTGGCGCGAGTAATAAAGGACTGCAGCTGCGCTTCGCTTTGCAGGCGCTGCTGAACGGCGCTGGCCTGCGCCTTATCAGCAAACGGGCCCAGCTGAATACGCCATACCGCGCCGTTTTGCGTGACCCGGCCTGGCACCGAGAACTGCTGGCTCAGGCGCTGCTGATACTGCTGCGCCCGCGCCTGGTCGCTCACTGCGCCAACCTGGACGACAAAATTACCGCTGGCGCTGGAGGTGGCGGTAGAGGAGGCGGCAACGGCGCTGGCGGTCGCGGCAGTGGCCGCTGTCGCCGCTACGCTACCCTGGATGGAGCCTGGCGCGGTGACGGGAGCCGTTTGCGTCGCGACGGCAGCAGCAGGGGCCGCAGTGGCGGCGGTCGTGGCTGCCGGCTCGCTACTCTCCAGCACGCCGCTGTTCAGCGGCGTCGGGGCGCCGAGGAAACCGCCGCTGTTCACCGGCGCGCCGACGCTGTCTTCCGGCTTCAGCGTGCTGTTGCTGATCGGGCGAACGTCGGCAGGCGCAGGCTGGTTCATACCTGTGGCGTCACCGCCGTCCAGATTCGGTCGGGCGGGCAGGGCGTACGTCTGTTTGGCGACGGTGGTGCAGGCCATTCCCGGACCGGAAAGCGAACCGTCAGGCGCAACGATGATGGGGTCGATACGCACCTTGGTGTTGTTCGAGGTGTTCAGACGGTCAGCAGACGCACGGGAGAGCGAGATAACGCGATCGTTACCATACGGGCCGCGATCGTTAATCCGCACGACGATCATGCGGCCGTTAGCGAGGTTGGTGATCCGCGCATAGCTCGGGATTGGCAGCGTGGGGTGCGCCGCGGTCAACTGGGTCGGATCGAAGGTTTCGCCGCTGGCGGTCAGGTTACTGTTAGGTTCCGCGTCATAGATCGCCGCAAAACCAGCCTGCGTAAAGTTGGCCGGATCCTGAACGATTTTATAGCTTTTACCGTCGCGCTCATAATCCTGATTCGCCGTGGCGTTCGGCGTTTCATACTGCGGATCGGCGCCGCTGATCTCAACCGTCGGGCCATTACAGACGGCCGGCTGTGGAGTACTGACCGTTTTTTGTTGCACGTCATCACTCGAACATGCCGCCAGCAGCCCCGCTGCTATGCAGATCCCCAGCCATTGCTTACGCATTGCAAACCCCTTTAAACGCTTTTCGACAACATTTTTCTGTGGGTATGGATCGACATCACGATACCAAACCCGGCCATCAATACGATCAGGGCGGAGCCCCCGTAGCTCACCAGCGGCAACGGTACGCCCACCACCGGTAAAATACCACTCACCATACCAATATTTACGAAGACATAAACGAATAAAATCAACATTAAACCACCGGCCATGACCCGGCCAAAGGTGGTTTGCGCCTGGGCGGCGATCCACAGCCCGCGCATGATCAGTAGAATATAGAGCGCCAGCAGGATCAGCACACCAATCAGCCCCAGCTCTTCGGCCAGCACGGCGAAGATAAAGTCGGTGTGGCGTTCCGGCAGGAACTCCAGCTGCGACTGCGTGCCGTGCAGCCAGCCTTTGCCGCGCAGACCGCCGGAGCCAATGGCAATTTTAGACTGAATAATGTGATAGCCGGCGCCCAGCGGGTCAGTTTCCGGGTCGAGGAGCATCATCACGCGCTGGCGCTGATAGTCATGCATCAGGAAGAACCACAGGATCGGAATAAAGGCGGCGACCAGCACCACGGCGATCCCGATAAGACGCCAGCTTAGACCGGAAAGGAACAGCACAAACAGCCCGGAGAGGGCGATCAGAATCGAGGTGCCGAGGTCGGGCTGCGCTGCCACCAGCAGGGTCGGCAGGAAGATCAGCACCAGCGCAATCGCGGTGTTCTTCAGCGACGGCGGACAGACGTCGCGGTTAATAAAGCGCGCGACCATCAGCGGCACGGCGATTTTCGCTATCTCCGACGGCTGAAAGCGGACGATACCGAGATCCAGCCAGCGCTGCGCCCCTTTGGAGATAGCGCCGAAAGCATCAACGGCCACCAGCAGAATAATACAGAAAATATAAAGATAGGGCGCCCAGCCTTCATAGACCCGCGGTGGGATCTGCGCCATGACGATCATGATCACCACGCCCATGGCGATCTGGCCGATTTTACGTTCCATCATGCCGACGTCCTGACCGCTGGCGCTCCAGATAACCAGCGCACTATAGGTCAGTAGCGCCAGCAGGATCAGCAGCATGGTGGGGTCAAGATGGATTTTATCCCACAGCGATTTTTTGTTCGGATTATCCGTCATTATTGATCCTCCCCTGCGGTGACCGCCGGGTTTTCGCTTGGCAGCGTGGTGTTGTTATCGCCCAGCATAATGTGATCGAGGATTTGGCGCATAATGGTGCCGACCGCCGGGCCGGCGCCGCCGTTTTCCAGGATCATCGCCACGGCAACCTGAGGGTTGTTATAAGGCGCAAACGCCGTCATCAGTTTATGGTCGCGCAGACGTTCAGAGATGCGGTGCGCGTTATAGGTTTCGTTGGCCTTCAGGCCGAACACCTGGGCGGTACCGGACTTGGCCGCGATCTTATACGGCGCGCTGGCGAAATATTTGTGCGCGGTGCCGTTGCCGCGGTTGGCCACGCCGAACATGCCGTCTTTGGCGATTTCCCAGTAGCCGGAATGGATGTCGCCCACCGGCGGCTCATGCGGCTGAACCCACGGAACGGGCTTGCCGTCTTCCACGGTGCTTTGCAGCAGGTGCGGCACTTTCACCACCCCGTCGTTAATCAGGATCATCAGCGCCTTGTTCATCTGGATGGGGGTGGCAGTCCAGTACCCCTGACCGATGCCCACCGGAATGGTGTCCCCCTGGTACCAGGGTTTCTTGAAGCGCTTGAGCTTCCATTCGCGGGTTGGCATGTTGCCCGAGCGCTCTTCAGAAAGGTCGATACCGGTGTAGTGGCCGTAGCCAAACTTGCTCATCCACTCAGAGAGGCGATCGATGCCCATGTCATAGGCGACCTGATAGAAATAGGTATCCGCAGACTCCTCCAGCGCTTTGGTGACGTTCAGGTGGCCGTGGCCCCATTTTTTCCAGTCACGATAGCGTTTATCGGAGCCAGGCAGCTGCCACCAGCCTGGGTCGAACAGGCTGGTATTGCGGGTGATCACCCCGGCGCTCAGCGCCGAGACGGCGACGTACGGTTTTACCGTTGACGCCGGCGGGTAGACCCCCTGCGTCGCGCGGTTGACCAGCGGCGTGTTCGGATCGTTGAGCAGACCGGAGTAATCTTTACTGGAGATGCCGTCGACGAACAGGTTCGGGTCATAGCTTGGCGTAGATACCAGCGCCAGAACGGCGCCGGTACGCGGATCGGTGACCACCACGGCGGCACGGCTACCGGCCAGCAGGGTTTCGATATACTGCTGCAGCTTGAGATCGAGAGTGAGGTAGATATCGCGTCCGGCCTGCGGCGGCACCTCTTTCAGTTGTCGAATGACGCGGCCGCGGTTGTTCACTTCAACCTCTTCGTAGCCGGTCTGACCGTGCAGGACATCCTCATAATAACGCTCAATACCCAGCTTACCGATGTCGTGGGTTGAGGCGTAGTTAGCCAGCTTGCCTTCTTTGTCGAGGCGGTCGACGTCTTTATCGTTAATTTTTGAGACGTAGCCAATGACGTGCGTCAGCGCCGAGTTATAGGGATAATAACGACGCTTGTAGCCTTTGACTTCCACGCCGGGAAAGCGGTACTGGTTGACGGCAAAGCGGGCAACCTGCACTTCACTGAGGTTGACCTTTACCGGAATCGAGGTAAAGCGATGGGAGCGTGCGCGCTCCTTTTTGAAGCCGGCGATATCATCGTCGGTTAAATCGACGACGTCACGCAGCGCATCCAGCGTCTGCTGCACGTTATCGACTTTCTCCGGCATCATCTCCAGCTGATAAATGGTGCGGTTAAGCGCCAGCGGGGTGCCGTTGCGATCGTAAATAATGCCGCGGCTCGGCGGGATCGGTACCAGCTTGATGCGGTTTTCGTTCGAACGCGTCTGATAGTCATTGAAGCGAACGATTTGCACATTGTACAGGTTGGCGACCAGAACGCCGGTAAGCAGCAAAATCCCCAAAAAAGCGACCAGCGCCCGGCGCACGAACAGCGAGGATTCAGCCGTATAGTCGCGGAAAGAATTCTGTAATTTCATTCGCTGCTTAGTCTACCCTGATCATCATTACTCACGGTGGTACGGGTGGTTGGTGGTTATGCTCCACGCCCGATACAGACTCTCGGCCACCAGTACGCGCACCAGCGGGTGAGGTAAGGTGAGGGTGGAGAGCGACCAACTCTGTTCCGCCGCTGCTTTACAGGCTGGAGAGAGGCCTTCCGGGCCGCCTACCAGCAAACTGACGTCGCGCCCGTCCTGTTTCCAGCGTTCCAGTTCGCGTGCCAGCTGCGGCGTATCCCATGGTTTTCCCGGAATATCCAGGGTCACGATACGGTTCTTACCGGCAGCGGCCAACATCATCTCGCCCTCTTTTTCGAGGATGCGCTTGATATCGGCGTTCTTGCCGCGTTTACCGGCGGGGATTTCCACCAGTTCAAACGGCATATCTTTGGGAAAACGGCGCAGATACTCGCTAAAGCCGGTCTGTACCCAGTCCGGCATTTTGGTGCCAACGGCCACCAGCTGCAACTTCACGCATTAACTCCAGAGTTTTTCCAGCTCGTACAGACGACGGCTCTCTTCCTGCATGACGTGAACCATCACGTCGCCGAGGTCGACGACGATCCAGTCGGCGGCGGCTTCCCCTTCAACGCCCAGCGGCAGCATGCCGGCGGCGCGGGATTCCTGAACCACGTGGTCGGCGATGGACATCACGTGACGGGTAGAGGTGCCGGTGCAGATAATCATGCAATCGGTGATGCTGGATTTGCCATGTACATCAATGGCGACGATGTCCTGACCTTTCAGGTCATCAATTTTGTCGATAACAAAATCCTGGAGTGCTTTACCCTGCAAGTGTTCCCCCTGGGTGCATGAAGATTGATAATGATAAAGAGCCTGACAGTATACCTGAACTGATGAAAAAGTCGGGTGAAATGTCTGTCGGCAGGCGTTCGTGGCGGGGTATCATCCCATCCCTCGCCGCGGATTGCATCGCCATTTTTGTAAAACAATTTCTGCAAACATGCTGTGGCGGATGCTGCCCGGCAGCGGAGAATAGCAGCCTGCTGTGGCCTGTCAATGGTCTGGCGGGAATTCTTCTTGCGGCTGCCAGACGGCCTGGCTATTTAATACGCGCAGGGTGGTGAAATCGTCGCGCATATCGAGGAGGCTCCAGGCGCCATGGGCAATCGGGAAATGCCACATCGCCGCCGCGGGCATCTGCAACAGCAGGGCCGTCAGCAGGCTCAGGACGCCCTGATGGCCGACAATCAGCAGGTGGTCAAGATGGCGGCAGTCGGCCAGCGTTGTGGTGAATTCGCTGACGCGGCGGGCAAAATTCTGAAAGCTTTCGCCATTGGTGGGGGCCGCGTGCTGCCAGTCAGCACACCACGCGGCATAGTTTTCCGCATCCTCTCGCTGAAGGTCGCGATGATGACGCATCTCCCAGTCGCCGAAAAACATTTCATTGAGCGTGGCATGGCACTCACGCGGGATATGGCGATCGCCAAGCAGCAGATCGGCCGTTGTCCCGGTTCTCGCCAGCTCGCTACAGATGACTTTGTCGAAAGGTACTGCCCGCAGCCGTTCGCCGAGCGCTCGCGCCTGGGCGACGCCGCGCGGCGTCAGAGGAGTGGGGGCGTGGCCGCTGTATAACCCGGCAACGTTGGCTTCGGTTTCGCCGTGGCGAACTAACCATAATTTCATGATGATGCTCAGACAGGCGGTGGAGACGTGGCGCTACGATAGCGCTTTTTTAGCATTAGGCCCAGTCCGGGGTCAGCAATAGAGTCCCTGCTCGCGGATGTAGTCCAGCACGGTGGCCGGCAGCATCTCGGCGCAGGATTCCCCGCGCTCGAGGCGCTGGCGGATAATCGTCGCCGAGATATCGAACCACGGCGTTTCCGCCAGGTAGATGGCCCCGGCGGGGCGGTTATGCAGGCGCTCTACGTCGTGGGTTAAGTGACGGTCCAGCCACTGCTGATCAGCGTCGTGCGCCATGGTCAGCGGGTAACCCGGGCGGCGGCAGACGATCAGATGAACGTTATCAAGGATGGTTTCATAGCGGTGCCAGGTGGGGAAGGTGAGCAGCGAATCCTGGCCGATGATAAACGCCAGCGGTTTTTCTGCCCCCTGCTCCTGGCGCCATGCCTGCAGCGTGTCTGCTGTCCAGGAGGGGGTGTCACGCTGCAGTTCGCGTTCGTCGAGCGTGAACAGCGGCTTATCGGCAATCGCCAGCTTCAGCATATGCACGCGCTGGGCGCTGGTGGCTTCCGGCTGGGGACGGTGCGGCGGGACGTTGTTAGGCATGATGATGACCTTGCTCAGGCCAATCTGATTCGCCAGGATCTCGACCGGCTTGAGGTGACCATAATGCACCGGATCGAAGGTGCCGCCATAGATTGCCTGTAACTGAGTCATATCAACCATCAATAAAAACGTCCGCCAGGGCTTTGTGGCAGAGCAACAACGAAAGACTTTCCAGTTCGGGCCAGACGTCGTGCCCGTAATCCTGTTTAAAGGTCAGTTCCGCGCGGGTCAGGAGGGTCACCGCCTGGCGCAACTGTTCCCCGCTCAGTCGGGCGAGGGCATCGCTGAGCAGCTGACGGCGGTTTTGCCAGACCCGATGTTTATCAAACAGCGAGCGCAGCGGCGTGTGCGTCGACTGGCGTTTGAGCGTGACCAGCAGCAGCAGCTCCCGCTGTAGCGTACGCAGCAGGATCGCCGGCTCGCAGCCTTCAAGGCGGAGCTGTTGCAGAACATGCAGCACGCGCTTGCTTTTGCCTGCCAGTAGCGCATCGACCCAATGGTAAGGGGTAAAGTGGGCGGCATCGTTTACCGCCTGCTCAACCCGGGGCAGGGTCAGCTTACCGTCCGGCCAGAGCAGCGCCAGACGCTCCAGCGCCTGCGCCAGCGCCAGCAGATTACCTTCGTAACAGTAGCACAGCAGCTGACTGGCCGCGTCGTCGAGCTGCAGCTGATGCTGTTTGGCCCGGGCGGCCAGCCAGCGCGGCAGCTGCGCGTATTCCGGCGTCTGGCAACTGACCTGGACGGCCCGCTGCGCCAGGGCGGTAAGCCACGCGGCATTCTCCTGGGCTTTGGTCAGCTTATTCCCGCGAACTATCAGCAGCAGGTCGTCGTGCAGCAGGCCGATCAGGGTCGCCAGCTGTTCGTTGATCGCCGCGTTAGGGCCGTTTTCCGGCAGGATTAGCAGCAGCGTTTGCCGGCTGGAGAACAGACTCAACGCCTGGCTTAACGCGAAAATCGCCTGCCAGTCGGTACTGTTATCGATGGTGAAGGTGTGGTGCTCGGTAAAGCCCTGGGCGGCAGCGGCTTCGCGAATGGCGTCCTGGCTTTCCTGCAACAGCAGGGGATCGTTGCCAAGCAGCAGATAGGCCGCGCGCAGCCCTTCAGTGAGCTGCGCGCGGAGTTGTTCCGGGTACAACCGAATCATCATTGACCCAGAGTGGTGGAGACGCGGTTACCCGAGGAAGCCGGTGCCGTGCTGCCGGCGACCGGTTTCTCTTCCTGCTGGGTTGCTTCAACATCTGCAACCTGCACGCTCGGCAGCTTACGAATCAGCTGTTCCGCCGCTTTGTCGTACATTTCCTGGATAATCATATCCTGCTCGGCGTCTTTCGCTAACGCCGCCTGCGGGTTATCGAAGAACGAACGATAGACCTTGGTGGTAATCGGATAGATATCGTGACCCGGGATCAGGACGCTGGCATGAACGGTCATGACCATCTGATATTCCGCGGTACGACCATCCTGGAACACCGAGGCGGTATCTTTCTGAATCGACGAACCATCGAGGCGCAGAGAAGGAACATCTTTACGCAGCGTGCTGGCGTCGATCAGGTCCACGCCATTAAGACGCAGCTGATTACGTACCGCGCGACTTAACGGTCCGTTCGGATCGCTCGACTGAAGAATCATGGTTTTCATGGTGGTGGGCACCTTCGTAGTGCTACGCAGATGCCAGCCACAGCCGGCGGTGACAAGCACCGCCAGGGATAACAACATTGTTACCAGATATCGCACGCTTCCTCCCGCGCTTAGCCAACGACCAGATTGAGCAGTTTACCCGGAACGTAAATCACTTTACGCACGGTTTTACCGTCGAGATATTTCGCGACCAGATGCTCCTGGCCGGCACGCTCGCGGACCTGCTCTTCAGTTGCATCTACCGCAACGGTAATTTTACCACGAACTTTGCCATTGACCTGGACGACGACGAGGGTGCTGTCTTCCACCATCGCGCTTTCATCCGCCACCGGCCACGGTGCGTTGTCGATATCGCCTTCGCCGTTCAGCTCGCGCCACAGTGTGAAGCTGGCGTGCGGGGTGAACGGGTTCAGCATACGCACCACCGCCAGCAGCGCTTCCTGCATCAGGGCACGATCCTGTTCGTCTTCCTGCGGCGCTTTCGCCAGCTTGTTCATCAGCTCCATGATCGCCGCGATGGCGGTGTTGAAGGTCTGACGACGGCCGATGTCATCGGTCACTTTGGCGATCGTTTTGTGAATATCGCGACGCAGCGCTTTCTGATCTTCACTCAGCGCCGCCACGTTCAGTGCCGCAACGTCCCCTTTGGTGGTGTGCTCGTAGACCAGTTTCCAGACGCGTTTCAGGAAGCGGTTAGCCCCTTCAACGCCAGATTCCTGCCACTCGAGGGTCATATCCGCCGGGGACGCAAACATCATGAACAGACGCACGGTATCCGCGCCATAACGCTCAACCATCACCTGCGGGTCGATGCCGTTGTTTTTCGACTTGGACATCTTGCTCATGCCGGTGTACACCAGCTCATGGCCTGCCGCGTCTTTCGCTTTCACGATGCGGCCTTTTTCGTCGCGCTCAACGATGGCGTCAACCGGGGAAACCCAGTTACGTTCGCCGTTTTCGCCTACATAGTAGAAGGCGTCAGCCAGCACCATGCCCTGGCACAGCAGCTGCTTCGCCGGCTCATCGGAGTTGACCATGCCCGCGTCGCGCATCAGCTTGTGGAAGAAGCGGAAGTAGAGCAGGTGCATGATGGCGTGTTCGATACCGCCGATGTAGATATCTACCGGCAGCCAGTAGTTGGCCGCTTTCGAATCCAGCATCCCTTCCTGATACTGCGGGCAGGTGTAGCGCGCATAGTACCAGGAGGATTCCATAAAGGTGTCAAAGGTGTCGGTTTCACGCAGCGCCGGCTGACCGTTAACGGTGGTCTTCGCCCATTCAGGATCGGCTTTGATCGGGCTGGTGATGCCGTCCATGACCACATCTTCCGGCAGGATCACCGGCAGTTGATCTTCCGGGGTCGGCAGCACGGTGCCATCTTCCAGGGTCACCATCGGGATCGGCGCACCCCAGTAGCGTTGACGGGACACACCCCAGTCACGCAGACGGTAGTTAATTTTACGCTCGCCTACGCCCATGGCTGCCAGTTTGTCGGCAATGGCGTTGAAGCCGGCTTCATAATCGAGGCCGCTGAACTCGCCGGAGTTAAACAGGACGCCTTTCTCGGTCAGCGCCTGCGCGGAGAGATCCGGCTCGCTGCCGTCAGCGGCGAGGATAACCGGCTTGATGTTCAGACCGTACTTGCTGGCGAACTCATAGTCACGCTGGTCGTGACCCGGAACGGCCATGACCGCGCCGGTGCCATATTCCATCAGCACGAAGTTTGCCGCCCAGACAGGAATTTCTTCGCCGGTCAGCGGGTGAATGGCTTTAAACCCGGTATCGACGCCTTTTTTCTCCATCGTCGCCATGTCGGCTTCGGCCACTTTGGTATTACGGCATTCGTCGATAAAGGCAGCCAGCGCCGGATTGTTCGCTGCAGCCTGCTGCGCCAGCGGGTGACCCGCCGCGACAGCCAGGTAGGTACAGCCCATAAAGGTGTCCGGACGGGTGGTGTAGACGGTCAGCTTATCGGCGTAGTTATTGACGTCAAAGGAGATTTCCACCCCTTCTGAACGGCCGATCCAGTTGCGCTGCATGGTCTTCACGGTGTCTGGCCAGTGATCCAGTTTATCCAGATCGTTCAGCAGTTCATCGGCGTAGGCGGTGATTTTAATAAACCACTGCGGGATCTCTTTACGCTCGACTTTGGTATCGCAGCGCCAGCAGCAGCCGTCGATAACCTGTTCGTTGGCCAGTACGGTCTGGTCGTTCGGGCACCAGTTCACCGCGGAGGTTTTCTTGTATACCAGCCCTTTTTTGTACAGCTCGGTGAAGAACTTCTGCTCCCAGCGGTAGTATTCCGGGGTGCAGGTCGCCAGCTCGCGGCTCCAGTCATAGCCAAAACCCAGCATTTTGAGCTGGTTTTTCATGTAGGCGATGTTGTCGTAGGTCCACGGTGCTGGCGCGGTGTTGTTTTTCACTGCCGCGCCTTCCGCCGGCAGACCAAACGCATCCCAGCCAATCGGCTGCAGGACGTTTTTGCCCAGCATACGCTGGTAGCGGGCAATCACGTCGCCGATGGTGTAGTTACGCACGTGACCCATGTGTAGTCGACCAGAAGGATAAGGAAGCATCGACAGGCAGTAATACTTCTCTTTGCTCTCGTCTTCAGTTACTTCAAATGTACGATTTTCGTCCCAGTGAAGCTGGACTTTCGATTCTATCTCTTCCGGGCGGTATTGCTCTTGCATGGCAGCCAGTGGTCCTGTTTTCAATACAGCTACAAAATGTAGCCAATGGATGTGTTATTTCAGATCGGCATAGCATAGCCCAAACGCCCCCGTCAAAACAGCCTTTCGCACATTAACATCGGCAAAAGCCGCGCTGATTATTTCGCGACTCTGTGGCTTGTCAGACACAGCGGGAGAGGAATAAGGTCTATTATCAGAAGACGTTAACCACACCGGAGGCGAAATGATGAACAAGGTTGCTCAATATTACCGTGAACTGGTCTCCTCGCTCAGCGAACGGCTCCGCCATGGAGAGCGCGATATCGACGCGCTGGTGACACAGGCGCGGGAAAAAATCGCCCGCGCCGGCGATCTCACGCAGAGCGAGATCGAGTCGGTGATTGCGGCAGTAAAACGCGATCTCGAGGAGTTTGCCCGCAGCTACGAAGAGAGTCATGAAGACGAGAGCGACAGCGTGTTTATGCGGGTGATCAAAGAGAGCCTGTGGCAGGAACTGGCTGATATCACCGACAAAACGCAGCTCGAGTGGCGCGAAGTCTTTCAGGATCTGAATCACCACGGCGTGTACCACAGCGGTGAGGTGGTCGGCCTGGGCAATCTGGTCTGCGAGAAGTGCCACTATCACCTGGCAGTGTATACCCCGGACGTGCTGCCGCGCTGTCCGAAGTGTGGCCACGATCAGTTCCAGCGTCGGCCCTTCGAACCCTAAGCGGTGCGAAAAACGATGCGCGAGGCTGCGCGCATCGTGGTTTGTCTTATTTCACGGTGTTGATTTCGGTACTCTTGAAATACTGATAGCCACCCATGTTGCTGGCATAGCTGTGCGAGGAGTTGAGAATCAACTTGTTCGCGCTCAAGGTGCCGACGTCACAAGTGTTAAACCCTAACCAGCCGCAGCCACGACCGCTGTTGATGACCTTTTTCGCGTTCATCGTCAGCGTACCACCCGCTTTAATCAACGAGTAATTGCTGATAGTGCTATTATTTCGGGCATCCAGCAGCATGTCGCCTGTGCTGGAGAAGGTGCCCTCATTAACGATGTTTCCAGTGGAAGTCAGGGCAATATTACCCGCTGTGATAGTACCGGTGTTATTCACCACAGCATGATGGGTGGTGATATCGGCCGCTTTCATATAACCATTTTGATTCAGCCAGTAGCTGTGAGCGGTAATGGCATTGGTGGCCTCCATGCGACCGCTGGTGCTTTGCGCCAGCGTGCCGTTGGTCTGCAGATTGATATTTTCGCCGGTGATATTGCCGAGGTTATAGATCTCGCCCGTATTGGTGCTGCCATCCTGCTTAAGGGACTGAACGGTGGTTTGGCCGGTAGAATTAATGTTGCCGGTATTCTTAAAGCTGCTGCCAACAAACGTCAGGCTGGTGTTTTTGGCGCTGATTTTGCCTTCATTGAGGAAATCACCGATTGCCGTGGCGGCAATCTGGTTATTCGACAGCAGGGACGCTTTGGCCTCATTGCGGATTTTCCCGCCGCTGGTCAGGCTAAGTCCGCTGGTGCCGGTCATTGTGCCTGAGTCGCCGTTAGTGATATTGCCGTTGGCGGAGGCAATCAGCTGGCCGCCGGTGAGGGAGCCGACGTTGACGATATAGTCGCCGCTGGAAAGCATTAAATAATAGGCGCCAGCGATGCTGCCGTTATTGGTGATACCCGTGGCGGTGGAAACCTGGCTCAGCAGACCGTTGCCTTTTATCGTCCCTTTATTTAGCAGGTTACCGTTGCTGGTGAGCTGCAGCGTGCTATTGGCGACAATGGAGCCCTGGTTACGTACGCCAAAGCCGATGTTATTGCCGACCATGCTGATGCTGTTGGCGGTGATGCCGCCAAGGCTGCTGACGTCGATGCTGTACTGCGGGTTGATCGTCATTTCGATAAGCGTCGCTTGTTTACCTGCAGAGGTTATCGCGCCAGAGCTGTTATCCATGGTGAAGCGACCTGCGCTGACCAGGGCATTATTGGCCTGTACTTTACCGTTAATCTTAATCGCGTCGGCGAGCAGAACCGCGTAGCCGTTAGCGGCGTTCATGCCATTTTCGCCGATGGTGAGGGTGCCGCCCGTTACGGTATAGCTGCCGATGGCGCCGTCGCTGGTCATGTTGACTTTACCGGTGGTCAGGATGGCCTTGTTGGTATTGACAAAGCTACAGCCGGAGCAGGTGATGCCGTTCGGGTTGGCGATCACCACGTCCGCTTTCTGACCGTTAACTTCGATAAAGCCCTTCAGGCTACTGGCGTTTTTGGAGGTCACCTCGTTCAAAATCACCGAGGCGCTGCCGGCGGTCAGGTTGTTGTTGCGGGCAATATTGCCCAACGTACCGTGGCTGACATCCTCGCCGCTGTTATTAAGGACGGTGCCATTAGTACCGACGTTGAAGTCGCGGTACAGGTTATGGGAGACGCCGGCGGCGTTCGGCTTTTCAATATCAATAACCGTGGCGCCGGACGAATGCGTATAGCTGGTCGGGTCGGCATAAACCACCGACGAGGTTAATACTGCCGCCAGCGCAACATAAGAAGCTTTAAACTTAAACATTTTATTTATTCCTTTAAATTAAGATTAATAAACAACGTAGCTGAAAGGGTCGATAATGATTGAATTAATACCTCCACTGTAATGAAAAGCCCATATTCAGGGCGTCGCTATGAAACGTATCCGGTTTACTGAGCGGGGTGCTAATAAACAGATCGTATTGCGTTGACCATAATTGTCCGCGCAGGCCGCTGACGGCGCCGGAAAGGACTTTGCCTTTTTGATACAGATCGGCACCAATAAGGCGACCCACATCCGCGCCCAGATAGAATTGCCGCTCGTGGGTGGGTAGATCCCAGATAAAATCGTTGCGCCAGTACCATCCCTGATTGCCGGACAGGCTGTTTTCACCGTCAAAACCGCGCACGCTCCAGCGACTACCAATATTGAATTTATTATCGGAAGCGAGTTTGTCCGGGCTGAACTGGGCGCTCAAGCGGGGAGCCCAGGTAAATTTGTCGCCGGTGGCGTCAAATTTCATTAGCGCCTGCAGATTACCATGCACGATCCGTGACAGCGGGCTGTATAACCCGGCCTTTTCCTCCGGCGTTGGCGTTGAGCTGAGCCACGGCAGGCTGCGCTGGATGCCGATGCTGGCATCAACAATCTTTTTGTTAAAGTAGTGCTGGTGGTTGAGGGTGAATTCCCATGAGGGGTTCTGCTTGCGCATCACCAGTAGCTCACTGCCGCCAAAGTAATAATGCGAGGTACTCTTGGCGATCCGCAGGTCGGCGGTGGTTTTTTGCTGCCGGGTGTGGGAGAGCAGACGACTCAGCGTGGCGCTGTAGTAGCGATTTTTACTCTTATAATCCATCGTCGACCAGTTGCCGTTAAACTGCTGGCGATACTGGCTGTATGCCCCGTAGGCGCTTAGTGTCCAGTAGCCGAAGGGGATGGAGTAATACAGGCTGCCGTTGTGGTTGCCGTCGTTATGCTGATTGAATTCAATATCGCCCCCGCCGGAAAGGTACAGGATATCGTTGAGGGTGGTCAGGTCATAGAGATAGAGGGCGCCGCCGGCCTGGTAGCGGCCGCTGGCTTTGCTGCCGGCGTCGTCAAGCCAGGCGCCAAGCTGCCATTTTTTCGCCAGGCTGCGGGCAATCTGGATATCGCTTTCTCCCTCGTGCTGGCCTGGCAGCAGTTTCATGTGCGCCGTAGCGCCGGGCAGACGCTGCATATTGGCCATCCCCTGCTCAAGATCGCTTAAGCGCAGGATTGTGCCGGAAGAGGTTGGCAGTGAATTCCACAGGCGGGTGGTGTCCGAGCCGTCGGCATAGCCGATAGCGCCCACTTTGCCATAGTGCAGCGTCAACCTGAGCATGCCCTGCTCCAGCGACTGGGAGGGCACATCAATCAGGGAGGTGATGTAGCCTTGCGCAATCAGCTCGTTTTGCAAGGTATAGGCCAGCAGGCGAATACCTTCGCTGCCGAGGCAGCGGCCCTGCGCCTGCTGCGCGGTTTTCGCCAGTAATTTCCGGGTGAGCGCCTGGTTATCGGAGTCGATATCGACCCGGTTGATCAATTTACAATGCGTTTCCTCAGGGAAAGGGATACCCTGCGGCGCCACGCGCTGTTGTGAAGACTGAAAGTCCTGTTGCTGTGGCGCCAGCGCCTCCTGGCGGGCTTTATCCTGTTCCGTCTGGTGAGCCGAGGTGGTCAACTGTGCGGCCCCGGCGGCTGAGGTGCCCGCCAGCGTGATAAACAGTAGCCCGGTGAGCGTGCGAGATCGAATTAACATGAAGCAATATCCATTTGTTTCATTGGTTCGGTGGCGCATCCGTTATTCTGCGTGCGGCAGAGAATATTGATGGCCTTTATTTCGCGCAGGCGAGGTCAGGCAAGAATATTATATTCAATTAATAAAATAATCGTGCGACGAACCTGTTACGAGGCGTTATATGCTAGCGGCGGTAGTGAAGCAGATCCACGAATTCATTAGTGAATTCTTTATGAATTGATCGATTTAATAAATAAGTTCAGCTTTTATCGCTAAGGTTTATTTGGTACGTAAATGATAGTAGCGATAACCGGCCGCATAAATAATATTGAAGAATAATATGGCGGGAAAGATAAGCTGCGCATACCGGGCGGTATGCGCAGCGAATAACGATTAATGCAGAATTTTGGCGAGGAAATCTTTGGCGCGATCGGATTGCGGATTGGCAAAGAAGGCTTCTTTATCGGCATCTTCGACAATCTTTCCTTCATCCATAAAGATCACCCGGTTCGCCACCTTGCGGGCAAAACCCATTTCATGGGTCACGACCATCATGGTCATCCCCTCGTTGGCCAGTTCGACCATGACGTCCAGCACCTCGTTAATCATCTCCGGGTCAAGCGCTGAGGTGGGCTCATCAAACAGCATAGCGATCGGGTCCATACACAGGGCACGGGCAATGGCCACGCGCTGCTGCTGACCACCGGAGAGCTGCGCCGGATATTTTTCCGCATGCGCCGCCAGGCCAACGCGCTCCAGCAATTTGAGGCCTTTCTTGCGCGCTGATGCTTTATCGCGGTTAAGCACTTTGACCTGCGCCAGCGTCAGGTTGTCGATAATCGACAGATGAGGGAACAGTTCAAAATGCTGAAAGACCATTCCGACGTGCGAGCGCAGTTTAGCCAGGTTGGTCTTTTTATCGTTAACCACGGTGCCGTCGACGATAATCTGCCCCTGTTGCACAGGCTCAAGGCCGTTTACGGTTTTAATCAGCGTGGATTTACCGGAGCCTGACGGCCCGCAGACCACCACGACTTCACCTTTTTTCACTTCCGTGGAGCAATCGGTCAGCACCTGAAAGTGACCATACCATTTTGAAACGTTTTTCAGGGTAATCATTACACAGTCCTTTTCTTCAACCAGCTGACCAACAGCGAGGCGCTGAGGCTAATCACAAAATAGACGCCGCCCGCGAACAGGATCATTTCGACCTGGGTTCCGTCGCGCTCACCAATGGTGGAGGCGGTACGGAAGAAGTCGGCGAGGCTCAATACATACACCAGCGAGGTATCCTGGAACAGGACGATCCCCTGGGTAAGCAGCAGCGGCACCATGGCGCGGAAGGCCTGCGGCAGGATCACCAGCCGCATTGACTGCCAGTGGGTCATCCCCAGCGCCAACGCGGCGCCGGACTGGCCGCGGGAGATGCTCTGGATGCCGGCGCGGATAATCTCTGAGTAGTAGGCGGCTTCGAACATCGAAAAGGCCACCATCGCCGAGATCAGGCGAATATCCGTTTTCGGCGACAGCCCCAGCACGTTCTGCAGGAAGCCCGGGACAATCAGATAGAACCACAGCAGGACCATCACCAGCGGGATAGAACGGAATACGTTAACGTAGGTTTTAGCAAACCAGGCCAGCGGCAGAAAGCTGGACAGGCGCATCACCGCCAGCAGGGTGCCCCAGACGATACCGACCACGATGGCAATCACCGTAATCTTCAGGGTGATCACCAGCCCTGCCAGCAGATAGGGCATAGACGGAACGATCGAACTCCAGTCAAAATCGTACATTATTTGCCTCCCATATTGCCAGGCAGGCGAACCTTACGCTCGACCACATACATAATCAGCATAATCACCGCGTTGATGAAGACGTAGGCCAGGGTGATGGCCGTAAAAGACTCCCAGGCATGAGCGGAGTAGTCCAGCAGTTTGCCCGCCTGCGCGGCCATATCGGCAAGACCGATGGTGGAGGCGATGGCCGAGTTTTTCACCAGGTTCATCATTTCCGAGGTCATCGGCGGCACGATAACGCGGTAGGCGTTCGGCAGCAGCACGTAGCGGTAGGTTTGCGGCAGGGTCAGGCCCATCGCCAGACCGGCGTTCTTCTGCCCGCGCGGCAGCGACTGAATGGCGGCGCGTACCTGCTCGCAGACGCGGGCGGCGGTAAACAGCCCCAGGCACAGCATGGAGGAGACAAAGAACTGAATGTTTGGGTCCAGCTCCGATTTAAACCACATGCCGATATTTTCCGGCAGGAATTCCGGCACCACCAGGTACCAGGTAAAGAACTGCACGATCAGCGGCACGTTGCGAAACAGTTCGACATAGCAGGTGCCAATGCCCGAGAGGAAGCGATTGGGGACCGTGCGTAAAATGCCAAACAGTGAGCCGACGAGAAAAGCGATGATCCAGGCCGAGATGGAGAGGGCGACGGTTATCTGAAAACCGCTCCACAGCCAGCCCAGGTAGGTAGTGTTGCCGAAGGGGGCCTGTTGCAGGAATATCCCCCAGTTCCAGTCTATTGACATACATGACTCCTGGAAAAAAAAGGGTAGCCATTGCTACCCTCGAAGACGGTTGTCCAGCTTGTTTCGGTATTCGCGGCGGCTGGGGAACGACCAGCCACCGTATAGTCTGTCCGTGCTGTGACAATCATCGGGAGGGCAGGATATCCCGCCCCTGGTTGTTATAATTAGTTCAGTGCTTTGTCATTAGGTGATTTGAACAGCGCTTTCATGTCGTCAGACAGTTCGAAGTTCAGGTTAAGGTTTTTCGGCGGAATTGGATTTTTGAACCATTTATCAAACCATTTCGCCGCTTCACCAGAGGTCTGGGCCTGAGCAACGGTTTCATCGACCAGCGCTTTGAACGACGGATCGTCTTTACGCAGCATGCAGCCATAGGCTTCTTTCGACTGTGCGGTGCCGACGATTTCCCAGTTATCCGGTTTCTTCGCCTTGGCGCGTTCGCCGGCCAGCAGAGCGTCATCCATCATAAAGGCCACGGCGCGTCCGCTTTCCAGGGTGCGGAAAGAGTCGCCATGATCTTTGGCGCTGATAATGCGCATATTCATTTTTTTCTCATCGTTCAGCTTATGCAGCAGGATCTCTGAGGTGGTTCCGGAGGTGACAACGACCGCTTTATCCTTCAGGTCCGGGAAATCTTTGATCGGACCGCCTTTCTTCACCAGCAGACGGGTGCCGACTACGAAGATGGTATCGGAGAAGGCCGCCTGTTTCTGGCGCTCAAGGTTGTTGGTGGTTGAGCCGCACTCGAAATCAAAGGTGCCATTCTGCAGCAGCGGGATACGGTTCTGCGAGGTGACCGGGATCAGTTTGACCTGCAGGTCCGGCTTGTTCAGCTTTTTCTTGATGGCATCAACGATGGCGTTGGAGTAGTCCTGAGAGTAGCCCACAACCTTCTGCTGGTTATCGTAGTAAGAGAACGGGACTGAAGATTCACGATGGCCGACAACGATAACCCCATTTTTGGCGATCTTATCCAGGGTGCTCTGGCCTGCCGCCGGGGCGGCATCTTCTGCGTGTGCCAGACCGGCGGTCACACCCATGACCAGCATTGCGGCGGCCAGTTTACGTAATTGCATATCCAACTCCTTATCCGTAGCGTCAGCGGCGCTATTGATACCCATTGTGATTGTGTGTGTTGTTATTCGAGGCACGCGTCCACGTGCCGCATTTGTATGTGTTTGTTAGCATTTAGTTTGGCTTAATGTAAAGATTTTGCTGTTTTATTGTTTATTTTTGCGAAGTGCTCCGCACCAATGGGAGGCAAAGATCTTCCATTGCACCAAAATAGTGCGACCGCCGAACGTTTATGGTGCAACCCGGTTGCACTGGGTCGGACGATGGCGCTACCAGGGAGAATAAAGCAATGACTGTGCCAGGATGGCTGGCGCGGGGAGAAAAAATGCCGGCGACGGGCGTCGCCGGCGGAGAAACTTATCGGCGACGCTGACGCAGGCTCATCAGTAGCGCAGCGAAGCCTAACAGCGCCGTCAGCGCCCATAGCGGCCAGTTGCCGGTGCGGGCGTAAGGGGTTAAGCCGCTGGTGGGCGTCACGGTGGTGGTCAACACCTCGCGGGTAAACTGCGGGATCATCTTCTGGATCTCGCCGCGCGGGCCGATCACCGCAGTAATGCCGTTGTTGGTGCTGCGCAGGAGTGGGCGGGCCAGCTCCAGGGCGCGCATCCGCGCCATCTGGAAGTGTTGCCACGGACCGATGGACTTACCGAACCAGGCGTCGTTGGAGATGGTCAGCAGGAAGTCGGTATCCGGCCGGAAGTTATCGCGTACCTGTTCCCCGAGGATGATCTCGTAGCAGATGGCGGCGGTCAGCTTCAGGTTATGCGCCATCAGCTGCGGCTGCACGTAGGGGCCGCGGCTGAAGGAGGACATCGGCAGGTCAAAGAACGGCGCCAGCGGACGCAGAATCGATTCCAGCGGCACAAACTCACCGAACGGCACCAGATGGTTCTTGTTGTAACGGTTGGTCGAGTCGTAGCGGTACGGGTTATCTTTACCGAGGGTAATGATGGTGTTGTAGGTATCGTAGCGGTTCTGCTTATTGAGACGCGCATCGACAATGCCGGTGATCAGCGAACTGTCTTTTGCGCGCAGCAGATCGTCCATCATGCTGAGGAACTGCTGCTGGTTGATCTCCAGATCCGGGATCGCCGACTCGGGCCAGATAATCAGCTGCGAGTGGCCGATATGCGGCTGGGTCAGCGCCAGGTAGGTTTTCAGGGTGTTGACCAGCTGCTTCTCGTCCCACTTCATGGCCTGTGGGATATCGCCTTGCACCAGCGAGACCTGGGTCGCGCGCTCCGGCAGCAGCTGATACCACTGGATATAGCGCAGCGGAAACGGCAGGGCGAACAGCAGCGCGGCAATAGCCAGCGGCTTCCAGTTACGCTGGACGAGGGCCAGGGCCAGCAGGCCGCTAACCATCATCAGCAGGAAGTTGATCGCCTCGACGCCCATCACCGGCGCGAGACCTTTCAGCGGGCCGTCGATCTGGCTATAGCCGAACTGCAGCCATGGGAAGCCGGTCAGCACCCAGCCGCGCAGGAACTCGGTGATTTGCCAGACGACGGGGGCGGCGATAGCCACCCGCAGCCAGCTGGTTTTGGGCCACAGCCGGGAGAGCAGGCCGGCAAACAGGCCGGTATAGAGCGAGAGATAGGCCGCCAGCAGAACGACGAGAAAGACGTTAACCGGACCTGGCATACCGCCGAATTGCGCGATGCTGACATAGACCCAGTTGATACCGGTGCCAAACAGCCCGAATCCCCAGAAATAGCCGATCCCGGCGCTTTGCAGCGGGCGTCGGTTGAGGGTTAATGCCTGCAGACCGATCAGCGAAACGATAGCTGCCGGCCAGAAGTCATAAGGTGAAAAAGCCAGCGTTCCGCTGGCTCCGAATAGCAGCGCCAGCAGCAGACGTACGCGCTGGCGTTCAAGAAGAGAGGCAAATACCATTTAGGCTAATCGTCCCGTAAATTAACGCCTGTTGCCACAGGCTATGCTGTTTGCCAGCAGGGGGAGGGGACAGCCGGGGATCGCCCATGGTCTGTCTCCCGGCTGGCCGTGACCTTCAGCGCCGCGGCTTACTCTTCCAGCTTCGGCTGGGGAGCGTCATCGGGCAGCTTTACATGCACCTGAATGATACGACGGCTATCTGCCATTGCCACCTTGAATTGGTAACCATCAATGTCGATAGATTCGCCGCGGGCCGGCAGATGGCCGAAGGCCTGCATCACCAGCCCGCCAATGGTATCCACTTCTTCATCGCTGAAGTGCGTGTCGAAGGCGTCGTTGAAGTCTTCGATGGAGGCCAGAGCGCGCACCGTCCAGGTGTGGCGGCTCAGCTGGCGGAAATCGATATCTTCTTCTTCGTCGTATTCGTCTTCAATTTCCCCGACGATGAGCTCAAGGATATCCTCGATGGTCACCAGGCCGGAGACGCCGCCGAATTCGTCAATAACGATCGCCATATGGTAGCGCTGTGAGCGAAACTCTTTCAGCATGCGGTCGACCCGCTTGCTTTCCGGGACGACAACCGCCGGCCGTAACACTTTTTCCATGCTGAAGGCTTCGGCGTCGCTGCGCATAAACGGCAGCAGATCCTTGGCCATCAGAATCCCTTCGATGTGATCTTTATCTTCACTGATGACCGGGAAACGCGAGTGGGCGGATTCGATAATGACATCCAGGCACTCGTCCAGCGTCTGGTTACGTTTCAGGGTTATCATTTGTGAACGGGGGATCATAATGTCGCGGACCCGCTGGTCGGCGATATCCATTACCCCTTCGAGCATGTCACGCGTATCTTCATCGATAAGATCGTTCTGCCCGGAATCACGGATCAGCGCCAGCAGTTCATCACGGTTTTTCGGTTCCCCGTGAAAAAGCTGGCTGAGTAACAGGGAGAAAAATCCCTTTTTGCTGTTTACTGTGTCACTACTGTGTGAATTGTCGTCGCTCATGGCGTCGTTTGGGTTCTCATGTTGATTTAACTGTCGCTCGTCGCGCGTAAACTCAGCGCCGGACGGCATGGGTTGCCTGACGTTCAGGCTGGCAAAATGCAGGAACAGCGGCCGGATGCGGCGCAAGCGCCGCCATCCGGCAGGGGGCTATTCAGCAATCTTCTCGGAAATGTACGGGTCCTCATAGCCCAGAGCAAGCATTATCTCTGTTTCAAGGCCTTCCATCTCTTCCGCTTCGTCGTCTTCGATATGATCGTAGCCCAGCAGATGCAGGCTGCCGTGCACCACCATATGCGCCCAGTGCGCCTCCAGCGGCTTACCTTGCTCGCTGGCTTCCTGCTCCACCACCTGACGGCAGATGATCAGATCGCCGAGCAGCGGCATTTCAATCCCCGGCGGCGCTTCAAACGGGAAGGAGAGGACGTTGGTCGGCTTATCCTTGCCGCGGTAGGTCAGGTTCAGCTCGTGGCTTTCTGCAACATCGACCAGACGAATCGTTAACTCTGACTCCTCCTGAAATGGCGGAATGACGGCATCGACCCAGCGCTGAAAAAGGGCTTCGTCCGGCAGGCCGCTGGTCTCTTCGCAGGCCAGCTGTAAATCGAGGATCACCTGACTCATTTTTGCTCCTGTTCCTGGGCTTCGCGTTTGCGCTCGGCGGCCAGTTCTGCTTTACGTTTCTGGTCTGCGGCTTCCCACGCCTCATAGGCGTTAACGATACGGGCAACCACCGGATGGCGCACCACGTCTTCGCTATGGAAGAAGTTGAAGCTGATCTCATCGACTTCGGCCAGCACTTCGATGGCGTGGCGCAGACCGGATTTGGTGCTGCGCGGCAGGTCAATCTGCGTGATATCGCCGGTGATCACCGCCTTGGAGTTAAAGCCGATGCGGGTCAGGAACATCTTCATCTGTTCAATGGTGGTGTTCTGGCTTTCATCAAGAATGATAAAGGCGTCATTCAGCGTTCGTCCGCGCATATAGGCCAGCGGGGCCACTTCGATGACGTTACGCTCAATCAGCTTCTCCACTTTCTCAAAGCCGAGCATCTCAAACAGCGCGTCATACAGCGGGCGCAGATATGGGTCGACTTTCTGGCTCAGATCGCCGGGCAGGAAGCCGAGCTTTTCGCCAGCCTCGACGGCCGGACGGGTCAGCAGAATACGGCGGATCTCCTGACGCTCCAGCGCATCGACCGCCGCCGCCACCGCCAGATAGGTTTTACCCGTCCCCGCCGGACCCACGCCGAAAGTGATGTCATGATCGAGGATATTGGCGATGTACTGCGCCTGGTTCGGCGTACGCGGTTTGATCACCCCGCGCTTGGTCTTGATATTGACGGCTTTCCCGTACTCCGGCACGCTCTCGGCGCTCTGCTCCAGCACGCGCGCCTCTTTGATCGCCAGATGGATCTGCTCCGGCTCAATATCCTGAATCTGACCGCGCATCGGCGCCGTATCGACATACAGGCTGCGCAGAATATCGGCGGCGGCGTGTACGCAAATAGCGCGTCCGGTCAGTTTAAAGTGATTGTCACGGCGGTTGATCTCAATGCCTAACCGACGCTCCAGCTGTTTGATATTGTCGTCAAACGGGCCGCACAAGGCTAACAGGCGTGCGTTATCCGCTGGCTCCAGGGTAATTTCACGAGTGTCTATGTTCAAACTGTTCCTCTTTACGCAGGTGGCCGGACGCGGCGCGTGGCCGGCTAATCAGGAAATTATTTACGTCACAGGAAAATGGCGCAAGCATTGCTGTAGATATAGGGACGGAGAGAGGAATTACAAGGCCTGCCGGAACCGACAGGCCTGAAGGGATCACGGCTGATAGATACCCACGCCAAGATCGTTCTCTTTACGGGTGCGGGCAATCACTGATTCAGGTGATTCAGCGATACGCAGACCCATCTCCGCCTCGGTACGCACGATTTTGCCGCGCAGCGAGTTGGTGTAAACATCGACGATTTCAACATCGACGAATTTACCGACCATATCCGGCGTACCTTCGAAGTTGACCACGCGGTTGTTCTCGGTGCGCCCGGAAAGCTCCATCAGGCTCTTACGCGACGTGCCTTCCACCAGAATGCGCTGTACCGTGCCGAGCATGCGACGACTCCAGGCCATCGCCTGCTGGTTGATTCGCTCCTGCAGAATATACAGACGCTGCTTTTTATCCTCCTCCGGCACGTCATCGACCATATCGGCCGCCGGGGTGCCCGGACGAGCGGAGAAGATAAAGCTGTAGCTCATATCGAAATTGACGTCGGCGATAAGCTTCATCGTCTTTTCGAAATCGTCTGTGGTTTCGCCGGGGAAGCCGACAATAAAGTCAGAGCTTATCTGAATATCCGGACGCGCCTCACGCAGCTTGCGAATAATCGCTTTGTACTCCAGTGCGGTATGGGTGCGTCCCATCAGATTCAGAACCCGGTCAGAACCACTCTGCACCGGCAGGTGCAGGAAGCTCACTAGTTCCGGCGTATCGCGATAGACCTCGATGATATCGTCGGTAAATTCGATCGGGTGGCTGGTGGTGAAGCGAATGCGATCGATGCCGTCGATGGCGGCGACCAGACGCAGCAGATCGGCAAAGCTGCCGGTGGTGCCGTCGTAATTCTCACCGCGCCAGGCGTTAACGTTCTGGCCCAGCAGATTAACCTCACGCACGCCCTGCGCCGCCAGCTGGGCGATTTCAAACAGGATATCGTCGCACGGACGGCTGACCTCTTCTCCGCGGGTGTACGGCACCACGCAGTAGGTACAGTATTTGTTGCAGCCTTCCATAATCGAAACAAAGGCGGTCGGGCCGTCGGCGCGCGGCTCTGGCAGGCGATCGAACTTTTCAATTTCCGGGAAGCTGATATCCACCACCGGGCTGCGGTTGCCGCGCACGGCGTTAATCATCTCCGGCAGGCGGTGCAGGGTTTGCGGCCCGAAAATAATATCGACATAGTGTGCGCGCTGACGAATATGGTCGCCTTCCTGGGAGGCCACGCAGCCGCCAACGCCAATAATCAGGTCCGGGTTTTTCTCTTTCAGCAGCTTCCAGCGTCCGAGCTGATGGAAAACTTTTTCCTGGGCCTTCTCACGAATTGAGCAGGTATTGAGCAACAGCACATCTGCTTCTTCCGCCACTTCGGTCAGTTGATACCCATGTGTCGCATCCAGCAGATCGGCCATCTTTGATGAATCATACTCGTTCATCTGACAGCCCCAGGTTTTAATATGGAGTTTTTTTGTCATTGACTTGCTCATGCTCAGTAATAGATATCCAAAACGCGGGGATATATACAGGGTGAATTTCGCTTTCCAGGGCGCGTATTGTAATGCTTTGGTCGCCCCCTGACCAGTGCGAGCGTTATCACCGCAAGGGAACAAAAAATCCGGTAAACTTAACGGATTCTGCTTTAAGGATAATAGCCATGACAATTCACGCAACAGATGTCGCCATCGTGGGCGGCGGCATGGTCGGCGGCGCCCTGGCGTTGGGGCTGGCGCAACAGGGATTTACCGTGACGGTGCTTGAGAAAACGGCGCCTCCGGCTTTCGAACCGGCATCCGCCCCGGATGTGCGAATCTCGGCTATCAGCGCGGCTTCGGTCGGCCTGCTGAAGAGTCTCGGCGTCTGGGATGCCGTACGGGCGATGCGCGTCCACGCTTATCGTCGTCTGGAGACCTGGGAGTGGGAGAGCGCGCACGTCGCCTTTGACGCCGCAGAGCTCAAACTGCCGGAGCTGGGCTACATGGTCGAGAACAAGGTCCTGCAATGGGGCCTCTGGCAAGCGCTGGCGGCGCATGAAGGGGTCACCCTGCGCGTTGGTAGCGAACTGGAGGCGATGCAGCGCGGCGAGGCGCATACCGCGCTGCATTTACGCGAGGGAGAGGCGATCCACGCCCGGCTGGTGATCGGCGCCGACGGCGCCAATTCTCAGGTGCGGGAGATGGCCGGCATCGGCGTACACGCCTGGCAATATCAGCAGTCCTGTATGCTGATCAGCGTCGAATGCGTCGACGATCCCGGCGACAGCACCTGGCAGCAGTTTACCCCCAGCGGGCCGCGCGCCTTCCTGCCGCTGTTCGACCACTGGGCCTCGCTGGTCTGGTACGACACGCCGGCGCGGATCCGTCAGCTGCAGGGCATGACTATGGCGCAACTCCAGCAGGAGATCGCCAGTCACTTTCCGGCGCGGCTGGGTCGTGTGACGCCGCAGGCGGCCGGCGCTTTTCCGCTCACCCGGCGTCATGCACTGCAGTATGTCCAGCCCGGCCTGGCGCTGGTGGGCGATGCGGCGCATACCATTCATCCGCTGGCGGGGCAGGGGGTTAACCTTGGCTACCGCGATGTGGATGCCCTGCTGGAGATCCTGGCGCAAGCGCGCGGCCGGGGCGAAGACTGGGCCAGCCTGCCGGTGCTGAAGCGCTACCAGGCGCGGCGGCGAGCGGATAATTTTATCATGCAGTCGGGGATGGATCTGTTTTATGCCGGTTTCAGCAATGACCTGGCGCCGGTGCGGATGCTGCGTAATATTGGCCTGATGGCGGCTGAACGCGCCGGGGTGTTGAAGCGTCAGGCGCTGAAGTATGCCTTAGGCTTGTAAAACCGGCTTCCCGGGCAGGGGCGTAGTGGAGAGCGCCTGCCCGGCAGTCAGTACTGCGTAAGCGTGTCAGGACGCCAATAGCAAAAAAGCTCACCGAAGTGAGCTTTTTTGCATTTAAGTGGCTGGGGTACGAGGATTCGAACCTCGGAATGCCGGAATCAGAATCCGGTGCCTTACCGCTTGGCGATACCCCAATTGTCTGTTGCGCTTTACCGTAACTACCCCGGTTGAGGGCAACAGTGCGTTCACTGCTGAACGACTTTTTAATTTGGCTGGGGTACGAGGATTCGAACCTCGGAATGCCGGAATCAGAATCCGGTGCCTTACCGCTTGGCGATACCCCAACAAATTGTTTCGGAATTATCGATGCGTATCGATACGTCCTGAATATGGTGGCTACGACGGGATTCGAACCTGTGACCCCATCATTATGAGTGATGTGCTCTAACCAGCTGAGCTACGTAGCCAAATTGTCTTACTGTTTCTTCGATGGCTGGGGTACCTGGATTCGAACCAGGGAATGCCGGTATCAAAAACCGGTGCCTTACCGCTTGGCGATACCCCAATACCGTCGCGGTGAACCGCAAATATCGAAGAAATATGGCTGGGGTACCTGGATTCGAACCAGGGAATGCCGGTATCAAAAACCGGTGCCTTACCGCTTGGCGATACCCCATCCGTACAACGCTAACTGGTGAATGGTGCGGGAGGCGAGACTTGAACTCGCACACCTTGCGGCGCCAGAACCTAAATCTGGTGCGTCTACCAATTTCGCCACTCCCGCAAAAAAGATGGTGGCTACGACGGGATTCGAACCTGTGACCCCATCATTATGAGTGATGTGCTCTAACCAGCTGAGCTACGTAGCCATCTTTTTTTCGCGTAACCTTATCGGCGTTGCGGGGCGCATTATGCGTATTGGGCCTGCGAGCGTCAACCTCTTTTTCAAGGAAAATCGTTGTAATGTGACTGTTTGGTTAGGTTGCGAACAGCTCGCTGCAATATTCGGCAATTATTGGTTATTTATCGTTTTTCAGCGGCATAAATCCTGCAAAAAGAAAACGGACCCCGGAGGGTCCGTTTCGCGTTTCACCGCCCGTCAGGGCTTATTTGTAGGCAGACTGGTGGACGCCCACCGCACGGCCTGATGGATCGTTCATGGTCTTGAACGCTTCATCCCACTCAATGGCTTTCGCTGAAGAGCAGGCCACCGACGGACCGCCAGGGACACACTCCGCCGCGCTCGGCAGCGGGAACAGCTCTTCGAAGATCTCGCGGTACAGATAGCCTTCTTTGGAGGTCGGCGTGTTGTACGGGAAACGGAAGCTCGCCGTTTCCAGCTGCTGATCGCTGATCTGCTTCGCGGCCACTTCTTTCAGCGTATCGATCCAGCTGTAGCCGACGCCGTCAGAGAACTGCTCTTTCTGCCGCCAGGCAACGCTGGCCGGCAGGTAGGATTCAAAGCATTCACGCAGCACGTGTTTTTCCATTTTGCCGTTGCCGCACATCTTATCCTGCGGGTTGATGCGCATCGCCACGTCGAGGAACTTCTTGTCGAGGAACGGCACGCGGGCTTCCACGCCCCAGGCGGACATCGCTTTGTTGGCGCGGGCGCAGTCAAACATATGCAGCGCCTGCAGCTTGCGCACCGTCTCTTCGTGCAGTTCTTTGGCGTTCGGCGCCTTATGGAAATAGAGGTAGCCGCCGAACACTTCGTCCGAACCTTCGCCGGAAAGCACCATTTTGATGCCCATGGCTTTAATTTTACGCGACATCAGGTACATCGGCGTCGAGGCGCGAATGGTGGTCACGTCATACGTTTCGATGTGATAGATAACGTCGCGGATCGCATCCAGCCCTTCCTGGACCGTAAAGTGAATTTCGTGGTGTACGGTGCCGAGGTGGTTGGCCACTTCCTGCGCCGCTTTCAGGTCAGGAGAGCCTTCCAGACCGACCGCGAAAGAGTGCAACTGCGGCCACCAGGCTTCGCTACGCTCCTGATCTTCGACGCGACGGGCGGCGAATTTCTTGGTGATAGCCGAGATGACCGATGAATCAAGACCGCCGGAGAGCAGCACGCCGTAAGGCACGTCGGACATCAGGTGGCTTTTCACCGACTCTTCCAGCGCCTGGCGCAGCTCGTTCTTATCGGTAACGTTGTCTTTCACCGCGTCGTAATCGAACCAGTCACGCTGATAGTACTGGCGAATTTCGCCGTCTTTGCTCCACAGGTAGCTGCCCGCCGGGAACTCTTTAATGGTGCGGCATACCGGCACCAGCGCTTTCATTTCGGAGGCGACATAGAAGTTGCCGTGTTCGTCATGGCCCATATACAGCGGAATAATACCGATATGGTCGCGACCAATTAAGTACGCGTCTTTCTCGCTGTCGTACAGGGCGAAGGCGAACATCCCCTGCAGGTCGTCGAGGAACTCAGGGCCTTTTTCCTGATACAGCGCGAGGATCAC
Source organism: Klebsiella sp. RC2 (assembly GCF_014192815.1). Taxonomy (NCBI): domain Bacteria; kingdom Pseudomonadati; phylum Pseudomonadota; class Gammaproteobacteria; order Enterobacterales; family Enterobacteriaceae; genus Klebsiella; species Klebsiella sp. RC2. The sequence goes on along the minus strand of NZ_JACHYL010000002.1, from coordinate 437,388 downwards.
TTCGCAGTCAGAGCCGGTCTGGAACTGATAGCGATCGCCATACTCCGCGCGCAGCGCCTGATGGTTGTAGATCTCGCCGTTAACGGCCAGCGCATGGGTTTTTTCGGCGTTGTACAGCGGCTGGGCACCGGCGTTGACGTCGACAATAGACAGGCGCTCGTGCGCCAGAATCGCTTTGTCGCTGGCATACACGCCAGACCAGTCCGGACCGCGATGGCGCATCAGGCGGGAAAGCTCCAGCGCCTTTTTACGCAGCTCGCCTGCGTCAGTTTTAATATCCAGTACGCCAAAAATAGAACACATAGCCTTCTCCATTACCCTGTCGTGTTTGATGTTGTGCTGGCTTCGTCTCGTGGCGAAGCCTGAGTGCGTGCTTAAGAAAATGCCGTAAAGGGGGCGCTGGCGCAAGGGTTTTGCGGCCTGAAAAAGAAAAAACGCAACTGTGATTATTGAACAGTAAAAAAAGAGTATCTTTTGAGCGACTTTATTGAGGAATACGCATTTATAGGCCGTTTTTATTAGATGGATGACTTTTGGCAGGCGCTATAAATGAAAAACCACGTCCTGCGACGTGGTTGGCATCAGAAAATATCGATTTCCGCGACGGAAGGGTAAATCCACGACGGGCGAAACGGCATGCTGTCGATGTCATCGAGGGTGGAGACGCCGGAGAGCACCAGAATAGTCTCCAGCCCCGCCTGGAAGCCGGCCAGAATGTCAGTGCGCAGGTTATCGCCGACGATCACTGTCTGCTCGGAGTGAGCCTGCATTTTGTTCAGCGCTGAACGGATGATCCACGGGCTGGGTTTACCTACGTAAAACGGCTTACGGCCGGAGATCTTCTCGATCCCGGCGCACAGCGCGCCACAGGCCGGGTAGAAGCCGCGACCGTGCGTATCCGGGTTGGTAGCAATGAAGCGGGCGCCGTTGGCAACGAAGAAGGCGGCCTTATGCATCATCTCCCAGTTGAATGAACGGGTTTCCCCGACGATGACAAAATCCGGGTTCACATCGGTGATGGTAAAGCCGGCTTTGTACAGTTCGTGGATCAGCGCCCCTTCACCCACCACATAGGCTTTCTTGCCTTCCTGGCGGCGCAGGAAATCGGCGGTGGCCATCGCCGAGGTGTAAAACGCGGTATCCGGCACGTCGATGCCGGCGGTGGCGAAACGGTTGGCCAAATCCTGGCCGGTTTGCGACGGGTAGTTGGTCAGCATTACCAGCGGCATGCCTTTATCGAGGATGCGTTTGATAAACTCGGCAGCGCCGGGAACGGCGACGTTATCGTGCATCAGCACGCCGTCAATATCACAAATTATGTTTTGAATGGTCATGGTGGGTCCAGAATCATTAACAAAGACGAAACTATACTCGTCATCGATGAGGTTTCACATCGCTGGTGGACCATACCCACCAGCGACAGGGTGATGCGGATCGTTTCGCGCTATCAATAAAGAGGCGATTAGCTCTCAAGCAAGCGCTGCAGCAGCGTGCCATTGAGCATAGCGCGTTTGACCAGCGCGAAGGCGCCAATCGCTGAGCGATGGTCGAGGGTAGAACGCACCACCGGCAGGTTCTTGCGAAACGCTTTGAGCGCCTGGGCGTTAATGCAGCCTTCGATGGCCGGAAGAAGGACCTTTTCAGCTTCTACTATTTCGCCGGCGACAACGATTTTTTGTGGGTTGAACAGGTTAATCGCGATGGCGATCGTTTTCCCGAGGTGACGCCCCACGTACTCAATCACCTCGCAGGCCAGGGCATCGCCCTTGTTGGCCGCTTTGCAGATAGTTTTGATCGTGCAGTCATCCGGCGTCAGACGGCTCTGGTAGCCCTGCTCAAGCAGGTGGCGAACCCGCTGTTCGATGGCGGCATTGGCCGCGACGGTCTCCAGACAGCCGAAGTTGCCGCAGTGGCAGCGCTCGCCCAGCGGATCGACCTGAATGTGGCCAATTTCGCCGACGTTGCCGTTCCGGCCAATAAAAATGCGCCCGTTAGAGATGATGCCCGCGCCGGTACCGCGGTGCACGCGCACCAGGATGGAGTCTTCGCAGTCCTGACTTGCACCGAAATAGTGCTCGGCCAGCGCCAGGCTGCGGATGTCGTGCCCGACATAGCAGGTGACGTTGAAGCGTTTTTCCAGCGCCCCGACCAGGCCCCAGTTTTCCACCGCAATATGCGGCATATAGCGGATCACGCCGCTTTCCGGGTCGACGAGGCCTGGCAGGATCACCGAGATGGCGATCAGCTCGCGAATTTTGCGCTGACAGTTTTCGATAAAGGTGGCGATGATATTCAGCAGGGCGTGTTCCAGCGTTTCCTGGGTGCGCTCGGGCAGGGGAAAATGTTCCTCTTCCAGGGTCTTGCTGCTTAAATCATACAGGGTCAGAGTGGCGTCATAGCGGCCAAGCCGCACGCCGATGGCGTTGAAGTTGCGGGTTTCAGCGATGATAGAGATAGCGCGGCGGCCTCCGGTGGAGGCCTGCTGATCGACTTCTTTGATCAGGCCGCGCTCAATAAGCTGACGCGTGATTTTGGTCACGCTGGCAGGGGCAAGCTGGCTTTGTTCGGCTATCTGAATGCGCGAGATAGGCCCATGCTGGTCAATCAGGCGGTACACGGCCGCGCTGTTCAGTTGTTTTACGAGGTCAACGTTACCAATTTGAGCTTGTCCGCCTGCTGTCATACTTTTACTTACTCAGTGACGACCTCGTTACCATTAACGATGGTCTTGGTGATTTTATAATCGCGTGTAAAGGCGGTCAGGTTAGCGACCATGCCCGGCGCAATGCTGCCGAGCTGCTTATCCACACCGATAGCGCGCGCGGGATAGAGCGTCGCCATCCGCAATACTTCGTCCAGTGCCACGCCGCAATGCTCCACCAGATTACGCACCCCTTCAATCATGGTCAGAGAGGAGCCGCTGAGCGTGCCGTTTTCATCTACGCACAGTCCATTGCGGTAGTATATTGTTTTCCCGGCAAAAATGAACTGGTCAATATTCGCCCCCGCCGGCGCGGTGGCGTCGGTGACCAGGCACAGTTTGTCGCCTTTCAGGCGCTTGGCGTTACGTACGTTGGCATAATCGACATGCATCCCGTCGACAATAATACCGCAGTAGACATCCGGCTCGTCAAAAATCGCCCCGGCCAGACCCGGTTCGCGTCCGGTAATATACGGCATCGCGTTATACAGGTGAGTGGCGAAGGTAATGCCGGCGCGGAAGCCGACTTTCGCCTCTTTCAGCGTGGCGTTGGAGTGGCCGGCGGAGACGACGATCCCGGCGGCAACCAGCTTGCGGATCACTTCCGGCTCAACGCGCTCAGGGGCGAGGGTCACCTTGGTGATCACATCGGCGTTATCGCAGAGGAAATCGACCAGCGCGGCGTCCGGTTTACGCACGTAGTCCGGGTTGTGGGTGCCTTTCTTGACGATATTCAGCCACGGTCCTTCAAGATGCAGACCCAGCGCCTGATTCGGGTGTTTTTGCAGGTATTCGCGCATGACGCGGATACCTTGCTTCATCAGATCGTCACTGGAGGTAATCAGCGTCGGCAGGAAGCTGGTGCAGCCTGAACGTTCGTTCGCCTTCTGCATGATCTCCAGCGTTTCAACGGTGACCGCCTCTGGGCTGTCGTTAAACTGCACGCCGCCGCAGCCATTGAGCTGAACGTCGATAAAACCGGGGGCAATTATTGCGCCGTTGACCGAGCGCTGCTCCATGTCAGACGGCAAATCCGCCAGCGGACAGAGACGTTCGATTAGGCCATCGGCGATAACAACCGCATGGTCATCGAGAATTTCATGACCGGTATAAACCCGGCCCTGGGTTAATGCATACATTACGACCCCCGGTATATACGCCCCATCAGGTCAGCGATCGTTCGTTTGCCGCCGGCATGATGATGCATACAAAGAAAAAGAGGGTCCCGCGCAAGTGGCGGGACACGACTACATTACAGACCTTTAATATTTTCAGCTTCTAATTCGTTGAAATATTTCAGGGTTTTCACTTTCAGCTCCATGGTGGACGGCTCGTCGCAGACAATCACCGCCTTCGGATGCAGCTGCAGGCAGGTAATGGTCCACATATGGTTGACGTTACCTTCTACCGCCGCCTGCAGCGCTAGCGCTTTCTGATGACCCAGCACCAGAATCATCACTTCTTCTGCATCCAGCAGGGTGCCTACGCCCACGGTCAACGCGTATTTCGGCACCAGATCCACATCACCATCGAAGAAGCGGGAGTTCGCCACACGGGTGTCATGGGTCAGGGTCTTAATACGGGTGCGGGACGCCAGAGAAGAGGCCGGTTCGTTGAACGCGATGTGACCATCGTTGCCTACGCCGCCCATGAACAGGTGGATTTTACCGTAGGAACGAATTTTTTCTTCATAGCGACGGCATTCCGCATCGATGTCCGGCGCGTTACCATTCAGCAGATTGATATTTTCTGCCGGAATATCAACGTGGTCAAAGAAATTACGGTGCATGAAGCTATGATAGCTTTCCGGATGCTCTTTTGGCAGGCCGACATATTCATCCATATTAAAGGTGACGACGTGTTTGAAGCTAACCTGGCCTGCTTTATGCATTTCAACCAGCGCTTTGTAGGCGGTCAGCGGAGTGCCACCGGTAGGCAGACCCAGCACGAACGGGCGGTCCGCGGTCGGTTTGAATGCATTAATACGGTTAACGATGTGGCGGGCAGCCCATTTACCGACCTGCTCAGCGGTTACCAGGGGGATCAGTCTCATTCTTCACCTCTATAGTTAAAGTAGATTCTGGCGGATTGGCGCCAGCACTCTGAGGAGAGTATTGCAGCAACTGCGCCGACCGGGGTCAATCCGTGTTGATTTTTTGAATGATAAAATAAGTTTTCGATGTTAGCCAGTGAAAGGGAGGGGGGAATACGATATTTGGTGATAATTATCACAAAAAATACCCGTTTAATTTGCGATACGAATTAATTTTTCACACACTTTGCCGGTAAGTGATAAAACCGACCTTGTTACACAATAAAAAAGTGGCTTTGAAAATGAGCCTCATCGGGGTCTCATAGGGGGAATAAGATGAATATTTTAGGTTTCTTTCAGCGACTGGGTAGGGCGTTGCAGCTCCCTATCGCAGTGCTGCCGGTCGCGGCATTGCTGCTGCGTTTCGGGCAACCAGACCTGTTGAATGTACCCTTCATCGCGCAAGCGGGTGGGGCGATCTTCGATAATCTGGCGCTGATCTTCGCAATTGGTGTGGCATCAAGCTGGTCCAAGGATAACGCGGGTTCTGCGGCGCTGGCCGGCGCAGTAGGGTATTTCGTGATGACCAAAGCGATGGTCACCATCAACCCGGAAATTAACATGGGCGTGCTGGCCGGTATCATTACCGGTCTGGTGGCAGGGGCGGTGTACAACCGCTGGGCCGGCATCAAGCTGCCGGACTTCCTGAGCTTCTTCGGCGGCAAACGCTTCGTGCCGATCGCCACCGGCTTTTTCTGTCTGATCCTCGCCGCGATCTTCGGCTACGTCTGGCCGCCGGTGCAGCACGCTATCCACTCTGGTGGCGAATGGATCGTCTCCGCAGGGGCGCTCGGTTCCGGTATCTTTGGTTTCATCAACCGTCTGCTGATCCCAACCGGTCTGCATCAGGTGCTGAACACCATCGCCTGGTTCCAGATTGGTGAGTTCACTAACGCTGCTGGCGCTGTGTTCCACGGCGACATCAACCGCTTCTACGCCGGCGACGGCACCGCGGGGATGTTCATGTCCGGCTTCTTCCCGATCATGATGTTTGGTCTGCCGGGTGCGGCGCTGGCGATGTATCTGGCGGCGCCGAAAGCGCGTCGTCCGATGGTCGGCGGTATGCTGCTGTCCGTAGCCATCACCGCGTTCCTGACCGGGGTAACCGAGCCGCTGGAATTCCTGTTCATGTTCCTGGCTCCGCTGCTGTACCTCCTGCATGCGGTGCTGACCGGTATCAGCCTGTTCATCGCAACGGCGCTGGGTATCCATGCGGGCTTCTCCTTCTCCGCAGGTGCAATTGACTATGTGCTGATGTACAGCCTGCCAGCGGCCAGCAAAAACGTCTGGATGCTGCTGGTGATGGGCGTGGTGTTCTTCTTCGTCTACTTCCTGCTGTTCAGCGCGGTGATCCGCATGTTCAACCTGAAAACGCCGGGTCGTGAAGACAAAGCCGCTGACGTGGTAACGGAAGAAGCCAACAGCAACACTGAAGAGGGCCTGACCCAGCTGGCGACCAGCTATATCGCCGCGGTGGGCGGAACGGACAACCTGAAAGCCATTGACGCCTGTATCACCCGTCTGCGTCTGACTGTGGGCGATTCGGCGAAAGTGAACGACGCGGCCTGTAAACGTCTCGGCGCGTCCGGGGTGGTGAAACTGAATAAGCAAACCATCCAGGTTATCGTCGGTGCGAAAGCAGAATCTATCGGCGATGAGATGAAAAAAGTGGTTACCCGCGGCCCGGTAGCGGCAGCAGCAGCCGCACCGGCTGGCAATGTCGCCACCGCAGCGCCAGCGGCTAAACCGCAGGCGGTAGCGAATGCGAAGACCGTTGAGTCGCTGGTTTCGCCGATTACCGGTGACGTGGTGGCGCTCGAACAGGTGCCGGACGAAGCCTTCGCCAGCAAAGCCGTCGGCGACGGTATCGCGGTGAAACCGACCAGCAACATCGTTGTCGCGCCAGCGGCGGGTACTGTGGTGAAAATTTTCAACACTAACCACGCGTTCTGCCTCGAAACCAACAACGGCGCGGAAATCGTCGTCCACATGGGTATCGACACCGTGGCGCTGGAAGGCAAGGGCTTCAAACGTTTGGTTGAAGAGGGCACGGACGTGAAGGCCGGTGAGCCGATCCTGGAAATGGATCTGGACTTCCTCAACGCCAACGCGCGCTCAATGATCAGTCCGGTCGTCTGCAGCAACAGCGATGACTACAGCGCGCTGGTGATACTGGCGAGCGGTAAGGTCGTTGCCGGCCAGACGCCGCTGTATGAGATTAAAGGCAAGTAAGGCTCCTGAGTCGAGTTTATGCCTCAGCGGCGAAGGGAAACCTTCGCCGCTTTTTTTTCCAGCAATCGGCCCCATAATCCTCTTCTGATACCTATTTTACGTAACTAATAGTTGTCACTACGTCCTGCTTGTAAGATCATGTGCCGTTATACGTTGTTTACGCTTTGAGGAACCCGTGATGAGTGAGGCAGAAGCCCGCCCGACTAACTTTATCCGTCAGATCATTGATGAAGATCTGGCTACCGGTAAACATACCACCGTTCACACTCGCTTCCCGCCGGAGCCGAACGGTTATCTGCACATTGGCCATGCGAAATCCATCTGCCTGAACTTCGGCATCGCGCAGGATTATCAGGGTCAATGCAACCTGCGTTTCGATGACACCAACCCGGTGAAAGAAGATATCGAATACGTGGAGTCGATTAAAAACGACGTGCAGTGGTTAGGTTTCCACTGGTCCGGGGACGTTTGCTACTCGTCTGATTACTTTGATCAGCTGCATCAGTATGCGGTTGAGCTGATCAACAAAGGTCTGGCCTATGTTGATGAACTCTCTCCTGATGAAATTCGCGAATACCGCGGCACCCTGAAAGCTCCGGGTAAAAACAGCCCGTATCGCGACCGCAGCGTGGAAGAAAACCTGGCGCTGTTTGAAAAAATGCGCAGCGGCGGCTTCGAAGAGGGTAAAGCCTGCCTGCGCGCGAAGATCGATATGGCATCGCCGTTCATCGTGATGCGCGATCCGGTGCTGTACCGCATTAAGTTCGCTGAGCATCATCAGACCGGCAACAAGTGGTGCATCTACCCGATGTATGACTTCACCCACTGCATCAGCGATGCGCTGGAAGGCATCACCCACTCGCTGTGTACCCTGGAGTTCCAGGACAACCGCCGCCTGTACGACTGGGTGCTGGACAACATCAGCATTCTGGTGCATCCACGTCAGTACGAATTCTCGCGCCTGAATCTCGAATACACCGTGATGTCCAAGCGTAAGCTGAACCAGCTGGTGACCGAGAAGCACGTGGAAGGCTGGGACGATCCGCGTATGCCGACCATCTCCGGTCTGCGTCGCCGTGGCTACACCGCTGAATCCATCCGCGAGTTCTGCAAGCGCATCGGCGTGACCAAGCAGGACAACACCATCGAGATGGCATCGCTGGAGTCCTGCATTCGTGAAGATCTGAATGAAAACGCCCCGCGCGCGATGGCGGTGATCGATCCGGTGAAACTGGTTATCGAGAACTATCCGCAGGGCGAAAGCGAAATGGTGGCGATGCCGAACCATCCGAACAAGCCGGAAATGGGCAGTCGTGAAGTGCCGTTCAGCGCCGAAATCTGGATCGATCGCGCGGACTTCCGTGAAGAAGCCAACAAACAGTACAAGCGTCTGGTGCTGGGTAAAGAAGTGCGTCTGCGCAACGCCTACGTGATCAAAGCGGAACGCGTGGAGAAAGATGCCGAAGGCAATATCACCACTATTTTCTGCACCTACGATGCCGATACCCTGAGTAAAGATCCGGCCGACGGTCGCAAGGTCAAAGGCGTGATCCACTGGGTGAGTGCGGCGCATGCGCTGCCGGTGGAGATCCGTCTCTACGATCGCCTGTTCAGCGTACCAAACCCGGGGGCGGAGGAAGATTTCCTCGCGGTAATCAACCCGGATTCGCTGGTGATTAAGCAGGGATATGCGGAGCCGAGCCTGGCGCAGGCCGAAGCAGGCAAAGCTTACCAGTTTGAGCGTGAAGGTTACTTCTGCCTCGACAGTCGCTATGCAAACGCCTCCAGTCTGGTGTTCAACCGCACCGTCGGGCTGCGTGATACCTGGGCGAAAGTCGGCGAATAAATTTCCCTCCCGTAAAAGCGTCGCACCTTGCGGCGCTTTTTTTTGTTTCAGAATCAGCCAATTAAACTTTTCATTTTCGCGATGCGAATTAATCCTGTTACTGCGCGGTAATAAATAGCGCTTCTGATGTTTCCTGTCATATACAAAAAACCAATGTAATCGCTTTCAGTTCTTCTATTTTTCCCTGATTTTGCAATGACTTCCATGACAAAATTATCAGGGATAAGACTGTAACAAAAAGACATAAATTATGTGCGCTTTGTCATAATCTTAAGCTTTGCCTCACGAAAAACATTGATAATTCGCGTCACGAAAAATAGTCTATCTACAGTGGTTTCGCGGCCTTTTTCACCGCCCCACATTTTGCAGTTTTATTTATTTTTTTAGCGAATGACCGTTGGTCTTCGCCTTTTAAAACGTCAAAGAGGATATGCACATGCGTACGTTTAGTGGCAAACGTAGTACGCTGGCGCTGGCTATTGCCGCCGTCACCGCGATGTCGGGCTGGGTTGTGGTTCCGCAGGCCAGCGCAGCAGGCTTTATCGATGATTCAACCTTAACCGGCGGTATCTATTACTGGCAGCGTGAGCGTGACCGTAAAGATGTCACCGACGGCGACAAATATAAAACCAACCTTTCCCACTCCACCTGGAACGCTAACCTGGACTTCCAGTCCGGCTATGCTGCCGATATGTTTGGCCTTGATATTGCTGCATTTACCGCGATTGAAATGGCCGAGAACGGCGATAGCGGCCACCCGAACGAAATTGCCTTCTCATCGCGCAACAAAGCTTATGACGAAGACTACTCCGGCGATAAGAGCGGTATCAGCCTGTATAAAGCCGCCGCGAAATTCAAATATGGTCCGGCGTGGGCACGTGCGGGCTATATCCAGCCAACCGGCCAGACTCTGCTGGCCCCGCACTGGAGCTTTATGCCAGGTACCTATCAGGGGGCGGAGGCCGGGGCTAACTTCGACTATGGCACGGCGGGCGCGTTAAGTTTCTCCTATATGTGGACGAACGAGTATAAAGCGCCATGGCATATCGAGATGGACGATTTCTATCAGAACGACAAGAAAACCAAAGTTGATTATCTCCACTCCGTCGGCGCCAAATATGATTTCAAAAACGACCTGGTGCTGGAGGCGGCATTTGGTCAGGCTCAGGGCTATATCGATCAGTACTTTGCTAAAGCCAGCTACAAGTTTGACGTCGCCGGCGCGCCGCTGAGCACCAGCTACCAGTTCTACGGCACCCGCGATAAGGTCAGCAACGGCGGGGTCAATGACATCTATGACGGCACCGCATGGCTGCAGGCGTTAACCTTCGGCTATAAAGTGGCGGATGTGCTGGACCTGCGTCTGGAAGGCACCTGGGTGAAGGCCGATGGCCAGCAGGGCTACTTCCTGCAGCGTATGACGCCGACCTATGCCTCTTCCAACGGTCGTCTCGATATCTGGTGGGATAACCGCTCCGACTTTAACGCCAACGGCGAAAAAGCGGTCTTCTTCGGCGCGATGTATGACATGAAAAACTGGGATATGCCTGGCTGGGCGTTTGGCGCGTCTTATGTCTACGCCTGGGATGCGAAGCCGGGAAGAATGTCCTCTCCGGATGCGTACTATGACCCTGACTATCGCCTGAAAGAATCGGCTTACAGCCTGGATGCGTTGTATACCGTGCAGGAAGGTCGGGCGAAGGGCACCCTGTTCAAACTGCACTTTACCCAGTACGACAACCATTCCGATATTCCGAGCTGGAGCGGCGGCTACGGCAACATCTTCCAGGATGAGCGCGACGTGAAGTTCATGGTTATCGCCCCGTTCACTATTTTCTGATGCCTGCGCGGCGGGCGTGAGCCTGCCGCACCTCTGGGAGAACGACAATGAAAAAAATGCTGCTTATTGCCATGATGGCCTCGGGTCTGGTGGCCTGCGCCACGTCGCCGGCACCGAAAGAAGACACCAAACTGAAAGATGCCTATAGCGCCTGTATTAATACGGCGGAGGGGAATCCGGACAAGATTGAAGCCTGTCAGAGCGTACTGAATGTACTGAAAGAGGATAAACAGCACCAGCAATTTGCCAATCAGGAGAGCGTTCGCGTCCTGGATTACCAACAGTGTATTCAGGCCACCCGCACCGGCAACGATCAGGCGGTGAAAGCGCGCTGCGACCAGATCTGGAAGGAGATCCGCAGCAATAATACGACCCATTAAATCAGACGTTAGCGGCAAACGGGCGGAGCATACCTCCGCCCGTTTGTTTTTTAGCGCTGACTCTCCGCCGGCTGATAGCCTCGGCTCAGCCGCACGAACAGCAGCGCGGTGGCAATGAACCCGCACAGCGCGGCGCACATTAGCCACCAGCCCGGCGCGCTTTTATCGCCGGTGAGCTCGACCAGGGCGGTAGAGATAGCCGGCGTCAGGCCGCCGAAAATGGCAGTAGCGAGACTAAAGGCCAGAGAGAATCCCACAGTGCGGACGTACACCGGCATCACTTCGGTGAGCGCCGCCACCATCGCGCCGTTATACATGCCAAAAAAGAACGAGAACCACAGCAGGACCAGCGTCATACGCGTAAAATCGGGCGCGGCGGTGAGCCAGTGCATCACCGGCCAGGTGGTGAGCAGCGCCAGCACGGTAATGCCCATCAGCACCGGGCGACGACCGATCCGGTCAGAGATCGCCCCGCCAATCGGTAACCAGATAAAGTTAGAGATGCCCACCAGCATGGTCACCAGCAGGCTGTCGCGAGCGCTGAGGTGCAGCACCGCTCTGCCGTAGGTCGGCGTATAGACGGTGATAAAATAAAAGGTGGTGGTGGTCATCGCCACCAGCAACGTCCCGGCGGTAATAATGCGCCAGTTCCTGGCGATAGTGGTCAGGATCTCTTTAGTATCCGGGCGATGTTTACGCTGCAGGAACTCCTCAGTCTCCTGCAGCGAGCGGCGCAGCACGAAAATCAGCGGAATAATCAGACAGCCAATGAAGAAGGGAATGCGCCAGCCCCAGTCGGCGATCTCCTCATGCTCCAGCGTGGCGTTCAGCGCGTAGCCAATCAGCGCCGCCATGACGATAGCCACCTGCTGGCTGGCGGACTGCCAGCTGGTATAGAAGCCTTTATTGCCCGGCGTGGCGATTTCCGACAGATAAACCGACACCCCGCCAAGCTCGACGCCCGCGGAAAACCCCTGCAGCAAGCGGCCCACTAACACGAGGATCGGCGCCAGCACGCCGATGGTCTGATAGCCAGGTACCAGGGCGATGAGTAGCGTCCCGCAGCCCATGATCGCCAGGGTGACCATCAGCCCTTTGCGGCGCCCGATTCTGTCGATATAGGCGCCGAGGACCACCGCGCCGATGGGGCGCATCAGGAAGCCCGAACCAAACACCGCAAAGGTCAGCATCAGCGCTGCGAACTCGCTCTCCGCCGGAAAGAAGGTGCGGGCGATATAGGTGGCATAAAAGCCAAACAGGAAAAAGTCGAACTGTTCGAGAAAATTACCGCTGGTCACGCGGAGGATAGCGCCGACGGTGCCGGCGCGCGTGGATTGTTGCGTCATAGGGTGTGCTCTCCATTGTCTTTATCTTGTTTTTATAGAGGTAAGAGGGAGCGGGTTAGTCGCCTGCGACTGCCGCCTGTTTTCCGCGCCGCTTCTCAATTGCCCACTTGAGTAGCGCCGCACAGCGATAAAATCCGTGGGCAAATTTTCCGTAGGGAAGGGTTAAGAACAGGGCCATTACCACCCCGAGGTGAACAGCGAGCAAAATACCCATCCATGAGGTATCCCGTCCCGCCAGCAGCGCCAGGCCGGTGAAGCTGGTCAGCAGCAGTAGCAGGATAAAGCCGCGGTCCATCGGTTTTTGTCGTGTATCGCCGTGCAACGGCGACCGGCGCAGGTTTAGCCACAGCAGGCCAGCCGGCCCCACCAGCAGGCCGATGCCGCCAAGGGTCCCGAGGATCACGGGGACGCTGAAGAACGGGTAGGGGGCTTCCTGGCCGGCGAAATAGTGATAGCCCGTGGCCACCACGGTGGCGGCGAAGCAGAGCATAAAGCCGTAGAAGGTGAAGTGGTGGAAACGGCGGCGCATCAGCGTGAAGGCGTCATCGGCTTCGTTGCAGCCTTTGCCATGCCCGCCATCGAGATATTTCAGCGTCAACGCATCCTGTGAGGCCTTGGCGATATCAACCGCGTGCGGCTGGCCCGGGGAGATCTCGCGCCAGAAGCGGATCACCCCGGTCATCAGCAAGCCAAAGGCCAGCACGAAGACCGAGCCAAACATCCACGCCAGCAGGTTATGCGGGAATATCTGATAGAAATCGCCGGCCAGAGGAGAGTGAAGCAGCGAGCCTTTAAGCCCCATCGCCAGCAGCAGAAAGAAAATCAGTCCGCCGACCAGCGCCAGTACGGTGGTCACACCAGCCCGGCGGTACAGGCTGCCAAAGGCGGCGGGCTGGGCGTAATGCTGATAAGTTTCCAGCCGAACTTCGGCCATCGCCTTCGGCACGTTAATCGCGAATTCGTGCGGCGGCGCGTACTGACAGGCGTGCAGGCAGGCGCCGCAGTTATGACACAGGTTAGCCAGATAGTTAATATCTGCTTTGCCAAAGGCCAGGCGCTGGGTCATCGCCGGGAATACGGCGCAAAACCCTTCGCAGTAGCGGCAGGCGTTACATACCTGCATCACCCTTTCCACTTCCGCCTCCGGCTCGGTGATGATCTGCGCCTCAATGATCAGCTTCTCAAGCGACTTCATGGTGTTTCTCCTGCTGTGCCGCCCGGGCGGCTTGCTGGCCGGCAATGCGGCCGAAGGTGGTGCCGATCGACATCCCGACGCCGGCGGTATAGCCTTTGCCCAGCACGTTGCCAGCCATCATTTCCCCGGCGACAAACAGGTTGCGGCTGGGTTTACCGGCGAAGTGGACGGCGGCGGTGTCGTCGACGTAGAGCCCGAGGTAGGTGAAGGTGATCCCCGGACGTAAGGCATAGCCGTAGTAAGGCGGCGTATCGATAGGCCGCGCCCAGTGGGTCTTTGGCGGCGTCAGGCCGGCGGTGGCGCAGTTATCCAGGCGGGTATGATCGAACTGGCCTGGCGCGCAGGCGGCATTATAGTCGGCGATGGTTTGCGTAAAGCGTTCGCTGTCCAGGCCGAGCTGGCGGGCCAGCTCGGGAAGGGTGTTGGCCTGAGCGCCGGGAAAGACGGGCGGCATAAAGTGGCCGATGGCTTTGCTGTCGATGATCGAGTAACCGATTTGCCCGGGCTGGTGGGCGACCAGCCGGCCCCAGATGGCATAGCGTTTGGGCCAGAAATCTTCTCCTTCATCGTAAAAACGGTCGGCATCGCGGTTGACCACTATCCCCAGCGACACGCAGTCGACGCGGGTACAGATCCCGCCATCGTAGAGCGGCGCCCGGGCGTCAATGGCGACGCAGTGGGACTGCGAGGGATCGCCGATAATATCGGCCCCGGCGTCGATCATAAACTTGAGCAGCACTCCCTGGTTGAAGCGGGTGCCGCGGATGAGAAAGTTATCGGCGGGCCATTCACCGCGGTCATTTTGCCCCCAGGCCTCGCGCAGCCATTCGCGGTTGGATTCAAATCCGCCGGCGGCGAGGACGCAGCTTTTCGCAACAATCCGTTCCTCGCCCGCCAGCGCGGCGACAAATTCGCCGTTGCGCAGCTCGAGAGCCTGCACCGGCGTGTTGTAGCGGATCTGCACCCCCATCTGCTCCGCGCTGCGGTAATAGGCATTGACCAGCGCTTTGCCGCCGCCCATAAAAAAGGCGTTGGTGCGGGCTACGTGCAGGGCGCCGGAGAGCGGCGGCTGAAAGTTAACTCCGTGCTGGCGCATCCAGTCCCGGCATTGTGACGAGGTGCGGATCACCAGTCGGGCCAGCGCTTCGTTGGTATTCCCCTCGGTGACGCGCAGCAGATCCTGCCAGTACTCTTCTTCCGGGTAGCTGTCGACCAGCACGTCCTGCGGCGCATCGTGCATACAGCGCAGGTTACGCGTGTGCTGCGAGTTGCCGCCGCGCCACTCCCGCGGCGCCGCCTCCAGCAGCAGCACCGAGGCGCCAGCTTCCCGGGCGGTTAAGGCGGCGCATAGCGCGGCATTGCCGCCGCCAATCACCAGTACATCCACCATTATCGGCTCCCTTACAATTTAATTAATTGTTAAATTTGTAATGGGAATGTAGGTGGTAACAGCGGTGAGGCGCTATGGTGTAATGCTAAAGAGGGGTTTAGTGAGCGTAAAGGGTAGCACCCGGCCAGCGGTCAGACTCCACCAGCTGGCGCATGACTTTGCTGAGTATCACTCGAGCCGCAAGGCCTGCCGGAGTGAGTTCATCATCAGACAGACTGACCAGAAAGTTGGGGCGACTGAGTATCGGGTTGACGACGTCGATCACCCTCAGCGCCTGATGGTCGAGGTGGGAGATGGCGGCCCCGGGCTGCAGGGTGGCCCCCAGTCCGCTGCGCACGGCCTGCATCAGCAGGGCCAGACCGTCAATGTCCGCCACCACCTCAACGCTGAGATGATGCTGCTGGCAAACTGCCTCCAGCCTGCCGCGCAGGCCATGGCCCTGGCTTGGCATAATCAACGGCAGGGAGGTGAGCTGGTCAGGGGAGATGTGGTCCTCCTGCAGGGGGGCCAACAGCGCATGGGTGCCAATCAGGAACAGGCGTTCTTCCAGCACCGGTCTGGCGCTCCAGCGCAGGATCTTTTCCTGCTGGAAAACGATAGCTAAATCGAGCTGGCGGGTGTTGATCATCCGCTCCAGATTACCGGAGAGGCTTTCCACCAAATGCAGGCGCACGTCGGGATAGCTTTCGCGCATCGCATTGATGAACGGGACGCCGAGAACGGAGGCGGTGCTGGGGGCCATGCCGACGCTAACGTGGCCTGACAGGCGCGCCTCGCGGGCGGCGAGGATGGCATCATCGGCATGGCGCAGCGCCAGCTGTGCCTGCGAGTAGAAAGCGAGACCCGCGCTGGTGGGCGTGACCCCGCGGGAGGTCCGCTGCAGCAGGCGAATGGCCAGTTCGTTTTCCAGGCGTGCGATCTGCTGGCTGAGCGCCGAGACGCCGATATTAAGATCAAGCGCGGCGCGCCCCATGCTGCCGGTTTCAACAATGCGCACAAAATAGCGTAGCTGGCGAAGTTCCATATCAACTCTCCGGACAAAACGGGGACGCGGGAAGGTCACCTGTGGGACGAGAGCGGTAAGGGCAGCAGAGGCGCCCATAAAAAAGCCAACCGGCAGGTTGGCTTTTCAGTCTCAGCGAAGCGGGGAATTATTTTTCCACCGCGTCGTGGGCGTGTTCGTCCTCGCGGCAATCACCTTCCGCACAATGACCGTACAGATACAGACTGTGGTTGGTCAGGCGGATGCCGTGGCGGGAGGCAATTTCACGCTGGCGTAATTCGATCGAGTCATCGCTGAATTCGATCACTTTGCCGCAGTCGAGGCAAATCAGGTGATCGTGGTGATGCTGCTGGGTCAGTTCGAAAACGGATTTACCGCCTTCAAAATTATGACGAGTCACGATACCGGCATCATCAAACTGGTTGAGTACGCGGTAAACGGTCGCCAGACCGATCTCTTCGCCCATGTCGATCAGGCGTTTATATAAGTCTTCCGCACTGACATGATGGTTATCCGGTTCCTGCAGCACTTCAAGGATTTTCAGTCGAGGAAGTGTGACTTTCAGGCCAGCCTTCTTTAATGCGGTATTGTTGTCAGTCATGCGGAATCTGTCCTGTTGCTAAACGATCTACTTCCTTCAACGGAAGTCATACAGAAATTAACCCGACGTAATGCGTCTCATTATAGAACTGCCACTGGTAAATGAAAACTGCAAGCATCAGGCCTGGTTTGCTGTCAAAAACGAGGCACCAGCTACAAACTGCGTCACGTGCCTCGTAGAATCAGAGGACATTGTACAGATATGTGATTAAAAGTTAAAAACTTGTAGCTATTAGTTTGATTGCTTTTGTCTATTAATGCGACGCAACTCAATGATTGCGCCGCTTAATCATCAGGCGTTTTTGATTTCTTCGAGGTGCAGCTCTTCGGCAACCTGCTTCACCCATTTCTCAACGCGCTCGTTGGTCAGCTCCGGCTGGCGGTCTTCATCAATGGCGAGGCCGACGAAGTGGTCGTCATCCGCCAGGCCTTTGGAGGCCTCAAAATGATACCCGGCTGTCGGCCAGTGACCGACGATGGTCGCGCCGCGCGGCTCAATGATGTCGCGGATGGTGCCCAGCGCGTCACAGAAGTATTCTGCGTAGTCTTCCTGGTCGCCACAGCCGAACAGCGCCACCAGTTTACCATTGAAGTCGATCTCTTCCAGCGTCGGGAAGAAGTCGTCCCAGTCACACTGCGCTTCGCCGTAGTACCAGGTCGGGATACCGAGCAGCAGAATGTCGTGGGCTTCCAGGTCTTCTTTGCTGCTTTTGGCAATGTCGTGAACATCAGCAACATCTTTACCAAGCTGCTTTTGAATCATTTTTGCAATATTTTCGGTGTTGCCGGTGTCGCTGCCAAAAAAGATGCCGATGATTGCCATGAGTAAAATAACCTCTTGAAACTTAAATGATGTGGTAGGGACGCGATGCCCATAGATAACGGCAATCATAGCAGAACAGGCAAGGGCGCGGAAACAGCAATCACGCCCGACTGCACACTCTGCTACACGAATGCGGATTTTTCGCGGAAAGTTAGACTTTTCCCTGGCTGTGCAGGGCGCGCAATTGGGTCATCAGCATCTCTTCAATGAGATCGCTGCGGCTCATATTACGCGCTTCCGCCAGTTCATTGAGCGCATCGACCGCGTCGGCGTTGAGTTTTAACTCGACGCGCTTCAGCCCGCGAACCTTATCGCGTTTCAGCTGGTTACGTTTGTTGATGCGCAGTTGTTCATCGCGCGACAGCGGATTGGTTTTCGGTCTTCCCGGGCGACGCTCGTTTGCGAACAAATCTAATGTCGTACGGTCCGTTTGTTCTTTTGCCATGATTCTGAGTGACTTCGGGGAAACAAGCTGCCGGGCTCTAGCCGGCGCAGATAGCGCGCCATCATACATCAGGCGAACGGCTGCGCCAACGACCGCGGGCATTCTGCGGCGCGGTCGGGCATATTTTAGCCAATCAGGCGGCGATGCTCGTCAGATAGCGGCGGATGGCGCGTAACACCGCCTCGGGTTTCTCGGCATGCACCCAGTGTCCGGCGCCAGCGATGACGTGCGCCCGGGCCTGCGGGAACTGCGCCAGCAGCGCGTCGCGGTAGGCGTCGGTCACATAGGGCGAGTTGCCGCCGGGAATAAACTGCGTCGGGTGCGGCCAGGCCGGAATGGTTTCCCAGCCGACGATATGCGGGTACTGGTCCCACAGCACCGGCACGTTAAAGCGCCATTCGCCGTCGACAAAAGATTTCAGCAGGAACTGAATCACGCCCTCTTCCCGCAGATGCTCACGCATCACCTGCGCCGCCTGCTGGCGGCTGCTGGCGGAGGATTCGCTGACGGCGCGGATAGCGGCGAAGATCTCATCATGGCGGCGCACATGATAATCCACCGGCGCGATATCGATCGCCACCAGTCCGCTGATGCGTTCCGGCGCCAGGGCGGTCAACGCCATCACCGCTTTCCCGCCCATCGAATGGCCGATAAAGGTGGCGCGCTCGATCTGGTGCGCGTCGAGCGTATCAAGCAGATCCTGCGCCATGGCGGGGTAGGTCATCTCTGGCGATCGCGGCGACAAACCGTGGTTGCGCATATCGACCTGCACAATATCGTGGTCGGCGATCAGGTTGCGGGCGAGGATGCCCAGGTTGTCCAGGCTGCCAAACAGACCGTGGACCAGCACGATCGGGGAGTGGTTGTGCGGATTCTGTGCAGATTGCGCTCGGCTATTTAATTTCATGGCAAAGTTCTTTTTTTCGCTCCGTCGGGTTAGGGTATTATGTTGGACATTCTGCCATCCGGCTGCAAGACCCAGAAGTTTTCTGAGTTTTACCGCCATCCTGGTTTGACGCTATCCGCGGTTGGGATTTGTACTTATAATCCCAACGATTTGTATTCAGAAAAGATATCGCACTGGATTAAGATGAAAACAATTGAAGTTGATGATGAACTCTATCGCTATATTGCCAGCCACACTCTGCATATCGGCGAGAGCGCATCCGACATTTTACGGCGCATGCTGAAATTTTCCGCCGTTTCCCAACCGGCTACACCGGTCAGCAAAGCCGCGCCGGCACTGGCGCCAGCGCCTGCCGTGGAGGTGAAACCCGCTAACCCGGCGAAAGATAAAGTCCGCGCCATGCGCGAGCTGCTGTTATCTGATGAATACGCCGAGCAGAAGCGCGCGGTGAACCGTTTCATGCTGGTGTTGACGACCCTCTATTCTCTGGACAATAAAGCATTTGCCGAGGCGACTGAGTCTCTGCATGGCCGCACGCGCGTCTACTTCGCAGAAGATGCGCGTACGCTGCTGAAAAGCGGTAATCAGACCAAACCAAAACAGGTTCCTGGTACACCGTGGTGGGTTATCACTAATACCAATACCGGCCGTAAATGCAGCATGATTGAGCACATCATGCAGTCGATGCAGTTCCCTGCGGAGCTGATTGAAAAGGTTTGCGGCACGATCTAGCTTTTTAACATTTGCACCAGAAGGATCAGGCAATGGCAATCGATAAACGTGCGGGGCAGCCTGCGCAACAGAGTGATTTGATTAACGTCGCCCAACTGACTGCTCAGTACTACGTGCTGAAGCCTAAAGTCGGTAATGCGGAGCATGCGGTAAAATTCGGCACCTCTGGCCATCGCGGTAGCGCGGCGCGCCACAACTTCAACGAACCGCATATCCTGGCCATCGCCCAGGCCATTGCGGAAGATCGTGCGAAGAACGGGATCACCGGTCCGTGCTATGTCGGCAAAGATACCCACGCCCTTTCCGAGCCGGCGTTTATTTCGGTGCTGGAAGTGTTAACCGCCAACGGCGTTGACGTGATCGTGCAGGAAAACAACGGCTTCACTCCGACGCCGGCGGTCTCCAATGCGATTCTGGTGCATAACAAAAAAGGCGGTCCGCTGGCAGACGGCATTGTGATCACCCCGTCACACAACCCGCCGGAAGATGGTGGTATCAAGTACAACCCGCCAAACGGCGGCCCGGCTGATACCAACGTCACCAAAGTGGTGGAAAACCGCGCCAACGAACTGCTGGCCGCCGGCCTGCAGGGCGTGAAACGCATTTCTCTGGACGCGGCGCTGGCTTCTGGTCACGTTAAAGAACAGGATCTGGTGCAGCCGTTCATTGAAGGGCTGGCGGACATCGTCGACATGGCGGCGATCCAGAAAGCGGGCCTGACGCTGGGCGTCGATCCGCTGGGCGGGTCCGGTATCGAATACTGGAAACGCATTGGCGAACACTACAAGCTCAATCTGACCATTGTGAACGATCAGGTTGACCAGACCTTCCGCTTTATGCACCTCGATAAAGACGGCGCCATCCGTATGGACTGCTCCTCAGAGTGTGCGATGGCGGGCCTGCTGGCGCTGCGCGATAAGTTCGATCTGGCGTTTGCTAACGATCCGGATTACGACCGCCACGGGATTGTCACCCCAGCCGGGTTGATGAACCCGAACCACTACCTGGCGGTAGCGATCAACTACCTGTTCCAGCATCGTCCGCAGTGGGGCAAAGAGGTGGCGGTGGGGAAAACGCTGGTCTCCTCCGCGATGATTGACCGCGTGGTGAACGATCTGGGCCGCAAGCTGGTGGAAGTGCCGGTGGGCTTTAAATGGTTTGTCGACGGCCTGTTCGACGGCAGCTTCGGCTTCGGCGGCGAAGAGAGCGCCGGGGCCTCCTTCCTGCGCTTTGACGGCACGCCATGGTCCACCGATAAAGACGGCATCATCATGTGCCTGCTGGCGGCGGAAATCACCGCGGTGACCGGGAAAAACCCGCAGGAGCATTATAACGAACTGGCCGAACGCTTCGGTGCGCCGAGCTACAACCGTCTGCAGGCTTCCGCAACTTCCGCGCAGAAAGCGGCGCTGTCCAAGCTCTCTCCGGAAATGGTCAGCGCTGACACCCTGGCGGGCGATCCGATCACTGCTCGTCTGACCGCGGCGCCGGGCAACGGGGCGGCGATTGGCGGCCTGAAGGTGATGACCGACAACGGCTGGTTCGCGGCGCGTCCGTCAGGCACCGAAGACGCCTACAAGATCTACTGCGAAAGCTTCCTCGGCGAAGAGCATCGCAAGCTGATTGAAAAAGAAGCGGTAGAGATTGTCAGTGAAGTGCTGAAGAACGCGTAACCGCAGCCAAACATCAGGCCCCTTGTGGGCCTGATTTTTTTCGCAAGGATAGCGATGAAAATACAACGGAAGTCCCTGTTTTTATTCTGGGCGTGGATGGATCTCTTTTTCGTCCTGCAATTCTTATGGTGGAATATTGCCCACCGCCGCCTCCCTTTTTACGACGACCTGCTGGCTTATCTCCAGCTGCTGCATACTTACGGCTCTGGGGCGGTCTGGCTGTATCCGCTGAATGTTCTGCTGATTATCAGCATCCCGCTGTCGATGATCCTTTTTTTCCGTCAGAGCCGCTATGCGCTGTGGCTGGCCTGGGAGCAGGCGCCGCTCAGACTGGTGTTTATGCAGCCTTCGCTGTCGCTGGGTCTGTGGCTGATTCAGGCTGCCGGCGTCATGCATGTAGCGATCCTGGCCGGTTTTCTGCTGCTCTCTGAAGGGCTGAAAATCGCCAGCCTCTGGTACTGCAGAGGCGGGGCTCAGGGCATAAAGCGATAGCCAATGCCGGTTTCAGTCAGCAAATGCTGCGGCCGTGCCGGATCGGCCTCCAGCTTTTGTCGCAAATGACCCATATAGATCCGCAGATAGTGGCTGTGCTCCACGGCGTTAGGCCCCCACACCTGATTCAGCAACTGGCGCTGGGTAAGCACTTTGCCGGGATTATTCAACAGCGCCGCCAGCAGGCGAAACTCGATGGGCGTCAGGTGGATCTCTTCGCTGCCGCGCAGGATGCGGCGGGCGGGGATATTGACCTCCAGGTCAGCGAAGCGCACCACTGGCTCATCGGCCTGCGCCGCGCCGTGGCGACGCAGCGCGACGCGCAGGCGAGCCTGCAGCTCGCCGATGCCAAAGGGTTTACTTAAGTAGTCATCGGCGCCGGCATCCAGGGCGGCAATTTTGTCATGCTCTTCGCTACGCGCTGACAGGACGATAATCGGCATCTGGCTCCACTGACGCAGGTCGCGAATAAAATCAATGCCGTCACCATCCGGCAGGCCCAGATCGAGGATCGCGAGGTCGGGCTTACGGGTAGCGGCTTCAATCAGCCCACGCTGCAGGGTTTCCGCTTCAAATACGCGCATGCCGTCGGCTTCCAGCGCGGTGCGCAGAAAGCGTCGGATAGCGTGTTCGTCTTCGATAATCAGAACGTTAATCACAATTCCTCAGGTAGCTCTTCCAGTTCAGGGGGCGTTTCTCCCGGCAGTGTAACACGGAATGAGGCACCGCCCTCGGGCCGGTTGCTGGCGGAGATGGTCCCGCCGTGAACGTCGACGATGGCCTGACAGATGGCAAGGCCCAGCCCGACGCCAGGGATCGCCGACTCTTTGTTGCCGCGGGCGAATTTATCAAAGATAGCCTGTTCCTGGCCTGCCGGGATCCCCGGACCGTTATCCCATACCTCCAGCGACAGCTGCCGGGCGTCCGCTTCGGCGCGGATGCCGATGTTCGCCCGGGCGCCGGCATACTTATGGGCATTTTCCAGCAGGTTGATCAGCACCCGCTCGAACAGCGGCCCGTCGACATGCACCAGCTGGAGGGGATCGGGGAGATCCAACTGAATGTGCTGGCCGCCGAGGCTCGGTTCGAGCATGCGTAGCGCGCTGCCGAGCACTTCCTCCAGCGTCAGCCACTCCTTATGCAGATTAAAGCCGCCGGACTGGATCCGCGCCATATCCAGCAGATTGTTCACCAGACGGGTGGTGTTGAGCACATGCTGGCGAATTTCATTGGCCTGCGGAGCATGCTTTGAACCTTCGCTGGCCAGATCGAGGGTCAGAATTTCCGCCTGGCCAAACAGCACGGTCAGCGGAGTACGCAGATCGTGCGACAGGGCGGCGAGCAGCGAGTTACGCAGGCTTTCCCGCTCGCTGGTCAGCCGGGCCTGCTCTTCGCTGGCGGTCAGGGTGAGGCGCTCCAGGGCGCTGGCCACCAGCAGGGTAAAGGTCTCCAGCAACCGCTGCTGCTCCGGGATCATCAGCTGGCGCAGATTCTCCGGCTCCACCACCAATAGCCCCCAGGTGCGGGCGGCGCTCTTCAGCGGTAAAATTTGGTACGGCACGCCGGGCAGGGTATCGGTGCCGGCGCCGGCAGGCTGCCCCTTATCAAAGCTCCAGCGGGCGATGGCGTCATCCCATGGGGTCAGCCCTGGCTGGTGGGTTAAGGGCAGCAGTTTTCCCTGGGCGTCCGGCAGCAGCAACTGGCTGCGGGCCTGAAAGGTGGAGGCGATGAAGCGCTCGCTGGTGGTGGCGATATCCTGCTGGCTACGACCCACCGCCAGTGCTTTAGACATCTCATACAGGTGGCGGGTACGGCGTTCACGGTAGCGCGCCACCCGCGCCTGGTAGCGTACGCCAGCGGTGAGGTTACCGATAAGCAGGCCCACAGTGAGCATCACGCCGAAGGTGAGCAGATACTGGACATCTGACACCGCCAGCGTCCCGCGCGGGGCGACAAAAAACAGATCGAAGCTGATAACGTTGATCACCGTCGCCAGCACCGACGGCCAGCGGCCATAGACCAGGGCGATGATCACCACCCCCAGCAGATAGAGCATCACCAGGTTGGCGGCTTCGAAGGCCATCAACCACTGCATGGCCACCAGGGTAATGATGGCGCATAGCGCCACCGCCACCGCGCAGCCCTGCAGCTGCAGGCGCCACTTTTCCAGCGCCGTACGGCTGTCGTTGGCCCGGGCAGGGAGAGGGGACGGTTTTTCATCGAGGGCGATCACCACCAGATCGAGGTCCGGCGCATGGCGAGCCAGACGGTCGGCGAAGCCGCTGCGATCCCACCAGCGGCGTTTGCGCTGGCGGCCGATGACGATTTTGCCGAGGTTATGCTCGCGGGCGTAATGGAGGACCGCTTTCTCTTCCGACGGGTCGGAGAGGGTGGCGGTTTCGGCGCCCAGCTCCTGGGCCAGACGCAGCGCGGCGAGAATAGCCCGCCGCCGGGCTTCCGGCAGGCGGTGCAGGGAAGGGGTCTCGACATACACTGCATGCCAGACGCTGCCCAGGCGGGCGGCGAGCCGGGCGGCGGCGCGCACCAGCTTTTCGCTGCCGGTGTTGTGCCCGATACAGAGCAGGATCGCATCGCGGGTGTGCCAGACTTTCTCCTGGCCCTGGCGGTCGCGCCAGGCGCGCATCTGTTCATCGACGCGGTCGGCGGTGCGGCGCAGAGCCAGCTCGCGCAGCGCAATCAGATTGCCCTTGCGGAAAAAGTTTTCGATGGCGCGCTCGGCCTGGCCGCCGATATAGACTTTGCCCTCATTGAGCCGCTGGCGCAGATCGTCAGGGGGGAGGTCCACCAGCACCACGTCGTCCGCGGCGTCAAAGAAGGGGTCGGGAACGGTCTCCCGCACCTGCACGCCGGTGATCCCGCTGACGACGTCGTTCAGGCTTTCCAGATGCTGGACGTTGACGGTGGTAAAGACATCAATTCCGGCCTCCAGCAGTTCATCCACATCCTGCCAGCGCTTCGGATGGCGGGAGCCGGGCGCATTGCTGTGCGCCAGCTCATCCACCAGAATCAGCGCCGGACGGCGGGCGAGGGCGGCGTCGAGATCGAACTCATACACGTACCGCCCGCGATGAGCGAGCCGCCGCGGCGGCAGGGTGCTCAGGCCCTCCAGCATCGCAGCGGTCTCTTTTCGGCCGTGGGTCTCCGCCACGCCAATCAGAATATCCAGCCCCTGGGCGCGCAGCCGCTGCGCTTCCGCCAGCATCGCCCAGGTTTTCCCCACCCCGGCGCAGGCGCCGAAGAACACTTTCAGTTTGCCGCGATGCGGGGCGGCGGTGTGCTGCAGCAGGCGGTCAGGGTCCGGGCGCAGCGGCTCGTCACTCATTTACTTATCCTTCAGGGCATCCAGCGCCATATTGAGTTGCAGTATATTGACCACCGGCTGACCAAGGAAGCTCAGCAGCGGGGTTTGTGTGGCCTGGTTCACCAGCTGGCTTACCTGCTCAACGCTCAGCTGGCGCGCTTTAGCCACCCGGGGGACCTGCCACAGCGCGGCGGCCGGGGTCAGGTTGTTATCGAGACCGCTCGCCGAGGTGGTGACCAGCTCGACCGGCACCCGCGGGTCGGCGTCCGGGTTCGCGGCGCGCAGGGCCTGTACGCGCTCGCTCACCGCTTTATCCAGCGCCGGGTTGCTGGCGGCAAGGTTGCTGCCGCCTGACGCCATGGGATTATCCGCCGTCTCAGCGGTGGCCGACGGGCGGCCCTGGAAATAGCCTGCGGCAGTATAGTTCTGGCCAATCAGTCCGGAGCCGCGCACCTCACCGTTCAGGCGGATCAGCGAGCCGTTGGCCTGTGAGTTAAACCACCATTGTCCCAGGCTGGTGGTCAGCAGAGGATAGACGCCGCCGGTAAGCAGCGTTAACAGAATAAATAGCACAAGTGCTGGACGAATCAATGACATAGTTTTTTCCTCACACCAGACCGCTCAGGGTCAGCAGCAGGTCGATGGCTTTAATACCGATAAAGGGCACCAGCAGACCGCCGAGGCCGTAGATCCACAGGTTGCGGCGCAGCATCGCCGAGGCGGAGAGTGGGCGATAGCTCACGCCTTTCAGGGCCAGCGGGATCAGGAAGACGATGATCAGCGCGTTAAAGATAACGGCGCTGAGGATCGCTGACGACGGTGAATGCAGGCCCATCACGTTCAGCATGGCCAGCTGGGGATAGACCGCGGCAAATGCCGCCGGAATAATGGCGAAATATTTCGCCACGTCGTTGGCAATACTGAAGGTAGTCAGCGAGCCGCGCGTCATTAACATCTGTTTGCCGATATGGACCACCTCAATCAGCTTGGTGGGGTTGGAATCCAGGTCGACCATGTTGCCTGCTTCCTTCGCCGCCTGGGTGCCGGAGTTCATGGCCACCGCCACGTCGGCCTGAGCCAGCGCGGGCGCATCGTTGGTGCCGTCGCCGGTCATCGCCACCAGCCGACCTTCCGACTGATACTGGCGGATCAACGCCAGCTTGGCTTCCGGCGTCGCTTCGGCGAGGAAATCATCGACCCCGGCCTCGGCGGCGATCGCCGCGGCGGTCAGGCGGTTATCGCCGGTGATCATCACCGTTTTAATGCCCATTTTGCGCAGCTGGGCGAAACGTTCTTTGATACCGCCTTTAACGATATCTTTGAGCGAAATAATCCCCAGCACCTTTTCCCCTTCGGCGACCACCAGCGGCGTGGCCCCCTGGCGGGCGACCTCTTCCACCTGCTTATCGACATCGGCAGGGAAGTGGCCTCCATTGGCCTCCACGTGGCGGCGAATGGCGTCCACCGACCCTTTGCGGATCATGCGTTGATCGATATTGATGCCGCTCATCCGCGTTTGCGCGGTAAAAGGGACAAAGGTGGCGTGCAGCGACTGCAGATCGCGTTCGCGCAGGTTAAAGCGCTGTTTCGCCAGCACCACGATGCTGCGCCCCTCAGGGGTTTCATCCGCCAGCGAGGAGAGCTGGGCGGCGTCGGCGAGGGTTCGCTCTTCCACGCCGCGCGCCGGCAGGAAGGCGGAAGCCTGACGGTTGCCGAGGGTAATGGTCCCGGTTTTATCCAGCAGCAGGACATCGACGTCGCCAGCGGCCTCCACCGCGCGGCCACTGGTGGCGATGACGTTGGCGCCGAGCATACGACTCATCCCGGCGACGCCGATGGCCGACAGCAGCCCGCCGATGGTGGTCGGGATCAGGCACACCAGCAGGGCGACCAGCACGGTAACGCTGACCGCATTGCCGCTCCACGCCGAGAAGGGCCAGATGGTGGCGGTGGCCAGCAGGAACACCAGCGTCAGGGCGATCAGCAGGATCGTCAGGGCGATCTCGTTCGGCGTTTTACGGCGCTGGGCGCCTTCCACCATGGCGATCATCCGGTCGAGGAAGGTTTCTCCCGGGTTCACGCTGCAGCGGATCACCAGCCAGTCGGAGAGAATGCGTGTCCCGCCGGTCACCGAGGCAAAATCGCCACCGGATTCACGGATCACCGGGGCAGACTCGCCGGTAATGGCGCTTTCGTCCACCGAGGCGCCGCCTTCGATGACTTCGCCATCGCAGGGGATAATATCCCCGGCTTCCACCAGCACCACGTCGCCTTTGCGCAGGTCTTCCGCCGGCACGTGGTCGACCGTCGCGTCATGCTGCGGGGCGCGCAGTTTGCGGGCGAAGGCCGTTTTTTTCACCCCTTTCAGGCTGTTGGCCTGGGCTTTGCTGCGGCCTTCCGCCATCGCTTCGGCAAAGTTAGCGAACAGCACGGTAAACCACAGCCAGATGCTGACGGCGGCGGTAAATGTGGCGCTACCGGTCAGGGCGCCGCCAGCCATGGCGATCGCCAGCAGGGTGGTTAACAGACTGCCCACCCAGACGATAAACATCACCGGATTGCGCCATTGCACCATCGGGCTGAGTTTTTTCACGGCATCCAGCAGCGCTTGGCGCACCAGCGTCGGCTCCAGCAGGGCTAATTGTTTGCGACTCATAACAGGGTGCTCCGCATCGCTCAAAGTAAGGAAAAGTGTTCAGCCAGCGGGCCAAGCGCCAGCGCAGGAATAAAGGTCAGGGCGCCCACCAGCAGCACGGTGCCGATCAGTAAACCGATAAACAGGGCGTCGTGGGTGGCCAGGGTGCCGGGGCTGGCCGGTTGAATTTTCTTCGCCACCAGCGAGCCGGCGATGGCCATCACCGGAATGATGACGGCGAAGCGGCCGACCAGCATGCAGAACGCCAGCAGCAGGTTCCAGAACGGCGTCGCCGCACCCAGGCCAGCGAAGGCGCTGCCGTTGTTATTGGCCGCCGAGGTGACGGCGTACAGCACTTCGCTAAAGCCGTGCGGTCCAGGGTTGAACATCCCGGCGCGGCCGGCGTCGGTCATCATCGCCAGCGCCGTGCCAAGCAGCACCAGCGTCGGGGTGACCAGAATGGCGAGGGCGATCATTTTCATTTCCCGGACATCGATTTTCTTCCCGAGATACTCCGGAGTGCGGCCGACCATCAGCCCGGCGATAAATACCGCCAGCATAACGAACAGCAGCATGCCGTACAGGCCCGAACCGACGCCGCCGAACACCACTTCGCCAATCTGCATCAGCCACATCGGCACCATGCCGCCCAGCGCGGTGAAGGAGTCATGCATGGCATTGACCGCGCCGCAGGAGGCGGCAGTGGTGATCACCGCGAACAGACTGCTGGCGAGAATACCGAAGCGACTCTCTTTACCTTCCATATTCAGGCTACTGTCAGCGCCCAGCGTCAGCAGGTGGGGGTTGCCGCGAGTTTCCGCCCACATCACCACGGCGACGCAGAGGATAAAGATCAGCGTCATTGCCCACAGGATGGCGCGCCCCTGGCGGCGATCGCTCACTACCTCGCCGAAGGCGAAGCACAGTGCTGCCGGGATCAGGAAGATTGCCAGCATCTGCACGAGATTGGTCAGCGCGGTCGGGTTTTCAAACGGGTGAGCGGAGTTGGCGTTAAAGAAACCGCCGCCGTTGGTGCCCAGCAGCTTAATCGCTTCCTGCGAGGCGACAGGCCCCATCGGCAACAGCTGGTGCGCCCCTTCGAGGGTGGTAAAGGGCTGGTAGGCCAGCAGATTCTGCGGCACACCCTGCTGAATAAAGAACAGGGCCACCAGCAGGGAGAGCGGCAGCAGCAGCCACAGGGTAATGCGCGTCAGGTCGACCCAGGCATTGCCAAGGGCGGACATTTTCTGCCGGGCGAAGGCGCGGGTCAGGGCGAATACCACGGCGATCCCGGTGGCGGCAGAGAGGAAATTCTGCACCGTCAGGCCGACCATCTGGCTGAGATAGCTCATGGTGCTTTCGCCGGCGTAAGCCTGCCAGTTGGTATTACTGACAAAGCTGACCGCCGTGTTGAGCGCCAGATCCCATGACAATCCCGGCAGATGCTGCGGGTTAAACGGCAACACGCCCTGGAGCATCAGCAGGGCAAACAGGGCCAGGCCGCCGAGGGCGTTAAACAGCAGGATCGCCAGCAAATACTGCAGCCAGCCCATCTCCTCGGCGCGGATCCCGGCCACGCGCCACAGGACGCGCTCGACGCCGGCCAGGCCGGGAAGCGGGATATCGTTCACCATCCTCGCCAGACACGTCCCCAGCGGGCGCGCCAGCACCAGCAACACCAGCAGGTAGCTGGCTAATAATAAAAATCCCTGGGCAGCCATCAGAATGCCTCCGCGTGTATCAAGGCATAAACCAGATAAGCCAGTAACAGGAACACCAGCCCAACGCCAGTGAGTACGCCTGCAGTCACAATCCACCTCCGGGTGTCTTTTTTGATTTACCGGGAGAATAGAAATTACGGCGCAAAGATTTCGCAAAAATCGGCGGGCGCGGTGTAAAAAAAGTATAAAAATGACAAAGGCACAATTTAACTGATGGTTAGTATTAATTTAACTTTTTTGTAACTAATTTACGTGGTGAATGTAAATTAAGTATAAATACGTGCTTTTTAGTGGTCGGATGAGTAGTAAAATTACAACCAGAGCGGTATTATTTTGCTCAGACAAACATGATTAATTTTACCGGCGCTGCTTGCCGGCCTGACAAAGGGGAGAGAAATGATGGCGTTGTACAAAGCTTATCCTGCTCATATTATTTTGCTGCGTCGTGCTTTCGCCGTCGTGGCTGGCGTCGCGGCGCTGCCGGTGATGCTGTTCTGGAAAGATCGCGCCCGCTATTACAGCTGGCTGCACCGGGTGTGGTCGAAAACCAGCGAGCAGCCGGTGTGGATGGCGCAGGCGGAAAAAGCCGCTCACGATTTCTATTAATCCGTCCTGCTGCGACGAAGACAAGAAAACCGCCGGTTGCCCCCGGCGGTTTTTTTTCGTCGCTTGTCTACACTCGTTTTCATGCACCGCAGTGGAATTGGCAGGTGCTTATTTTGCCGGAGCGCGCTATTTTTTCCGGCTTATATCATGAGATGAGTTTTGCTGACGGATATCGAGGAGTTATATGGCCACCCATCTGGTCTGGTTACGCACGGATTTACGCATTCACGATAACCTGGCGCTGGCCGCCGCCTGCCGGGATCCGCAGGCGCAGGTGCTGGCGCTGTATATCGCCACCCCGGGGCAGTGGCGTGAGCATCACCTGGCGCCGCGGCAGGCCGCGTTTATCGTCAGCCATTTGCACAGTCTGCACACCGCGCTGGCGGAACGGGGCATACCGCTGTGGGTCGAAGAGGCGGATGATTTTACCGCCAGCGTCGAACGGCTGGCCCATTTCTGCCA
This sequence comes from Klebsiella sp. RC2, assembly GCF_014192815.1. Lineage (NCBI taxonomy): Bacteria > Pseudomonadati > Pseudomonadota > Gammaproteobacteria > Enterobacterales > Enterobacteriaceae > Klebsiella > Klebsiella sp. RC2. The sequence goes on along the minus strand of NZ_JACHYL010000002.1, from coordinate 406,945 downwards.
GCAGCACCAGGTCAGTCACCTGTTCTACAACTATCAGTACGAATTCAATGAACGTCAGCGCGATGCCGCCGTTGAGAACACCTTGCGCGATGTCATTTGCCAGGGCTTTGACGACAGCGTCCTGTTGCCGCCCGGCAGCGTCATGACCGGCAGCGGCGAAATGTATAAAGTTTTCACGCCGTTTAAGAATGCGTTTATTCGCCGTCTGCGGGACGGGCTCCCGGCGTGCGTGGCGGCGCCGAAGCCGCGCCAGGCGCCTGCCCGCCAGGCGCCGCCGCTGCCTGAGCTCAACTACCCGCAAACGCCGTTCGATGGGCTGCTGTTTGCCGCGGATGAAAAAACGGCGCTGGCGCGGCTGCGCGCGTTTTGTCAGCAACCGGCGGCGGAGTATGAGGGGCAGCGTGACTTCCCCGCCGTGGAAGGGACCAGTCGCCTGTCGCCCTGCCTGGCTACCGGGGTGTTGTCACCGCGCCAGTGCCTGCATCGTCTGCTGACGGAACACCCCGCCGCGCTGGACGGCGGGGCAGGCGCAACCTGGCTTAATGAGCTGATCTGGCGCGAGTTTTACCGCCATCTGATGGTCTACTATCCGAAACTCTGTAAAGGACGCCCGTTTATCGCATGGACTGATAAGGTCGCCTGGCGTGAAGATGACGCCGCCCTGCAGGCCTGGCAGCGCGGGGAGACCGGCTTTCCGATAGTCGATGCCGCGATGCGCCAGCTTAACGCCACCGGCTGGATGCATAACCGGTTGCGCATGATTGTCGCCAGCTTCCTGACGAAAGATCTGCGCCTCGACTGGCGGGCAGGGGAGCGCTACTTCATGAGTCAACTGATTGATGGCGACCTGGCGGCGAACAACGGCGGCTGGCAGTGGGCGGCCTCGACAGGCACCGACGCCGCGCCCTATTTCCGCATATTTAACCCCACCACCCAGGGCGAGAAGTTTGATAAGCAGGGGGTGTTTATGCGTCGCTGGCTGCCTGAGCTGGCAAAGGTGCCGGAGAAGGCGCTGCATCAGCCGTGGGCGTGGGCGGATAAACAGGGGATCAAACTGGATTATCCGCGCCCGATAGTCGATCACAAACAGGCGCGGCAGGAGACGCTGGCGGCCTGGGAGGCCGCCAGAAAAGGAATTACTCCACCGCCAGACGGCCGGTCCTGACCTTCAGCGAGTGATACAGCCAGATGACCAGCACCACGCCGACACAGGCCAGCGCGCCCCAGGTGATCTGGCTGAAGACCTTGATGTAGGCGTCAATGGAGTAGTTCACTGCCCCGGCGGCGTCGAAGGACGCCTGCGAGGTCTGGTCGGCGATGACGCCGGCCAGATAGTTGGCGATGGCCCCGGAGAGCAGCATATAGATACCGGTCAGCACCCCGGTGACCCCCGGGATCTCAATGCGGGTGATTTGCGACATGGCGACCGGGTCGATAAACAGTTCGGCAAAACCCATCACCGCCAGCCCCAGCACCATCAGCGGCATGGACGACTGGCCATAGGCCGCGGACCAGCGGGCGCTGAGGGTCAGGATGCAGAACCCGGCGCTCATCAGGCCCAGACCGAGGGCAAATTTCCCCCAGATGCGCACGGTGCGATTGCCACCGACGCTCTCTTTCACCAGCCACGCCAGCACCATCCCGCAGAGCATCACCGCGAAGGCGTTGACCGACTGGAACATGGCGGTAGGGACTTCGTAGCTCATGATATGGCGATTAACGAAGCGGTCAATATACAGGCTGATGGAGCTCCCGCCCTGCTGGGCGAAGGCCCAGAACAGCAGGCTAAACGCGGTGAGGACGACGATCAGGCGCAGATCCTTACGCTGTTTATCGGTTTCAGCGCGCAGGTAGATCCGCGCCAGCACCGCCAGGCCGATAACGGTGGCCACGATCAGGGCATACACTGACCACTCCTGCCAGAACAGCACGGCGATCAGCAACGGGGCGGTAACCAGCAGCACCAGCAGCCAGCCCCAGTTCGGCAGCAGGAAGCGGCGCGCGCACAGCGCCTGGCGGTTGACGCCGGCAGTATGCTGGAAGTGACGGTTGCCGCAGAGAAAAATCACCAGTCCCGCCACCATGCCGATGGCCGCCAGGGCAAAGCCCATCGCCCAGCTATACTCCTCCTGTACGTAGCCGCAGGCGATCGGCGCGATAATCGAGCCGATATTGCCCGCGGCATACATCAGCGAGAAGCCGCCGTCGCGACGCGGATCGGCAGGTTCGTAGAGTTCGCCCAGCAGACAGCTGACGTTGGATTTAAACAACCCGTAGCCGCAGACGATGATCGCCAGCGACAGGTAGAGGAAGACTGGGGCGGTTTCGCTGGCTCCGAGCACCAGATGGCCAATGGCCATCAGCAGCGCGCCGAGCATGACCGCCATCCGGTTGCCTAACAGCTTATCGGCCAGATAGCCGCCGAGGATCGGCGTGACATAGACCAGCGAACAGTAGGCGCTGAACAGGGCATAGGCGTGGTTATCGTCATATTTGAGCTGATTGGTGAGATAGAGGATCAGCAGGGCGCGCATGCCGTAGAAGCTAAAATATTCCCAGATTTGCAGCGCCACGACGTAGTAAATCGCCCGCGGTTGCGATGATGTTGTCTTCATGAGAAGTGTGGTTTCCTGGCGTAAAGCGAAAGTCGATCGTTCTGCATGAATAGCGCTTTATTAGTCATATTCATGGCTTGAGGGGCTTTCTGTTTATTTAATATGCTTTATTAATGCATAAATATACACGAATGCGCGATGGGGTGGGTAGACAAAATGCGGGATTAACAAAAAAGTCATGGTCGGTGCCGGTTGTGGACTATCGACGGCCCGAATGGATCTGGTTATGTTATGCCTTTGTATACCCTGATTATCTGCTGGAGTGGCGATGAAAAATAGCGAACTGGAACAACTGATAAACGACAAGCTCAATAGTGCGGCCATCAGTGATTTCGCCCCTAACGGTCTGCAGGTGGAAGGACGTGATACGGTGCAAACGATCGTCACCGGGGTGACGGCCAGCCAGGCGCTGCTGGATGAAGCCGTTCGGCTGCAGGCGGATGCGGTGATCGTCCATCATGGCTATTTCTGGAAAAACGAGTCGCCAGTGATCCGCGGCATGAAGCGCCGCCGCCTGAAGACTCTGCTGGCCAACGATATCAATCTCTACGGCTGGCACCTGCCGCTGGATGCCCACCCGGAGCTGGGCAACAACGCGCAACTGGCGCATCTGCTGGGGATTAACGTGCTGGGTGAAATCGAACCGCTGGTGCCTTGGGGCGAACTGTCGATGCCGGTTTCCGGCCTCGAACTGGCCTCGTGGATCGAAGCGCGGCTGGGGCGCAAGCCGTTATGGTGCGGCGATACCGGGCCGGACACCGTCAGCCGCGTCGCCTGGTGTACCGGCGGCGGCCAGAGCTTTATCGACGCCGCGGCGCGCTTTGGGGTGGATGCGTTTATTACCGGCGAGGTGTCGGAACAAACTATTCACTCTGCCCGCGAACAGGGGCTGCATTTTTATGCCGCCGGCCACCACGCCACCGAGCGGGGCGGCATTCGCGCCCTCAGTGAATGGCTGACGGAAACGACCGACCTGGATGTCACCTTTATTGATATTCCTAACCCTGCCTGACGGGAGAGAGAAAAGTGCAGCGAGCGCGTTGTTATCTGTTAGGAGAAACGGCCGTCGTGCTGGAGCTGGAGCCGCCGGTCACGCTCGAGAGCCAGCAACGGATCTGGGGATTGGCCCAGCGTCTGTCTCACCATGAAGAGGTGGTTGACGCCATTCCCGGCATGAACAATATCACCGTGGTGCTCCGCCGCCCGCAGGAGATGGCGTGGGAGGCGATAGACCGTCTGCAGCGCTGGTGGGAGGAGAGTCTTGCGCTGGAGCCGGAGTCGAGGTCATTAACCATCCCGGTCGTGTACGGCGGCGAGGCCGGGCCGGATCTCGGGGTGGTGGCGCAACACAGCGGCCTGAGTGAAAAACAGGTTGTGGAGCTGCATGCCTCGGTGGAATACCTGGTCTGGTTTATTGGTTTTCAGCCGGGATTCCCCTACCTGGGCGGGCTGCCGCCGGCGCTGGCGACCCCGCGTCGCGCCGAACCGCGCGTGCGGGTCCCGGCCGGATCGGTGGGCATTGGCGGCGCGCAAACCGGCATCTATCCGCTGGCGACGCCCGGCGGCTGGCAGCTGCTGGGGCGGACCGCGTTGACGCTGTTTGACCCGGCGCGTAAGGAGCCTGCGCTGTTGCGCGTGGGCGATAAAATTCGCTTTGTGCCGCAAAAGGAGGGGGTATGTTAACCCTGATCCGCGCCGGTCTGTACACCTCGGTACAGGACGGTGGACGAGAAGGCCTGCGCCAGTCTGGCATCAGCCGCTGCGGCGCTCTGGATTATCCCTCGCTGGTGATTGCCAATCTGCTGGTTGGCAACGAGGCGAACGCCGCCGGGCTGGAGATTACCCTCGGTCAGGTGGAGATCGAATTTGCCCGCAGCGGCTGGTTCGCGCTGACCGGCGCCGCCTGCGAAGCGACGCTGGACGGCAAAGCGGTCTGGGTGGGCTGGCGCACCGCCTACCGGGCCGGGCAACGGTTGGTGCTGAAAACGCCGCAGCATGGCATCCGCAGCTATCTGGCGGTGGCGGGCGGGGTCGCGGTCCCGGTGGTGCTTGGCTCGCGCAGCACGGATCTTAAGGCGGGGATTGGCGGTCTGGAAGGACGCCGCCTGCAGGATGGCGATCAGCTGAAGCTCGGGAAAGCCGCTCGGCGCTTTACCACCTCGCGCGGTGTCAAGCAGCTGCCGCTGGGCAACCGCATTCGCGCGCTGCCGGGCCCGGAGTATCATGAGTTTGATGCGGCCTCGCAGGCGTCGTTCTGGCGCTCCCCCTGGCAGCTCAGTCCGCAGAGCAATCGCATGGGCTACCGCCTGCAGGGGCAGCCGTTGAAACGGATCACCGATCGCGAGATGCTGTCGCACGGTCTGCTGCCGGGCGTAGTGCAGGTGCCGCATAACGGCCAGCCCATCGTCCTGATGAACGATGCGCAAACCACCGGCGGCTATCCGCGCATCGCCTGCATTATTGAGGCTGATATGTACCAGCTGGCGCAGATCCCGCTGGGGCAGCCGATCCACTTTGTCGCCTGCTCGCTGGAGGAGGCCTTAAAAGCACGGGCCGATCGCCAGCGTTATCTTGAACAACTGGCCTGGAGACTCCACGATGATGATTGATCTCAATGCCGATCTCGGGGAAGGGGGCGCGAACGATAGCGCGCTGCTCCAGCTGGTCTCGTCGGCGAATATCGCCTGCGGCTTTCATGCCGGCGACGCCGGACTGATGGTGCAGAGCGTACGCGAGGCGCTGAAGTACGGCGTGGCGGTGGGCGCCCATCCGGGATATCCCGACCGGGAAAATTTTGGCCGTACGGCGATGGATCTGCCGCCGGAAACGGTCTATGCCCAGATGCTGTATCAGATTGGCGCCCTGGCGGCGATCGTTCAGGCGCAGGGCGGCGAGCTACAGCATGTGAAGCCGCACGGCATGCTTTATAACCAGGCGGCCAAGTCGCCGCCGCTGGCGGACGCGATCGCCCGCGCTATCCGTGATGTTAACCCGAAGCTGGTGCTGGTGGGGCTGGCGGGCAGCGAACTGATCCGCGCCGGGCAGCACTATGGTCTGACGACGCGCCAGGAGGTGTTTGCCGACCGCGGCTACCTGGCCGACGGTAGCCTGGTGCCGCGCAGCCAGCCCGGCGCGCTGATCGACAGCGAAGAGCAGGCTCTGGCGCAAACCCTCGAGATGGTGCAGCACCACCGGGTGCGCAGCATCAGCGGTGAGTGGGCGAACGTGGTGGCGCAGACGGTGTGTCTGCACGGCGATGGCCCGCACGCGCTGGATTTTGCCCGCCGTCTGCGGGCGGCCTTTGCCGGGCGCCATATTCTGGTCAGCGCGCAACTGGACGCTGAAGCGTGACAACCTGAATGACCGCGAAGGAGAGGATGATGGCGGGAGTATTGCTCACCGGTTTTGAACCCTTTGATGGCGAAACGGTTAACCCTTCATGGGAAGTGGTGAAGCAGCTGGACGGGACGATGATTGCCGGGCAGCCGGTGATCGCCCGCCAGCTCCCCTGTGTGTTTGGCGAGGCGCTGTCGGTGCTTTACGCGGCGATAGAAGACCTGCAGCCGAGGCTGGTCATTGCCGTGGGGCAGGCCGGCGGTCGCGTCGATATCAGCGTTGAACGTGTGGCTATCAACGTCGATGATGCGCGCATTCCCGATAACAAAGGCCAGCAGCCTGTCGACACGCCGATCGTCGACGGGGGGCCGGCGGCGTGGTTCAGTACCTTACCGATCAAAGCGATCGTCAGCGCGTTGCGCGATCGCGGGATCCCGGCTTCGGTCTCCCAAACCGCCGGCACCTTCGTCTGCAATCACGTGATGTATGGTTTGCTACATAAGCTGCAGGAGCAGGCTGGCGTCAGGGGCGGCTTTATCCATATTCCATGGCTACCGGCGCAGGCGGCGGCCCATCCCGGCGAGCCGAGTATGGCGACCGCCACCGTGCGGGAAGCGCTGGAAACGGCCATTGCCGTGGCGCTGCGCCAGTCGGTGGATAGTAAACTGGGCGGCGGCGCCACCCATTAACAGAAGGATGACAGTATGCCGGAAGGTCCGGAGATCCGCCGCGCGGCGGATAAACTGGAGGCGGCAATCAAAGGCGAACCCTTAACCGATGCCTGGTTCGCCTTTCCGCAGTTGCAACCCTATCAAAGCCTGTTGATTGGCCAGCGGGTGACCCATATCGCCACCCGCGGCAAGGCCCTGTTAACACACTTCTCCGGCGGGCTGACCCTGTACAGCCATAATCAGCTGTACGGTGTCTGGCGCGTGGTCGATGCCGGGGAACAGCCCGCCTCTAACCGGGTGCTGCGCGTCAGGCTGCAGACCGCCCGCAAGGCGATTCTGCTTTACAGCGCCTCGGACATCGAGATGCTCACGGCGGAGCAGGTTGCCCATCACCCGTTTTTACTGCGCGTGGGGCCAGATGTGCTGGATATGACGTTAACCGTGGAGGAGGTGAAAGCGCGGCTGCTGTCGGCCAAATTCCGCCATCGTCAGTTTTCCGGCCTGCTGCTGGATCAGGCTTTTCTGGCCGGGCTCGGTAACTATCTGCGGGTGGAGATCCTCTGGCAGGTGGGATTAAGCGGAAAGCGTAAAGCCGCTGAACTGAGCGATAGTCAGCTGGATGCGCTGGCGCACGCGCTGCTGGCTATTCCGCGGTTGTCGTATCACACCCGCGGCCAGGCCGATGACAACAAGCATCACGGCGCGCTGTTTCGCTTTAAGGTCTTCCATCGCGACGGGGAAAGGTGCGAGCGCTGTGGGGGCGTGATTGAGAAGACGACACTCTCCTCGCGGCCGTTTTACTGGTGTCCCGGATGCCAGCATTAAGCCCGGCAGTCAGGCAGATAAAAAAACGCGCCAGGTGGCGCGTTTTTTTTCATCCGGACGGCAAGATTAGCGCTTAATGTCGGACTGGTAATCGCGTTTGGTGTAGCCAGTGTACAGCTGACGCGGACGGGCGATCTTCATGCCATCGCTGTGCATTTCGTTCCAGTGCGCAATCCAGCCCACGGTACGCGCCATGGCGAAGATAACGGTAAACATGGAGGACGGAATACCCATCGCTTTCAGGATGATACCGGAGTAGAAGTCGACGTTCGGGTAGAGTTTCTTCTCGATGAAGTACGGGTCGTTCAGCGCGATATGCTCCAGCTCCATGGCTACCTGCAGCAGATCGTCTTTGGTGCCCAGCTCTTTCAGCACTTCATGGCAGGTTTCACGCATCACGGTGGCGCGCGGGTCGTAGTTTTTGTAAACACGATGGCCGAAGCCCATCAGGCGGAAAGAGTCATTCTTGTCTTTCGCACGACGAACAAATTCCGGAATGTGCTCAACGGAGCTGATCTCTTCCAGCATCTTCAGCGCCGCTTCGTTGGCGCCGCCGTGCGCCGGTCCCCACAGGGAGGCGATGCCAGCAGCGATACAGGCGAACGGGTTAGCGCCGGAGGAGCCGGCGGTACGTACCGTCGAGGTCGACGCGTTCTGCTCGTGATCGGCGTGCAGGATCAGAATACGATCCATCGCGCGTTCAAGCACCGGATTGACTTCATACTCTTCGCACGGTGTCGCGAACATCATGCGCAGGAAGTTGCCGGCGTAGGAGAGGTCGTTGCGCGGATAAACAAACGGCTGGCCGATAGAATACTTGTAACACATGGCTGCCATGGTTGGCATTTTGGACAGCAGACGGTAGGCAGCAATCTCGCGGTGACGTGGGTTATTCACGTCGAGGGAGTCATGATAGAACGCCGCCAGGGCGCCGGTGATCCCGCACATCACGGCCATCGGGTGGGAATCGCGACGGAATGCATGGAACAGACGCGTGATCTGCTCATGAATCATGGTGTGGCGGGTGACGGTGGTTTTGAATTCGTCATATTCGGCCTGAGTCGGTTTTTCACCGTACAGCAGAATATAACATACTTCGAGATAGTTAGATTCGGTCGCTAACTGGTCGATCGGGAAGCCGCGGTGCAGCAGGATCCCCTCGTCACCATCGATAAACGTAATTTTAGATTCACAAGAAGCGGTGGATGTGAAACCTGGGTCAAAAGTAAATACGCCTTTTGAACCAAGACTACGAATATCAATAACATCCTGACCGAGCGTGCCTTTTAGCACATCCAGTTCAATAGCAGTGTCACCACCCAGGGTGATTTTTGCTTTAGCATCAGACATTTATGGTCTCCTTAGCGCCTTTATTGCTTAAGACTGCCGGGTGGTGGATTTGCTTTCGGCCCGCGCCTGCATACGTTACCAGTTTGTTATGTTGCACACAGCTCTGCGTCAGCGAAAAGGGCAGGGTACAGAGCAACGGCGCTTGATGGTACGTCCTTCAGGGCTGCGGTGAAACAACAGCAAATCAGCGTTTTAGCAGTCCGAATATTAAAACCTGTATACCACTAATAACTGTCCTGATTACATCGGTCAATACTGACACACTGTTACATAACTTATTCTCAGGTGAAAGAGTGACCCCATAACTTTTGAGCATTATTGCATTTAACTGGTAATGGTTGTAACAAGAATGTTTAATATTTGTCAAATCAGGTGATTAAAAATTAAAAAAATGTTGTTATCGTGACCTTGATCACTGTTCCGGAGAAAACCCAACAAACTATATGTAGGTTAATTGTAATGATTTTGTGAACGGCCTATACTGCGGCCAGGTCTCCGGAACACCCTGCAATCCCGAGCCACCCAGCGTTGTTTAGTGATGTTTTAATGCCTGAAAAGACGTTTTAACATGACTTCTGGTTATAGAAAGGACGCTGTCTGACCCGCAAGCAGACCGGAGGAAGGAAACAATAAGAACAGCATGTGGGCGTTATTCATGGTAAGAAATGTGAAAAAACAAAGACCTGTCAATCTGGATCTACAAACGATACGGTTCCCAATCACGGCGATAGCGTCCATTCTCCATCGCGTTTCCGGTGTCATCACCTTCGTGGCGGTCGGAATTCTGCTTTGGTTGCTGGGCACCAGCCTTTCCTCCCCTGAAGGTTTTCTGACGGCGGCCTCGATCATGGATAGCTTCTTTGTGAAGTTCATCATGTGGGGCATTCTCACCGCACTGGCCTATCATGTCGTTGTCGGTATCCGCCATCTGATGATGGACTTTGGCTACCTGGACGAAACCCTCGAAGCAGGGAAACGTTCCGCCAAAATCTCTTTTGTTATTACTGTCGTGCTTTCACTTCTCGCAGGAGTCCTCGTATGGTAAGCAACGCCTCAGCACTGGGACGCAACGGCGTACATGACTTTATTCTGGTCCGTGCTACCGCCATCGTTCTGACCCTCTACATCATCTACATGGTTGGCTTCTTCGCCACCACCGGTGAAATCTCATGGGAAGTGTGGACCGGATTCTTTGCCTCCGGCTTCACTAAAGTCTTCACTCTGCTGGCTCTCGTCTCCATTCTCATCCATGCCTGGATCGGGATGTGGCAGGTGTTAACGGACTACGTTAAACCACTGGCTCTGCGCCTGGTTCTGCAACTGGCTATCGTTGTGGCGCTGGTGGCTTACGTTCTTTATGGATTTGTTGTGGTGTGGGGTGTGTAATGAAATTGCCAGTCAGAGAGTTTGATGCTGTTGTTATCGGTGCCGGCGGCGCAGGTATGCGCGCGGCGCTGCAAATTTCCCAGAGCGGACAGACCTGTGCACTGCTCTCCAAAGTGTTCCCTACCCGTTCCCATACCGTATCCGCGCAGGGTGGTATCACCGTCGCGCTCGGTAACTCCCATGAAGATAACTGGGAATGGCATATGTACGACACCGTAAAAGGGTCGGACTATATTGGCGACCAGGACGCCATCGAATATATGTGTAAGACCGGCCCGGAAGCGATTCTTGAGCTGGAACATATGGGCCTGCCGTTCTCCCGTCTTGACGACGGCCGTATTTATCAGCGCCCGTTCGGCGGCCAGTCGAAAAACTTCGGCGGCGAGCAAGCGGCACGCACCGCAGCGGCGGCTGACCGTACCGGCCACGCGCTGTTGCACACCCTGTATCAACAGAACCTGAAAAACCACACCACTATCTTCTCCGAATGGTATGCCCTCGATCTGGTGAAAAACCAGGACGGCGCGGTGGTCGGTTGTACCGCCCTGTGCATCGAGACCGGCGAAGTGGTCTACTTTAAAGCCCGCGCCACCGTGCTGGCGACCGGCGGCGCAGGCCGTATTTATCAGTCCACCACCAACGCCCACATCAACACCGGTGACGGCGTCGGGATGGCCATCCGCGCCGGCGTTCCGGTGCAGGATATGGAAATGTGGCAGTTCCACCCGACCGGCATCGCCGGGGCAGGGGTGCTGGTCACCGAAGGTTGCCGCGGCGAAGGCGGTTACCTGCTGAACAAACACGGCGAGCGCTTTATGGAGCGTTATGCCCCGAACGCCAAAGACCTGGCGGGTCGTGACGTGGTGGCGCGTTCCATCATGATCGAAATTCGCGAAGGCCGCGGCTGCGATGGTCCGTGGGGCCCGCATGCGAAACTGAAACTGGATCACCTGGGTAAAGAGGTTCTGGAATCTCGTCTGCCAGGTATCCTTGAGCTGTCCCGTACCTTTGCTCACGTCGATCCGGTGAAAGAGCCAATCCCGGTTATCCCAACCTGCCACTACATGATGGGCGGTATCCCGACCAAAGTCACCGGTCAGGCGCTGACCGTGAATGAGAAGGGCGAAGACGTGGTGATCCCGGGCCTGTTCGCGGTAGGCGAAATTGCCTGCGTATCGGTCCACGGCGCCAACCGTCTGGGCGGCAACTCGCTGCTCGACCTGGTGGTCTTCGGCCGCGCGGCGGGCCTGCATCTGCAGGAGTCCATCGCCGAGCAGGGCACGCTGCGCGACGCCAGCGAATCGGATGTCGAAGGCTCGCTGGACCGCCTCAATCGCTGGAACAATACCCGCTCCGGCGAAGACCCGGTGGAAATCCGCAAAGCACTGCAGGAATGTATGCAGCACAACTTCTCGGTGTTCCGCGAAGGCGATGCGATGCACAAAGGTCTGGAGCAACTGAAAGTGATCCGCGAGCGCCTGAAAAACGCGCGTCTCGACGATACTTCCAGCGAGTTCAACACCCAGCGCGTCGAGTGCCTGGAGTTGGACAACCTGATGGAGACCGCGTTTGCGACCGCCGTGTCCGCTAACTTCCGTACTGAAAGCCGTGGCGCCCATAGCCGCTTCGACTTCCCGGATCGTGATGATGAAAACTGGCTGTGCCATTCCCTGTATCTGCCAGAGTCGGAATCCATGACGCGTCGTAGCGTCAACATGGAACCGAAACTGCGTCCGGCATTCCCGCCGAAGATTCGTACTTACTAATGCGGAGACAGGAAAATGAAACTCGAGTTTTCAATTTATCGCTATAACCCGGATGTTGACGACGCTCCGCATATGCAGGATTACACCCTCGAAGCGGAAGAAGGTCGTGACATGATGCTGCTGGATGCGCTGATCCAGCTGAAAGAAAAAGATCCGTCGCTGTCGTTCCGCCGCTCCTGCCGTGAAGGGGTTTGCGGTTCCGATGGTCTGAACATGAACGGGAAAAACGGTCTGGCGTGCATCACGCCAATCTCCGCGCTGAATCAGCCGGGCAAGAAGATTGTTATCCGTCCGCTGCCAGGATTACCGGTTATCCGTGATTTGGTGGTGGACATGGGGCAATTCTATGCACAATATGAGAAGATTAAGCCTTACTTGTTGAATAATGGGCAAAATCCTCCGGCTCGCGAGCATCTGCAGATGCCTGAGCAGCGTGAGAAACTCGATGGTCTGTACGAGTGTATTCTGTGCGCATGTTGTTCAACCTCGTGCCCGTCGTTCTGGTGGAACCCGGACAAGTTCATCGGCCCGGCTGGCCTGCTGGCCGCGTATCGCTTCCTGATCGACAGTCGCGATACCGAAACCAGCGAGCGCCTGGAAGGCCTGAGCGATGCTTTCAGCGTATTCCGCTGTCACAGCATTATGAACTGCGTCAGTGTGTGTCCTAAAGGGCTTAACCCGACGCGCGCCATCGGCCATATTAAGTCGATGCTGCTGCAGCGCAGCGCGTAAGCAACACGGTCTGTCCCGGATGGCGCTTGCGCTTATCCGGGCTACCAAAGCAGTAGCCCCGGCAAGCGTTAGCGCTGCCGGGGGACAGATAGCAGGAAATCTTTAAAAACCGCCACAAGATGTACCAGTAATCGAGGCGTTCAGTGCGAGGTAAGGCGGCAACTGAGCGCATCCCCGGGAGCATAGTGAACTATGTGACCGGGGTAAGCGAAGGCAGCCAACGCAACCGCAGCCTGAACGCTGAAGATTAATGGCAGTTTTTAAAGGTTCCTTAGCGGATAGAAACCACAACTCGTCCGCAACAAGTGAACCCCGGCACGTGCACTCGGTGTGCGTGGTAGTTTCTACGGCGAAATAAGCATAAAAGTGCTTAAGGGATCACGATGCAGAACGGCGCAATGAAAGCCTGGCTGGACTCTTCTTTCCTCTCTGGTTCGAACCAGAGCTGGATAGAACAGCTCTATGAAGACTTCTTAACCGATCCTGACTCTGTTGACGCCAACTGGCGTTCGATGTTCCAGCAGTTACCTGGCACCGGAGTTAAACCGGATCAATTCCATTCCAAAACACGTGATTATTTCCGTCGACTGGCGAAGGATGCCTCACGTTACACTTCTTCGATTTCCGACCCTGACACCAATGTGAAGCAGGTTAAAGTCCTGCAGCTCATCAACGCATACCGTTTCCGTGGCCACCAGCATGCGAATCTCGATCCGCTGGGACTGTGGAAGCAAGAGAGAGTGGCGGATCTTGATCCGGCCTACCACGATCTGACCGAGGCCGATTTCCAGGATAGCTATAACGTAGGTTCATTCGCCATCGGTAAAGACACGATGAAGCTGGGCGACCTGATTGCCGCCCTCAAGCAAACCTACTGCGGCTCCATCGGCGCGGAATACATGCATATCACCTCTACTGAGGAAAAACGCTGGATCCAGCAGCGTATTGAATCGGTAGCCGGTAAAGCGAGCTTCACCGCGGCAGAGAAAAAGCGCTTCCTCAGTGAACTGACCGCTGCAGAAGGGCTGGAACGCTACCTCGGCGCCAAATTCCCGGGGGCGAAACGCTTCTCGCTGGAAGGGGGTGATGCCCTGATCCCGATGCTCAAAGAGATGATCCGCCATGCAGGCAAAAGCGGCACCCGCGAAGTGGTGCTGGGCATGGCGCACCGTGGCCGTCTGAACGTGCTGGTCAACGTGCTGGGTAAAAAACCGCAGGACCTGTTCGACGAGTTCGCGGGCAAACATAAAGAACACCTCGGCACCGGCGACGTGAAGTACCACATGGGCTTCTCTTCCGATATGGAAACCGAAGGCGGTCTGGTCCACCTGGCGCTGGCGTTTAACCCGTCGCACCTGGAGATCGTCAGCCCGGTGGTTATCGGTTCCGTACGCGCCCGTCTGGATCGTCTGGACGAGCCAAGCAGCAACAAAGTTCTGCCTATTACCATCCACGGCGACGCCGCCGTTACCGGCCAGGGCGTGGTTCAGGAAACCCTGAACATGTCGAAAGCCCGCGGTTACGAAGTCGGCGGTACCGTGCGTATCGTTATCAACAACCAGGTTGGCTTTACCACCTCCAACCCGCTGGATGCGCGTTCTACGCCATACTGTACCGATATCGGTAAGATGGTTCAGGCGCCGATTTTCCACGTTAACGCGGATGACCCGGAAGCCGTTGCTTTCGTTACCCGTCTGGCGCTGGATTTCCGTAATACCTTCAAACGCGATGTCTTTATCGACCTGGTGTGCTACCGCCGTCACGGCCATAACGAAGCCGACGAGCCGAGCGCAACCCAGCCGCTGATGTACCAGAAAATCAAAAAGCATCCGACCCCGCGCAAAATCTATGCTGACAAGCTGGAGCAGGAGAAAGTTGCGACGCTGGAAGACGCGACTGAGCAGGTTAACCTTTACCGCGATGCGCTGGATGCCGGCGAATGCGTGGTAGAGGAGTGGCGTCCGATGAATATGCACTCCTTTACCTGGTCTCCCTACCTCAACCACGAGTGGGACGAGAGCTATCCGGATAAAGTGGATCCGAAACGTCTGCAAGAGCTGGCTAAACGCATCAGTACGGTGCCGGAAGGTATCGAAATGCAGTCCCGTGTAGCGAAAATCTACGGCGATCGCCAACTGATGGCCGCCGGCGAGAAGCTGTTCGATTGGGGCGGCGCTGAAAACCTGGCTTATGCCACCCTGGTTGACGAAGGCATTCCGGTGCGCCTGTCCGGTGAAGACTCCGGTCGCGGCACCTTCTTCCACCGTCACGCGGTTATCCATAACCAGAGCAACGGTTCTACCTATACCCCGCTGCAGCATGTGCACAACGGCCAGGGCCAGTTCCGCGTCTGGGACTCGGTGCTGTCTGAAGAAGCCGTGCTGGCGTTCGAATACGGTTACGCCACCGCAGAGCCGCGTACGCTGACCATCTGGGAAGCGCAGTTCGGCGACTTCGCCAACGGCGCGCAGGTGGTGATTGATCAGTTCATCTCCTCTGGCGAACAGAAATGGGGCCGGATGTGCGGTCTGGTGATGTTGCTGCCGCACGGCTACGAAGGGCAGGGCCCGGAGCACTCCTCCGCGCGTCTGGAACGCTATCTGCAGCTGTGCGCTGAGCAGAACATGCAGGTTTGCGTACCGTCCACCCCGGCACAGGTTTACCATATGCTGCGTCGTCAGGCGCTGCGCGGTATGCGCCGTCCGCTGGTGGTGATGTCGCCGAAGTCTCTGCTGCGCCACCCGCTGGCGGTCTCCAGCATGGACGAACTGGCGAACGGCACCTTTATGCCGGCCATCGGCGAAATCGACGAACTCGATCCGCAAGCCGTGAAGCGCGTCGTACTGTGCTCTGGTAAGGTTTACTACGACCTGCTGGAACAGCGCCGCAAAAACGAGCAAAAAGATGTCGCCATCGTGCGTATCGAACAGCTCTACCCGTTCCCGCATCAGGCGGTGCAGGAAGCGCTGAAAGCTTACTCGCACGTACATGATTTTGTCTGGTGCCAGGAAGAGCCGCTCAACCAGGGCGCATGGTACTGCAGCCAGCACCACCTTCGTGAAGTAGTTCCATTTGGGGCCTCTCTGCGTTATGCAGGCCGCCCGGCCTCCGCCTCTCCGGCGGTAGGGTACATGTCCGTTCACCAGAAACAGCAACAAGATCTGGTCAATGACGCGCTGAACGTCGATTAATTAAAGGATACACAATGAGTAGCGTAGATATTCTGGTTCCCGACCTGCCTGAGTCCGTAGCTGACGCAACCGTCGCCACCTGGCATAAAAAACCGGGCGACGCGGTCGTCCGTGACGAAGTTCTGGTCGAAATCGAAACTGACAAAGTGGTACTGGAAGTACCGGCATCAGCGGACGGCATTCTGGATGCAGTGCTGGAAGACGAGGGCGCTACCGTCCTGTCTCGCCAGATCCTTGGCCGCCTGCGTGAGGGCAACAGCGCAGGTAAAGAAACCAGCGAAAAAGCGGATGCGAAAGCGTCCACCCCGGCGCAGCGCCAGCAGGCTTCTCTGGAAGAGCAGAACAACGATGCGCTCAGCCCGGCGATCCGTCGTCTGCTGGCGGAGCACAACCTCGACGCCGCTGCCATCAAAGGTACCGGCGTGGGTGGCCGTCTGACTCGTGAAGACGTCGAGAAACATCTGGCGAAAGCCCCGGCGGCGGCTGAAGCCAAAGCGCCAGCGGCTACCGCGGCAGCGACACCAGCGCCGCAGCTGGGTCACCGTTCAGAAAAACGCGTACCGATGACCCGTCTGCGTAAACGCGTGGCCGAGCGTCTGCTGGAAGCGAAAAATTCCACCGCCATGCTGACGACCTTTAACGAAGTCAACATGAAGCCGATTATGGATCTGCGTAAGCAGTACGGCGATGCCTTCGAAAAACGTCACGGTATCCGTCTGGGCTTCATGTCCTTCTACGTGAAAGCGGTGGTTGAAGCGCTGAAACGCTACCCGGAAGTGAACGCTTCCATCGATGGCGACGACGTGGTTTACCACAACTACTTTGACGTCAGCATGGCAGTGTCCACTCCGCGCGGCCTGGTAACCCCGGTTCTGCGTGACGTTGACCTGCTGGGCATGGCGGACATCGAAAAGAATATCAAAGAGCTGGCGGTGAAAGGCCGTGACGGCAAGCTGACCGTAGATGACCTGACCGGCGGTAACTTCACCATTACCAACGGCGGCGTTTTCGGTTCCCTGATGTCCACGCCGATCATCAACCCACCGCAGAGCGCCATTCTGGGTATGCATGCCATTAAAGACCGTCCGATGGCGGTGAATGGCAAGGTAGAGATCCTGCCGATGATGTACCTGGCGCTCTCCTATGACCACCGTCTGATCGATGGGCGTGAATCGGTTGGCTTCCTGGTGGCGATTAAAGAGCTGCTGGAAGATCCGACTCGTCTGCTGCTGGACGTGTAGTCAGTAAGAGTATGACTTACCGTAGGCCGGATAAGGCATTTATGCCGCCATCCGGCGTTGATGAGATGCCTGATGGCGACGCTAGCGCGTCTTATCAGGCCTACAGGTTTAAAGATAATTACACCCTGAAGGATGGACTGAACACATGAACTTACATGAATATCAGGCAAAACAACTTTTTGCCCGCTATGGCTTACCGGCGCCGGTGGGTTATGCCTGTACTACTCCGCGTGAAGCAGAAGAAGCCGCTTCAAAAATCGGCGCGGGTCCGTGGGTAGTGAAATGTCAGGTTCACGCTGGTGGCCGCGGTAAAGCGGGCGGTGTGAAAGTAGTTAAGAGCAAAGAAGAGATCCGCGCTTTTGCTGAGCATTGGCTGGGCAAACGCCTGGTGACTTACCAAACCGATGCTAACGGCCAGCCGGTCAACCAGATTCTGGTGGAAGCAGCGACCGATATCGATAAAGAGCTGTATCTGGGCGCGGTCGTTGATCGTAGCTCCCGTCGCGTGGTGTTCATGGCGTCGACTGAAGGCGGCGTGGAAATCGAAAAAGTCGCGGAAGAAACCCCGCACCTGATCCACAAGATCGCCATCGATCCGCTGGCGGGCCCGATGCCTTATCAGGGGCGTGAACTGGCGTTCAAACTGGGTCTGGAAGGTAAGCAGGTTCAGCAGTTCACCAAGATTTTCATGGGTCTGGCGACCATTTTCCTTGAGCGCGACCTGGCGCTGATCGAAATCAACCCGTTGGTTATCACTAAGCAGGGCGACCTGATCTGCCTCGACGGCAAACTGGGCGCTGACGGCAACGCGCTGTTCCGCCAGCCGGATCTGCGCGAAATGCGCGACCAGTCTCAGGAAGATCCGCGCGAAGCGCAGGCGGCGCAGTGGGAACTGAACTACGTTGCGCTCGACGGCAACATCGGTTGCATGGTTAACGGCGCAGGCCTGGCGATGGGCACCATGGACATCGTTAAGCTGCACGGCGGCGAACCGGCTAACTTCCTCGACGTTGGCGGCGGCGCCACCAAAGAGCGCGTGACCGAAGCGTTCAAAATCATCCTCTCTGACGACAACGTTAAAGCGGTTCTGGTTAACATCTTCGGCGGTATCGTACGTTGCGACCTGATCGCTGACGGCATCATCGGCGCGGTAGCGGAAGTTGGGGTTAACGTTCCGGTCGTGGTTCGTCTGGAAGGTAACAACGCCGAACTGGGCGCGAAAAAACTGGCTGACAGCGGCCTGAATATTATTGCAGCGAAAAGTCTGACGGACGCAGCACAGCAGGTTGTTGCCGCAGTGGAGGGGAAATAATGTCAGTTTTAATTAATAAAGATACCAAGGTTATCTGCCAGGGCTTCACCGGTAGCCAGGGGACCTTCCACTCTGAACAAGCGATCGCTTACGGTACGCAAATGGTTGGCGGCGTGACGCCAGGCAAAGGCGGCACCACCCACCTGGGCCTGCCGGTATTTAATACCGTGCGCGAAGCTGTTGAAGCGACCGGCGCGACCGCGACCGTTATCTACGTTCCGGCGCCGTTCTGCAAAGACTCCATTCTGGAAGCAATCGACGCGGGCATTAAGCTGATTATCACCATCACCGAAGGTATCCCGACGCTGGATATGCTGACTGTGAAAGTGAAGCTGGACGAAGCGGGCGTGCGCATGATTGGCCCGAACTGCCCAGGCGTTATCACCCCGGGCGAATGCAAAATCGGCATCATGCCGGGTCACATTCACAAGCCGGGTAAAGTGGGCATCGTTTCCCGTTCCGGTACCCTGACCTATGAAGCGGTTAAGCAGACCACCGACTACGGCTTCGGCCAGTCTACCTGCGTCGGTATCGGCGGCGACCCGATCCCGGGCTCCAACTTCATCGATATCCTGAAGCTGTTCCAGGAAGATCCGCAGACCGAAGCGATCGTGATGATCGGTGAGATCGGCGGCAGCGCGGAAGAAGAAGCGGCAGCCTACATCAAAGAGCACGTGACCAAGCCGGTTGTCGGCTACATCGCGGGCGTGACCGCGCCGAAAGGCAAGCGTATGGGCCACGCGGGCGCGATCATCGCTGGCGGTAAAGGTACTGCTGATGAGAAATTCGCCGCCCTGGAAGCCGCTGGTGTGAAAACCGTTCGCAGCCTGGCCGATATCGGCGAAGCGCTGAAAGCTATCATCAAGTAAACCCTCTCTGCTTCTCCGAAGCAGAAATCTGTCCGATTTCGACATGGTTGGCCACCGTCAGGTGGCCTTTTTTATGGGCGTTATCCATCTCGCCAGAACATCCGCTGAACCGGCGGAATGCCTGCTCCGCGAAAAACCTTACCTATCATATTGATTTTATGAATTATTTCATGAATATAATCCCGGCAGCGTGGTTGCTGAAGGAAATATTTCCGCAATTCGCGACAGGCAAGGGTTTTAGATAGTGAAAAAACAGAAGAGAAGGGCATAAGAAAACAGGAAAAATACTGTGAGCAGTCTAGCATTATTAGGATCGGCGCATTTTTTTTCATTTTTCCCCGCGGCGTTAAATAATATTACCTATGATTCTCATATCTCTCTTTTCAGTAACCAAGCAAGCCATACTTTAAACACAATATTAACATTAAGTTCACCAATATTCTTTATTGAGCTACATAATTAACACGTAGAGTAAAAATTGATTTATATCAATGCTTAATGCTTGGAAAAATTCTTCAAAAAACGTTAAATTGTCGCAAGTCAAATTGGCCTAAACAGGCTATCTTCGCTATATATTGATCACCGTCGAAAAATGTAAAACTGGAACAATAAAAACATATTTATTGTAAGGTTATTGCGGCGTAATATATTGGGGAATCAATTGGGTTTTCGTTAACGTATTTGTAACCTTGACGTGGCGTGGCTTCACTTTCAGGTGAAACGCGCTGCGGACGGGCCAACAAATAACTTTTGTATTGGGGCATGCGTATGAGCCAGAGCTTCTCGGTTCATTTTCGGAGTCTTCATGCGATGAGCAAGGAGTCATGATGTTAGATATAGTCGAACTGTCGCGCTTACAGTTTGCCTTGACCGCGATGTACCACTTCCTTTTTGTGCCGCTAACGCTCGGTATGGCGTTCCTGCTGGCCATCATGGAAACGGTTTACGTCCTTTCCGGCAAACAGATTTATAAAGATATGACCAAATTCTGGGGCAAGTTGTTTGGTATCAACTTCGCGCTGGGTGTGGCGACCGGTCTGACCATGGAGTTCCAGTTCGGGACTAACTGGTCGTATTACTCACACTACGTGGGCGATATCTTCGGTGCGCCGCTGGCCATTGAAGGTCTGATGGCCTTCTTCCTCGAATCCACCTTTGTAGGTCTGTTCTTCTTCGGTTGGGATCGTCTGGGTAAAGTTCAGCACATGGCGGTCACCTGGCTGGTTGCGCTGGGCTCCAACCTCTCCGCGCTGTGGATCCTCGTCGCCAACGGCTGGATGCAGAACCCTATCGCATCGGACTTCAACTTCGAAACCATGCGTATGGAGATGGTCAGCTTCTCTGAACTGGTGCTCAACCCGGTCGCCCAGGTGAAGTTCGTTCACACCGTGGCGTCTGGCTATGTCACCGGCGCGATGTTCATCCTGGCTATCAGCTCCTGGTATATGCTGAAAGGCCGCGACTTTGCCTTTGCTAAGCGCTCCTTTGCCATCGCAGCCAGCTTCGGTATGGCGGCGATCCTCTCCGTTATTGTGCTGGGTGACGAATCCGGTTACGAAATGGGTGACGTGCAGAAAACCAAACTGGCGGCTATCGAAGCTGAGTGGGAAACCCAGCCGGCGCCGGCTGCCTTTACTCTGTTTGGTATTCCCGATCAGAATGCGCAGACCAACCACTTCGCGATCCAGATCCCTTACGCGCTGGGCATCATCGCCACCCGCTCGGTGGATAAGCCGGTTATCGGCCTGAAAGATCTGATGGTTCAGCACGAAGAGCGTATCCGTAACGGGATGAAAGCGTACGCGCTACTGGAGCAGCTGCGCGCCGGTTCGACCGACCAGGCCGTGCGTGACCAGTTCAATAGCGTGAAGAAAGACCTCGGCTATGGCCTGTTGCTGAAGCGCTATACCCCGAACGTCGCTGACGCCACGGAAGAGCAGATCGCCAAAGCGACCAAAGACTCTATTCCAAGCGTCGCCCCGCTGTACTTCGCCTTCCGTATCATGGTGGCGTGCGGCATCCTGATGCTGTTGATTATCGGCGCCTCCTTCTGGAGCGTGATTCGTAACCGCATTGGCGAGAAAAAATGGCTGCTGCGCGCCGCGTTCTTTGGCCTGCCGCTGCCGTGGATTGCCGTGGAGTCAGGCTGGTTTGTTGCCGAGTATGGCCGTCAGCCGTGGGCGATTGGTGAGGTCCTGCCGACCGCGGTGGCCAACTCGTCGCTGACCGCAGGCGATCTGATCTTCTCAATGTTGCTGATCTGCGGTCTGTACACGCTGTTCCTGGTGGCTGAACTGTTCCTGATGTTCAAGTTTGCCCGCAAAGGACCTAGCAGCCTGAAAACCGGCCGCTATCACTTTGAACAGTCCTCTGCGGCTATTCAGTCGGCACGCTAAGACAGGAGTCGTCAAATGATCGATTATGAAGTATTGCGTTTTATCTGGTGGCTGCTGATTGGCATTCTGCTGATTGGCTTCGCTGTCGCCGACGGGTTCGACATGGGGGTGGGCATGCTCACCCGTTTCCTCGGCCGTAACGACACCGAGCGTCGGATTATGATCAACGCCATCGCTCCGCACTGGGACGGTAACCAGGTGTGGCTGATCACCGCCGGCGGCGCGCTGTTCGCGGCCTGGCCGATGGTTTACGCCGCAGCGTTCTCTGGCTTCTATGTGGCGATGATTCTGGTGCTGGCTTCGCTGTTCTTCCGTCCGGTCGGTTTTGACTACCGTTCCAAGATCGAGGACACCCGCTGGCGCAACATGTGGGACTGGGGCATCTTCATCGGTAGCTTCGTGCCGCCGCTGGTGATTGGTGTGGCCTTCGGCAACCTGTTGCAGGGCGTGCCGTTCCACGTCGATGAATACCTGCGTCTGTTCTATACCGGAAACTTCTTCAAGCTGCTGAACCCGTTTGGTCTGCTGGCCGGTATCGTCAGCGTGGCGATGATCCTGACTCAGGGTGCCACCTACCTGCAGATGCGTACCGTAGGCGAACTGCACCTGCGTACCCGCACCGTTTCCACGGTGGCGGCGCTGGTGACGCTGGTCTGCTTCGCGCTGGCCGGTGTGTGGGTCTACTACGGCATCGACGGCTATGTGGTGAAATCAGTAATGGATCATAGCGGCCCGTCTAACCCGCTGACTAAAGAAGTCGTGCGTGAGGCCGGTGCATGGATGGTGAACTTTAATAACATGCCAGCGCTGTGGGCCGTTCCTGCCCTGGGCGTGGTGCTGCCGCTGCTGACCGTCGTCTCGACTAAAGCGGATAAAGGCGCGTGGGCATTCCTGTTCTCCTCGCTGACCCTGGCCTGCATCATTCTGACCGCCGGTATTGCGATGTTCCCGTTCATCATGCCGTCCAGCACCATGCTGAACGCCAGCCTGACGATGTGGGACGCGACCTCCAGTCAGCGGACGCTGAACCTGATGACCTACGTGGCGATTGTCTTCGTGCCGATCATTCTGGCCTACACCAGCTGGTGTTACTGGAAGATGTTCGGCCGCATTACGCGCGAAGACATCGAAAAGAACACCCACTCGCTGTACTAAGGTAAGGAGCTATATATGTGGTACTTCGCATGGATTTTGGGAACGCTTCTTGCCTGTGCCTTTGGGGTGATTACCGCGCTGGCGCTTGAGCACGTGGAAGCCACCAAAGCAGGTAAAGAAGAACACTGATGAGTATTATCGTGATGCGATATACGAAATCATTCGGATTGCATCGAGGCGGCAAGTCTGTGAATCCCCAGGAGCTTACACCAGTAAGTGACTGGGGTAAGCAGACGTAGCCAACAAAGAGGCGACGTGAATGATAAAGTATATGTATGCGATAATGGACAAGCGCCCGTTAAGGGCGCTTTCCTTATTGATGGCGCTGCTGCTGGCAGGCTGCATCTTCTGGGATCCGTCGCGCTTTGCGGCGAAGACCAGCGAGCTGGAAATCTGGCATGGTTTCTTGCTGATGTGGGCGGTTTGCAGCGGCGTTATTCACGGCGTGGGCTTCCGTCCGCGTGCCGTTCACTGGCAGGGGATTTTTTGTCCGCTTATCGCTGATATCGTGCTCGCTTTGGGTCTCTTCTTTTTCTTCTTTTGAATAAGAGATCTCTGTTAATGGTATGGGCTTGCATAAGCCCATAAAAATTTACGCCCCGTTTACTTTCCCCCATTCCAAACCACCTTTCCCGCGCGTATAGTAGCGAAGTTTGAAAGCTCTAACCTTTTTTTGCATTACCGGGATGTAAAGTGAATACAACGCTGTTTCGATGGCCGGTTCGGGTCTACTACGAAGATACCGACGCCGGTGGTGTGGTTTACCACGCCAGTTACGTCGCTTTTTATGAAAGAGCACGCACAGAGATGCTGCGCCACCATCACTTTAGTCAACAGGTGCTGTTGGCTGAACGCGTTGCCTTCGTGGTTCGCAAAATGACGCTGGAGTATTTTGCCCCCGCCAGACTCGACGACATGCTCGAAGTCCAGACGGAAATTACCTCGATGCGCGGCACCTCTTTGGTTTTCACGCAGCGAATCGTCAACGCCGAGAATACAGTGTTAAACGAAGCTGAGGTTCTCATTGTGTGCGTTGATCCACTCTTAATGAAGCCACGTGCGCTTCCCAAGTCTATTGTCGCGGAGTTTAAGCAGTGACTGACATGAATATCCTTGATTTGTTCCTGAAGGCGAGCCTTCTGGTTAAACTTATCATGTTGATTTTGATTGGTTTTTCTATCGCTTCCTGGGCTATCATTATTCAGAGAACGCGTATCCTTAACTCGGCCGCGCGTGAAGCTGAAGCGTTCGAGGACAAATTCTGGTCCGGGATCGAGCTGTCCCGTTTGTACCAGGAGAGCCAGGGGCGTCGCGATAACCTGACCGGTTCGGAACAAATCTTCTACAGCGGTTTCAAAGAATTTGCACGCCTGCATCGGGCCAACAGCCATGCGCCGGAAGCGATTGTCGAAGGGGCATCGCGCGCGATGCGTATTTCGATGAACCGCGAGCTGGAAACGCTGGAAACCCATATCCCGTTCCTCGGCACCGTAGGCTCCATCAGCCCGTATATCGGTCTGTTCGGTACTGTCTGGGGGATTATGCATGCCTTTATCGCCCTTGGCGCGGTGAAGCAGGCCACCCTGCAGATGGTGGCGCCAGGTATCGCCGAAGCGCTGATCGCCACCGCGATCGGTCTGTTCGCCGCGATCCCGGCGGTCATGGCGTACAACCGCCTGAACCAGCGCGTGAACAAGCTTGAACTGAACTACGACAACTTTATGGAAGAGTTCACCGCTATTCTGCACCGTCAGGCCTTTACCACCAGCGAAAGCAATAAGGGGTAAGCCATGGCCAGAGCACGTGGACGCGGACGTCGCGAACTGAAGTCCGAGATCAACATCGTTCCGCTGCTGGATGTCCTGCTGGTACTGCTGCTGATCTTTATGGCAACGGCGCCCATCATTACGCAGAGCGTGGAAGTCGATCTGCCGGACGCCACGGAATCGCAAGCGGTGAAAAGCAATGACGATCCGCCGGTGATTGTGGAAGTCTCCGGGGTAGGGCAGTACAGCGTGAAAGTGGGGCAGGAGACGCTGTCCCAGCTGCCGCCGGAGCAGGTGATTGCCGAAGCGAAGCGTCGTCTTGAAGCCAATGAGAAAACGGTATTCCTGATCGGCGGTGCGAAAGACGTCCCTTACGATGAAATTATTAAAGCGCTGAACCTGTTGCATAGTGCAGGGGTTAAATCGGTCGGCTTGATGACCAAACCTATTTAATCGCTTCAGGTATGTGCGTCCGCGTGGCGTTCGATGGTGAGTATCGCTCGCCGTCGGCGTGCATCGCGGGTACAGGCGAACAGTTTTTGGGAACCGATAGTGTCAAAGGCAACCGAACAAAACGACAAGCTTAAACGAGCGATCATCATTTCAGTCGCGCTGCACATCATTCTGATCGCGCTGCTGATCTGGAGTTCGTTTGACGAGCATCTGGATGCCTCTGCCGGCGGCGGCGGGGGATCGTCCATTGATGCCGTCATGGTCGATCCGGGGGCGGTGGTAAATAACTATAACCGTCAGCAACAGCAGCAGGCCAGCGCACGTCGCGCCGCTGAGCAGCGTGAAAAACAGGCGCAGCAGCAGGCGGAAGAGTTACGTGAGAAACAGGCAGCGGAACAGGAACGGCTGAAACAGCTCGAACAGGAACGGCTGCAGGCGCAGGAAGCGGCGAAAGAAGCGAAGGAACAGCAGAAGCAGGCTGAGGAAGCGGCTGCCAAGGCTGCCGCGGCGGCGAAAGCCAAAGCGGATGCGCAGGCTAAAGAAGCGCAGGAAGCGGCTGCCAAAGCGGCTGCCGACGCAAAAGCGAAGGCGGATGCCCAGGCAAAAGCGGCTGAGCTGGCAGCGGCTAAAGCCGCCGCTGACGCGAAGAAACAGGCCGATGCCGCCGCCGCGAAAGCGGCAGCCGATGCGAAGAAACAGGCGGAAGCCGAAGCGGCGAAAGCCGCAGCAGAAGCGCAGAAGAAAGCGGAAGCGGCAGCGGCGAAGAAAGCGCAGCAGGAAGCAGAGAAGAAGGCCCAGCAGGAGGCGGCTAAGCAAGCTGCGGCTGAAAAAGCGGCAGCAGAAAAAGCCGCCGAAAAAGCCGCTGAGAAAGCTGCCGCCCAAAAAGCGGCCGCAGAGAAGGCCGCCGCCGAAAAAGCCGCCGCAGCTGAAAAAGCGGCGGCAGCCAAAGCGGCTGCGGCTGAGAAGGCAGCGGCCGATAAAGCGGCCAAAGCGGCAGCAGCAAAAGCGGCGGCAGCGAAGAAAGCGGCTGCCGCGAAAGAAGCGGACGGCGTTGACGACCTGCTTGGCGATCTGAGTTCGGGTAAGAATGCGCCGAAAGGTAGCACCAGCGGTAGCGCAGGCGGCTCTTCACCTGCTAAAGGAAGTAAACCAGGGCAGGGCGGTGCGTCTCAGGCGGAGATTGCCAGCTATATTTCGCAAGTGCAGGCCGCGATTAAAGGACATCTCTATGACTGGGATACGTACAAGGGTAAAGTATGTACGTTGCGCGTAAACCTGGCTCAGGATGGAACGTTGTTGAGTGTGAAATCGGAAGGCGGCGATCCGGCTTTCTGTCAGCAGATGCTGGCGGCAACCAGTCGGATGAGCAAATTCCCTAAACCGCCTTCGCAGGCAGTTTATGAAACGTTCAAAAATGCGCCATTGGACTTCAAACCTTAAGCGCTTTTTCCCCCGCGTCAGTGGGGGAAAAGAATATCGGGCGGTCATGGGGTTTTGGTAGTTTTGTGTATTTCAGTTTGTTAACATTCTGCTAAATTATCGTGGGCTTTCCGCCCGGATAAGGGAGATATGATGAAGCAGGCATTACGAGTAGCATTTGGTTTTTTAATGCTGTGGGCGGCGGTGCTGCACGCAGAAGTACGTATCGAGATTACCCAGGGGGTGGACTCGGCACGCCCTATCGGCGTGGTACCGTTCCAGTGGGCCGGCCAGGGCGCTGCGCCTGAAGATGTTGGCGGTATCGTGGCAGCTGACCTGCGCAACAGTGGTAAATTCAACCCGCTGGATCGCTCGCGTCTGCCGCAGCAGCCGACCAGTGCCCAGGAAGTGCAGCCTGCTGCCTGGTCTGCGCTGGGTATCGACGCCGTGGTCGTCGGTCAGGTCACGTCAAACCCGGATGGTTCTTATCAGGTAGCATATCAGCTGGTGGATACCGGCGGTGCGCCGGGTACAACGCTGGCGCAAGGCTCTTTTAAAGTCACTAAACAGTACCTGCGCTACGCAGCGCACGCTGCCAGCGACGCGGTATTTGAGAAGCTGACCGGCATCAAGGGCGCCTTCCGTACCCGTATCGCCTACGTGGTGCAGAAAAACGGCGGCCAGTTCCCTTATGAACTGCGCGTGTCCGACTACGATGGTTACAACCAGTTCCTTGTTCACCGTTCCTCCCAGCCGCTGATGTCCCCGGCCTGGTCTCCGGACGGTTCTAAACTGGCTTACGTGACCTTTGAAAGTGGTCGTTCTGCGCTGGTGGTTCAGACCCTGGCGAACGGCGCTGTGCGTCAGATCGCCTCCTTCCCGCAGCACAACGGCGCGCCGGCGTTCTCTCCGGATGGCTCTAAGTTGGCCTTCGCGCTGTCGAAAACCGGTAGCCTGAACCTGTACGTGATGGATCTGGGCTCCGGTCAGATTCGTCAGGTGACTAACGGTCGCAGCAACAACACCGAACCAAGCTGGTTCCCGGACAGCCAGAACCTGGCCTTCACCTCTGACCAGGCCGGTCGTCCGCAGGTGTATAAAGTCAACATCAATGGCGGCACGCCGCAGCGTATCACCTGGGAAGGTTCACAGAACCAGGACGCCGACGTGAGCGCGGATGGTAAAACCATGGTAATGGTCAGCTCGGCCGGCGGTCAGCAGCACATTGCCAAACAAGATCTGGAAGCGGGTGGTGTACAGGTTCTGTCATCAACGTTTTTAGACGAAACGCCAAGTCTGGCACCTAACGGCACTATGGTAATCTACAGCTCTTCTCAGGGGATGGGATCCGTGCTGAATCTGGTTTCTACAGATGGGCGTTTCAAAGCGCGTCTTCCGGCAACTGATGGACAGGTAAAATCGCCTGCCTGGTCGCCGTATCTGTGATAATAAATAATTGATTATTAAAGGAATCAAAGAAATGCAACTGAACAAAGTGCTGAAAGGGCTGATGATCGCTCTGCCGGTTATGGCAATCGCGGCATGTTCTTCTAACAAGAACGCCAGCAACGACCAGAGCGGTGAAGGCATGCTGGGTGCCGGCACTGGTATGGACGCTAACGGTAACGGCGGCAACATGTCTTCTGAAGAGCAAGCTCGTCTGCAGATGCAGCAGCTGCAACAGAACAACATCGTTTACTTCGATCTGGACAAGTACGATATCCGTTCTGACTTCGCTGCCATGCTGGACGCGCATGCGAACTTCCTGCGCAGCAACCCGTCCTACAAAGTGACTGTAGAAGGTCACGCGGATGAGCGCGGTACGCCGGAATACAACATCGCTCTGGGTGAGCGTCGTGCTAACGCCGTTAAGATGTATCTGCAGGGCAAAGGTGTTTCTGCCGATCAGATCTCCATCGTTTCTTACGGTAAAGAAAAACCAGCAGTACTGGGTCATGACGAAGCGGCATATGCCAAAAACCGTCGCGCCGTACTGGTTTACTAAGAGAATTGCATGAGCAGTAACTTCAGACATCATTTATTGAGTCTGTCGTTACTGGTTGGCATAGCGGCCCCCTGGGCCGCTTTTGCTCAGGCGCCAATCAGTAGTGTCGGCTCAGGCTCGGTCGAAGACCGCGTCACTCAACTCGAGCGTA
Source organism: Klebsiella sp. RC2 (assembly GCF_014192815.1). Classification (NCBI taxonomy): domain Bacteria; kingdom Pseudomonadati; phylum Pseudomonadota; class Gammaproteobacteria; order Enterobacterales; family Enterobacteriaceae; genus Klebsiella; species Klebsiella sp. RC2. Next base: position 378,306 of record NZ_JACHYL010000002.1, on the reverse strand, counting down.
TTTCCAATGCTCACAGCCAGCTTTTAACCCAACTCCAGCAACAACTCTCTGATAACCAGACTGACATTGATTCTCTCCGTGGCCAGATCCAGGAGAACCAATATCAGCTGAATCAGATCGTTGAGCGCCAGAAGCAGATTCTGCTGCAGATAGATAGTCTGAGCAGCGGTGGCGGCGGCGCAGCGGCAGCATCAGGTACGCAGGCTCCATCGTCTTCCGGCGATCAGAGCGCGGCTGCTACCAGCGCAGCGCCAGCGGCCTCGTCAGGCGCCCCGGCGATGACCGGCGATGCGAACACCGATTACAATGCGGCCATTGCCCTGGTGAAGGATGCTTCACGCCAGGATGACGCAATGGTGGCGTTTCAGAACTTCGTTAAAAAGTACCCGGATTCAACTTATCAGCCGAACGCCAACTATTGGCTCGGACAGTTGAATTACAATAAGGGGAAAAAAGACGATGCGGCGTTTTACTTCGCCTCGGTGGTGAAGAACTACCCGAAATCGCCAAAAGCGCCTGACGCCATGTTTAAGGTCGGCGTGATCATGCAGGACAAGGGTGATACCGCGAAAGCGAAAGCGGTTTACCAGCAGGTGATCAGTAAATTCCCCGGCACCGACGGTGCGAAACAAGCGCAAAAACGTCTTAATGCTCTTGGTTGATTACGGCATGACCAGAAATCGCGTTATTTCTGGTCTTGTCGCCTGAATCACCAGCAGTTAAGTGATCTTTATCGAAATTTTAGTTGCGCTGAATTCTGAAATCAGTAATATATGCCGCCGTTGCCAAGGGATATCAAACAAGCCCAAAGCGATGCCAGAGTGGGTCGTTAGCTCAGTTGGTAGAGCAGTTGACTTTTAATCAATTGGTCGCAGGTTCGAATCCTGCACGACCCACCAATCGTTCTGGTGGAACGCGATAGTAAAACGTGAAGGATAACGTTGCGACAGCAACGGCCCATAGGGCGAGGCGAAGCCGAGTCATCCTGCACGACCCACCACTTAGCAGTATCCAGCGCAGTATCGGGTGATTAGCTCAGCTGGGAGAGCACCTCCCTTACAAGGAGGGGGTCGGCGGTTCGATCCCGTCATCACCCACCACCGGGTCGTTAGCTCAGTTGGTAGAGCAGTTGACTTTTAATCAATTGGTCGCAGGTTCGAATCCTGCACGACCCACCATCTTTAACATCGAACGTCGGTGTTAAACGTGAAGGATAACGTTGCTTCAGCAACGGCGCCTCAGGGCGAGCGAAGCGAGTCATCCTGCACGACCCACCATTTTAATGATGGGACCGGTGGACGCAGTATCGGTAGTATCCAGCGCAGTTTCGGGTGATTAGCTCAGCTGGGAGAGCACCTCCCTTACAAGGAGGGGGTCGGCGGTTCGATCCCGTCATCACCCACCACTCGGGTCGTTAGCTCAGTTGGTAGAGCAGTTGACTTTTAATCAATTGGTCGCAGGTTCGAATCCTGCACGACCCACCAATTTCAATATTGGTGTCGAGTGAAATTATTCAGGTAGTACCAGAGCGGGTCGTTAGCTCAGTTGGTAGAGCAGTTGACTTTTAATCAATTGGTCGCAGGTTCGAATCCTGCACGACCCACCATCCTGAATGATTACAGTAGCAAAATCCCGCAAGGGGTCGTTAGCTCAGTTGGTAGAGCAGTTGACTTTTAATCAATTGGTCGCAGGTTCGAATCCTGCACGACCCACCAATGTAAAAAGGCGCCCTAAAGGCGCCTTTTTGCTATCCGCCATGCTCCAAAATTCGACTTCAGCATGACTCCACGGTCACGCTGCGCTTACCGTGGCTACACAGGGTACGAACCGGTCGTTTGGGCAGATGTGTAGCATCGTCCGCGGCATACGGGCTGATGTACAAAATTCATCACGACTTTTTGCTCGTAATCCGCTATCTTGTTTAGCATATAAAACACCATGACCGTGTTAAGGCGCAGACAGGCCATAGTGACGGTCTTAGAGTTAAGCCAGTAAAACGAGATTGCATGATGAGCGTAATGTTTGATCCTGAAACGGCGATTTATCCTTTTCCAGCGAAACCACAACCGCTGACCGTCGACGAAAAGCAGTTTTATCGCGAAAAAATCAAGCGCCTGTTGCGCGAGCGCGACGCCGTGATGGTGGCGCATTACTACACCGATCCTGAAATTCAACAACTGGCGGAAGAAACCGGCGGCTGTATCGCCGACTCGCTGGAGATGGCGCGTTTTGGCGCCCGTCATTCGGCCTCCACGCTGCTGGTCGCCGGGGTGCGTTTTATGGGGGAAACCGCCAAAATCCTCAGCCCGGAAAAGACCATTCTGATGCCGACCCTGAACGCGGAGTGTTCGCTGGATCTGGGCTGTCCGATTGAGGAATTCAACGCCTTCTGCGATGCCCATCCCGATCGCACCGTGGTGGTTTATGCCAATACGTCCGCCGCGGTGAAGGCCCGCGCTGACTGGGTGGTTACCTCCAGTATCGCCGTGGAACTCATTGATCATCTGGACAGCCTGGGTCAAAAGATCCTCTGGGCGCCGGACCGCCACCTTGGCCGCTATGTCCAGCGTCAGACCGGCGCAGACGTGCTGTGCTGGCAGGGGGCGTGCATCGTGCACGATGAGTTTAAAACCCAGGCACTGACGCGTATGAAGGCCCTCTATCCTGAAGCTGCTGTACTGGTCCATCCTGAATCGCCGCAGGCGATCGTCGAGATGGCGGATGCCGTGGGATCCACCAGCCAGCTGATTGCGGCGGCGAAAAGCTTGCCCCAGCGCCAGCTGATCGTGGCCACCGATCGCGGTATCTTCTATAAAATGCAGCAGGCGGTACCGGAGAAAACGCTGCTGGAAGCGCCCACTGCCGGCGAAGGGGCGACCTGCCGCAGCTGCGCGCACTGCCCGTGGATGGCGATGAACGGCCTGAAAGCCATTGCCGAGGGACTCGAACAGGGCGGCGCTGAACACGAAATCCACGTCGACGAAGCGCTGCGCACCGGGGCATTGATTCCGCTTAACCGGATGCTGGATTTTGCGGCTACACTACGGGGATAACGTATTGTCGCGTCGCAAGACGCTGAGGGGATGAAATGGATTTTTTTAGCACGCAGAATATCTTAGTACATATACCCATCGGCGCCGGGGGGTATGATCTCTCCTGGATAGAGGCCGTGGGGACCATCGCCGGGCTGCTGTGCATCTGGCTGGCGAGCCTGGAGAAGATCAGTAACTATGCTTTCGGGCTGGTCAACGTCACGCTGTTCGCCATCATCTTCTTTCAGATCCAGCTGTATGCCAGCCTGCTGCTGCAGCTGTTCTTCTTTGCCGCTAACGTTTACGGCTGGTATGCCTGGTCGCGACAAAGCAGCAACCATGAGGCTGAGCTGCAGATCCGCTGGCTGCCGCGCAGCAAAGCGCTGGGCTGGCTGGCGGCCTGCGTGGTGGCGATCGGCTTGCTGACCCTGTTTATCAACCCGTTTTTTGCTTTCCTGACGCGGATCGCGGTCAGCCTGATGCAAGCGCTGGGTCTGCAGGTCTCCATGCCGGTGCTGCAGCCGGATGCCTTCCCGTTCTGGGACTCCTGCATGACGGTGCTGTCGGTGGTGGCGATGATCTTAATGACCCGCAAGTATGTCGAGAACTGGCTGCTGTGGGTGATTGTCAACGTGATAAGCGTGGTGATTTTTGCCCGCCAGGGCGTCTATGCCATGTCGCTGGAATACCTCTTGCTGACGTTCATTGCGCTGAACGGCAGCCGGATGTGGATAAACAGCGCGCGTGAGCGAGGTTCTCACGCGTTTTCTGGCTAATGGTGGTGGTGATGATCGTGCCCGGCGTGCATCGTGTTGAGATGGCACTCCGGGCCGCTGCAGGGCTGGTACTCCATCTGCACCGTGGCATGCTCAATTTCATATTTATGTTCCAGGAAATGCAGGATACGGTTGAGTAACGCATCATGATCGTACGGCGGGACCACCTGAACATGGAGCGTCATCACCGGTTTTTCCCCCACCAGCCAGACGTGGACGTGGTGAACATCGCGTACCTCCGGGATAGAGCGACGGATATCCCGCTGCAGGGCCGCCACATCCAGCGAACGCGGCGCGCCTTCCAGCAGTTCATTCAGACTCTCCTTCAGTAATCGCCAGGCGCTACGTAATACCAGGCAGGAAACCAGTACGGAAAGGATCGGATCGACAGGCGTCCAGCCGGTGGTGAGGATCACCACGGCCGCCACGATCGCGCCGACCGAGCCCAGCAGGTCGCCCAGCACGTGTAGCGCCGCAGCGCGCACGTTGAGATTCTGCTCTTCACTCCCCCGATGCAGGATCCAGAAGGCCAGCACGTTGGCCAGCAGGCCGGCGACCGCAATCACCATCATCGTCACGCCGGCCACCGGCTGCGGATGCTGGAAGCGCTGAATGGCCTCCCAGACAATCAAAATGGTAATCACCACCAGGGCAATGGCATTGAGAAACGCCGCGAGGGTGGTCAAACGCAACCAGCCAAAGGTATGGCGGGTATTCGGTGGGCGACTGGCGAAGCGAACCGCCAGCAGCGCAAACAGCAGGGCGGCAGAGTCGGTGAGCATATGGCCGGCATCTGCCAGCAGGGCCAGTGAGCCGGAGATCGCGCCGCCGACGGCTTCAATCAACATAAAACCGGCGGTGACGATAAACGCCCATCGCAGCCGGCGAGCGTTACTGCTGTCCGGAGCCTGGGCAGGGGAGTGCGAATGCGGGTGGGCCATCGTGTCGTCCCTTGATAGTTATCATTATTACGCTATGACATCATAAACAGAGAGCGATAACAAACGAAGAAAAGGCGAGCCTGGCTCGCCTTTTCTTCGTTTGTTCCCAGCGTATCACTTACTGGGTGGTACCGTCGGTTTTGCTGTTATCGTGGTTCATGCTGCCGCCATTGTCCAGTTTCTTACCGGTGTCCGGACAGCGGCCGTCTTTACACATCGAGTTTTTATGCACTTCATCGCTCGACATATTGTCCTGGCTCATCGTCGAGCCATCAGGATGGAGCATGGTGCCGCCAGAGCCAGAATTAATCTGGTTATTGTCCACATTGTTTGGCGCCACGTTCTCACGGGCATCCGGCGCCACCTGACCGGCATCCGCGGAAGAGTTGGCCTGGCCATTATTGGACTGGGCGCCGGTGTCTGCCGCCAGGGCCGCGCCGCTGGCAAGACCTAAGGTGGCGGTGAGTAAAAGGGTCGTCAGTTTTTTCATATTCATCGGATACTCCTGTTAAACCGGGAAGGGGAAATGCGCTTCCCGCGGTGAGTGTGCCAGGGATCTGACTCGCTATGGTTAAAGACTCCGCAGACGATCGCAGTGTCACTATATAATCCTGAAACGTAAGACTTAATTAGCTTTAACAGTTAATTATTGTAGTGCATGAGCCTGGTTTCGCTACTTTATGGCGTATTTTTGCCTATTTCCAGGATTATTCCATCACTACTGTAAAATCACGTTTACACTTTTTCGGCGAAGAGATAGATTGGAGGGATTGCATTTCATTGAATAAGTATGGCAACGCTGGAAAGAAGATGAATTATCAGAACGACGATTTACGCATTAAAGAGATCAACGAATTATTACCTCCCGTTGCGCTCCTGGAAAAATTCCCTGCTACCGAAAATGCTGCAAATACCGTTGCGCATGCTCGCAAAGCGATCCATCAGATCCTCAAGGGCGACGATGATCGTCTGCTGGTAGTGATTGGGCCCTGTTCGATTCACGATCCGGCAGCGGCGAAAGAGTACGCTTCCCGTCTGCTGCCCCTGCGCGAGGCATTGAAGGGCGAGCTCGAGATCGTCATGCGGGTCTATTTTGAAAAACCGCGCACCACCGTCGGCTGGAAAGGGCTTATCAACGATCCCCATATGGATAACAGCTTCCGCATCAACGACGGGTTGCGCATCGCGCGCAAACTGCTGCTGGACATTAACGACAGCGGCCTGCCGGCGGCGGGGGAATTCCTCGATATGATCACCCCGCAGTATGTCGCCGATCTGATGAGCTGGGGCGCCATTGGGGCGCGTACCACCGAATCCCAGGTTCACCGTGAACTTGCCTCCGGACTCTCCTGCCCGGTGGGCTTTAAGAATGGTACCGATGGCACCATCAAGGTGGCTATCGACGCGATTAACGCCGCTGGCGCACCGCACTGTTTCCTGTCGGTCACTAAGTGGGGCCACTCCGCTATCGTGAATACCAGCGGTAACGGCGACTGCCATATTATTCTGCGCGGCGGCAAAGAGCCGAACTACAGCGCGAAGCACGTGGCGGATGTGAAGATCGGCCTGGCGAAAGCGGGCCTGCCGGCTCAGGTGATGATCGACTTCAGCCATGCCAACTCCAGCAAGCAGTTCAAGAAGCAGATGGAAGTGGGCGCGGACGTATGCCAGCAGATTGCCGGCGGTGAGCGGGCGATCATGGGCGTGATGATTGAAAGCCATCTGGTGGAAGGCAACCAGAGCCTCGAGAGCGGTGAACCGCTGACCTACGGCAAGAGCGTCACCGACGCCTGCATCGGCTGGGAGGATACCGAAACGATCCTGCGTCAGCTGGCGGAAGCGGTGAAAACCCGCCGCGGCTAAGCGAATCTGCGCTGGCGAAGGCAATAAAAAAAGCGTGGAGATTTCCACGCTTTTTTGTTTTTACCGGGAGGAATTACTTCGCTTTACCCTGGTTGGCGACGGCAGCCGCTTTCGCCGCGATCTCTTCCGCATTGCCCAGATAGTAATGTTTGATCGGCTTGAAGTTTTCATCGAACTCATACACCAGCGGTACGCCGGTCGGGATGTTCAGTTCGAGGATCTCGTCTTCGCCCATGTTGTCGAGGTATTTCACCAGCGCGCGCAGGGAGTTACCGTGAGCGGCGATGATCACGCGCTCACCGCTTTTCAGGCGCGGCAGAATGGTTTCGTTCCAGTAAGGCACGACGCGGTCGATGGTCAGCGCCAGGCTTTCAGTGGTCGGCAGTTCGGCGTCGGTCAGTTTTGCATAGCGCGGATCGTGGCCCGGGTAGCGCTCGTCGTCTTTGGTCAGCTCCGGCGGAGTGACAGCGAAGCCGCGACGCCACTGTTTAACCTGCTCGTCACCGTATTTCTCAGCGGTTTCCGCTTTGTTCAGGCCCTGCAGCGCGCCGTAATGACGCTCGTTCAGCTTCCAGGATTTCTCAACCGGCAGCCAGGCCTGATCCAGTTCGTCCAGCACGTTCCACAGGGTGTGGATGGCACGTTTCAGCACGGAGGTATAAGCAAAATCAAAGCTGAAGCCTTCAGCCTTCAGCAGTTTACCTGCCGCTTTCGCTTCGCTAACGCCTTTCTCGGACAGATCAACGTCGTACCAACCGGTGAAGCGGTTTTCGTTGTTCCACTGGCTTTCGCCATGACGAACCAGTACCAGCTTAGTTACAGCCATTCTCTTACTCCTCTCTACACGCCATCCCTCGCGCCGCGAACGGTGCGCTGAATATGTTGGTGTATGTGTTATTGATTGATAACTATTCTCATTATATTGCCGTGATTTGGCTCACGGCAATGCTTATCCCTAACCATAGCGAAAATAGTGGCTCAGTGTAAGGTGCTTGTAAAACACAGGTTATTTTTTTGTCCTTTGGTGACGGAAAATAGAGCAGGTTGCTGAAAAAAGAGGCGGCAGAGAGGAGGGCGGGGACGAAAAACAGCGCCCCCGGCGGAGGGCGCTGGCGATTAACAGGCGATAAACTGATATTCCGTCAGGCTGACGTACTCCTGGCCCGGACGTAACACACAGTCCGGCTGCGGCCATTCCGGATGATTCGGCGAATCCGGCAGGAATTCGCTCTCCAGCGCCAGCCCCTGCCAGTCGGCGTAGGGCTCCGTCGTCTGCGACGGGGTGCCGCCGAGATAGTTGCCGGAGTAAAACTGCAGCGCCGGAGCGGAGGTATAGACCGTCATCTGCAGCTTGCCGTCCTGCGACCAGACCTGCGCCGCAGGCTGGCTGGCGTCGCCTTTGGCATCCAGCAGGAAGGCATGATCGTATCCCTTCACCTTTTGCTGATCGGCGTCGGCGAGGAAGTCGGCGGCGATGGTTTTCGGCTGGCGGAAATCAAAGCTGGTGTTAGCAACATCTTTGAGTTCACCACCCGGGATACCGTCGCTTTCCACCGGCAGATACCTCTGGGCGAGGATCTGCAACTGGTGCTGGCGCACGTCGCGCTGGTCACCGTCGAGGTTGAAATAGACGTGATTGGTCATGTTCACCGGGCAGGGTTGGTCCACGGTGGCGCGATAGGTAATCGCGATGCGGTTATCGTCGGTCAGACGATAGTGCGCGGTGGCCTGCAGAGTGCCGGGGAAGCCTTGATCGCCATCGGGCGAGGTCAGAGCGAACAGCACTTCCTGCTCGTCGGCGCGGACAATGCGCCAGCGGCGCTTATCAAACCCTTCCGGGCCGCCGTGGAGCTGGTGGCCCGCGTCGTTTGACGGCGTGACGTTGACGAGCTGGCCGTCAAGCGGGAAGCGGCTATTGCCGATACGGTTGGCGTAGCGGCCTACCGAGGCGCCAAGAAACGCGGCCTGGCGGGCATAGTCCTCCAGCTTCGCACAGCCCAGCAGCGGATGACGCAGGCTGCCATCAGCCAGCGGCACCTCGGCGCTGAGCAGCGTCGCGCCCCAATCCGCCACGGTAACGGTCATCCCCGCCTTATTGCGCAGGGTCACCTGCTGCCAGGGCTGGCCGTCCGGCGCCAGCGCGGTGGTTTGCGTTACCATTGGCCTGCCCCCTGTGACGGTTTGCAGACATAGAATGTCTCTTTAATACCGGTTTTCGCTTCATACGTTTTAGCAACGGCCTGCTGAACGGTATCGACCAGATCTTCCGGGACCAGCGCTACCACGCAGCCGCCAAAGCCGCCGCCGGTCATGCGTACGCCGCCTTTATCACCGATCGCGGCCTTAACGATCTCCACCAGAGTGTCGATCTGCGGGACGGTGATCTCGAAATCATCGCGCATCGAGGCATGGGATTCGGCCATCAGCTCACCCATCCGCTTCAGGTCGCCTTTTTCGAGGGCGCTGGCGGCTTCCACGGTGCGGGCATTCTCCGTCAGCACATGGCGTACGCGCTTCGCGACGACCGGATCCAGCTCATGGGCGACGGCGTTAAATTGCTCGAGGGTAACATCGCGCAGGGCGGGCTGCTGGAAGAAGCGCGCGCCGGTTTCGCACTGTTCACGACGGGTGTTGTACTCGCTGCCGACGAGGGTGCGCTTAAAGTTGCTGTTGATGATCACCACCGCCACGCCTTTCGGCATCGAGACGGCTTTGGTGCCCAGCGAACGGCAGTCGATCAGCAGCGCGTGGTCTTTTTTGCCCAGCGCCGAAATCAGCTGATCCATGATGCCGCAGTTGCAGCCGACGAACTGGTTTTCCGCCTCCTGGCCGTTGAGGGCGATTTGCGCGCCATCCAGCGGCAGATGATAGAGCTGCTGGAACACGGTGCCGACGGCGACTTCCAGCGAGGCTGAGGAGCTTAACCCCGCACCCTGCGGTACATTGCCGCTGATCACCAGATCCGCGCCGCCAAAGTGGTTGTTCCGCTGCTGCAGATGCTTTACCACGCCGCGGACATAGTTCGACCACTGCTGGGTATCGTGGCTGATAATCGGCGCGTCGAGAGAGAACTCATCGGTCTGATTGTCGTAATCGGCGGCAATCACCCGCACCGTACGATCGTCGCGCGGCGCACAGCTGATCACCGTCTGGTAGTCGATGGCGCAGGGCAGCACAAAACCGTCGTTGTAATCGGTATGCTCGCCGATCAGGTTGACGCGGCCTGGCGCCTGAATGACATGGCTGGCCGGATAACCGAAGGCGTCAGCAAACAGGGTTTGGGTTTTCTCTTTCAGACTCATCATTACACTCCGGATTCACGAAAATGGACGTCGCTGACGGCACGCAGTCGTTCGGCAGCTTGCTCGGCGGTCAGATCGCGCTGGGTTTCGGCCAGCATTTCATAGCCAACCATAAACTTGCGGACCGTCGCGGAGCGCAGCAGCGGCGGATAAAAGTGGGCATGAAGCTGCCAGTGGTGATGGTCTTCGTCGTTAAACGGCGCACCGTGCCAGCCCATGGAGTAGGGGAATGAGCACTGGAACAGGTTGTCGTAACGGCTGGTCAGCTTTTTCAACGCCAGCGCCAGATCGCTGCGCTGGGCGTCGGTGAGATCGGTAATACGCTGCACGTGCGCTTTCGGCAACAGCAGCGTTTCGAATGGCCAGGCGGCCCAGTAGGGTACGACCGCCAGCCAGTGCTCGGTGTCCACCACCGTGCGGCTGCCGTCGGCCAGTTCGCGCTGAACATAGTCCAGCAGCATCGGCTGACCTTGTCCGGCGTAATACTCTTTCTGCAGACGGTCTTCCCGTTCCGCTTCATTGGGCAGGAAGCTATTGGCCCACACCTGACCATGCGGGTGAGGGTTGGAGCAGCCCATCGCTGCCCCTTTGTTTTCAAAGACCTGGACCCACGGGTAGCGTTTCCCGAGGTCCGCGGTCTGTTCCTGCCACGCTTTAACCACGCCTTCCAGCGCTTCAAGGCTCAGTTCCGGCAGCGTTTTGCTGTGGTCTGGCGAGAAGCAGATCACCCGACTGGTGCCGCGCGCGCTCTGACAGCGCATCAGCGGATCGTCACTCTCCGGTGCGTCCGGAGTGTCGGTCATCAGGGCCGCAAAGTCGTTGGTAAACACGTAGGTACCGGTGTAATTCGGGTTGGTGTCGCCGGTGACCCGGGTATTACCTGGGCACAGGAAACAGTCCGGATCGTGGGCTGGCAAGGTCTGTTTTGCCGGCGTTTCCTGCGCCCCCTGCCAGGGGCGCTTGGCGCGATGCGGAGAAACCAGAATCCACTGCCCGGTTAACGGGTTATAACGACGATGTGGATGGTCAACGGGGTTAAATACGCTCATGAAGGTTCCTTAGTCTGGATAACCCTGCGGATGGCGGGACTGCCAGTGCCAGGTGTCCTGCGCCATTTCGTCCAGGTTGCGCGTCACGCGCCAGTTCAGCTCGCGGTCGGCCTTGGCGGCATCCGCCCAGTAGGCCGGGAGGTCGCCATCGCGGCGCGGCGCGAAATGGTAGTTAATGGGTTTGCCGCAGGCCTTGCTGAAAGCATTGACCACGTCGAGCACGCTGCTGCCGACGCCGGCGCCAAGGTTGTAGATATGGACCCCGGCTTTGTCAGCCAGTTTTTCCATGGCCGCGACGTGGCCATCGGCGAGATCCATCACGTGGATATAATCGCGCACGCCGGTGCCATCCTCGGTCGGGTAGTCGTTACCAAACACGGCCAGCGAGTCGCGACGACCAACGGCGACCTGGGCGATGTACGGCATCAGGTTGTTTGGGATCCCCTGCGGGTCTTCCCCCATGTCGCCCGACGGGTGGGCACCGACCGGGTTGAAGTAGCGCAGCAGGGCAATGCTCCACTCCGGCTGGGCTTTCTGCAGGTCGGTCAGGATCTGCTCCACCATCAGCTTGCTTTTGCCGTAAGGGCTTTGCGGGGTGCCGGTCGGGAAGCTTTCGACATATGGGATTTTCGGCTGGTCGCCGTAGACGGTAGCTGAGGAGCTAAAGATGAAGTTCTTCACGCCCGCGGCGCGCATGGCAGAAACTAATTTCAGTGTGCCGGTGACGTTATTATCGTAATATTCCAGCGGCTTGGCGACGGACTCCCCGACGGCTTTCAGCCCGGCGAAGTGGATCACCGCCTCAATGGCGTGATCGTGGAGGATCTCCGTCATCAGCGCTTCGTTACGAATATCGCCTTCAATAAAGGTGGCTTCTTTGCCGCCGAGACGCTCAATCACCGGCAGTACGCTGCGCTTGCTGTTGCAGAGATTGTCGAGGATCACCACCTCATGTCCCTGCTGCAGCAGTTGAACGCAGGTATGACTTCCAATGTAACCGCTACCACCTGTAACCAGAACTTTCATGATTCGCTCCATTCGGCTTATCGTGTATGAGGAAGATAGCATATCAAAGAAGTGAAAAGTGTGACACAGGGCAAGTTAGTGGAATCGTTTACACTTGATGGTGAAACGACATAAATTAAAATTTTTTATCTTTAATACAGATGGTTAGGTTGTTTTGCCGCTATTTTTCTGAAAAATACCAGGGATCTTTCGACCCCTGGCAGGGGGCATCAGGTCACAGGACCGAGCTGATAAGTGTAACCGTCTCCACTGGGAATGAACGCCAGGCGATGGGTAATACAGTCCGGGGCATCTTCCGCATGGTGCGAGACAAACAGCAGCTGTGTGGCCCCTTCGCCAATCAACACGTCGACAAAGCGACGCACCAGCTGGCGATTGAGGGGATCCAGCCCCTGCAGCGGTTCATCGAGGATCAGCAGGGTCGGATGCTTCACCAGCGCGCGAACGATAAGCGCCAGCCGCTGCTGGCCCCACGACAGGCTATGAAACGGCGCGTCGGCAGTGCGTTTATCAATGCCGAGAATATCCAGCCACTGTTGCACCAGCTTGTGTTGCTTGTCCGAGACCGCCTGATAAATGCCGATAGAGTCAAAATAGCCCGACAGGATGACGTTGCGGACGTTGGTGCTGACCCGGTAGTCCAGATGCAGGCTGCTGCTGACGTAGCCGATATGCTTTTTAATATCCCAGATGGTCTCACCGCTGCCGCGACGGCGGCCAAACAGCGTCAGATCGTTGCTGTAACCCTGTGGATGATCGCCGGTGATAAGGCTCAGCAGCGTGGATTTACCGGCGCCGTTGGGGCCGACGATCTGCCAGTGTTCGCCCGGGTTCACGGTCCATGAGAGGTGATTGATGACCGGGCGATCGTTGTAGGAGACCACACCGTCATTGAGCACGATACGCGGCGCCGAGTCTGCCAGCGCATGACGGGCTGGTGGAACATCCGGCTCCGGCAGGGTGATGCCGTCCAGTTTTTCACTGTGCGCCAGCTGGGCGACCAGCGCCTGCTGCAGCAGGGAAGACTTCTCGCCGGTCTCGCTGAGGGTGCAGTCAGCCAGCACGCCGGCGAATTGTACAAACTCCGGGATCTCATCGAAGCGGTTGAGGACCAGCACCAGGGTGATGCCGGCGCGGTGCAGGTCGGCCAGCAGGGCAGCCAGCTGCTGGCGGGAGTTGACGTCGAGGCCGTCGAAAGGTTCGTCGAGGATCAGCAGTTGCGGATCGGTCATCAGGGCCTGACACAGCAGGGTCTTACGCGTTTCCCCGGTCGACAGGTACTTAAACCGGCGGTCCAGCAGGGCGCTGATGCCAAACTGTTCGGCCAGGCGCGCGCAGCGGGCAGGATCTTTTACCTCATCCTGGATAATCTCTGCGGTGGTGCGGCCGGTGTCTTCTTCGCCGGGGCTGAGCAGGTCGGTGTTATTGCGCTGCCACTCGTCGCTGACCAGCTTCTGCAACTGCTCGAAGGAGAGGCGGGTTACGCGGGAGAAGTGGCTTTCGTGCTGGCCGCTGAGCAGGGTCAGGTCGCCAGCCAGAGCCCGCGCGAGGGCGGATTTGCCGCTGCCGTTGCTACCGACAAACGCCCAGCTTTGACCCGCTCTCAGGTTCAGCTGGTCTATTTTTAAGGTTTTTGTATCGCTCAGGCGAAACGTGCCTTGCGAAATTTGCAATGATGACATGATGTATCCCATTTTTTGCAGCGATGTGCATCAGGGATACGACTTCGGGCGCGTAATGTCAATGGGGTCAGCATAACGTCGCGAGAATGATGCGATCGGCATTGAAGTAAGCGATCGCCTCCGTCCCTTCCGCCAGGCCAGACGTCTGCGCCTGTGGCAGAGTGGCGCACAGGGTCTGACCGTCGGCCAACGTCATCAGTACTTCGCACTGCCCGGACCCGCATTCGATATGGCTGATACGACCCGACAACTGGTTATCGGCCTGGCGGGCCACGGCGGGGTCGAGGGTGATGCCGACCCAGGGCGCCTTCAGCAGGACCAGCACCTCCTGGCCCTCATCGAGCCCCAGTTTCTCAGCGCTTTGTGCGGTGATGGCGACGGTCAGGCGCGTCTGCCCGTCGGCCAGCAGTACCTCGACGTGCTGCTGCACCTGCTGGCGATCGCGGCCGGTAATGGTGCCGAACCACTGGTTGCGGGCGCTGGTCTGCAGGGAAAAGCGTGAGATGGCCGCCAGCAGGCTATCCAGCGGCAGGGCATCGTCATCGCTGAGCACATCAAACGCTTTCTGCTGGATCTGCGCCAGCAGATCGTACAGCTGGATCAGCCGCTGCCCATAGCGGGTCAGCACTGCGCCGCCGCCGCCTTTACCGCCGGTGGCGCGATCCACCAGCGGTTGTTCGCTGAGCTGGTTCATCTCGTTGATGGCATCCCACGCGCTTTTGTAGCTGATACCCGCGTGCTTGGCCCCCTGGCTTATCGAACCGGTCTGGTCAATTTGTTTGAGCAGGGCGATCCGCCGGGGATCGGCAAACAGGCGCTGCTGTAGCTTAAGGGTAAGAAGAATTTCGGCCTGCATAATCGTTTCCTGACAAAAAAGGGTATTGTGACCGATAGTCACCCGCTTGCAAAACCTCTGTGCGCGGTTTTGTCATTACCCACCGCACAAATGGGGCGTGTTTTTTCGGCTGAAACCGTTACAATCAGCAAATCATACTATCTGGAGTGAACCATGTTAGAGCTTTTGAAAAGTCTGGTTTTTGCGGTCATCATGGTACCGGTGGTGATGGCGGTCATCCTGGGACTGATTTACGGTCTTGGCGAAGTGTTCAACCTCTTCTCCGGCGTAGGCCACAAAGATCGCAGCCAGCAAAATCATTGATTTCCCGGCGCCCGGTTTAACCGGGCGCTGTGCTATTTCCCTCCTGTATCATTTCCCTTCGTTTTATTGTCCTGTGTCACTATAAAAATGCTCTGCATATCGTTATATTGTCGAATACATAACGCATTGACAGGAGATTCAGATGGCAGGTTCTTGGTTACGCGGGGTTATCGGGGTATCACTCACGCTGTGCGTCGCGGGTCAGGCGCTGGCGGCAGAGGGGAAAGTGACCGTTTTCGCCGCCGCATCGTTAACCAACGCGATGCAGGATATTGCCCAGGCGTATAAGAAAGAGAAAAACGTCGATGTCGTGTCGTCGTTTGCCTCGTCGTCGACGCTGGCGCGGCAAATTGAAGCGGGCGCACCAGCCGATCTGTTTATCTCCGCCGATCAGAAATGGATGGATTACGCCGCAGACAAAAAGGCCATCGACCCGGCAACCCGAGCCACCCTGCTTGGCAACAGCCTGGTGGTGGTCGCGCCGAAAGCCAGCGCGCAGGGGGCGATTACCATTGATGAGAAAACCGACTGGACCAGCCTGCTGAAAGGAGGCCGTCTGGCGGTGGGCGATCCGCAGCACGTTCCGGCAGGCATCTACGCCAAAGAGGCGCTGCAGAAACTCGGCGCCTGGGAGACGTTGTCGCCGAAACTTGCCCCGGCGGAAGACGTGCGCGGCGCGCTGGCCCTGGTGGAGCGCAACGAAGCGCCGCTGGGGATTGTCTATGGCTCCGATGCCGTGGCCAGCAAAGGGGTTAAAGTGGTCGGCACCTTCCCGGAGGCCTCGCATCAGAAAGTCGAGTACCCGCTGGCGATTGTCGATGGTCATCGCAATGCGGCCGTGAGCGCTTTCTATGACTACCTGAAAGGGCCGGAAGCGTCCGCGATTTTTAAACGTTACGGATTTACCACCCGCTGATGTTTCTGAGCGAACCCGAATGGCAGGCGGTGCTGCTGAGCCTGAAAGTCTCCTCCCTGGCGGTGGCCTTGAGCCTGCCCTTTGGCATCTTTTTTTCCTGGCTGCTGGTTCGGCGCACCTTTCCCGGCAAGGCGCTGCTCGACAGTATTCTCCATTTACCGCTGGTGCTGCCGCCGGTGGTGGTGGGGTATCTGCTGCTGGTGGCCATGGGGCGGCGCGGGTTTATTGGCAGTTGGCTGTATGACTGGTTCGGCATCAGCTTTGCCTTCAGTTGGCGCGGGGCGGTGCTGGCGGCGGCGGTGATGTCTTTCCCGCTGATGGTGCGCGCCATTCGCCTGGCGCTGGAAGGGGTGGATGTCAAACTGGAGCAAGCGGCGAGAACCCTCGGGGCCAGCCGCTGGCGAGTGTTTATGACTATTACGCTACCGCTGACTCTGCCGGGGATTATTGTCGGCACGGTGCTGGCCTTCGCCCGCTCGTTAGGGGAGTTTGGCGCGACCATCACGTTCGTCTCCAATATTCCCGGCGAAACGCGCACCCTGCCTTCGGCGATGTACACCTTGATCCAGACCCCGGGCGGGGAGGGGGCGGCGGCTCGCCTCTGCCTCATCGCCATCGGACTGGCGCTGGTTTCGCTGCTGATTTCGGAATGGCTGGCCCGCGTGAGCCGCCAGCGCATGGGAGGATAATGATGCTGGAGCTGGACTTTACCCAGACCCTCGGCAGTCACTGCCTGCAGATCCGTGAAACCCTGCCCGCCAGCGGGATCACCGCCATCTTTGGCGTCTCCGGCGCTGGCAAAACCTCGTTGATTAACGCCATTAGCGGCCTGACCCGGCCGCAGACGGGGCGCATCGTGCTCAACGGCCGGGTGCTGAACGACACCGCCCAGCGTATCTGTCTGGCGCCGGAACAGCGCCGTATCGGCTATGTGTTTCAGGACGCGCGCCTGTTTCCCCACTATAAAGTGCGCGGTAATCTGCGCTACGGGATGGCGAAATGCATGGTCAGCCAGTTCGATAAGCTGGTGGAATTGCTGGGGATCGCGCCCTTGCTGGATCGCCTGCCGGGCCGGTTATCCGGCGGCGAAAAGCAGCGAGTGGCCATCGGCCGCGCCCTGCTGACCGCACCGGAGCTACTGCTGCTGGATGAGCCGCTGGCCTCGCTGGATATTCCGCGCAAACGCGAACTGTTGCCCTACCTGCAGCGGCTGGCGCAGGAGATCCATATTCCGATGCTCTACGTCAGCCACTCGCTGGATGAGATCCAGCATCTGGCCGATCGCGTGCTGGTGCTGGAGGCCGGTAAGGTGAAGGCTTTTGGTCCGCTGGAGGAGGTCTGGAGCAGCAGCGTGATGCACCCCTGGCTGCCGGCGGAACAGCAGAGTACGATCCTCAGCGCCACCGTCGCCGCGCAGCATCCGAAGTACGCGATGACGGCTCTGACGCTGGGTGACCAGCTGCTGTGGGTCAACCGGCTCGAACGTCCCGCAGGCGACACCGCACGGATCCGCATTCAGGCGTCGGACGTTTCGCTGACACTGGCCCAGCCGTCCGGGACCAGCATCCGCAATATCTTGCGCGCCGAGGTGGCTCAGTGTCTGGAGGTCAACGGACAGATTGAAGTGCAGCTCAGAGTGAGTGGCCGTCTGCTATGGGCCAGGATTAGCCCATGGGCGCGGGACGACCTGGCGATAGCGCCAGGTCAGCAGGTGTTTGCTCAGATCAAAAGCGTGTCGATCGCCGCCTGATTACAGCAGCTGGCGGTAGATAAACTCGGCGATGCTGGTGGACTCATTGTCGCCGATGACCACCCTGGCGCGAGCTTTCACCTCGTCCACCGCATTGCCCATCGCCACCCCAGTGCCCGCCGCTTCCAGCATGCTAAGATCGTTGTAGTTATCGCCGAAGGCCACCACATCCTGCATCGACAGCCCCTGGCTGGCCACCCATTGCGCCAGGCGTTTGCCTTTGCTGTTGCCGGCGCGCGCGATATCCACCTGATCGTGCCACGACCATTCGCACTCCAGGCCCAGCGTCTCGCCGACCTCGCGGGCAAAGCGCTGCAGGCGGGGAATGTCTTCATCGGTGAGGGCAAATTTCCATACCGCGTTGACCTCGCGGACCGCCTGCGCCAGCGAATCGACCTGGCGGAAGACCGGGCGCTGATCCTCCGGCAGCGCCTGCGCCCAGTTGCGGGTGCGGATCACATGCCCGGTGGGCTGTTCATAAAGCATCGCATCATCCACATACGCCAGGCCATGGATCTGCTGTTCGGCGAGCATGGCCGTCAGGCTTACCGCTTGCGCTACCGGCATAGGATCGGCTGTCAAAACCTCTTTTGCGTGATAATCATACAAATAAGTGCCATTACAACAAATTGCAGGTGTATCGAGAGCCAGTGCCTGATAAAAAGGATGGATAGCGACGTGATGACGTCCGGTAACGACGATAACCTGGTAGCCCGCCTCTCTGGCGCGGGCCAGTGCCTCCAGCGAAGCAGGCAGGATGGTTTTTTTGCTGGTGAGCAGGGTGCCGTCTAAATCCAGGGCAATCACGCGTGTTGTCATGTGTTATTTCCGGTTGATGTTGAAAAGTGACCTGGCCATGATGGTACACCGCCGTGGCGTCAGGACCAATTTTTCCACATCTGCCGTGAATACCTGTATGCCCTTTGTGCCGCCGTCCGTCGGAAATTCAGCGGACTTTGCGAGTATCATGGGCGGATGTCTTATAATTTTCAGGGTGCTGTTATCCTGAAAATGAAAATTCCACGTGCAGTGAGGGAAGGAGTAGTCATGAAACAAACCGTTTATACCGCCAGCCCGGAAAGCCAACAAATCCACGTCTGGAGTCTTGAAGCGGACGGCAAACTGACGCTGGTGCAGGTGGTTGATGCCCCGGGACAGGTACAGCCGATGGTGGTCAGTCCCAACAAGGAGTATCTGTACGTTGGCGTTCGTCCGGAGTTTCGCGTGTTAGCGTATCGCATCACGCCGGATAACGGGGCGTTGACCTTCGCGGGGGAAGCGGCGCTGCCAGGCAGCCCGACCCACATTTCTACCGATCATCATGGCCGCTTTGTCTTCAGCGCTTCCTACAATCAGGGCTGCGTTAGCGTGACCCCGCTGCAGGACGGCCTGCCGGGCGAAACCGTCACCGTGGTGGAAGGGCTGGAAGGTTGCCACTCGGCCAATATCTCCCCGGACAACCGCACCCTGTGGGTGCCGGCGCTGAAGCAGGATCGTATTTGCCTGTTTACCCTTAGCGAGGATGGTTTTCTCTCCGCTCAGGAGCCGGCGGAAGTGACCACCGTCGAGGGCGCCGGTCCGCGCCACATGGTGTTCCATCCGAACCAGCAGTATGGTTATTGCGTCAATGAACTCAACAGCTCCGTTGACGTCTGGGAGCTGAAAGACCCGAATGGCAACATCGAATGTGTACAAACCCTGGATATGATGCCGCAGGATTTCACCGGCGTGCGCTGGGCGGCGGATATTCACATCACCCCTGACGGTCGTCATCTGTACGCCTGCGATCGTACCGCCAGCATCATTACGGTGTTCAGCGTCTCGGAAGATGGCAGCGTGCTGGCAGTGGAAGGCTATCAGCCGACGGAAACTCAGCCACGCGGCTTTAACCTCGATCACAGCGGTAAGTATCTGATTGCCGCAGGGCAGAAATCGCACCATATCGCAGTGTATGAAATTGAGGGTGAGCAGGGGCTGCTGCATGAGAAAGGCCGCTATGCGGTTGGGCAGGGGCCGATGTGGGTGGTGGTCAACGCCCACTGAAGGGTCAGGCGGTAAAAGAAAAACCTCGCGTCAGCGAGGTTTTTTGATCAGAGCGGACAGGCTCTGTAGAGAAGCTGTTGCCCTGGCGGGCCTGAAGCGTGACGGCTTTAGATATCGTCCATGGTGTAGCCGACGACAATCTCCAGCGTTTTACGGATCACGTCAGCAGTGACCACGTCATCGGTGCTTTCCAGCGCCTGAATTAGCCATAATATAATGGCCTTATTGTTCAGGTGCCCCTCGGACTGAAGAATACTGTTGATGGCGAGCGACATGACGGCGGACTCATCAACCAGTTTATCACCGGCGGTACGGAAATAATCTGAGAGCGCGGTGTCCTGCAGTCCTGCGTAAATATCGGGTTGCTGATGCATAGTCTGTCTCATCACATTCTCACTCTGTTTTATTCACCATGGTTGGGACAATCAGTGGATTTTTTTAGCTTCCGGCGCCATGCTGCTCTGCGCCAGCGTTCCACTGCTTTCCCAACGGCCATTGATTTTCTTAACCTGCAAAGGCGCGTGCTTCCGCTGGAGGGCGAGCTTCGCGCAAATTTCTTCAATAACGGCAGCGATGATTTTCCTTCGCTGGCGATCTGACTCTGTGGCCTGCATCAACCGAAGCCGAACCAGCAGGGTCGGGGTGGTAATCGGGCGATTCGTTTTCAGAAGCGCGAGCACCGCCTCGCCGATGATCTCATCGGTTATTTCCTCAGTATCACTGCTATTCATAACCGTCTCTCTGCATGCCACACTCTTCCTGAATCTGATAACGGGCATTCAGGTCAGCAGCAGGTTTATGGAAGCGATCGCCCCTCATCTGCTACTGCGGTTGCAACAGGCGACGATCGATGACGTTATTCCTGACCGGCAAACAACAAACCAATTAAGGTTTGATAGTGGCTCTCTTCCTCAGGCGCACGGGCGCTGTCAAGGCGGCTCAACAGTTTGGTGCACAGGGCCTTGCGGTTGAGATGGCGCCCTTCGTTGAGAATATCCATCACGATCTGACCCAGCGTTTCCTGCTGGGAAGGTAACGATGCTTTGTTGAAATACTGGGCAATTGCGTTCGCTGTATCTGGAATGTAACCATTCTGCTGCATATGTGCTCCTTTCATTTCATTCATCTGTTAACTGCAAATAAACTTATACAATAATTAATAAGTTGTACATAGAAAGTTGCGTAATATTGCAGCGATCGTTGCTATCATGATGATTTATAATGTAATATTTGTTTTTGTTTGCGGAGATCCTGGCTTGTAAAGGTAGGGGGTAGCGTTGCATGTTGTACAAGAAAAGAAAAAAAAGAAAAAACCTTGCACAAAGAGTGGATTTTTAGTGTATCTTTTTTGTTAAGATAAAACGTAGTTTTGCAAGACGATTAGCCTGATAACTGCTACTGTGAATGCTTATCCCTCCCATCTGGAATCACTATGCTTACCACCATCATTTATCGCAGCCATATTTGCGACAATGTCTCATTCAAATCGATCGAGGCCATGGTTGCCAGGGCAAACGAGAGAAATGGGCAGGCGGATGTCACCGGTATATTACTGTTTAACGGGACGCATTTTTTTCAACTTATTGAAGGACCGGAAGAAAAGGTAAGGGATATTTATCAAACAATTGTCCTCGATCCTCGTCATTATAATCTGGTGGAGTTGTTTTGCGATTATGCACCGTCCCGTCGATTTGGTAAGGTCGGTATGGAACTGTTTGATTTACGGGAACATGATCGTGAGGAAGTACTACAGACAGTAATGGACCGGGGCACGACAAAATATCAGCTCACCTATGACGACCGGGCGCTGCAATTTTTCCGTACTTTTGTCGAATCCACGGAAAAAGCGAACTATTTTGAGATCCCTTCGGCGGACAGTTGGGTTTTTATTCCCGATAAGGACACTTTTTATCCGGACACCCCCATTATCGATAATACGGAAAACTGGTCTTTTGCCTTTCAGCCGATCGTCGATCCTTTCGCCTGCGAAATTATCTCGTGGGAAGCGCTGCTGCGTACACCGGACGGCCAGTCTCCTGGCGCCTATTTTGCCGGGCTGGCAGGGGATGATATTTATCTCGCCGACCTGCACAGTAAGCGCGTCGCGCTGTCTCTGGCGGGTAAATTAGGTTTACGTAATAAGGCGTTAAGCATTAATTTGCTGCCGATGACGCTGGTCAAAGCGCCGAATGCGGTGGCTTTCCTGCTCGACGAAATTAGTCGCAATGACCTGATCCCGGAGCAGATTATTGTCGAGTTCACTGAGCGGGAAGTGATTTCGCGGATGGCCGATTTTACCGATGCGGTGCGCAAACTGAAGGGCGCGGGGATTAATCTTGCCATCGATCACTTCGGCGCCGGGTTTGCCGGGCTGTCGCTGCTGGCGCAATACCAACCCGACAGAATTAAAATCGACCATGAGCTGATCCGCAATATCCACCAGGACGGGCCGCGCCAGTCGATTGTACAGGCGATTATCAAATGCTGTACTTCTCTGGAGATTGCGGTCTCAGCCGTCGGCGTTGAGCGTGCTGAAGAGTGGATGTGGCTTGAATCAGCCGGGATTTCGCAGTTTCAGGGCAATTTATTCGCGGGTGCCCGCCTGGGGGGCCTGCCCGCCGTTGCCTGGCCGGAGAAGAAATAATCCACCGCGAAATCAGCTTACTATTTTTTCATCTTTTTCCCCGCGCGCTGTGAGCCACAACCTGATATCTTTATCTGTACAAGAAAATAGAGTTGTACAGGATGCCTGAATTCGTTAGTTTAGGTAAAAAGTATCAGGTTGATGTGAGGCTGCTATGGCGTTTTACAGTATCGGTGAAGTCGCCGAACGTTGCGGAATCAATCCGGTTACATTGCGCGCCTGGCAGCGGCGTTACGGTCTACTGAAACCGCAGCGCAGCGAAGGCGGGCATCGACAGTTTGATGAAGAAGATATCCTGCGCATAGAAGAGATCAAGCGCTGGATAGAGCGCGGTGTATCCGTAGGGAAAGTCAAAGCGCTGCTGGAGGATAATCTGCCGGCGGCGCGCGACGAATCCGCGCATCTTCAGGAAGAGATGATGTCCATTCTGCGTTATATGCAGCCCGCCAGAATCCGCGCCAAATTAATGGCGCTGAGCCATCAACACCCCGTTGATACCCTTATCGATAGCCTGTTAGTGCCGGTACGACAGCGTCTCAAGCTCGATCAGAATACCTCGTTGGTGATTAGCAGCCTGCTGGATGGCTTGCTCATTGACTGCGTGGCGCTGTTTCTCGCCGAAGCGCGTAAAAAAAATGGTAAAGAGACACTGCTGGTGGGCTGGAGCAATGAAGACCGGACTCGTCTGTGGCTGGAGGCATGGCGTCTTTCGCAGCGCGGTTGGCATGTCAACGTTCTCGCTGAACCGCTGGAGTCGCCGCGGCCCGAGCTCTTCCCCGGGCAGCATATCTTTGTCTGGACCGGACGCGCCGCCACGCCACTGCAGGAGGAACTGCTCAGCCACTGGCAGGAGCAGGGCTTCAGCATTCATTTTCACGGTACGCAATAGCCCCGTCTGGGGGACAGGCCGGGGCTATTGCACCTGACTACAGGTGAATCTGACTCCAGGATTTAAAGGTTTCACTACGACTGATATTAAAAAAATCGGTCCTACCGCTACAGCCGAGCTTTTTAATCAGATTCAGCCGGATCTGATAAATGGTTTTGATGTGCAGATTTAGCGAACGACCAATGCTGGCAACCGCTTCGCCATTGCTGATAAGCTGAATAACTTTCTTTTCCCGTTCGGTAAACTGCACCGAGGCGCCCGGCGCCGGGTGCGTTTTGTAATAGCGGGTGGGCTGATGCAGGAAGATTTTTAATTCTTCCGGCGTCGAATTTGCCGGTAAGCGCAACATAGGCAGTTCACTGAGAAAATTAAGATCGTTTCCCTCAGTTAACAGAATAAATAACGTATCCCGCCGATTATAGTTATGCTCAAGCACCGCGAAATAATTGTCGCTGGTAAAAAAAACATGTTTTTTACGAAAATAAGATGCCGGCAAGGTATTCAGGATCAGCGACATCCCGTAGAGAAGAAAACGATTATCAAACCACAGATCGTAATGCTCAGAACGATAGCAAGTATTATGGTGTGACATTTTTTGAGCCCCAGTTAGCAGATGAAAACCCAGGCGTGCCGGCACAGCAGGGCTGTCCCTGCTGTCGGCGCGGTGGGATCACTTAATGATGATGTTTTTTGCTGTACAGCATATCCAACGCCTGCAGATAGAGGTCGGAAAGTATTTCATTACTTTCCGTTTGCAGGCGGTGCTGGATTTCCGTAATCATCCGCTCATTATTGATCGTGCTGTGCTGCTTCATGAGCGTGTTTTCAATATTCTTCATCAGGGCTGAATTGAAGACAAATTCTGCTGGAATGGTATTTTTAATATGCATAGCTCGAACTCTCCCACGTATAAAGCAAACTGACCATAAAAGTCGCAGCGTACCGGTGGTACGCGAAAAGTCACTAACAGGAAATGCAAAACCAGGAACCACCGCCAGACTCGCCACGCAACCGTTTAGCGTTCCCGCTTTGTTGCGCAACAAGCAGTTAACACTCAAAAACTATAGTCGGTGATCTCAGGATGTACAACTTTTTTCATAACGATATGTACAGCGAGACGGTTTATTTTTTCGTTTTAATTTTATTTGTTGATTTTAAAGGTATTTTTGATTTTATTAACTTGTACAAAAAAGCGGTTCTGTGCAGGATGCGGATACAGGGCAATCAGACAGGGGATAATGACGCAGACCCGATCGGAATACGGGCTCTGTCGGTTTACGTCACTTGAGCAGAAAGAGCGCCGACGCAGGAAGGGGTACACAGCAACTCTGTCGTCGACAGGTGGCTAACTTCCGCGTCGGACCCTCAGCATAGCGGAAAACAGGTGAGGTTTTGTCTGTTTTTTGCACAATATAGTAAAGAGAGAAATATCAACCACTCCGCTATCGCCATGGTCGGTTTGTTGGCGGATTAGGCGTGTGCTACGCTTTTCTGGAACTCCATTTTCATTTCGGCACGGTTATCTTCCCCCATTTTCCTGTCGGGTGTCGCACCAGCATAACGACCGGTAAATACGGCAAAAGCATTCTGTTCATGGACAGGCATAGAGGACTGAGGAGGGATGATGCGTGGTAAAAGCGTGATGCTCCTGGCCGGGTTAGCCGCTTTCGCGCAGGCGAAAGAAATTAATCTCTATTCGGTAAATACTGGTTCCTATGTTTACCATCTGACCAATAACCACGGACAATATACTGAGAATTTTGAAAACCACTTTTTCTCGGTAGAGCGGAAATTCTCGGAAGATTCGAAATATAGTCTGCTGATTGGCACGATGAACAATAGTTTCGACGATCGTTGCCTGGCGCTGGGGGTGAGAAGAGACTGGTACCACAACGGCAGTGGATGGACCTTTAAAGGGGTCTACGGCTACACCGGCGAATTCTTCTTCGACGCCTTTGAGCATTGCGGCGATCATGGCTCCTACAAAGATTTTAAGGACGCCACCGGGATCGGCTTTTCCCCCTATATCTACCATGCCATTCAGTACAACTTTACCGACTATTTCGCCCTTGAGAGCGGCATCATTATTCCCAGCGTGTTTGTGATTAGCATCCAGTGGAGTTTCCGCTAAGTTGCCGCGTCGTTTGTCACAGGGTTATCACCTTCTTGAGCAGCGTGCTGGAGAGCACAGCGAGAGAAATGAGCACCGACAGGATAAACGTTAGCGCAATCACGCCCAGCTTGGTGGCTAACGAGTGAATAGGGATCAGCATCACCAGCAGGTGGAAAACGGAGTAGTGCAGAATATAGACCCCGGTCATCGCTTTGCTAACCGTCGCCAGCACCGCCTCCTTCAGTTCGCGGTTCTTTTTAAACTGCACGGCGTTAGCGGCGATCACCAGCAGGACGATCAGAATATAAATTTGCGATCCCGTCAGAATGAACGCATTGCGATCGGCTTTAAACAGCGCGAAGAAAAAATGGCGTTCATAAAACCAGGTAAATAAATAGACAAAGGGCAGGGCGATAATGGAGGCTTTAATCACCCGCGGGTCGCGTATCCACTCCGTGACTCGCGGATCGTTAAACAACTGCCCGGTTAAATAAAAAAGTAGCCATGTCCACAGACGATACTGCGGCGGCAGGCTGAAGAGATGTTTGTCCGGGTAGAGCACCGAGAGCAGGTCGTAACCATAAGCGCAGCACAGCAGCGTCAGAACCACGGTGAAAAACAGGCCCCGCCGCTGGCTGAGCCAGGCGATAAAGGGATGGAAGGTATAGATCACGATCAGGGCGAAAATAAACCAGGGCTGGATCAGGTAGCCGCGCTGATAAGGCTCCCAGACATAATAGACCGTTACCCAGAACAGAAAGACGATGACCACGCTTTTAATTTTGCCGATTTGCCAGTTGGCATCGTGACGCGTCTGTGCATCAAGATAACCAGCCACCACAAAAAACAACGGCGTCGCGATGGTCGAGATAAAGGTCAGCAGCCCGAGGATCCAGTGATAGTCATAATCATAGTGATCCCAGGTGTTATAGATAGTGAAAAAGGTCACCGCTGTCATACAGCCTAATGTCTTGATAATGCTGAGACCGGTACTGTTCATCGTTGAGGCGTCATATCCTTATGGTGGAAGCAAGCGTAAATTACCGGCAGAACCAGTAGCGTCAGTACGGTGGCAAAGGCGAGGCCGAACATGATCACCACCGCCATACTCTGGAAAAAGACATCGCGCAGCAGCGGGGCAAGGCCAAGCACAGTAGTAAAGGCGGTCAGCAGGATCGGCCGCAGACGAGAGGTTGCCGCATCAATGATTGCTTGTCTTTGATCTTTCTCCTGTTTTTGTTGCTCTATCTCTTCCACCAGCACAATGCCGTTGCGGATCAGCATACCGCTGAGGCTAAGCAGGCCGATTAAGGCCATAAAGCCGAAAGGGATGCCGGTCAGCAAAAAACCGGGCGTGACGCCGATCAGCGCCAGCGGGACGGTCAGCCAGATGGCAACAGCGTTTTTCAGCGAACTGAACATCAGCACCGTAATGATAAACATCACCAGATAGCCAAGCGGTAGGGTCGTGAACAGCCCTTGCTGCGCTTCACTGGAGTTTTCCGCATCGCCGCCCCATTCGATGCGGTAGCCATGCGGCAGCGTCAGCGCGTCAATGCGCGGTTTCACTCTGGCAAGGATATCGCCCGACGTTTGGCCGCTTTGCGGGCTGGGGTCGGTCTGAACGGTAAGCACGCGGGTGCGATCGCGACGGAGAATCAATGGATCTTCCCACTCCAGCGAGAAGCCATGGATGACGTTACTCAACGGAATATACTGCTGCCGGCTCTGGCTCCAGACCAGCACGTTATTCAGGTGATTGGCATCCTGTCGCTCTGCTTCCGGCGGACGGACGATAACCGGCAGCAGGTCGGCGCCCTCGCGATATAACCCGGCGCGACTGCCGGAGAAATTCATCTCCAGCGCGCTATCAATATCCTGTTTATCCACCCCCAGCTCACGTCCCAACGCCAGAGAGTATTGCGGGCGGATCACCTTGCTGCGGTTCTGCCAGTCGTTACGTACGCTGTCGGTCGCCGGATCCGCGGCGAGAATGTCGCCCACCTGACTGGCCAGCGCGCGCAGGGTATCCGGATCAGGGCCCTTAATGCGCACTTCAATCGCGCTATCGCCGGACGGGCCGAACATAATGCGTTTGGTGCTGGCGTTCACCTGCGGGTAGTTTCTGGCAATCCAGGCCTCGACGTGGCGGGTGACGGGGGCGATACTGCGCTGGTCGTCCATCCGCACCATAATCTGCGCGTAGTTGCTGTACTGGCGCTGCCCGCTGTAGGTGAGAATAAATCGCATACTGCCCTGGCCAATGGTGGAGACGGTGGTAGCCACCCCCGGCTGGCTGGCGATCGACCGCTCAATATCGCGGGTCATCTGCTCGGTGGCGTTAATATCGGTACCGTAGGGCAACCACAGGTCGACAAAGAAAATGGGCGTATTCGATGACGGAAAGAAATTCTGCCGGACGAAGGTGAAGCCCCAGATCGCCCCGGCTAACAGCGCGCCCATCAGCACCAGCGTCAGGGTCTTTTGCTGCAGCAGTATTCGCAGCGTCTGCTGATAGCCGCGATAAAAGCGGCCGCGGTAGGGATCGGCTTTTTCCTTCGGCGCCTCGGCCGACGGGGCGTTTTTAAACAACCACCACTTGATGAGTACCGGCGTGATGGTCAGGGCGGAAAACCAGCTGAGCATCAGGGAGATCAGCAGCACCTGGAACAGGGATTTGCAATATTCCCCGGTGGAGTCTTGTGAGAGGCCAATTGGCGCGAAGGCGAGGATGGCGATGACCGTGGCGCCGAGCAGCGGCAGGGCGGAGCGGCGGATCACATAGTTAATTGCGCCCAGCAGCGGAGAGCCTTGCTGGCGGGCGATCAGCACCCCTTCGACAATGACAATGGCATTGTCCACCAGCATACTCAGGGCGATGATCAGCGCCCCGAGCGAGATCCGTTGTAACTCGATCCCCCAGATATACATAATAAGCAGGGTGCCGAGAACGTTGAGCGCCAGCGACAAAGCAATAATGATCCCGCTGCGCACCCCCATGAACACCAGCAGCACGCCGACGACGATCGCCAGGGCCATCAGGAAGTTGGTAATAAAACCATTGACCGAGTGGGCGACCTCTGCCGCCTGATCGTAAAAAATGGCGATGTCGATACCCGCCGGTTTATCGGCGGCCATCTGCTGAAGTCGGGCTTCGAGGGCATGCCCCACGTCAATGACGTTAACGCCAGGGATAAAGGAGACCCCCATGGTCACCGCCTGGCGGCCGTTGGCATGATAGATACTGGAGGGAGAGTCGGTCAGCCCGCGCGACAACGTGGCAATATCCCGTAGTCGGGTGGTGGCGCTGGCGCCATGAGGGCTGACCAGAAGATCCCCCAGTTCATCGATATTCTGAAACTCCCCGGTGGGGTGAAGGCGGATCGATTCGCTGCCGGCGCGGATCTCCCCGGCGCTGGATACCACGTTGAGCCGGGTCAGGATAGCGGCAAGCTGGTTAAGCGTAATACCGCGCGCCGCCATTTTCGCCAGCGAGATATCAACATTGATCTGCTGTGGAATCGCGCCGCCAATGGCGACTTTGCCGACGCCCGGCACCAGCACCAGCTCACGGCGCAACTGCTCGGCATAGCGCACCAGCTCAGGATTGGTAAAACTGTCGCCCGAAATGGCGAAGAAAAAGCCAAACACATCGCCAAAGTCATCATTGACGAAGGAGGGGACTACCCCCGGGGGAAAAAGCCGGCTGGCGTCACCGACGCGGCGACGCAGCTCATCCCAGATTTGCGGCAGTTCGCTGGAATGGTACTGCGAAGCAATATTCACTGTAATTTGCGATAAGCCATTCGAGGAGATGGAGCTGACGTTATCCAGCGAGGGAAGCTGCTGAATCGCGTTTTCCAGCGGCAGGGTCACCTCCTCCTCCACCTGCTGAGCGGACGCGCCAGGGTAGTGGGTGACGATCACCGCCGTTTTGATGGTGAAGGCGGGATCTTCCAGGCGGCCAATATTGAGCAGGGCGAACAGGCCACCCACCCCCAACAGCAAAATGGCTAACCAGACGCGGGTCGGGTTGTTAATAAACTGACGGGAAATGTCCATTTATAATCCTCGTTCACGCGTCCAGATCCGCACCGGCTGCCGGTCGTGGAGTTCGCTTACCCCCGCTGCAACCACCTGTTCGCCCGCACGGAGCCCTTCGGTGATCATCACTCCCTGCGAGGTCACTTCCCCGACCGTGACTCTGCGCTCTTCAAGATACAGATGGGCGTTTTCGCCTTTTACCACCCAGACGACCGGTTCATTCTTCGGTCGGTTATCGGGGTTAAACACTGCTTCCACGGGCACTACGAGGGTTTCCCGTCCGGCGCTGGCCGGCAAATTGCCGAGATTGACCGTCACGGTGCCGCTAACCCCGCCGACGGTGGGAAAATCATCTGGTCGCGGCATGGTTAAAATGATCTGCCAGGTGAGGGTGCTGTTGTCGCTGCTGCCGGTATGCTCTTTGTATTCCGCGGTAAACTCGCGGCCCGGCAGAGTATTGATCCTGACGACGGGGCGGTAGGCGGTATTGCGGATATCGAGCGAGGTGAACAGATTTTCCGGAATGCTGAAGACCACATCGAGCAGGTCGGTACGCGTCAGGGTAATCACCGGCTGGCCAGCGGCGACCACCTGATGATTACGGATATGCACGCCGGCGGCAATCCCGCCGAAGGGGGCGGTGAGACTCATTTGCGCCAGCTCTTCACGGGCAATTTTCAAGGCCGCGTTGGCGGCATCGCGATTGGCGCGCTGCACGTCCATCTCCGCCTGGGAAATCGCCTGACGTCCTGCCAGGGTCTGGAAACGATCAAACTGACGCTGGGCGAGGGTTGCCGCCGTTTGTCGCTCATTGACCCGCTGCTGGGCTTCGCGGGCATTCAGACGCGCCAGCGTTTGTCCCTGAGTTAGGGTTGCACCCTGGCGAATATCCAGTGACTCCACCTGACCACCCCGTTTAAACGACAGCTCGGTGGAGTCGCCAGACTCGATGCGGGCTGGAAACGTCCGCTGCTGGGTGTTACCCACGGCGGTGACTTGCGCCACCTTGACCATCCGGGGAGCGGCTTCGACGGACGGCGCTTTCTGATCGCAAGCGGTTGTTAATAAAATAACAACCGGGATGAGAGAAAAATAACGGTTCACAGTATTCCCCTCAGACTCATGATTTATTTTACGTTTTTATTAGGCGGCGCACGCTTATTCTGCGAGGGCGGCGACAACCAGATAGGTGAATAGTCCTACCAGTGTACAGGCGACAATGGCCAGCGCGACAAACAATCCCAGACGTAACAGGCTATAACCAAACATGATTTTCTCCCTTAACTCCCACCCGAACCGCGAATGTCATTTCGCCCGGCACAATGTGTGACCGTCGGACATTCGGTGCGGCACTCCTGCTTGTAATCAGCATAGTCGGAGAAAACATGAAGTGTTAAAAAAGAGAATACCGCGTCGCTGTTGGCGTCAAGGGGTTAAGGGCAGGAGATCTGCGGGCTTTCGCGGGCTTTTATAATATTTTTCAGTCTATTAATGGCCCATTTTCTAATGTTAATTTTCCTGTGCTACGTTTAATAACATCGATTCCGCTTGCCGCTTCTGTTGTTGAGATTTGCTTCCTCCCCAAGTATGGGGCTATTCATCACTACGCATTGTATTGGTAATAAAAGGATTATCTCATGTATAAAAATATCGTTGTTCCCGTTGACGTGTTTGATGCAGGCCTGGCCGACAAAGCCCTCTCTCATGCGAAGTTCCTCGCCCAGCACTCTGCCGGGCAAATTCATCTTGTGCATGTTATTCCGGCATTTTCACCGGTATTAACGCGTGGATTTATCTCTGATGCGCGAAAGATGGAAGAGCATTTGATTTCTACCGCTAAGGAAAAACTCAGCGATCTGGTAAAGAAAAATTCTCTGGCGGAAGAGACCAGCCATCTTTATGTGCGCAGTGGCAATATTCGCGATCAAGTGATTGACCTGGCCGATGAGCTGAAAGCGGACGTGGTGATTGTCGGTTCGCGCAATCCGGGGATCCAGACCCATCTTCTGGGCTCTGAAGCGGCAAACATCGTGCGCTACGCCCATGTACCGGTTTTCGTTGTGCGCTGATGACGGCGGGATGTCGTCCTGACTTCCGCTTCAGAAATCGAGGGAGAGAGTATGAATACAGATAAACCGGGGGCGCCCTTCTATCAGCGTTCCGTCGAGGAGACGCTCGCCAGCGTGCAAAGTACGCCGGAGGGCATTAGCGGGACAGAAGCGACCACACGCCTGCAGCAGTATGGCGAAAACGCCCTGCCGCAGAAGCCGGGTAAGCCAGCCTGGCTGCGTTTTATCGTGCATTTTAACGATGTACTAATCTACGTGCTGCTGGCGGCGGCGCTGCTGAAGGCGGTGATGGGCCATTGGATCGACATGGCGGTGATCCTCGCGGTGGCGGTCGTCAATGCGCTGATTGGCTTCATCCAGGAAAGTAATGCGGAGAAATCGCTGCAGAGTATCCGCAATATGCTGTCCAGCGAAGCGGTAGTGATCCGCCAGGGTAACCATGAAACCATCCCCACCACCTCGCTGGTACCCGGCGATATCGTGGTGATCCGCGCCGGCGACCGTATCCCCGCTGATTTACGGGTGATTGAGGCGCACAACCTGCGGGTGGAAGAGGCCATCCTCACCGGGGAGTCAACGGTGGTGGAAAAAACCACCGAGCCGCTGAGCGGCGATTTACCGCTCGGCGATCGCAGCAACCTGTTGTTTTCCGGTACCACCGTCAGCTCAGGGGCGGGCAAAGGGATCGTGGTGGCGACCGGCGGCGATACCGAGCTGGGTCACATCAACCAGATGATGGCGGGCATTGAAAAACACCGTACGCCGCTGCTGGTGCAAATGGACAAGCTGGGCAAAGCCATCTTTATCCTCATTCTGGTGATGATGGCGGCGCTGTTCGTCTTTAGCCTGCTGTTCCGCGATATGCCGGTCTCCGAACTGATGCTGTCGCTGATTAGCCTCGCGGTGGCGTCAGTCCCGGAAGGCTTGCCGGCGATTATCTCGATTATTCTGTCGCTCGGTGTGCAGGCGATGGCGCGCCAGAAAGCGATTATCCGCAAGCTGCCGACGGTGGAAACCCTCGGCGCGATGACGGTTATCTGTTCGGATAAAACCGGGACCCTCACCATGAACGAAATGACGGTGAAGGCGGTGATCACCGCGGACAGCGTCTATCGGGTGGAAGGGGATAGCTATGAGCCGGTCGGTAAGATCCACGCCATTGATGACCCGACGCCGGTCGCGGTCGCGCCTGGCACGCTGTTCGAACGCTATCTGCGTACCATCGATCTGTGTAACGACAGTCAGCTTATTAAAGATGAGAGCGGGTTGTGGAAAATCACCGGTGGCCCGACCGAGGGGGCGCTGAAGGTACTGGCGGCGAAGGTTACTCTGCCGCCGCTGACCAGCGAGCTGCGCAGTAAAATTCCTTTTGATTCGCAATATAAATACATGTCGACCCTCTACCGGCTGGGTGAAGAGGAGGTGGTGCTGGTCACTGGCGCGCCGGATGTCCTGTTCCGCTTGTGTCAATATCAACAGAGCGACAGCGGATTGCAGCCGCTGGATCTACCGTACTGGGAAGGCAAAATTGAAGAGTACGCCCGGGAAGGGCTACGGATGGTGGCCGCGGCCTGGAAGCCGGCTTCCGCAGGCCAGACGGAACTAACCCATCAGGATCTGCAGCAGGGGGTGATTTTGTTAGGGGTTGCCGGGATGATGGATCCGCCGCGTCCGGAGGCCATCACGGCGATTGCCGACTGCCTGCAGGCCGGGATCCGCGTGAAGATGATCACCGGCGACCACCCGCAAACGGCGATGAGTATCGGCAAGATGCTGGGGATTGGCAATGCGGGGAATGCCATTACCGGGCGCGAACTGGAGGTGATGGACGACGCGCAGCTGAGCGTGGCCGCGCAGCAGTATGATATCTTTGCCCGAACCAGCCCGGAAGATAAGTTCCGCCTGGTGCAGGCCCTGCAGAGCAAGAAAGAGATTGTCGGGATGACCGGCGACGGGGTGAACGATGCTCCGGCGCTGAAGCAGGCTGACGTCGGCGTGGCGATGGGGATCAAGGGGACCGAGGTGACCAAGGAAGCCGCCGATATGGTGCTGACCGATGATAACTTCGCCACCATCGCCAGCGCGGTCCGCGAGGGGCGTCGGGTGTATGACAACCTGAAGAAAACCATTCTCTTTGTCATGCCGACCAACCTTGCGCAGGGGTTACTGATCGTGATCGCGCTGCTGGCGGGCAACGTACTGCCGCTGACGCCGGTGCTGATCCTGTGGATGAACATGGCCACTTCCGCCACGCTGTCGTTTGGTCTGGCGTTTGAAGCCGGTGAGAAAAATATTATGCGGCGGCCGCCGCGTGATCCGAAAATTCACGTCATGGACGGCTTTGCCATCTGGCGCGTGGCGTTTGTGGGGTCGATGATTGCGGTCAGCGCATTTATTCTCGAAGCCTGGCTGCAGCCGCGCGGCTATTCGCCGGAGTTTATCCGTACCGTGCTGTTGCAGACCCTGGTCACCGCCCAATGGTTCTATATGCTGAACTGCCGCGTGTCGGATGGTTTCTCGTTGACGAAAAGTCTGCTGGCTAACAAAGGGATCTGGATTGTCAGCGGCGTGCTGCTGGTGCTGCAGCTGCTGATTATCTATGCGCCGTTTATGCAGATGCTGTTCGGTACCACCGGGCTGCCGTTCCGCTACTGGGTGATCACCTTCATCATCGGCTTCGCGATGTTCCTGATCGTTGAACTGGAAAAACCGCTGACCCGCAAATGGCGAACCGCCTGACGGCGTGACGTGCAGTACGCAAAAGAGAACACGCAAAAGAGAAGAGGGGGCATCGCCCCCTCTCTGGCTGACGACAAACCTGTTTCGTCATTGTGCTCGCATTTCTGCCGGGTGGCGGCATTCGCCTTACCCGGCCTACGAAAGACTTCAATATCAAACCGTTATGCAGTTAGCTGTAGGCCCGCGCAAGCGCAGCGCCGCCGGGCAATCCCTGAAGATTGCACGTTGTCAGCAGTCTGAGAGAGGGCATCGCCCTCTCTTTTATTATGGTTCACGCTTGTTGCGCGTTACTGTTTCGGCTCGGCGACCACAGTGCTTCCCACGCCGCGGTTGTTATATTCCCACATGCGATTGACGCTATTGTCGTTGAGGTTGCGCTGCAGATTGCCTTTGGCATCTACTGCGCCAACGTTACCGCTAAAGGCACGGTTTGAACCGACCGCTGCCGCCCACGGCTGGGCGATGTTAAAGCCTTCATTGATGACGCTGTCGCGGATCACGACCTGGCCATTGCTGTTGCCGTCAACGTCCAGCGCGCGGCCCAGCTGCGCGACGTTATCGCCGGACGCGGTAAAGCGGCTGTTGGTCGCCAGGAAGCCGTAGGTCACGCTCTTCAGGGTAGCCGGCGCGAAAACATAGGCTTCTTTCTGGGTACGCGAGTTCACCACGCGGAAATCGGTGTTATCAAATACCACCGCGCCGCGACCGGACACGATATCCACATCGCCTTCAATGTAGCTGTTGGTCACCAGGGTGCGGGTCTGGCGGTTATCCTGCAGACGGTTCTGCACGCCGCTGTTGGTCACAAAGAAGGTGTTCTGACGGCCAAGAATATTGACCTTGTTGATCTGCACCTGATCGCCATCGGTGCGCAGGGCGACGGCCTGGTGAGTACCGGCGTCGACGCTGTCGCCAAGGTTGTTGGCGATGGTCAGGTTCTGCAGCTGCAGGCCGTTATTCTGCGACCAGAAGACCGCAGAGCACATCACGCCGACGGTGGCCGCGGATTTATTCTGGCAGCTATCGAACATATACCATGCCGGTTTGCCCGGCATATATTTACCGCCCGGATTGACCAGACGGCGCCAGGTGTTGCGATCCATTTCAGAATCAATGGCTTCGCTGATTTTCACGTCAATCGGTTTATCGCCGGTACCATACAGGGTCAGGGCGCCAGGCGCCGCCGGTACGTAAACCGTTCCCGGGTACTCGCCAGGCATGATGGCAATAAACAGACGGCGATTTGAATGACGGGCAATCGCCGCATCGACCGCCGCCTGGACGGTGGTATGGGTCACGCCCTGGGTTCCCGCCGGGCCAACGATAAAGTCAGGCTGCGCCGGCAGGCTGATGGCAGATGGCGTCCAGGCCGCGGCATTGGGAGTCAGCGACTGGAAATAGGCCGCCGGGGTAAAGTTTTTCGCTTCATCGGCGTTCAGAATGGGACGCGCGGTGGTGCCCGGTGCAGTCTGCGTAGAGGGCTGTTGATCGGCAGGCGTCGAGCTACAGGCGGACAGCGTCACGCCGA
The DNA here is from genome assembly GCF_014192815.1 of Klebsiella sp. RC2. Taxonomy (NCBI): domain Bacteria; kingdom Pseudomonadati; phylum Pseudomonadota; class Gammaproteobacteria; order Enterobacterales; family Enterobacteriaceae; genus Klebsiella; species Klebsiella sp. RC2. The sequence goes on along the minus strand of NZ_JACHYL010000002.1, from coordinate 342,741 downwards.
AGGCCAGCGCCAGCGCCAGACGGGAAACGGAATATGTGTTCATGTTGCTCCGGGCAAAATTAAGCGTAGTGAAATACCCCGGCTGAGACGCCAGGGTATAAGTCCTTTAAAACCTGCTGTTTTATACTAACTTGAACGAAACGGGAAGACATGGGCGGAAAAACTTACCGTCTTTACGCAACGTGCAGTCCTGCTGGATGGTCTTTAGTCACAAAAAAATAACATTTCCCCGCGCTATTGTTGACTTTATCGGCGTTATGAAAATAAATGTCTATACAACCCATGACAAGTTAAGCGCTATGACTCAAGCCACCTCTGAACGCGTTATCTGGCGAAACGCGCGTCTCGCCACCCTGAACCCTGATTACTCTCAACCCTACGGTCTGCTGGAGCGCCATGCGCTGCTGGTGCGCAATGGCCGCATTGAGGCAATTGTCGCCGACGCTGACGCTCCCGGCGGGCGCAGTATCGATCTCGAAGGCCGGCTGGTTACGCCGGGTTTAATCGACTGCCATACCCACCTGATCTTTGGCGGCAGCCGGGCGCAGGAGTGGGAGCAGCGGCTGAACGGCGTCTCCTATCAAACCATCAGCGCTAACGGCGGTGGGATTAATTCCACCGTGCGCGCCACGCGCGACAGCAGCGAAGCTGAACTACTGGCGCTGGCGCAGCCGCGTCTGGCGCGCCTGCTGCGTGAAGGGGTGACCACCCTGGAGATTAAATCAGGCTACGGTCTCGATCTGCAAAACGAACGCAAAATGCTGCGGGTCGCCCGCCAGCTGGCCGACGACAATGGCGTGGAACTGTCGGCGACGTTGCTCTCCGCCCACGCCACGCCGCCGGAATATCATGGCGACGCCGATGGCTATATCTCGCTGGTCTGCGAGACCATACTGCCGACGCTGTGGCAGGAGGGACTGTTTGAAAGCGTTGACGTCTTCTGTGAAAACGTTGGCTTCAGCCCGCAGCAAACCGAGCGCGTATTTCAGGCGGCGCAGGCGCTGGGCATTCCGGTAAAAGGCCACGTTGAGCAGCTCTCGTCGCTGGGCGGTGCGCAGCTGGTGAGCCGCTATCACGGACTGTCCGCCGACCATATCGAGTATCTGACGGAAGAGGGCGTGGCGGCGATGCGCGAAAGCGGCACCGTGGCAGCTCTGCTCCCCGGCGCGTTCTACTTCCTTAATGAAACCCGCAAACCGCCGGTGGAACTGCTGCGCAAATACCAGGTGCCGATGGCGGTGGCGACCGATTTCAACCCCGGCACCAGCCCCTTCGCCAGCCTGCATCTGGCGATGAACATGGCCTGCGTCAAGTTTGGTTTAACGCCGGAAGAGGCCTGGGCCGGGGTAACGCGCCATGCCGCGCGGGCGCTGGGGCGGCAGGACAGCCACGGTCAGCTGGCGGCGGGCTTTGTGGCTAACTTTGCCATCTGGGATGCCGAGCATCCGGTCGAGATGGTGTATGAGCCGGGGCGCGCGCCGCTCTGGGGACGCGTGGTACGAGGAGAACTGCAATGATGCTGTGGCAAGCTACGCCCGCCAGTCTCTGGCAGGGACGCGATGATAGCGCGGAAGCGCCTAATGCGCTGCGCCTGTTCCAGACTATCGCCCGCGCGGAACGCTTCGCGCCGCAGGAGATGCCCGGTGATATCGCGCTGCTCGGCTTCGCCTGTGACGAAGGCGTCCGGCGTAACAAAGGGCGTACCGGCGCCGGGCATGGTCCGGAAGCGCTGCGCCGGGCGCTGGCCAATATGGCCAGCCATCAGGGCCACGACCGCTGCGTGGATATGGGCACCATCAGCGTCGACGGCGAACAGTTAGAAGCCGCGCATCAGGCGCTGCGCGAGGCGGTGGCCGCCTGCCAGCGTGCCGGTAAACGTACGCTGGTCCTGGGCGGCGGCCACGAGACGGCCTTCGGCCACGGCGCTGGGGTACTGGATGCCTTCCCGGGCGAAAAAGTGGGCATTATTAATCTCGATGCGCATCTGGATTTACGCTTTGCCGAATGCGCCAGCTCCGGGACGCCGTTCCGCCAGCTGGCGCTGGAGTGTGACGCCCAGCAGCGCGGTTTTCACTATACCTGCATCGGCGTCAGCCGGGCGGCGAACACCCAGGCGCTATGGGATGAAGCAGCGCGCCGCCAGGTGGCTGTCGTTGAGGATCTGGCGGTGCTGGCGGACTTCGACACTCACGTGTTGCCGGAGCTGGAGCGCAATATCGCGCAGTACGATCGTCTGTATCTGACCATCGATCTCGACGTGCTGCCGGCGCGCGAAATGCCGGCGGTTTCCGCGCCGGCGGCGCTGGGCGTGCCGCTGGCAATCCTGCTGCGCATCGTTGAGCCGTTGTGCCGCAGCGGAAAGCTGCAGGCGGTGGATTTGGTCGAGTTTAATCCGCAATTTGACATCGACGGACAGGGTGCCCGCGCGGCGGCCCGTCTGGCATGGCAAATCGCCCATTGGTGGCGCTAGCGATCCGCGCTATTATTTTCGCTTCGCCGCTCCGCTTATTATGCATAAGGAAAGCCAGGCCATGTTTGCACAACAACCTCGTTCCGCGCCCGCGCCTTTCTATGAAAAGGTGAAGCAGGCGATTAGCGAAAAAATCTACCGCGGCGAGTGGCGTCCGCACGACCGAATTCCCTCGGAGGCTGAACTGGTTGCCCAGTTCGGCTTCAGCCGGATGACCATCAACCGCGCGCTGCGCGAGCTGACGGATGAAGGCCTGCTGGTCAGGCTGCAGGGGGTCGGGACCTTCGTCGCCGAGCCGAAAGGGCAGTCGGCGCTGTTTGAAGTGCGCAGCATTGCCGATGAAATTGTCTCTCGTCGCCATCAGCACCGCTGTGAAGTGCTGCTGCTGGAGGAGACCGAAGCCGATCTCATTCAGGCGGAGGCGCTCACCGTCGCCGAAGGCACGCGTATCTTTCATTCACGGATGGTGCATTTCGAAAACGAGGTTCCGGTACAAATCGAAGATCGCTGCGTGAATGCTGCGGTGGTGCCGGATTACTTGTTACAGGATTACACCACTACCACGCCGCATGATTATCTGTCGCTGATCGCGCCATTAACCGAAGGCGAACATATTGTCGAGGCGGTGCAGGCGACGTCAGAGGAGTGCGCGCTGCTGCGCATTCTGCCGCACGATCCCTGCCTGCTCATTCGCCGTCGCACCTGGTCGAAGACGCATATTGTCTCTCACGCTCGCCTGCTGTTCCCCGGCGCGCGCTACCGTCTGCAGGGCCATTTCAGCTCGTAATTTTCCCTGGCGTCAGCAAAACGTGATTGCTGACGCAATATAACAAAATTGTATCATTTCTGTTAAATCCTGGCTTGCGCAGAGTTGTATAGACAAGTATATGTATCTACGTACACAACGTTAATTGTCAGGAGAAACCCCGATGTCGCAAAGCAAATATCGCCAGCTGGACGTCCGTGCCCCGAGAGGCACGACGCTGACCGCCAGGAGCTGGTTGACCGAAGCGCCGCTGCGTATGTTAATGAACAACCTCGATCCCGATGTCGCTGAAAACCCGCATGAGCTGGTGGTCTATGGCGGTATTGGTCGCGCTGCGCGCAACTGGGAATGCTATGACGCTATCGTGAAGGCGCTGAAAAACCTGGAAAGCGACGAGACTCTGCTGGTGCAGTCCGGCAAACCGGTCGGCGTCTTTAAAACGCATGAAAACTCGCCGCGCGTGCTGATCGCTAACTCCAACCTGGTTCCGCACTGGGCCACCTGGGAACACTTCAACGAACTGGATGCCAAAGGGCTGGCGATGTACGGCCAGATGACCGCCGGCAGCTGGATCTACATCGGTAGCCAGGGCATCGTGCAGGGCACCTACGAAACCTTCGTCGAAGCCGGTCGCCAGCACTATCAGGGCAGCCTGAAAGGCCGTTGGGTATTAACCGCCGGTCTGGGCGGCATGGGTGGCGCGCAGCCGCTGGCCGCGACGCTGGCAGGCGCCTGCTCGCTGAACATCGAATGTCAGCAGAGCCGCATCGATTTCCGTCTGCGTACCCGCTACGTGGATGAACAGGCCACTTCTCTGGATGACGCCCTGGCGCGCATCAAAAAATACACCGCCGAAGGCCGCGCCATCTCCATCGCGCTGTGCGGCAACGCTGCGGATATCGTGCCAGAGCTGGTGAAACGCGGCGTGCGCCCGGATATGGTTACCGATCAGACCAGCGCCCACGATCCGCTGCATGGCTATCTGCCGAAAGGCTGGAGCTGGGAGGAGTATCAGCAGAAAGCCGAATCCGATCCGCAGGGCACCATTCTGGCGGCGAAACGCTCAATGGCCGACCACGTGCAGGCGATGCTGGCCTTCCACGAGATGGGGGTGCCGACCTTCGACTACGGCAACAACATTCGCCAGATGGCGCAGGAAGTGGGCGTCAGCAATGCCTTCGATTTCCCGGGTTTCGTGCCGGCGTATATCCGCCCGCTGTTCTGCCGGGGTATCGGCCCGTTCCGTTGGGTAGCGCTGTCCGGCGATCCGCAGGATATCTACAAAACCGACGCGAAAGTGAAAGAGATCATTAAAGATGATAAGCATCTGCACCACTGGCTGGATATGGCGCGCGAGCGCATCAGCTTCCAGGGACTGCCGGCGCGTATCTGCTGGGTAGGTCTGGAGTGGCGTCAGAAGCTCGGTCTGGCGTTTAACGAAATGGTGCGCAGCGGCGAAGTCTCCGCGCCGATCGTGATTGGCCGCGATCACCTTGATTCCGGCTCCGTCGCCAGCCCGAACCGCGAAACCGAAGCCATGCGCGACGGCTCAGATGCGGTATCCGACTGGCCGCTACTGAACGCCTTGCTTAACACCGCCAGCGGCGCGACCTGGGTGTCGCTGCACCACGGCGGCGGCGTAGGTATGGGCTTCTCGCAGCACTCCGGGATGGTTATCGTCTGTGACGGTACCGATGAAGCGGCGGCGCGTATCGCTCGCGTCCTGCGCAACGACCCGGCGACCGGCGTGATGCGTCATGCCGATGCGGGTTACGATATTGCTATTGAATGCGCAGCAGAACAGGGTCTGAATCTTCCGATGGTGGCAGCAACGCAGGGGAACGCTAAATGAAATCGTTAACGCTCATTCCGGGGAAACTGAGCCTGTCGCAGCTCCGCGAGGTTTACAGCCACCCGCTGAACATTACCCTCGACAGCAGCGCGTTTGCCGCCATTGATGAGAGCGTGGCCTGCGTCAACGCCATCCTTGCCGAAGGGCGTACCGCCTACGGTATCAACACAGGTTTTGGCCTGCTGGCGCAAACCCGTATCTCGACGGACGATCTGGAGAACCTGCAGCGTTCGCTGGTGCTGTCCCATGCGGCGGGCGTTGGCGAGCCGCTGGACGACGACCTGGCGCGGCTGATTATGGTGCTGAAGATTAACAGCCTGTCTCGCGGTTTCTCCGGGATCCGCCTGAGCGTGATCCAGGCGCTGATTGGCCTGGTGAATGCCGGCGTGACGCCGTGGATCCCGGCGAAAGGTTCCGTCGGCGCCTCCGGTGACCTCGCACCGCTGGCGCATATGTCGCTGACCCTGCTGGGCGAAGGCAAAGCGCGGGTACGCGGCGGCGAATGGCTACCGGCCACCGACGCGCTGCGTCAGGCGGGGCTGGAACCGATTACCCTGGCGGCGAAAGAGGGATTGGCGCTGCTGAACGGCACCCAGGCCTCGACGGCTTTTGCGCTGCGCGGTCTGTTCGAAGCCGAAGATCTGTTCGCCTCCGCGGTCGTCTGCGGGGCGTTAACCACCGAAGCGGCGCTGGGTTCGCGTCGTCCGTTCGATACGCGTATTCACGAGGTGCGCGGCCAGCGCGGGCAGATTGATGCGGCGGCACTGTATCGCCACCTGTTGACCGATGACAGCGCGATCTCGCGGTCGCATCATAATTGCACCAAGGTTCAGGATCCGTACTCACTGCGCTGCCAGCCGCAAGTGATGGGCGCCTGCCTGACGCAGATCCGCCAGGCGGCGGAAGTACTGTTAGCCGAAGCGAATGCGGTCTCCGATAACCCGCTGGTCTTTGCCGCCGAAAATGACGTCATCTCCGGCGGTAACTTCCACGCCGAACCGGTGGCGATGGCGGCGGATAATATCGCGCTGGCGATCGCCGAAATCGGCTCGCTCTCCGAGCGTCGTATCGCGCTGATGATGGACAGCCATATGTCGCAGCTGCCGCCGTTCCTCGTGAAAAATGGCGGCGTCAACTCCGGGTTTATGATCGCCCAGGTCACAGCGGCGGCTTTGGCCAGTGAAAACAAAGCGCTGTCACACCCGCATAGCGTTGATAGCCTGCCGACGTCCGCCAACCAGGAAGACCACGTCTCGATGGCGCCGGCTGCCGGCCGTCGGCTGTGGGCGATGGCGGAAAACACCCGCGGCGTACTGGCCGTTGAGTGGCTGGCGGCGGTGCAGGGCCTGGATATGCGCGAAGGGCTGACCACCAGTCCGCTGCTGGAAGAGGCGCGCCATCTGCTGCGCGAACGCGTATCTCACTATACGCAGGATCGTTTCTTCGCCCCTGATATTGAAAATGCCATTGCACTTTTGGCTGCACGTCACCTGACGCGTCTGCTGCCTGCCGTACTGCATTAATCACCGTTGTTCTCTGTACCCGCGTCGGGGGAAGTCATTCCCCCGGCCGACCTACATCGCATATTTGTCGTCATATAAAAAAATCAGGACACCTGTATATGCAACAACAACACAAACCGCATCTGCTGCGCGGGCTGAATGCCCGACACATTCGTTTTATTGCGCTCGGTTCCGCTATCGGCACCGGGCTGTTCTACGGTTCGGCCTCCGCCATTAAGGCGGCGGGCCCGGCGGTGCTGCTGGCCTACCTGATTGGCGGCGCGGCGGTCTTTATGGTCATGCGCGCGCTGGGTGAAATGGCGGTGCGCAATCCGGTTTCCGGCTCCTTTGGCAGCTATGCGCGCCAGTATCTCGGGCCGCTCGCCGGGTTTATCACCGGCTGGACCTATACCTTTGAAATGGTGATCGTGGCGCTGGCCGACGTCACCGCGTTCGGTATCTATATGGGGTTGTGGTATCCCGATGTGCCGCGCTGGATCTGGATCCTCAGCATCATTTTCTTTATTGGCGCGATGAACCTGTGCAACGTGCGGGTGTTTGGCGAGATGGAGTTCTGGCTGTCGCTGATTAAAGTGGTGGCGATTATCGCCATGATGGCGGCGGGCGCGGGGATCATCTTCTTTGGCTTTGGCCATAGTTTCCCGGCCACCGGGCTGGAAAATTTGTGGAGCCACGGCGGCTTTGCGCCACATGGCTGGCAGGGGATCATCGCCTCGCTTGGCATCGTGATGTTCGCTTTCGGCGGCGTGGAAATTATCGGCGTCACGGCGGCGGAAGCGCAGAACCCGAAGAAGGTCATCCCGCAGGCCATCAACACCATTCCGCTGCGTATTATTCTGTTTTACGTCTGCACCCTGGCGGTGCTGATGGCGATCTTCCCGTGGAATAGTTTTGGCGAGCAGGGCAGTCCGTTTGTGCTGATCTTCGATGGTCTGGGGATCCCGGCGGCGGCGACCGTGCTGAATATCATCGTGATTAGCGCCAGTATCTCGGCGATTAACAGCGATATTTTTGGCGCCGGGCGCATGATGTACGGCATGTCGAAAGAGGGGCTGGCGCCGAAGTGCTTCCAGCGGCTCGCCAGCAACGGTGTACCCTGGATGACGGTGGTGGTGATGGGCGTGGCGCTGCTGGTGGCGGTGGTGCTTAACTATCTGATGCCGGAACAGGTCTTTGTCCTGATTGCCTCGCTGGCGGCGTTCGCCACCGTCTGGGTATGGCTGATGATCCTGCTCTCTCATTTCTCGATGCGTCGCGGTTTGTCGGCCGAAGAGCGCAGTAAGATCGAATTCCCGATCCCCTTCTGGCCGGTTGGCCCGCTGTTGACGCTACTGTTTATGGGGCTGGTGATCGCCGTGCTGGGAATGGTGGAAGAGACGCGCGTGGCGCTGTTAGCCGGGTTGGTCTGGTTGGGGCTGCTGACGGTGGTGTGGTACGCGCGCGTGCGTAAAACCGCGCTGCAGGTGGCCACGGAACAGTAAGGTCAATCTCCCCGGTGGCGCTGCGCTTACCGGGGCTACGTTTGGACCGTAGATACTGTTATCGGTTTGCAACGGTTTTGGTCGGGGAAAACATGTGCTTTGTGTTAATTCCGACACATTGCGCTCCCAATATTTCTTCTGCGTTATGTCCCTCATGGCGCAGGGAGCGCACAGGGGGCGGCCAGTCGCCGCCGCCCCCTGTACCCCCGGGCTCCGGCCAGCAACATCGCCACTTCGTGGTGCCTTCGACTTATCCCTGCAGGCTTCGGGTCGGGCCGAGGCAGCGTCCTTGCAAAACACGGCCCTCAGCCCGCATCCATGCGGGCTGCCCCTGCCTTCCGGGAACGTCTCAGCGATGTTGAGGCCGCCAGCATCGGCAGTTTCAGCAAGCATGGTGAATAAATTAAAGGCAGGCCGCACGGACCGTAGGTCGGGTAAGCGCAGCGCCACCCGACAATATACCGGCACCGTGGGTTGCCCGGATAAGGCGCAAGCCGCTATCCGGGGGGATAATTAACTGAACAGGGCGGTGATGGAAGCGCTGGCGAGCGAATGGAAATGGACGTTAAAGCCGACCATCGCGCCGCTCGCCTCGGCATCGACATCAATCTTATCGATATCCAGCGCGTGGACGGTAAAAATGTAGCGGTGGGTTTCACCCTTCGGCGGTGCCGCGCCGCCGTAGCCTGCCTTACCAAAATCGGTGCGGGTCTGAACGGCCTCTTCCGGTAGCTCCGCCTGACCGGAGCCGGCACCCTGCGGTAGCACCCGAGTATCGGCAGGCAGGTTGACTATCACCCAGTGCCACCAGCCGGAGCCGGTCGGTGCATCCGGGTCGTAGCAGGTGACGACAAAGCTTTTGGTGCCCGCGGGCACATCATCCCACATCAGGTGCGGCGAAATATTGTCGCCATCATAGCCCATGCCGTTGAAGACGTGACGGTTAGGCAGCTTGCCGCCGTCCTGGAGATCGTGACTGATCAATTTCATGCTTCATCCTCATTGATAATGTGCAGATTAACAAAGAAGTGTAGCCTTCCCGGCGGCGCAAATCCGCTGTTTATTCGCTAAAAAATGTTTCGTCCTGCACGGCCAGGTTGACCGCACGGGTCAGGCGGGTCAGCTGTTTGGGCGTGATGATGTACGGGGGCATCAGATAAATCAGACGGCCAAACGGGCGGATCCACACCCCTTGTTCGACGAAAAAGCGCTGCAGGGCGGCCATATTTACCGGACGCCGGGTTTCAACCACGCCAATCGCGCCCAGCACGCGCACATCGGCGACCAGCGCAGATCCCCGCGCCGAAGCCAGCTCGGCCTGTAGTTGGGCTTCAATCGCCGCCACCTGCTGTTGCCACTCGCCGCTCTCCAGCAGGCGCAGGCTTTCGCTTGCCACCGCGCAGGCCAGCGGATTGCCCATAAAGGTGGGGCCGTGCATAAAGCAGCCGGCTTCGCCATTGCTGATGGTTTCCGCGATCTCGCGGGTGGTCAGTGCGGCGGAAAGAGTCATGGTGCCGCCGGTCAGCGCTTTACCCAGACACAGAATATCGGCGGCGATACCAGCGTGTTCGCAGGCGAACAGTTTGCCGGTGCGGCCAAAGCCGGTAGCAATCTCATCGGCGATCAGCAAAATCCCTTCCCGGTCGCACATTTTACGCACCCGCCTCAGCCACTCCGGATGGTACATCCGCATTCCGCCGGCGCCCTGGACGATCGGTTCGAGGATCACCGCGGCGATGTCGTGGCGATGCGCGGCCATCAGGCGGGCAAACGGCACCATATCCAGCTCATCCCACTCGCCGTCGAAGCGGCTTTGCGGCGCGGGGGCAAACAGGTTATCCGGCAGATAGCCCTGCCACAGGCTGTGCATTGAATTCTGCGGATCGCAGACCGACATCGCGCCGAACGTGTCGCCATGATAGCCGTTGCGGAAGGTCAGGAAACGACGACGCGGCTGGCCTTTGGCCTGCCAGTACTGCAGCGCCATTTTCATCGCCACCTCTACCGCCACCGAACCGGAATCGGCGAGGAAAACGCACTCCAGCGATTCCGGGGTCATCGCCACCAGTTGGCGGCACAGCGCCACCGCCGACGGATGGGTGATCCCGCCAAACATCACGTGCGACATCTGATCGATCTGCGCTTTCATCGCCGCATTGAGGCGCGGGTGATTGTAGCCGTGGATCGCCGCCCACCAGGAGGACATGCCGTCAACCAGTTGTTCACCGCCGGCGAGGGACAGCTCGCACCCGTGGGCGGAAACCACCGGGTAGACCGGCAGGGGAGAAGTCATAGAGGTGTAGGGGTGCCAGATGTGGCGCCGATCGAAGGCGAGATCGTCCAGTGTCATAAGCGACTTGTAAACCATTTTGAAAACATTTAGGTTTACGAGTATAAACCGAACCGCAAATTAACAAAACCTTTTGGAGAGGCTAATGGCTCACCACGCACGCTGGACAATGTCGCAAGTTACTGAGTTATTTAATAAACCACTCATCGATCTGTTATTCGAAGCGCAGCAAATCCACCGCCAGCATTTTGACCCGCGTCAGGTGCAGGTCAGTACGTTGCTGTCGATTAAAACCGGCGCTTGTCCGGAAGACTGTAAATATTGCCCGCAAAGCGCACGCTACAAAACCGGCCTCGAAACCGAGCGCCTGATGGAGGTCGAGCAGGTGCTGGAGTCGGCACGTCAGGCGAAAAACGCCGGCTCCACCCGCTTCTGCATGGGCGCAGCGTGGAAGAACCCCAATGACCGCGATATGCCCTATCTGGAGCAGATGGTGAAAGGCGTCAAGGCGCTGGGTCTGGAGTCCTGTATGACGCTCGGTACCCTTACCGATAGCCAGGCGCAGCGCCTGGCCGGTGCGGGGCTTGATTACTACAACCATAACCTCGACACCTCGCCGGAATTTTACGGCAACATCATCACCACCCGTACCTATCAGGAGCGTCTGGATACGCTGGATAAAGTGCGCGATGCCGGGATCAAAGTCTGCTCCGGCGGCATCGTCGGGCTGGGAGAGACCGTAAAAGATCGCGCCGGGCTGCTGCTGCAGCTGGCTAATCTGCCGACGCCGCCGGAGAGTGTGCCGATCAACATGCTGGTGAAAGTTAAAGGCACGCCGCTGGCGGATAACGATGATGTCGACGCTTTCGATTTCATCCGCACCATCGCCATCGCACGCATCATGATGCCCACCTCTTACGTGCGTCTCTCCGCCGGCCGCGAACAGATGAACGAGCAGACCCAGGCGATGTGCTTTATGGCCGGGGCGAACTCGATTTTTTACGGCTGCAAGCTGCTCACCACGCCGAACCCGGAAGAGGACAAAGACCTGCAGCTGTTCCGCAAGCTGGGGATCAACCCGCAGCAGACGGCGGTACTGGAAGGCGATAATGAGCAGCAGCAGCGCCTGGAGCAGGCCCTACTCACCCCCGACACTGAGGAATATTACAACGCGGCGGCGCTATGACCTGGCAGCAACGAATCGAGCGGGCGCTGGACGAGCGGCAGCAGACGGATGCGTTTCGCCGCCGCCTGCCGGTAAGCCACGGCGCCGGACGCTGGCTGGAGCGCGAAGGGGAGCGCTGGCTCAACTTCTCCAGCAATGATTACCTGGGCCTGAGCCAGCATGCCGGCATTATCGCCGCCTGGCAGCAGGGGGCGGAACGTTATGGCGTCGGCTCCGGCGGATCGGGCCACGTGAGCGGCTATAGTGAGGCCCACCGCGCGCTGGAAGAGGAACTTGCCGACTGGCTCGGTTACCCGCGCGCGCTACTGTTTATCTCCGGCTTTGCCGCCAATCAGGCACTGGTTGCCGCGCTGGCGGAAAAAGAGGATCGGATTGTCGCCGACCGCCTGAGCCACGCCTCCCTGCTGGAAGCGGCGAGCCTCAGCCCGGCCCAGCTGCGGCGCTTTGCCCACAACGATCCGCAGCAGCTCGCGCAGCTGCTGGCGAAACCGCTGGACGGTCTGCAGTTAGTGGTGACTGAAGGCATTTTCAGTATGGACGGCGACAGCGCGCCGCTGGCGGCCATTCACGCCGCAGCGCAGACCGCCGGGGCGTTATTGCTGGCGGATGACGCCCACGGCATCGGCGTGGTTGGTGAGGAAGGGCGTGGAAGCTGCGCCGCGCAGGGGGTGCGCCCGGATCTGCTGGTGGTCACCTTCGGTAAGGCGTTTGGGGTGAGCGGCGCGGCGGTACTGTGTAGCGAATCGATGGCGGATTATCTGCTGCAGTTTGCCCGTCATCTGATCTACAGCACCGCCATGCCGCCCGCCCAGGCGGTGGCGCTGAGCGCGGCGCTGCGGGTTATTCGTAGCGATGAGGGCCAGCAGCGGCGGGAAACCCTGGCCGCCCGCATCCGTCAGTTCCGTGCAGGGATGGGCGATGTGTCGCTGGGGCTGACCGATTCCGTCAGCGCGATCCAGCCGCTGATCGTCGGCGATAACGCGCGAGCGCTGAGCCTGGCCTGCCGTCTGCGCGAGGCCGGCTGCTGGGCGACGGCGATCCGTCCACCGACGGTGCCGGTCGGCAGCGCTCGCCTGCGTCTGACCCTGACCGCCGCTCATCAGGCTGAGGACATTAACCGTTTACTGGAGGCGCTGCATGGTCACGGTGAATAAGCAGGCGGTGGCCGCGGCGTTTGGCCGGGCGGCCAGCGTCTATACGCAACATGATGAACTGCAGCGGCGCAGCGCCGATCTGCTGCTGCGCCAGCTGGCGCGCCGCGATTTTGCCCAGGTGCTGGATGCCGGCTGCGGCCCCGGCAGCATGAGCCGCTACTGGCGTGAGGCGGGCAGCGTGGTAACCGCGCTGGATCTCTCCGCCGGCATGCTGGCCCAGGCGCAGCGCCACGACGCCGCGCAGCATTATCTGCAGGGCGATATCGAAGCGCTGCCGCTGCCGGATGGCTGCGTCGATCTGGCATGGAGCAACCTGGCGGTGCAGTGGTGCGACGATCTGCGCGCGGCGATCGGCGAGCTGTGCCGGGTGGTGCGACCCGGCGGGCGGGTGGCGTTTACCACGCTGCTGGCCGGATCGCTGCCGGAGCTTAATCAGGCGTGGCAGGCTATTGACGACCGTCCGCATGCCAACCGTTTTCTCAGCGAACCGGCGGTAAGGGCGGCGCTGAGCGGCCTGCGCGCCGAAGGCATCGTTCATCAGATTAGCCTGCCGTTCGCCGATGCGCTGAGCGCTATGCGCTCCCTGAAGGGCATCGGCGCTACCCATTTGCACCAGGGGAGGGCATCCGCCCCGCTTGGCCGCGGCAAACTGCGCGAACTGCAGCTGGCCTGGCCGCAACAGCAGGGTATCTGCCCGCTGACGTATTATCTTTTTACAGGAGTCATTGAACGTGACTAAACGTTTTTTCGTCACCGGAACCGATACTGAAGTCGGGAAAACGGTCGCCAGCAGCGCACTGCTGCAGGCGGCGAACCAGTTGGGTTTTAACACCGCCGGCTATAAACCGGTGGCTTCCGGTAGCGACCTGACCGCACAAGGGTTACGCAATGAAGATGCGCTGGCCCTGCAGCGTAATAGCCGGGTGGCGCTGAGCTATGAACAGGTCAACCCTTATACTTTTGCCGAACCGACCTCGCCGCATATTATTAGCGCCGATGAAGGGCGACCGATTGCCGCGGCGGCGCTTTCCAGTGGCTTACGCGAACTGGAGCGCCTGGCAGACTGGGTACTGGTGGAAGGGGCCGGCGGCTGGTTTACGCCGCTCTCGGACACCCTGACCTTCGCCGACTGGGCGCAGCAGGAGCAGCTGCCGGTGATTCTGGTGGTGGGGGTCAAGCTCGGCTGTATCAACCATGCGATGCTTACCGCCCAGGCGGTGCGCCAGGCGGGGCTGCCGCTGGCGGGCTGGATCGCCAATGACGTGCAGCCGCCGGGCAAGCGCCATGGCGAATATCTGGCGACGCTGAAAAACCGGTTGGCCGCGCCGTTTCTTGGTGAAATACCGTGGCTTGTCGATATCGCGCAGCGCGACGATCTCGGCCAGTATCTGGATCTCAGCGCGCTGGATCTGGCGTCATCCACTGCGCCAGCAGCGGTTCATCCAGCGCCATAATATCGCCCTCGGCGACATTACGCCCCCGGTGAAGGACACAGAACCGATCCGCCACCCGGCGGATAAAGGGCAGGTGCTGCTCGGCGAGCAGCACCGTCAGACCGATATCGCGATTTAACCGCAGCAGCAATTCCGCCAGCTTTTGCAGGCAGCGCGGCCCTGCGCCGCGTGAGGGTTCGTCAAGGATCAGCAGTCGTGGCTGGACGATCAGCGCCCTGGCCAGCGCCAGCTGGTACTGATCGTCGGCGCTTAGCGAAGCGCCTTTGCGCTGCCGTAGCGCATAGAGTTCGGGAAAATGGTCATAAATTTCGCCGCCGCTGGCGTTAGCCCCGGGTTTCCCGGCCGCCAGGGCAATATGCAGGTTCTCTTCCACGCTGAGCTGGGAAAAGATGCGTTTATCCTGCGGCACGTAGCCGATGCCGATGGCGCTGCGCGACTGAGCGGACAGGGGGGTGAGATCGCACGGCGGGGCGCCAATGTCATGCCAGGTCATCCGACCGCTGGCCACCGGCAGATGGCCGGCAATGCAGTTGACCAGGGTGGTTTTTCCCATTCCCTCGCGTCCCAGTACGCCAATGCACTCTCCCGGGCGTAGTTCAAGATCGACATTCCACAGCGAGTGCTGATTACCGTAAAAATGATTTACTGCCTGTAAATTCAACATGGACGTTTTCTCCTTATCCTGGCGTCAGGGCGACAGAAAGATGCTGCAAAACTCTTGCCAGGAAAAAGAACGCTCGGAAAAAACCGCGAAACGCCGACACCATCGGGCATAGTCAGCGCGGGCGCTGCACTTTTCCGGTGCCCGACGCTAAAGGGTGGTGCAAAAAGCAGCAAAAATCGAGCGGCTTTAAACGGATAGTTATCAAAAATAGTTCGATAAAAATTTTTCGCCGCACGGTTTACAGCGAAAGTCGATTTGCGCCGGGCGGCGGCGGTCTTGGGCTGCAGACAGTTATCCACTATTCCTGTGGATAACCTTGTGTATTAGAGTTAGAAAACCTGCGGTAAGCTAGAGCGTACGCGGCCTGCGGCTGAATTGGCGCGAAAGGCGTCTTTTCTTTAAAGTCATTAAATATCAACTTGTTAGATAAAATCAATGGGTGTAAGAAAAGCGTCATCTACTGCCATAAAACTTTCACCCGTCCGCTTGACAAATGTTAAAAGGTAAAAATTTCTGGGGATAACCCTGCCGGCCGGAGGATTATTCCACCCGGTGCGCGTTTTATGCGCACCATGGCGCCGAAATAAGCCGTTTACTGACGCTATCATAGTGATGTACTGTTTAAATATCCAGTATAATTTGTTGGCAAAAAATGGCCCGGAGGGTAGAATTAAACACCGGCCGCTAAATCCATCTTCAGGTTTTGATCAATGAGTAAATCGTTTGTTCTGCATTCCGCCTTTCGCCCCTCCGGAGACCAACCGGAAGCCATCCGCCGCCTGGAAGAGGGGCTGGAGGATGGGCTCGCGCATCAAACGCTGCTGGGGGTCACCGGCTCCGGTAAAACCTTCACCATCGCCAACGTAATTGCCGACCTGCAGCGGCCGACGATGGTGCTGGCGCCAAACAAAACCCTGGCGGCCCAGCTCTACGGCGAGATGAAAGAGTTTTTCCCGGAGAATGCCGTCGAGTATTTCGTCTCCTACTACGATTACTATCAGCCGGAAGCCTACGTCCCCAGCTCAGATACCTTCATTGAGAAGGACGCCTCGGTAAACGAACATATCGAGCAGATGCGCTTGTCGGCGACCAAAGCGCTGCTCGAGCGGCGCGACGTGGTGGTAGTGGCGTCAGTCTCGGCTATCTACGGCCTCGGCGACCCGGACCTGTACCTGAAGATGATGCTGCACCTGACGGTCGGGATGCTGATTGACCAGCGCGCTATCCTGCGCCGTCTGGCCGAACTGCAGTATACCCGCAACGATCAGGCCTTCCAGCGCGGCACCTTTCGCGTGCGCGGCGAGGTGATCGACGTCTTCCCGGCGGAATCCGACGATATCGCGCTGCGCATTGAGCTGTTTGATGAAGAGGTCGAGCGCCTGTCGCTGTTCGACCCGCTCACCGGCCACGTGGAATCGACGGTGCCGCGCTACACCATTTATCCCAAGACCCACTACGTGACGCCGCGGGAACGCATCGTCCAGGCGATGGAAGAGATCAAGCTGGAGCTGGCGGAGCGGCGCAAGGTTCTGCTGGCCAACAACAAGCTTCTGGAAGAGCAGCGCTTAACCCAGCGTACCCAGTTCGACCTCGAAATGATGAACGAACTGGGCTACTGCTCGGGCATTGAAAACTACTCGCGCTTCCTTTCCGGTCGCGGGCCCGGCGAGCCGCCGCCCACTCTGTTTGACTATCTGCCGGCAGACGGTCTGCTGGTGATAGACGAATCCCACGTTACGGTGCCGCAGATCGGCGGTATGTACCGGGGCGACCGGGCGCGCAAAGAGACGCTGGTGGAGTACGGTTTCCGCCTGCCGTCGGCGCTGGATAACCGGCCGATGAAGTTTGAAGAATTTGAAGCGCTGGCCCCGCAAACCATCTACGTCTCGGCAACCCCCGGCGCCTACGAGCTGGATAAATCCGGCGGCGAAGTGGTGGATCAGGTGGTGCGGCCGACCGGTCTGCTTGACCCGATCATCGAAGTGCGGCCGGTAGCCACCCAGGTAGACGATCTGTTGTCAGAGATCCGCCTGCGCACGGCCATCAACGAGCGCGTGCTGGTGACCACCCTCACTAAGCGGATGGCGGAGGATTTAACCGAGTATCTTGAGGAGCACGGCGAGCGGGTGCGCTATCTGCACTCGGATATCGACACCGTCGAGCGCATGGAGATTATCCGCGACCTGCGCCTTGGCGAGTTTGACGTGCTGGTAGGGATCAACCTGCTGCGTGAGGGGCTGGATATGCCGGAGGTGTCGCTGGTGGCGATCCTGGATGCCGATAAAGAGGGCTTCCTGCGCTCCGAACGCTCGCTTATCCAGACCATCGGCCGCGCGGCGCGAAACATCAACGGCAAGGCCATCCTTTACGGCGATAAGATCACCCCTTCCATGGCCAAAGCCATTGGCGAGACCGAGCGTCGACGGGAGAAACAGCAGCGTTATAACGAAGAGCATGGCATCGTACCGCAGGGCCTCAACAAGAAAGTGGTGGATATCCTGCAGTTGGGCCAGGGCCTGGCGAAAACTAAAGCCAAAGGGCGCGGTAAAGCGAAGGCCGTTGAGCCTGCCGGGCTTAGCGCCGTGGAGATGACGCCAAAAGCGCTGCAGCAGAAGATCCACGAGCTGGAAGGGCAGATGATGCAGCACGCCCAGAACCTCGAGTTCGAAGAGGCGGCGCAAATTCGCGACCAGTTGCATCAGCTGCGCGAGCTGTTTATCGCCGCCTCCTGAGTCCCGGCGCATACTGCCGGAGTGGGCGTGTGGGGCGTAGTGAAGGCGGGACGCTTCTCTCATTGTCCCGCTACCAGATAGCAAACCTTTGAGAAGAAAAAAGGCCGCATTGCGGCCTTCTTAATGTTTGCTTAATCTCGCCAGGCGACACTAACCTCCCCATGATGAGGATAGCGCCCATGCAAAAAATCAACTTCCGTGAATATCTGGCGGTCGCCACCGCCCTGGTTATTATTGTTGCCTTTTTCCATCAGTGGGTACTGACGTTCTGACCCGCGCGCCGCGGGAATAACACCCACGCGCGGACGCCGGGCCCCGGCTGGCGGTTGTGCAGGAAGAACTGGGCGTCATGCAGCTGAGCAATGCGCGTGACGATGCTCAGTCCGAGGCCTATGCCGCCGTAGCGACTGTCCATGCGCACAAACGCTTTACTGAGTTCGCCGCTTTTCGCCTCATCAATCCCTGGGCCTTCATCTTCCACCGCCATCACCGGCATCAGGCCCGCTTTCACCGACACGCGGATAGTTGACCCTTCCGGGCTGTAGCGGTGAGCATTCTCCACCAGATTGCGCAGGATCACACGGATTAACGTCGCGTCGCCAGAGACGATGGCCTCGCTTTCGACATCCGTCAGCAGCAGCCGCTGCTGACGCTGCGCCAGCATGGTCTCCAGCTCATCCTGCAGCGGTTTGACCACGTCATCCAGCAGCAGCACCTGCTGATAGCTGCCGGCGGAAAAAGACTGTCCGACGCGCGCCAGCTGCAGCAGTTGCGAAATGCTGGTGGTCATCTGGTCGAGGCGCTGGATCAGTGGGTCGACGCCCACGCCGTGCACTTTCGCCAGTAGTTCGAGGTGCAACCGCAGGCCGGCCAGCGGGGTACGTAGCTCATGCGCCACGTCGGCGGTAAACAGCCGCTCACGGTCGAGGGTCAGATTGAGGCGGGAAACCAGCTGATTCAGGGCGGTGGTCACCGCCGTGACTTCGGGCACCGATTCGCTGAGCACGATGGGGGTGAGGTTGTCCGGCGTGCGGCTCTCCAGCTCGCTTTGCAGTCGGGAGAGCGGGCGGGTGATCTTGCGCACCGCCAGCATGCTGATATACAGCGCCAGGCCAACGATCAACAGGCTCGGCACCAGCAGGCTGGCGACCGCTTCCCGTACCTCATGCTCCACATGTTTCTGGTTATTGTGGCCTTCGATGGCGCTGGCCACCAGCAGCTGGATCTGCTCTTTGCTCTCATGCCATAGCCAGAAGACGCTGATCAGCTGGCAGACCACCAGGATGGCGCCAATGGTCAGCAGCAGCCGGTGGCGCATGGTCCAGGTTTCGGTTGCAAACAGAGCCATGGTCTATTCCGTGTCGATGTGGTTAGCCAGCATATAGCCAAAACCCCTGACGGTGCGGATCCGCGATTTGCCAATCTTTTCGCGCAGGTTATGAATATGCACCTCAAGGGTATTGGTCGCCGGCTCGTTGTCCCAGCTGTAGATGTCGTTGTAGAGGATCTCACGATGCACCGGGCTACCGGCTTTCATCATCAGCCGCGACAGCAGGGCATACTCTTTTGGCGTCAATTCCAGCGCCGCCTCACCCAGCCACACCAGGCGGCGGGTGACGTTGAGGCGCAGATCGCCGACGCTGATTTCGTTATCGCCCCGGTTATTATGCCGGCGGAGCAGGGCGCGAATGCGCGCATTCAGCTCTTCCAGGGCAAAGGGTTTCACCAGATAGTCATCCGCGCCGGTATCGAGACCGCTAATGCGATCCTCAAGCGTATCGCGGGCGGTGAGGATCAGCACCGGCTGGGTCATCTTCTCCCGCCGCATGCGGGTGAGAAAATGCAGACCGTCTTCATCCGGCAGGCCGAGGTCGAGGACGATCAGGCTGTAGTGATTGCTGGCCAACGATAGCGCCGCTTCGTGCGCTGTGGAGACGCCGTCGCATACGTATCCTTCACTTTGCATCGCCAGAATCAACCCCTGCAACAGCAGCGCATCGTCTTCAATGACTAAGATTTTCATCAACCAGCCTCTCTACATGGCGTTAAAATATCATCTGCTGCCTGGTACTCGTGGGTGCTGACGCCGAGCAGGCCGAGCAGGGTGGAGAACAGATTATCTTGTGAATAATCCTTCGTCTTAGCCTGTTGTTGCAAACACTGGCTGGAGACACCGTAACGTTGCTGGTAATCCGGCGACAGCCACAGCAGCATGGGCACGTGTTTTTGCGTATCCGGCGCAATTGAGTACGGCAGACCATGCAAATAGACGCCATCTTCACCCAGCGATTCGCCGTGGTCTGACAAATAAACCAGACTAGTGGTAAATTTATCCTGTTTGGATTGCAGTAATTTTATCGCTTTATCAACAACATAGTCGACATACAGAATGGTGTTGTCGTAGGTATTGTTCAACTGTTGTTGCGTACAACTTTGGATTTCATTGGTATCGCAGGTCGGGGTGAATTTTTTGAATTCAGCCGGATAGCGGTTGTAATAGGTCGGGCCGTGGCTGCCGATAGTATGCAGTACGATAATGCCATCCTGTTTCAGGTTGTCGATGTAACTGTCCAGATTATGGAACAGGACCTCATCGTAGCACTCGCCGTCGATGCACTGACCGCTGAGGTGCAGGTCGGTGACGTTCTGGTGCGGTACACGGTCACAGGCGCCTTTACAGCCACCGTCATTGTCGTTCCACAGCACCTGAACACCGGCGCGCTGCAGAATATCCAGGACGCCTTCCTGATGGTGCGCCAGTTCTTCATCGTAATGCGCGCGCGGCATATTGGAGAACATACAGGGGACGGAAACCGCAGTTGCCGTGCCGCAGGAGGTGGTTTTCGGGAAGTACACCACGTCGTCCTGTTGCAGGCGTGGGTTAGTCTCCCGATCGTAGCCGCCCAGCGAGAAGTTCCCGGCGCGCGAGGTTTCGCCCAGCACCACAATCGTCAGGTTTTTGCGGGGGCCGCTATGCATCACTGGTTTCTGCCTGGCATCTTCGCCAATCTTCACCAGCGGCAGATTGTCCATGCGGTTGTGCGCATACCACGAGTTCAGCGCCACAATGCTGTTGGAGGGACTCAGGGATTTCACCAGTTCTTTGTTGTTACGGAACACCGAGGCGTAATCTTTGTAGAACAGCGAGGCCACCAGAATAATCAGCAGCGCCGAAACGGCGATATTGAGCAGGCGCATCGCCGCGCCGCGCCACCGTGTGGCGGGCTTACGGATTTTCACCCACCAGGCGACGAATACCGCTAAAACCCCCGAGAGGCCGAGGACGGCGATCATTTCGCCGGAGAGCAGAGCAAAGCTCTCCGCCGGAGTGGTGTCGAGGATATTGGTGATCATGCTGCGGTCGATCACTACCCCGAAGTTCCAGATAAAGTACTGCGCCGACGCGCTGAGCAGAATAAACAGGCTGATGACCACCCGATCGAGCTTCAGGAACGAGGCGAGGGTGGTGATGATATTCATCACGCTAATGGCCACGATCGGCATACTGAGGAATACCAGCCAGTTATGCAGGCTGTTTACCGGCAGTAACGGGAAAACCTGGCGATAAAAAGCCAGGTTGAGAAAGATACCGATATAGCAAGCAAAGAGAATCAAATAAGTCGTGCGGCTGAAGAGCGGTCGACGCAGAGGCAATAACGACATAATACCTACCCACAGAAAGAGATAAGCGTATAGTGCCAGCCCTATTTTAAGACAACCTTAAGATTTTAAGGTGCACCGAAGGTTGGCCCTCCGGCGCGCAGCGTCAGCCAGGAAGCTGAATCGCCTTTTCCAGCGCGCCGCGAAGCAGCGCCCGATCATGGCGATAGGGCACGTCACTGGCCTCCAGCGGCGTCTGGATCACCAGCCGGTCGTTGATGCCGCGGATATCGGCTTTTGGCCCGGCGATCACCGCATCCACCACCCGCTTACCCACATAGCGCTCCATAATCGCAATGCGTTCCGCCAGCGACAGCCTCGCCGCCGGGCTGTGCTCTTTGCCGAGGTTATCGATAAACACCATCGGCGCCGGGGTGCGGCGCAGCGCCTGGGCCATCTCGTCGAGCAGCAGGATCGGCAGCAGGCTGGTGTAAAAGCTGCCCGGGCCGATGAGGATCAGATCGGCTTCGGCGATCGCTTCCACCGCCTCGCGGGTGGCGGGTACCGGTGGGGTAAGCATCAGCTCCTGCGGTAGGTTGTCGAGCTGATCGATATTCACTTCGCCGTAAACTTCATGGCCTTCATGATCGAGCGCCATCAAATCCACCGGTTGTTCCGACATCGGGATAAGAAACGCGTCTACTTTGAGCAGGTTTCTGATTAAATTGATAGCTTCTAAAGGCCGCACGCTCAGGTGGTCCAGCGCCTTTAACATCAGATTTCCGAGGTTATGCCCGGAAAGTTCGCCATTACCGCTAAAACGATACTCGAACATCGCCGACGCCACGCTGGGCTCGGCAATTAACTGATTGATGCAGTTGCGCATATCGCCCCAGGCAATGCCGCCTTCCGAGCGGCGGATCCGCCCGGTGGAGCCCCCGTTGTCGGTGGTGGTGACAATGCCGGTCAGCCGCGAGCCGAGCGAGGAGAGGGAGGACATCACCCGGCCCAGAC
This sequence comes from Klebsiella sp. RC2, assembly GCF_014192815.1. NCBI lineage: Bacteria > Pseudomonadati > Pseudomonadota > Gammaproteobacteria > Enterobacterales > Enterobacteriaceae > Klebsiella > Klebsiella sp. RC2. Next base: position 320,555 of record NZ_JACHYL010000002.1, on the reverse strand, counting down.
CATGCCCGCCGCCGAGCGCGACCACCCGATCGAGGTCAGCGAATGTACGATTGCGCATAGAAATTCCTTATTTCACATAAACGGCCACACACTACCCGATCTACCCCTAAAAGACGATGGGAGGAGCCCGACAAACTGACCGACATCAAGGCAAAAAAATGATTTATGGCTATTCTGTAGCGAAAATGCACGAAGGTAGCGATATATACAATGTTATATAACGAAATCGCAAATGGCGAAACCGTCCGTAACGCGCTACTATCGGCATAACCTGTTAACACTCTAGCCTCTTCGCCTGTGTCAAAAGATATGGCGGTTTGGCCGCGACCCCTCCGGGTGTCGCCAGGGCGTGGGAAGAAATGACCGCGCCTCCCGTATTTGGAAAGGTGTATATGGCCTCACAGCTTACCGATGCATTCGCGCGTAAGTTTTTTTACCTGCGTCTGTCGATTACCGATGTGTGCAACTTCCGTTGCACCTACTGCCTGCCGGACGGCTACAAACCCGGCGCCGTCAATAACAACGGCTTTCTCAGCGTAGACGAAGTGCGCCGCGTCACGCGCGCTTTCTCCGCGCTGGGCACCGAAAAAGTTCGCCTCACCGGTGGGGAACCCTCTCTGCGTCGCGACTTCACCGAAATCATTGCCGCGGTGCGTGAAAACCCGGCGATCCGTCAGATTGCGGTTACCACCAACGGTTACCGCCTGGCGCGCGATGTCGAACGCTGGCGCGATGCCGGGCTGACGGCGATTAACGTCAGCGTTGATAGCCTCGACGCCCGTCAATTTCAGGCCATCACCGGCCAGGACAAGTTCCACCAGGTGATGGACGGCATTGATGCTGCTTTCGCCGCGGGCTTTGACAAGGTGAAGGTCAATACCGTGCTGATGCGTGATGTTAATCATCACCAGCTCGATACCTTTCTCGCGTGGATCCAACCCCGTCGTATTCAGCTGCGTTTTATTGAGCTGATGGAAACCGGAGAGGGCAGCGATCTGTTCCGCCGTCACCATCTTTCCGGCATGGTGCTGCGCGACGAGCTGCTGCGCCGCGGCTGGATCCACCAGATCCGCCAGCGCAGCGATGGCCCGGCGCAGGTCTTTTGTCACCCGGATTACGCCGGTGAAATCGGCCTCATCATGCCGTATGAAAAAGATTTCTGCGCCACCTGCAACCGCCTGCGCGTCTCATCCGTTGGCAAACTGCACCTGTGTCTGTTTGGCGAAGGCGGCGTCGACCTGCGCGACCTGATGGCTGAGGACGAGCAACAGGCCGAGCTGGAAGCGCGGATAGCCGAAGCCTTGACCCATAAAAAGCAGACCCATTTCCTGCATCAGGGCAACACCGGTATTACGCATAACCTGTCCTATATTGGCGGTTAATCGTTTTCGAAAGGAGCATTCAGATGAGCCAGGCTAGCGCTGAGTTTATTCCGACCCGTATTGCTATTCTTACTGTTTCCAGCCGCCGTGGCGAAGAGGATGATACCTCCGGCCACTGGCTGCGCGAGGCGGCGCAGGAGGCGGGACACCATGTCGTCGATAAGGCGATTGTGAAAGAAAACCGCTACGCCATCCGCGCCCAGGTGTCGGCGTGGATCGCCAGCGATGACGTGCAGGTGGTGCTGATCACCGGCGGGACCGGGTTCACCGAGGGTGACCAGGCGCCGGAAGCGCTGCTGCCGCTGTTTGACCGTGAGGTCGAAGGCTTTGGCGAAGTGTTCCGCATGCTGTCGTTCGAAGAGATCGGCACCTCGACGCTGCAGTCCCGGGCCGTGGCCGGCGTCGCCAACCGCACGCTGATTTTTGCCATGCCGGGCTCGACCAAAGCCTGCCGCACGGCGTGGGACAACATCATTGCCCCGCAGCTGGATGCTCGCACCCGTCCGTGTAACTTCATTCCTCACCTGAAGAAATAATCTATGTCACAACTGACCCATATTAACGCCGCGGGCGAAGCCCATATGGTGGATGTCTCCGGCAAAGCGGAAACGGTGCGCGAAGCGCGCGCCGAGGCTTATGTCGAAATGCAGGCGGCGACGCTGGCGATGATTATCGACGGCAGCCACCATAAAGGCGATGTGTTCGCCACCGCGCGTATCGCCGGGATCCAGGCGGCAAAACGTACCTGGGAGCTGATCCCGCTGTGTCATCCGCTGATGCTGAGCAAAGTGGAAGTCAATCTGCAGGCGCAGCCGGAGCATAACCGGGTGCGCATTGAGTCACTTTGCCGTCTGACCGGTAAAACCGGCGTTGAGATGGAAGCATTGACCGCCGCCTCCGTTGCCGCGCTGACCATCTACGACATGTGCAAGGCGGTGCAAAAAGATATGGTCATTGGCCCGCTGCGCCTGCTGGCGAAAAGCGGCGGCAAGTCCGGCGATTTTAAGGTGGACGAACGCCATGATTAAGGTTCTGTTTTTCGCCCAGGTGCGCGAACTGGTCGGCACCGATGCCCTGACGCTCGACGCCCGCGACCTGGCAACCGTCGAAGCCGTGCGTCAGCAGCTTGCCGCTCGCGGCGACCGCTGGGCGCTGGCCCTGGAAGAGGGCAAGCTGCTGGCGGCAGTCAACCAGACGCTGACCGCGTTTGACCATCCGGTCGCCAGCGGCGACGAAGTGGCGTTCTTCCCGCCGGTGACCGGAGGCTAAGATGACGCAAACTCGTATCGTGGTTAGCCCGGCACGCTTTAGCGTCGGCGATGAGTATCCGTGGCTGGCCGAGCGCGATGAAGACGGTGCGGTGGTTACCTTCACCGGTAAAGTGCGCAATCACAATCTTGGCGACAGCGTAAAAGCGCTGACCCTCGAGCACTATCCGGGGATGACCGAGAAATCACTGGCGGAAATTGTCAACCTGGCGCGCGAGCGCTGGCCGCTGGGCCGGGTGACGGTTATCCACCGCATCGGCGAAATGTGGCCGGGGGAAGAGATTGTGTTTGTCGGCGTCACCAGCGCCCACCGCGGCAGCGCCTTCGCCGCCGGCGAGTTTATTATGGACTACCTGAAAACCCGCGCGCCGTTCTGGAAGCGTGAGGCGACGCCGGAAGGCGAACGCTGGGTCGACGCCCGCGACAGCGATCGTCAGGCGGCAGAGCGCTGGTAGTGTGATACGCTTACAGGGTGAAACTTTGTTAATCAGGAGAGAGTCATGGACAGATATCCGCGTTCCGATTCAATCGTGCAGGGCCGTACCGGCCTGCAGACTTACATGGCGCAGGTATACGGCTGGATGACGGTCGGCCTGCTGCTGACGGCGTTTATCGCGTGGTTTGCGGCGAATACCCCGGCGGTGATGATGTTCGTCTTTTCGAGCAAAATCACTTTCTTCGGGCTGATTATTGCCCAGCTGGCGCTGGTGTTTGTGCTGTCGGGGATGGTGCAGCGGCTGAGCGCCGGGATGGCCACCACGCTGTTTATGCTCTACTCGGCGCTGACCGGGCTGACGCTGTCGAGCATTTTTATCGCCTATACCTACTCATCGATCGCCAGCACCTTTGTGGTCACCGGCGGGATGTTCGGGGCGATGAGCTTGTATGGTTACACCACGAAGCGCGATCTGAGCGGCTTCGGCAGCATGCTGTTTATGGGGCTGATTGGCATCGTGCTGGCATCGCTGGTCAACTTGTGGCTGAAGAGCGAGGCGCTGATGTGGGCGGTGACCTACATTGGGGTGGTGCTGTTTGTCGGTTTGACGGCGTATGACACCCAGAAGCTGAAAAACATCGGCGAGCAGATTGACACCCGCGACAGCGCTACGCTGCGTAAATACTCGATCCTCGGGGCCTTAACGCTGTACCTGGACTTTATCAACCTGTTCCTGATGCTGCTGCGTATTATGGGCAACCGCCGCTAACCTCTTAATATCAAAGAGTTGCATCTCCTAATGCCCGGCAAGCGCAGCGCCGCCGGGCGATGGCATCAGGCACGGTACCCGTGGTGCTGCCGGGTGGCGGCTAACGCCTTACCCGACCTACGGTCCTTGCGACCTGCCTTTAATGTCTTCACCACGCTGGCTGAAACTACCAGTGCTGGTGGCCTCAAAATCGCTGAGACGTTCCCGGAAGGCCGGGGCAGCCCGCATGGATGCGGGCTGAGGGCCGTGTTTTGCAGGGACGCTGCCTCGGCCCGACCCGAAGCCTGCAGGGATAAGTCGAAGGCACCACGAAGTGGCGATTTTGCTGGCCGGAGCCCGGGGGGACAGGGGGCGGCGGCGACTGGCCGCCCCCTGTGCGCTCCCTGCGCCATGAATGACATAACGCAGAAGACTAACCGGGAGCGCAAACTACGCTGAAGCCACAGATAATATAAACAACCACACCGCAGTGCTTCCCCTCACCCTGTCCCTCTCCCGGAGGGAGAGGGAACCGTCCGGCTGGCGTTTAGGCCCGTGCATGCGCAGCGCCGCCGGGCAGGATACCTCCGGCGCCATACCCGTCTTGTGCCGGATGGCGCTACGCTTATCCGGCCTACGGTTTGTGCGGTCTGCCGTTAATTTATTCACCTTTCTTGCTGAAACTGCCGGTGCTGACGGCCTCAACATCGCTGAGACGTTCCCGGAAGGCCGGGGCAGCCCGCATGGATGCGGGCTGAGGGCCGTGTTTTGCATGGACGCTGCCTCGGCCCGACCCGAAGCCTGCAGGGATAAGTCGAAGGGACCGCGTAGCGGCGATGTTGCTGGCCGGAGCCCGGGGGTACAGGGGGCGGCGGCGACTGGCCGCCCCTGTGCGCTCCCTGCGCCGTAAGAGACATAACGCAGAAGACTAACCGGGAGCGCAAACTACGCTGAAGCCACAGATAACATAAACAACCACACTGCAGTGCTTCCCCTCACCCTGGCCCTCTCCCGGAGGGAGAGGGAATCATCCGGCTGGCGTTTAGGCCCGTGCATGCGCAGCGCCGCCGGGCAGGATACCTCCGACGCCATACCCGTCTTGTGCCGGATGGCGCTACGCTTATCCGGCCTACGGTGCGTGCGACCTGTCGTTAATTTATTCACCTTTCTTGCTGAAACTGCCGGTGCTGACGGCCTCAAAATCGCTGAGACGTTCCCGGAAGGCCGGGGCAGCCCGCATGGATGCGGGCTGAGGGCCGTGTTTTGCAGGGACGCTGCCTCGGCCCGACCCGAAGCCTGCAGGGATAAGTCGAAGGCACCACGAAGTGGCGATTTTGCTGGCCGGAGCCCGGGGGTACAGGGGGCGGCGGCGACTGGCCGCCCCCTGTGCGCTCCCTGCGCCATAAGAGACATAACGCAGAAGACTAACCGGGAGCGCAAACTACGCTGAAGCCACAGATAATATAAACAACCACACCGCAGTGCTTCCCCTCACCCTGTCCCTCTCCCGGAGGGAGAGGGAACCGTCCGGCTGGCGTTTAGACCTGCCAAGCGCAGCGCCGCCGGGCGAGATATCAGGCACGGTTCCCGTGATGTTGCCGTGTGGCGGCTGGCGCCTTACCCGGCCTACAAGATCCTCTCACAGGCTCACACCCCGCAGGCCCGGCAAGCGCAGCGCGACCTGGCCGTGTCATTCGCGGGCCAGCTTACGCTGGTTCTTTTGCCGCAGCTTTTTCGCCCGACTCTCCAGCAGCAGATAAGCCACCGTCGCCAGCAGCAGCGGCAGGAAATAATAGAGCGCGCGCCAGGCGAGCAGGGCGGCGATAATCGCGCCCTTCGAAATCTCCTCTCCGGAGAGCATGGCGATAAACACCGCCTCCAGCACGCCGATACCGGCCGGAATATGAACGATCACCCCGGCGATACTGCTCACCAGCAGCACCCCTAATACCAGGAAATAGTTAATTTCGCTGCCCAACAGCAGCCAGATTATCGCCCCCATCGCCATCCAGTTCGCCGCCGAAATCCCCATCTGCAGCAACGCGAAGCGCCAGGAGGGCAGCACCAGCCGCTGGCCTTTAATCGTCAGGTGACGGCGTTTGGCAAACGCGCAACCGAACAGATAGCAAAGCGTAAGGATCAGCATCACCCCGCCGATAATGCGCAGAGTGGTCTGGCTGATGTACCAGTGCGGCGGCAGCTTCACCAGATCCGCCGTAAATATCACCCCACCGAGCAGGATATAGCCCAGCCAGTTGGTGGTAATGCTTAATGAAAAAATACGGGTGATGGTGCCGCCGTTGAGCCCCAGCCGCGAGTACAGCCGGTAGCGCATGCCGATCCCGCCGACCCAGGTGCTGAGCGTCAGGTTAAAGGCATAGCAGATAAACGACACCAGCATCACCTGGCGTTTCGCCAGCTTATGCCCACAATAGGCCCGGCCAAGCAGATCGTAGCAGCCGTAGATCAGATAGCTGACGATGACCAGCGCAATGGCGCTAAACAAGGCCAGCCGATCGTAGCCGCGGATCACCTTCCACACGTCCTGCCAGTCGACTTTTTGCGCGTAAATCACCAGCAGGACGATCACCGCGATAAAAAAGAGCACGGTAAGTACTCTTTTCGCCATCCGCCAGCGGGGATGCGATTTGCTCATAGCGGATTATCCCTGGTTTGTGAGTCGACACGATCCTGGGTTTCAATCTCCGGCTGCACCGGCGGGCTGACCCTGGCCAGCCGCGGCGTATGGGCTGGTAGCCAGCCGACCCACGCCGGGAAGTGGCGCAGAAAGTGGAAGGCCATCACGCTGACGCCCAGCCGCCACCAGTTGCGTTTCGGCAGCATCGTTTTATCGATCCGCTGGCAATCCCTGGCGATAAGCCCGTTAAGGTTATCGCGCAGCGTCTGGTTAAACACCCGGTCGTGGATAATCAGATTGGCTTCCAGATTCAGCGACAGGCTCAATGGATCCAGGTTGCTCGACCCGACGGTGGCCCAGTGGTCATCCGCCAGGGCGACCTTGCCATGCAGCGGACGGCGGCGATATTCGTAGATCTGCACCCCGCCCTTAACGAGATAGTGATAGAGCAGGTGGGCGCCAAACTTCACAATCGGAATATCCGGCTCGCCCTGGACGATCAGCTTGACCCGCACGCCGCGTCGCGCAGCGTTGCGCATCGCATGCAGCAGGCGGTAGCCGGGAAAGAAATAGGCGTTGGCAATGATCACCTCCCGGCGGGCGCTGGTGAGCATCTTCAGGTAGTGGCGTTCGATATCGTCGCGGTGATCCTGGTTGTCGCGCCAGATGAACAGCGCCTGCGCCTCGCCGGGAGTCTGGTTGATCTCTGGCTGGTGGCGACGGCGGCGCCACCAGCGGCGGGCGGTTTCGCTGTTGGGCAGGTTCTCCAGCTCGAACTGGAGAATATCAAGCACCACCGGCCCCTCGACCTGCACCGCATAATCCTGTTTCGCCTCCGGGCCGTAGTCGCTCATATGCTCGGCGGAGTAGTTGATGCCGCCGACAAAGGCGGTGGTGTCGTCAATCACCACGATTTTACGGTGCATCCGACGGAACAGGTTGGTGCGCATCCCCATCAGCTTAGGGCGCGGATCGTAGTAGCGAAAAATCACCCCGGCGGCGGTCAGTTCGCCGACAAACTCATCGCTGAGATCCGGCGAGCCGTAGCCGTCAAGCAGCACCTCCACCTGAATACCGCGGCGGGCGGCTTTCAGCAGCACCGCGTGCAGCCGCCAGCCCACCTCATCTTCAAACCAGATAAAGGATTCGAGGATCACCCGCCGGCTGGCGCGACCAATAGCCGCAAACAGCGCCGGATAGTACTGGTCGCCGTTCTCCAGTAGCGTAATGCGGTTGCCTTCCTGCCAACGACATTTCACAAGTGTATCTCCACGCTAAGGGGCGCATGATCGGACAGATGCCGCCATTGTTTGAGGGCCAGCGCCTTCGGGTGGCTGGCGTGGGCGTTTTTGACATAAATACGATCGAGGCGCAGCAGCGGAAAACTGACCGGAAACGTACGCGCCGGCCGTCCGCGGGCGCGGGTAAAGATCTCTTCCAGCCCGGCTTGCGCTTTTAACGGCTGATTCGCCTGCTGACGCCAGTCGTTAAAATCCCCGGCCACCACCACCGGCTCACCGGCGGGGAGGGTATTGACCCATTCTGCCAGCATGGTCAACTGCGCCTGCCGTTGGTCGGCGCGTAAACCCAGGTGAACGCAGATCACATGGATCGTCACGCCGCTCTCTGGCGGCACGATGCGGCAGTAAAGCAGACCGCGTTTCTCGCCGTTGCCGACTGAAATATCCCGATTTTCATAGTATTCAATGGGAAAGCGCGACAGTACGGCATTGCCGTGGTGGCCTTCCGGATAGACTGCGTTGCGCCCGTAGGCGTAATCGCTCCACATGGTGTCGGCGAGAAATTCATAATGGGTGGTATCTGGCCAGTTCTCGATGTGCAGCGGGTGAACCTCGTGAGCGCCCATCACTTCCTGCAGGCAAACAATATCCGCGCTGACGCTGCGCACGGCGTCGCGCAACTCGGGCAAAATAAAACGCCGATTAAACGCCGTAAAGCCTTTATGGGTGTTAATTGTCAGCACGTTCAACGAAAATCCCGACGTTGGCTCAGCCATAATTCTCCAGTAAATGTCACTTTCCTGAATAAAATAGTGTAGTAGACGTCACAAAAAGATGCGGTGTTACGGAATTTTCCGTAAAGTGCGGTACTCTGAGTAGCAGAGAAAAATCCTTCAGGAGAGAAGCCATGAAGTGGCAACAACGTGTACGCGTCGCAACAGGTCTTAGTTGCTGGCAGATTATGTTGCATCTACTGGTCGTGGCAGTGCTGGTGATGGGATGGATGAGCGGCGCGCTGGTGCGCGTCGGATTGGGGCTGTGCGTCCTCTATAGCGTCACGCTACTGGCGATGCTGTTTTTGCAGCGTCACCACGAGGCGCGCTGGCGCGATGTGGGAGACTTCCTTGAGGAGCTCACCACCACCTGGTACTTTGGCGCGGCCATGATAGCGCTGTGGCTGCTGTCGCGCGTGCTGCACAACAACCTGCTGCTGGCCCTCGCCGGGCTGGTGATACTGGCAGGCCCGGCGGTGGTCTCGCTGCTGGCGAAAGATAAAAAACTACGCAATCTTTCTTCGGAACATCGCATACGCCGCTGAGCCGGTGGTGGCCGCTATGACCAGTAGCGGCCACAAACTTCCCCACACAATCTTCAGACTCGCATCCTTCAGATAAATTTGCTTGGTGATATCGGTAAAATGGCGGATCGGGTTTATCCAGGTCAGATCCTGCAGCCACTGCGGCATATTTTCCACCGGTGAAACGTAGCCCGAAAGCAGGATCGCCGGCATCATAAAGACGAACACGCCGATAAACGCCTGCTGCTGGGTGGCGCACAGCGATGAAATCAATAAACCGAAGCCCACCAGCGATAAGCCATAAATCACCATCGTGAAATAGAACAGCAGCAGCGAGCCGGCAAACGGGATCTGATAGGCCCAGATACCAATCGCCAGCACGATAGTCGCCTGCAGGGTGGCGACGATCAGCGCCGGCACTGCTTTGCCAACGAAGATTTGCCAGGTGGCGAGGGGCGAGACCAGCAGCTGATCGAGGGTACCCTGTTCGCGCTCACGGGCCACCGACAACGACGTCACGATCATCACTCCGATGGTGGTGATCATGGCGATAAGCGACGGCACCACGAACCACTTATAGTCGAGATTCGGGTTGTACCAGTTGCGCACCACCAGTTCGCTGTTGTTCGGCTTCGCTTTCCCCTCCAGCAGCTCCTGCTGATAGTTTTTTACGATCTGCTGCAGGTAGTTGGCGGCGATTTGCGCGCTGTTGGAGTTGCGCCCGTCGAGCAGGAGCTGCAGCGGGGCGGTTTGATAGTTGTCGAGATTACGCGAGAAATCCGCCGGGAAGCGTACCACCAGCAGGGCTTTTTGTTCATCGATGGTCGGCTGGATAGCTTGCGGGCTTTTCAGCAACAGGACGTGGGTAAAGGCTTTGGCGCGGGCGAAGCGCTGAGTGAGTTCCACCGCGTGGCGGCCGCTGTCTTCGTTGTAGATGGCGATGGTGGCGTTGGTCACCTCCAGCGTCGCGGCAAAGGGAAACAACAATACCTGAATCAGCACCGGCATGATTAAAATTGCCCGCGTTTGCGGCTCGCGCAGCAGCGACTGCAGCTCTTTGCGGATCAATGTCCATAAACGGTGAAACATAATTGCTCCTTTGGCCCATTCAACCACGCCGGGCGGCACTGCGTTTGCCCGGCCTGGGGGATCGGCGAACCGTATAATCGATGTTGGTTAAACCGTAGGCCCGGTCAGCGCAGCGCCACCGGGCAAAACCTAATCCAGACGCCGCTTGGTTTTCAGCCACGTCAGGCCGATAAACATCACCGCCGACGCAATCAAAAACAGCACATTCACCAGCAGCACCACCGGAATATTGCCCGCCAGAAACAGGCTTTGCAGGGTGTTGACGAAATAGCGCGCCGGGATCACGTAGGTCACCGCGCGGATCACCGCCGGCATACTGTCTATCTGGAAAATAAACCCGGACAGCATAATCGACGGTAAAAACGCGGCATTCAGCGCCACCTGCGCGGCGTTAAACTGGTTGCGGGTAATGGTTGAGATCAGCAGCCCCATCCCCAGGGTGCTGAGCAAAAACAGACTGGTGATGACAAACAGGATCGGCAGCGAGCCGCGATAGGGCACGCCGAGAATAAATACCGACACCAGCATACAGAGCAACATCGCCAGCATGCCGAGGAAATAGTAGGGAATGAGCTTGCACAGCAGCAGTTCGGCGCGGGTGATCTCCGTCGACAGCAGCGCCTCCATGGTGCCGCGCTCCCATTCGCGCGCCACCACCAGCGAGGTCAGGATCGCGCCGACCACGGTCATGATGATGGTAATTGCGCCGGGGATAATAAAGTGCTGGCTAATAGCCGCCGGGTTAAACCAGTAGCGCATCTGCACGTCGATCAGCGGTTCAAAGGTTTCGCCGCGGTCTTCCGCCCGCTGCTGCTGCCAGATCTGCCAGATACCTTCCACGTAGCCCTGAGCGAAGTTGGCGGTATTGGGCTCGCTGCCGTCGGTGATGAGCTGCAGCGGTGCGTCGGCGCCGGCGCGGGCCATCTGGCGGTCGAAGTCCACCGGAATGACCACCATGGCGCGGATGCGCCCGGCCTGCATCATTTGAATCAGTTGCTGGCGATTATCGCTGACCGTGGCGTCGATATAGGGCGAGCCGGTCATGGTATGGACGAAATCCAGCGCCTCTTCGCTCTGTTGCTCCAGCAATACGCCGACCCGCAGTTTGCTGGAGTCGAGGTTAATGCCATAGCCGAAGATAAACAGCAGGAGTAGCGGGATCACCACCGCGATCAGCCAGCTGCTGGGATCGCGGACGATCTGCCGGGTCTCTTTGACGCACAGGGCGCGGACCCGCCGCCAGGAGAGAATGCTATTGCTCATGGCTATTCTCCTTATCCCAGCGGTTAATCAGGGTAATGAACGCCTGCTCCATGGTCGGGTCCGTCTGGCTGTCATCCGCCGCCTGGGCCTTCAGCGCGTCCGGGGTGCCGCTGGCGATAAGTTTACCGTGGTAAACCAGCCCGATACGGTCGCAGTATTCCGCCTCATCCATAAAGTGGGTGGTCACCATCACCGTCACCCCTTTATCGACCATGCTGTTGATATGCAGCCAGAACTCGCGGCGGGTGAGGGGGTCGACGCCGGAGGTTGGTTCATCGAGAAACAGAATATCGGGCTCATGCATCAGCGAGCAGGCCAGCGCCAGCCGCTGCTTGTAGCCGAGCGGCAGCTCGTCGGCGGCGTGACGGGCGATACTTTTCAGGCCAAAGGCATCGCTCATTCGGGCGATTTTTTCATTTTGCGCCCGGCCGCGCAGGCCATAGACGCCGGAGAAAAAGCGCAGGTTCTGCTCGACGCTGAGGTTGCCGTACAGCGAAAATTTTTGCGCCATATAGCCCAGATGCTGGCGCGCCTTGCCAGAGCTGACCTTAAGATCCATCCCCAGCACCAGCGCTTTGCCGGAGGTGGGCACCAGCAGGCCGCACATCATTTTGAAGGTGGTGGATTTCCCGGCGCCGTTGGGGCCGAGCAGGCCGAAAATTTCACCGCGCTTAACCTGGAAATCGACGTGGTCGGTAGCGGCGAAATCACCAAACTTTTTCGTTAACGACTGGGCTTCAATGACCGTTTCGTCTTTGCTGCCGTCAACACGATGGATAATCGCTCCCAACGGCGATTCGGCGGTTCCCGCTCCGCCGAGCAGATCGATAAACGCATCTTCAAAGCGCGGCGCGGTATCGGCCACCTGCAGCGGCGGCATGTCGCCATGCTGCTGGACTTCCTCAATGCGGGCGTCCTTTTTCAGGATCAGGCGCACCGATTTGCCCTGGATCACGCCATCGCTGACCTGCGGCAGTTTCAGCGCCCGCTGCAGCAGACGGCGGTTGTTTTCCTGTGGGCTGGAGACGAGGAAACTGCGCCCGGCCATGGTTTGCGTCAGCGCCGTCGGCTCACCCTGGTAGAGTAGTTTGCCTTCGTTCATCAGCAGCACGTCGCGGCATTGTTCCGCTTCATCGAGATAGGAGGTGCTCCACAGGATCAGCATGCCGTCGCCGGCCAGCTCGTGCACCATCTGCCACAGCTCGCGGCGCGAGATAGGGTCGACGCCGACGCCGGGCTCATCCAGCAGCAGTACTTTCGGATCGCCCACCAGGGTACAGGCGAGCCCCAGCTTTTGCTTCATGCCGCCGGAAAGCTTGCCTGCCAGCCGTTCGGTGAACGGGCCAAGGGAGGTGAACTCCAGCAGACGGTCGAAAATTTTCTTCCGCGCCTCGCCGGTGACGCTGCGCAGGTCGGCGTACAGGGTCAGGTTTTCCATCACCGTCAGATCTTCATACAGGCCGAACTTCTGCGGCATATAGCCGAGCACCGCGTGCAGGGAGCTGTCGTCTTTTAGCGGGTCGAAGCCGATCACGCTGGCGCGGCCCTCATCAGGCTTGAGCAAACCGGCCAGCATTCGCATCAGGGTGGTTTTCCCCGCGCCGTCGGGCCCCACCAGCCCGGTGACGTAGCCGGCGTGGATCGTGCAGGTGAGCGGCGCCACCGCTGGCCTGTCCATTCCGGGAAAACGGCGGCTCAGACCGTTTAAGGCAATGATGGCCTCACTCATGTCCGTTCCCGTGGTTAAAGGAGACGGTCACCGGCATCCCCTGGCGCAGGGCGCCGTCGGCATCGTTCACCACAATACGCAGACGATAAACGAGGTCGGTACGCAGATCCGGCGTTTCAACGGTCTTCGGCGTGAATTCAGCGCTTGGCGAGACAAAGCCGATTTTGCCGTGATAGGGCTTATCCGGCCGGCTGTCGGTATACAGCAGCACTTCACGTCCCGGCTGCGCCTGACCAAGGTTTTTTTCGTCAACATAGGCGCGGACCCATACCGGATGGGTTAACGAAAGCGTCAGTACGGTGCCGCCGGCGTTGAGCATGGTGCCGGGCTCGACGGCGCGGGTCATCAGCGTACCGTCGGAAGGGGCGGTGAGTACGGTATCGTGCAGGTCCAGTTTAGCCTGGGCCAGCGCCGCCTGCGCCTGTTCCAGACTGGCTTTGGCCTGGGCAATCTCCTGCGGGCGGTTACCGGCGCGATACTGACGCAGCTTATCCTGCGCCGATTTGAGCGTTGCCTGCGCCTGGTCGCGTGAGGAGCGGGCGTTCTCCAGATCGTTGGCGGAAATCGCGCTGCTGGCGCGCAGCCCGAGCTGGCGCTGATAAAAGTTTTGCGCATAGTCGTAAGCGGCCTGCGCCTGTTTCACCGCCGCTGCGGCCTGGGCAATCTCTTCCGCGCGGTAGCCGGCCATCATCAGGTCATACTGTGCCTGGGCGGTAGAGACGTTGGCCTGGGCCTGCAGCAGGGCATTTTCATACGGCGCGCGATCAAGCTCGCCGAGAGTTTGCCCGGCGCGGATGCTGTCGCCTTCGTCGACGGTCAGCGAAGCCAGTCTGCCGCCGACGCGGAAGCTCATGTTGACGGTGCGGATATCGACATTGCCATACAGGGTCAGCGGCTGCTGCCGGCTGCTCTGGTACCACCACCAGCCGCCGCCCAGCGCGGCGAGAAGAATCACGATCAGCAGAATGACGACGACGGGTTTTTTCATCAGCCCAAACTCCTTTGCGATAACCCATGCAGAATGAAATCGATATGACAGGTAATGACCTCGAAAATCTGTTCGGTCTTTTGCGCGTCAAACTGCGTCCAGCCGGTGCGTAGCAGGATGGTTTCACGCCCAAGACGGAAAGCCAGCACCTCGCCCAGCAGGGCGTGGGTGTGGAGGATCATTTGCGTATCACCGGCATCGCGGCCTGTCCAGGCGGCAATCAGCCGGGTGAGATAGTGGTGCAGGGGGGCGATCACCTGCTGGTGGATCAGATGGTAGGCGGCGGTCGGCGCCAGCTGCTCACGGGAAATGAATTTGCTTAAGTTGACCGTATCATCCTGGGTCAGCAGCAGGATCATGTTATGGCAGGCGTTGAGAATGAGGGCGCGTATTGCCTGGCGATCCGGCGACTTCCCGGCGAGCAGGGCCTCCGCCGCTTCGGCCTGTGGGCGAAAATTGTCGCCGATAAAATCGGCGATCCATTGGGCACAGGCGAGATATAAGTCGTCTTTCGAGCCAAAATAATAGGTGATAGCGGCGATATTCTGCCCGGCCTGGGCGGCGATATCGCGGGTGGTGGCATGCTGACCATACTCGCCAAACTGGGCGATAGCGGCCGCGATAAGCTGATTTTTTGCCTGTTCGCCTTTACTGGTCATCGCGCTCGGTAAAAGTTAATCAATCGATTGATTAACTTTAGGCCTCGATCGGCGGTTTGTCCACCAGCCGGGATCAAATATGGAACCCTTCCTCCTTCAGCTCCCCGGCGACCCAGGCGAAGAAACGCTGGACCTTCTCCTTCTGTTCATTGGCATGGGGAAGAACGAAGTGGTGCGCGCCGACCGGCATACTCCGCTCGTCGTCAAATACCGGCGTCAGCTGCCCCTGACGCACGTGCCCGCCGGCCAGCAGATTGCTTTCGAGGATCACGCCCATCCCCATTCTGGCCGCCTCGATGCTCATGTACGACCGGTCGAAATTAAAAATGAAGTTTTTATGCCAGCCGCGGACCTTGTGCCACGACAGCCAACTGCTCCAGTTAATTAAGGTGCTGTCGGAGTGGATCAGATCGCAGGCCAGCAGATCTTCCACCGCATGCACAGGATGGCTGGCTAAATAAGACGCTGCGCTGTAGGGCAGGACACACTCATTTTTAATGGTTCTGACCAACAGCGTTGGCCACTGTGATAGCCCGTGACGAATATCGATATCAATATTATCCCGGGAGAACTGGATGCTTTCGTAGGAACAGGTCAGGCTGATTTTTAACTCCGGCCACGCCTGGCGAAATTTATCCAGGCGAGGCATCAACCACAGCAGGCCGAAGCTCGGCGCCGAGTGAATACGTAAATAATCCTGATGGATATCATTGATCACCTGGCTGGTGGCCTGGCCAATCATATTCAGCGCCCCGGAGACCTCTTTGAGATATTTTTCTCCCACCGCCGTTAACATGACGCCTTTACTGCTGCGGGAGAACAGTTTTTTCCCCAGAAAGTGCTCCAGGCTGGCTATCTGATGGCTGACCGCCGAGGCGGTAATATTGAGATTCTCTGCGGCCAGGTTGAGGCTGCCGGTAGCGGCGACTTCAATAAAGGCTTGGATATTGCGTAAAGAGGGCATCGGCAAATTTTTATTGGGCAGCGGTTGACTCATGGCAGCATCCTGGGCTGGGCGTTTCTAAAAGAAAATAGCGAACAGCGTGGCGCAGTCGTGATAGCCAGCATAGGGAAAAGGAAAAAAATGATTTTAATTTGTGATGGGCTTAACAATTTATCTCGTTAAAAGCGCGCGTGTCAGTAAAAACTAAAAATTTGCGGGAAGTCACTAACTCAATTTTTCTCAATCATAATTGAGGTTTTTTGAATACCGTTTCATTTTGGGGTTGTTATATTCCTCTCACAGGCCTGATCACAAACGGCGATGCGTTGAGATCGCCATTATAAAACACCTAACCACCTGTTTAGCTGAGCGAAAAGATATTTATCTTTTGCTGCTGTATGGAAAGTGAAAACGCGGTGATCCGAAGCGGCAACGGGCAGCGAAGTGGATGAGGTATAAGATGAGGAAACCCTATGTCACGTATAGATACACTAGTCTGTACTGACGCCAGGAAAACGAAATATCGTTTCGTGGTTTTGACGATGATTTTCCTGGTGTATGCCATCAATTACGCCGACAGAACCAATATTGGCGCGGTTCTGCCGTTTATCATTGATGAGTTTCATATCAATAATTTTGAAGCCGGGGCCATCGCCAGTATGTTTTTCCTCGGCTATGCGGTAAGCCAGATCCCGGCCGGTTTTTTCATCGCCAAACGCGGTACCCGGGGGCTGGTTTCGCTGTCCATTTTCGGCTTCTCCGCCTTTACCTGGCTGATGGGCACGGTGAGCTCCGTGTTTGGCCTGAAGCTGGTGCGGCTGGGACTGGGGCTAAGCGAAGGGCCTTGCCCGGTGGGGCTGGCTTCCACCATAAATAACTGGTTTCCACCAAAAGAGAAAGCCACAGCAACCGGCGTTTACATCGCGGCGACCATGTTTGCGCCGATTATTGTCCCGCCGCTGGCGGTGTGGATTGCGGTGACCTGGGGCTGGCGGTGGGTCTTTTTCTCCTTCGCGATACCCGGGATTGTGGCAGCGATAGCCTGGTATCTATTGGTGAAGTCAAAGCCATCAGAAAGCGGATTTGTTTCACAAAGTGAACTGGCAGAGATTAATGCCGGGCGTGAAAGTCATAATAATAGCGTACGCGAAAATATATTAATTGCCGATCGATTCACCTGGCTGGATAAAATCATTCGGGTAAAGAAGATGGCGCCAATTGATACGGCGAAAGGCTTATTCACCTCAAAAAATATTCTCGGTGACTGCCTGGCGTATTTTATGATGGTTAGCGTGCTGTACGGATTATTAACCTGGATCCCGCTGTACTTAGTCAAAGAGCGTGGCTTTGATGTAATGAGTATGGGTTTCGTGGCCAGTATGCCGTGCATCGGCGGCTTTATTGGCGCGATTGGCGGCGGGTGGATTTCAGATAAAGTCCTGGGCCGCCGACGTAAACCCACCATGATGTTTACTGCCGTGTCAACGGTGGTCATGATGTTAATTATGCTGAATATCCCGGCAAGCACCCTGGCGGTCTGTATTGGATTATTTTTTGTCGGTTTTTGTTTGAATATCGGCTGGCCGGCTTTTACCGCCTACGGTATGGCCGTTTCGGACAGCAAAACCTATCCAATCGCCTCTTCCATAATTAATAGCGGCGGCAACCTCGGTGGATTTGTCGCGCCGATGGCAGCCGGTTTCTTACTTGATAAAACCGGGAGTTTTAATTCTGTATTTACCTATTTTGGTATCTGCGCCGCCATTGGTTTGGTGGTGATTCTTTTCCTCGATGAACCACAATAACGGAAATATATCCTGTTAATTAATATGACGTAATGTCATGGAGTGAAACTATGTTATTAAAAGATAAAGTCGCCATTATTACTGGCGCGGCCTCCGCTCGCGGTTTGGGTTTCGCCACCGCGAAATTATTCGCCGACAACGGCGCGAAAGTGGTCATTATCGACCTCAATGGTGAAGCCAGCAAAACCGCGGCGGCGGCATTAGGCGAAGGCCATCTCGGCCTGGCGGCGAACGTCGCTGATGAAGTGCAGGTACAGGCGGCCATCGAACAAATTCTGGCGAAATATGGCCGGGTTGATGTGCTGGTGAATAACGCCGGGATTACCCAGCCGCTGAAGCTGATGGAGATCAAGCGCGCCAACTATGACGCGGTACTTGATGTCAGCCTGCGCGGTACGCTGCTGATGTCGCAGGCGGTTATTCCCACCATGCGGGCGCAAAAATCCGGCAGCATCGTCTGCATCTCGTCCGTTTCCGCCCAGCGCGGCGGCGGTATCTTCGGCGGCCCGCACTACAGCGCGGCAAAAGCCGGGGTGCTGGGTCTGGCGCGGGCGATGGCGCGCGAGCTTGGCCCGGATAACGTCCGCGTTAACTGCATCACCCCGGGGCTGATTCAGACCGACATTACCGCCGGCAAGCTGACCGACGACATGACGGCCAACATTCTTGCCGGGATCCCGATGAATCGCCTCGGCGACGCGGTAGACATCGCGCGCGCCGCGCTGTTCCTCGGCAGCGACCTCTCTTCCTACTCCACCGGTATCACCCTGGACGTTAACGGCGGCATGTTAATTCACTAAGCGAGGCAAACAGATGAAGATGACCGAATCACAAAAAGTCGCCGCGGCGGCATGGCGTATTCGCCGTTACGCCCTGCAAATGGGGGAAGTGCAGGGGCAGGGCTATATCGGCCAGGCGCTGGGCTATGCCGATGTGCTGGCCACCGCCTTCAGCCACGCCATGACCTATCGTCCGGAAGATCCCGAGTGGGAGGGGCGCGATCGCTTCCTGCTCTCTCATGGCCATTACGCTATCGCTTATTATGCCGCGCTGCTGGAGGCGGGCATTATCCCGGAAGTCGAGCTGGAAACTTACGGCTCCGACGACAGCCGCCTGCCGATGTCCGGCATGGCGACCTACACCCCAGGCATGGAGATGTCCGGCGGTTCGCTGGGACAGGGGCTGTCCATTGCCGTCGGCATGGCGCTTGGGCTGCGGCAGAAACAGAGCACGGCCTGGGTCTATAACTCCATGTCCGATGGGGAGCTGGACGAAGGGTCGACCTGGGAAGCGGCGATGTCGGCGGCTCACTATGGCCTGAGCAACCTGATTAACCTGGTCGACGTCAACAAACAGCAGGCGGACGGTGATTCGCGCAAAATCCTCGGCTTTGAGCCGCTGCAGGATAAATGGGCCGCCTTCGGCTGGTACGTACAGCGCGTGGACGGTAACGATCTGCCGGCGGTGATGGCCGCTTTTGACAACGCGAAAAGTTATTCCGGCAACCAGCCGCGGGTCATTTTATGCGACACGCTGATGGGCAAAGGGGTGCCGTTCCTCGAAACCCGCGATAAAAACCATTTTATTCGCGTCGATGCCGACGAATGGCAAAAAGCGATTGCGGTGCTGGACGCTAACAAACCAGAAGGAGTGCTGTAATGAGCCAGAGTCAACCCCGTTTAAAAACGTCGGCGATGATCGCCTCGATTGCCGATGAAGGCCAGGCGACCATCTCTGCGCCCTTCGGCGTCGCGCTGTCAAAACTGGCGGCGCAGCGTCCGGAAATCGTCGGCATGACCGCGGACCTGTCAAAATATACCGATCTGCATATTTTCGCCCAGGCCTTCCCGGATCGTTTCTTCCAGATGGGCATGGCCGAGCAGCTGCTGATGGCGGCGGCGGGGGGAATGGCGAAGGAGGGATTTATTCCTTTCGCCACCACCTATGCCGCCTTTGCAACCCGTCGCGCCTATGATTTTATTCATCAGGTCATCGCCGAAGAGCATCTGAACGTGAAGATCTGCGCGGCGCTGCCGGGCCTGACGACCGGTTATGGCCCCAGCCATCAGGCCACTGAAGATCTGGCGATTATGCGCGGTATCCCCGGCATGGTCATCGTCGATCCTTGCGATGCGCTGGAGATAGAGCAGGCGGTGCCGGCCATTGCCGATCACCAGGGGCCGGTGTATATGCGCCTGCTGCGCGGTAAGGTGCCGCTGGTGCTGGATAAATACGACTATCAGTTCGAACTGGGTAAAGCAAAGCTGCTGGAGGACGGCAACGATGTGCTGATCATCTCCTCCGGGCTGATGACCATGCGCGCGCTGGAGGCGGTTGAAAAGCTGCGGGCCGATAACATCAGCGTGGCGGTCCTGCACGTGCCGACCATCAAACCGCTGGATGAAAAAGCGATTATTGAACAGGCGTCGAAGCCAGGTCGTCTGGTGGTGACTGCGGAAAACCACACCGCGGTCGGCGGCCTGGGGGAGGCGGTGGCCGCGCTGTTGATGCGTAAGGGTGTGCGCTGTGAGCTGGATACTGTGGGGCTGCCCGACGCGTTCCTGTTAGCCGGCGCGCTGCCGACCCTTCACGATCGCTACGGCATCTCCACCGCGAAGATCGTTGAAAAACTTAAGTATCGTCTGCGTTAATCGCTTTGCCATGACGCACCAGGCCGCTGAGCTCGCTCAGCGGCCTTCTCATGCCCGCCAGCCAGGCGCGGTATTCTTTTGCAGATTTTATGCGGCCTGTCACAAAATCTGCTAGACTGCGCCCCTTCATGGCATTGTGGTTTTTGCCATCTCTTATCGCAATAATCTCCCTGAAAACTACGCCCTTCACCGGGCCGGGGCGGTTCGGAGTTGTTATGTCTTTTGATTCCCTTGGCCTGAATCCCGATATCCTGCGCGCTGTCGCTGAGCAGGGCTACGTTGAGCCGACCCCTATCCAACAGCAGGCGATCCCGGCAGTAATGCAGGGGCGCGACCTGATGGCCAGCGCCCAGACCGGTACCGGTAAG
Organism: Klebsiella sp. RC2; assembly: GCF_014192815.1. Taxonomy (NCBI): domain Bacteria; kingdom Pseudomonadati; phylum Pseudomonadota; class Gammaproteobacteria; order Enterobacterales; family Enterobacteriaceae; genus Klebsiella; species Klebsiella sp. RC2. Next base: position 300,050 of record NZ_JACHYL010000002.1, on the reverse strand, counting down.
ACGGCGGGCTTTACCCTGCCGCTGCTGCAGCGCCTGATTGACAAAGAGCCGCACGCAAAGGGTCGCCGTCCGGTACGCGCGCTGATCCTGACCCCGACCCGTGAGCTGGCGGCGCAGGTGGGCGAGAACGTCCGCGATTACAGCAAGTACCTGAATATTCGCTCGCTGGTGGTATTCGGCGGCGTGAGCATCAACCCGCAGATGATGAAGCTGCGCGGTGGCGTCGACATCCTCGTTGCCACCCCGGGCCGTCTGCTGGACCTCGAACATCAGAACGCGGTCAGCCTTGATAGCGTGGAAATCCTTGTGCTGGACGAAGCGGACCGCATGCTGGATATGGGCTTTATCCATGACATCCGTCGCGTACTGGCTAAACTGCCGGCGCGTCGACAGAACCTGCTGTTCTCGGCGACCTTCTCCGACGAGATCAAGGGCCTGGCCGAGAAACTGCTGCACAACCCGCTGGAAGTGGAAGTGGCGCGTCGCAACACCGCGTCCGAGCAGATCACCCAGCACGTCCATTTCGTTGATAAGAACCGCAAGCGCGAACTGTTGTCGCAGCTGATCGGCGAAGGCAACTGGCAGCAGGTGCTGGTGTTTACCCGCACCAAGCATGGCGCCAACCACCTCGCGGAGCAGCTTAATAAAGACGGCATCCGCAGCGCGGCGATCCATGGCAACAAGAGCCAGGGAGCGCGTACCCGCGCGCTGGCCGACTTTAAATCCGGCGGCATTCGCGTGCTGGTGGCGACCGATATCGCCGCCCGTGGTCTGGATATCGAAGAGCTGCCGCACGTGGTGAACTACGAGCTGCCGAACGTACCGGAAGATTACGTCCACCGTATCGGCCGTACCGGTCGCGCGGCGGCCACCGGTGAAGCCTTGTCGCTGGTGTGTGTGGATGAGCATAAGCTGCTGCGCGATATCGAGCGCCTGCTGAAAAAAGAGATCCCGCGCATCGCGATTGCCGGCTATGAGCCGGATCCGTCCATTAAAGCCGAACCTATCCAGAACGGTCGCCAGCAGCGCGGCGGCGGTCGTGGGCAAGGTCAGGGACGCGGTGGCCAGGGTCAGGGACGCAGCGGACAGCCGCGCAGCCAGAACAGCGCCCCGCGCCGTCAGGACGGCGAGGCGCCGAAAGCGCGTACGCAGGACGGCAAACCGCCGCGCCGCCGTCGTCCGCGTAAACCGGCTGGCGAATAACACGCTGATGCCCCGGCCGCGATAACGCGGCCCGGCTCAGGCCCGTCTGTCCGCTACGCGGCGGCGGGCCTTTTTCTTTCCATTACACTATTTGTCGAGCACGCTTCCACACTCAGCAGAAAGCAATACCTCCAGGCGGGCAAAAATGGCACAATAGTGGCTGTTTATACAGTATTCAGGTTTTCTCATGGCTTTGACCGCTGCGCTGAAAGCGCAAATCGCCGCCTGGTATAAGGCGCTTCAGGAACAGATCCCGGACTTTATTCCCCGCCCCCCGCAGCGGCAGATGATCGCCGATGTGGCGAAAACCCTCGCCGGGGAAGAGGGCAGGCATCTGGCTATCGAAGCGCCGACCGGCGTCGGTAAAACGCTGTCATACCTGATCCCGGGCATCGCCATCGCCCGGGAGGAACAAAAAACGCTGGTGGTCAGCACCGCCAACGTCGCCCTGCAGGATCAAATCTACAGTAAAGACCTGCCGCTGCTGCGTAAAATTATTCCCGACCTGCGCTTTACCGCCGCCTTCGGTCGTGGGCGCTACGTCTGTCCGCGTAACCTGACGGCGCTGGCCAGCACCGAGCCGTCGCAGCAGGATCTGCTGGCCTTCCTCGATGACGATCTCACCCCGAACAACCAGGCCGAGCAGAAGCTGTGTGCGACCCTGAAGCAGGACCTCGACAGCTACCGCTGGGACGGCCTGCGCGATCATACCGATAAAGCCATCGATGACGCGCTGTGGAGCCGGCTGAGCACCGATAAGGCCAGCTGCCTGAACCGCAACTGCCACTACTATCGCGAGTGCCCGTTCTTCGTGGCACGGCGGGAAATTCAGGAGGCGGAAGTGGTGGTGGCCAACCATGCGCTGGTGATGGCGGCGATGGAGAGCGAGGCAGTGCTGCCGGAGCCGAAAAACCTGCTGTTGGTCCTCGATGAAGGCCATCATCTGCCGGACGTCGCCCGCGACGCGCTGGAGATGAGCGCTGAGATCACCGCCCCCTGGTTTCGCCTGCAGCTGGATCTGTTCTGCAAGCTGGTCGCCACCTGCATGGAGCAGTTTCGTCCGAAAACCACACCGCCGCTGGCCAATCCGGAGCGGCTCACCGGCCATTGCGAAGAGCTGTTCGAGCTGATTGCGTCGTTGAATAATATTCTCAATCTCTACATGCCCGCCGGTCAGGAAGCGGAGCATCGCTTCCCGATGGGCGAACTGCCGCAGGAGGTGATGGAGATCTGCCAGCGGCTGGCGAAGCTCACCGAGATGCTGCGCGGGCTGGCGGAGCTGTTTCTTAACGATCTCAGCGAAAAGACCGGCAGCCATGACGTGGTGCGCCTGCATCGGGTGCTGCTGCAGATGAACCGCGCGCTCGGCATGTTTGAAAGCCAAAGCAAGCTATGGCGCCTGGCGTCGCTGGCGCAATCCTCAGGCGCGCCGGTAACCAAATGGGCGACGCGAGTGGTGCGCGACGGCCAGATCCATGTCTGGTTCCACTGTGTCGGCATCCGCGTCAGCGATCAGCTGGAACGGCTGCTGTGGCGCAGCGTACCGCATATCGTCGTGACGTCAGCGACGCTGCGCTCGCTAAACAGCTTCTCGCGCCTGCAGGAGATGAGTGGTCTGAAGGAGAAAGCGGGTGACCGCTTCGTGGCGCTGGATTCGCCGTTCAACCACGTGGAGCAGGGGAAAATTATTATTCCTCAAATGCGCTATGAACCGCTGATGGATAACGAAGAGCAGCACATTGCCGAGATGGCGGCCTATTTTCGCCAGCAGGTAGAGAGCAAGAAACATCTCGGGATGCTGGTGCTGTTTGCCAGCGGGCGGGCGATGAACCGCTTCCTGGAGCATGTGACCGATCTGCGCCTGATGCTGCTGGTGCAGGGCGACCAGCCGCGCTATCGGCTGGTGGAGCTGCATCGCAAACGGGTGGAAAGCGGCGAGCGCAGCGTGCTGGTGGGTCTGCAGTCCTTTGCCGAAGGGCTGGATTTAAAGGGCGATCTGCTAAGCCAGGTACATATCCATAAAATCGCCTTTCCGCCCATCGACAGCCCGGTGGTGATCACCGAAGGCGAATGGCTGAAAAGCCTTAATCGTTACCCTTTCGAGGTACAGAGTTTGCCCAGCGCCTCCTTTAATCTTATTCAGCAGGTGGGGCGTCTGATCCGCAGCCATCACTGCTGGGGAGAGGTGGTGATTTACGATAAGCGTCTGTTGACCAAAAACTATGGCGCGCGTCTACTGAACGCGTTACCTGTTTTTCCCATAGAGCAGCCGGGCGTCCCGGAGGTTATAGTAAAACGGAAAGCAAAACAGACAGCAAAACAGTCAGGCCGCAAACGTCGCTGACGCCGGCGCGTGATGCACCAGGGGGAGCCATGGAGTACAGCAAAATTATAAAAGAGGTGGGTCGCGGTAAGAATCATGCCCGCGACCTCGATGAAGAGACCGCCCGTGCGCTCTATGCACGGATGCTGGACGGCGAGGTGCCGGAGCTGGAGCTGGGGGGAATATTAATCGCCCTGCGCATCAAAGGCGAAGGCGAAGCGGAGATGAAAGGGTTTTACGCGGCGATGCAGCAGCATACGCTGCGCCTGACCCCGCCGGCCGGCAAGCCGATGCCGATTGTCATCCCCAGCTACAACGGCGCGCGCAAGCAGGCGAACCTGACGCCGCTGCTGGCGATGCTTCTGCACAAGCTGGGGTTTCCGGTGGTGGTTCACGGCGTCAGTCACGATCCCACCCGGGTGCTGACCGAGACCATTTTTACCCTGCTGGATATTCCGGCCACCCGGCACGCCGGACAGGCTCAGGCGCAGCTGGAGGGCCATGAACCGGTGTATATCCCGGTGGGGGCTTTCTGTCCGCCGCTGGAGAAACAGCTGGCGATGCGCTGGCGGATGGGCGTGCGCAACAGCGCCCATACCCTGGCCAAGCTGGCTACACCGTTTGGCGAAGCGGAGGCATTGCGTCTCTCCAGCGTGTCGCATCCGGAATATGTTCCGCGGGTGGCGAACTTCTTTCGTGAGACCGGTGGCCGCGCGCTGTTGATGCACGGTACCGAGGGCGAAGTGTATGCCAACCCGCAGCGCTGCCCGCAGATCAGCCTGATCGATGAGCAGGGCGTGCGGGTGCTGTACGAACGCCAGACTGAGACGGCAGCGGAGGCGGTGGTCCTGCCGGCCTCGAAAGATCCCGAGGTCACGGCGCGCTGGATCGAGCGCTGCGTCGCCGGCGTCGAACCGGTGCCCCACTCGTTGAAAATTCAGCTTGCCTGTTGTCTGCTGGCCAGCGGGGAAGTCACCACCCTGGAGCAGGGCCTCAGCCGCGTCAACGACTGCTGGTGATCGGATCTGCAGGATAAAAAAAAGCCCGTCCGGTGGCTCGGACGGGCAAGGCAAGGGTATTAAAGGTCTTTTCAGGGTTAATTCAGTGGCTTACAGAGGGAACAGCGATTATTTATAGATAACCGCAGTACCGCTCAGTTTGTTGTTGGTGTTAGCGGAAGTAATGCTGTAGCCGGTCGCGCCAGCGGCTTCGGCTTTAGCAGCCAGTTTTGCTTCCAGACCATCTAAAGTGGTTGCGCCTTGCGCAGACACCACACCGATTTTATTCATGCTTTCAGCCTGAGCGGGGGTGACCGGTTCGGCGGCAAAGGCGCCGAAGGAAAGGGCGGTCAGAGCGATGGCAGCGGCAGCATATTTGATGTTTTTCATAGTTAATCTCTCGCAGGTTGTTCTGTTCAGGGGACGATGTTCCGTCGATGTGATAAGTATCACGCTTTTTTGCGGGAGATAAAATCGAAGGAAATTCACAGTCTTCATCGAATTTTTTGAATGATTAATAATTTACTGATTATTAATAAATTATTTCTCATTCTTTTCGTCACGAAGCGTAGCGAGGAAGACCGACGCGTTTAAGGGCACATATTGCGACTTTTTCCGCCAAAAAATGTGCGCGAAAAGATAATGCGAAAGGCTGTCATGAACGGTAAAGGAAAGTCAGCGTAGCTGGCTATCCTTGGATCCGCGGCGATTATATCCTGAAAATGTATTGTTATGTAAATCTTTCTCCTGCTGGCACTTCACGCAATATCTGACCCCTGGGATGGCCTGTCGACGGGCCTCCGGAATCGGCTCCCCACATTCATCACAAAATTTGTTGCTTTCGCCGCGCGGAAGCTCGCGGCGCGCGCGAGCCACCGCATCGTCAATGGTGCTGTCGATCTGATCCTGAACGGCCCCATCGCCTGCCCAACCTGATGCCATCGTCTGCCTCCTGTGAAAGGTTATTGATAAATTATAGCTGAACCGTGCAGTCGGTTACCGCTGCTGGCGGCATTGACCCGCCAGGCTATCGCCCCCTGGCGGTGGGCCTTATCCGCGAGGGCGGCCACCAGATCATCAAGGGTGCTGGCACCGGAGGCGGAGACGGTGCCGACAGGGCGGAGCGGCCCGGCATAGGGCAGTACGGGTGTCGGTGGCAGGGGAGAGGCTGCGGCGGCATGAGCGGTGAGCGCAGCGGCGAATAGCAGCGAGATGATTTTCATCAGCATATCCTCATAAACAGCATGGGACATAGCTTAAGTGTAGGTCTTTCCAGACCGTGCGATAGGGGATTTTTAATGCAAAACAAGGCGTTTTGTAGGCTACCGGCGCAGGGCAGCGGTACTCTGGCCGGTAGATTATTTAGCGGGCGTCAGGGCGGATCATGTCAAAACGCAGACTATCATCAATACTGTAATAGGCGCTCGGACCTCCGGCGCGCAGGATCGGCTGGGCGCGGGCGGTTTGATAGATGCCGTTGTCCAGCAGTGATTCATCAATATGCACGGCGACCACTTCGCCGAGCACCAGCCACGTATCAACAGGGTTACCGTCGGCGGTGGTGAGTTGAATACATTGCGACAGACGGCACTCAAAGTTCACCGGACTCTCCGCGACCCGGGGGGCGCTGACCAGGCGGCTGGCGGCGGCGGTGAGACCGGCGCGCACGAACTCGTCCTCATGGTGCGGGATCGAGGCAGACGTTTCATTCATCGCCACGGCCAGCGGTCGCGTCGCCAGGTTCCAGACGAACTCCTTTGTTTCGACGATATTTCGCACGCTGTCTTTCCAGCCGCTGCTGGCGAAACCAATGATCGGCGGGCGATAGTTAAAGCAGTTAAAAAAGCTGTATGGCGCCAGATTTCGCTGGCCCTCGGCGTCCTGCGAGGCGATCCAGCCTATCGGGCGAGGCCCGATTATCGCGTTCAGCGGGTCGTGCGGCAGGCCGTGGCCCTGCGAAGGTTGATAAAAGTACATGCTGCACCTGTCACGGATAAAGGAGATATCCAGACTCCCTTATTTACCGCGCCGCCGTCAACGGGTATCTTACGCGGCTGTTCAAAGGAGATTGTCATGAAAGCCCAGAAACCGGGGTTACACCCGCGTAACCGCCACCATCAACGCTACGACCTGCCTGCGCTCTGCCAGGCACATCCTGACCTGCAGGGATACATTACGCTCAATCCGCTGGGTGAGCAGACCATTGATTTTGCCAATCCGCAGGCAGTAAAGGCGTTGAATAAAGCGCTGCTGGCGCATTTCTACGCGGTCAAACACTGGGACATTCCTGACGGTTTTCTCTGTCCGCCGGTGCCCGGGCGTGCCGATTATATTCATCATCTGGCGGATCTGCTGGCGCAGGATAGTGGCGAGGTGCCGAAGCAAGCCACGATCCTTGATATTGGTACGGGTGCCAACCTCATCTATCCCCTGATCGGCGTTCACGAGTACGGCTGGCGCTTTACCGGCAGCGAAATCAGCCCGGAAGCCTTCGCCAGCGCGCAGGCGATTGTCAATGGCAACCCCGGATTGACCCGGCAGATCCGTCTGCGTCGGCAAAAAGAGAGCCAGGCCATCTTCCACGGCGTGATCCACAAAAACGAGACCTATGACGCCACGCTGTGTAATCCGCCGTTCCATGACTCCGCAGAGAGCGCCCGGGCGGGCGGTGAGCGCAAGCGCCGCAATCTCGGACTCGGCGCCGACAGCGCGCTTAACTTTGGCGGTCAGCAGCAGGAGCTGTGGTGCGAAGGAGGCGAAGTGGCCTTTATCTCGCAGATGATCCGCGAAAGTCAGGCCTTCGCCCGCCAGGTTAAATGGTTTACCTCGCTGGTGTCGCGCGGCGACAATCTGCCGCCGCTCTACCGCCTGCTGACCGAGGTTGGGGCCGTGAAAGTGGTGAAAAAAGAGATGGCCCAGGGTCAAAAGCAGAGCCGCTTTATCGCCTGGAGCTTTATGGACGACGCCAAACGCCGCCGTCCGTTCTAACTACTCGGCGGCCGGGCTGTCTGAGCCCGGCATCGGCAGCTGTTGCCAGGTCTGTACCGGGGCGCGAACCCCGGCGCGATCGAAGTGCTTTTTCACCTGAGTGTCGAGGGCAAAGCGCACCGTCCACTGCTTCAGCGGCAGGGTGGTGAAGCTGACGCGTAGCGTAAAGGCGGTATTGCTCAGCCCCACCAGCCCGGCGAACGACGGTTCGCCAATGATCAGGCCGCGGATCTCCTCCTGGGCCAGCAGATCGTCCACCGCCGCCTTCAGCGCCTGGCTGGCTTTATCCAGATCCTCATGACGGTCGACATCATAGTTGGCGACTACCGAGCCAATGCCGCGCACGAAGTTGGCAAAAGTGGTGATCGAGGACCAGGGAATAATGTGATAGGCGCCGGTATCCTGCCGTACCCCCACGGAGCGAATCGACATTCGTTCCACGGTGCCGGTCAAAGGGCCGATGGTGACCAGGTCGCCGGTATTCATCCCGTTCTCAAACTGGATAAATATGCCGGTGATAATATCTTTAACCAGCGTTTGCGCGCCAAACGAAATCGCCAGCCCTAACGCCCCGGCGCCCGCCAGCAGCGGCGCAATGTTAACCCCAATCTCCGAAAGCAGGATCATCACCGTGATGGTGCTGATCACCACCGCCAGCGCGTTGCGAAACAGGGTCAGCAGCGTTCGGGCCCGCGCGCTGGGCAGCGGGCGACCATGGATATCCGAGGCCAGCCGGTTTTCGATCAGGCTGGCCAGCACCGTCCAGCCGATGGCAGAGAAGAAGAGGATGAGGGCGATGCGGATCAGCACATCCACCGTTTTTTGCCCGGCATCGTTATGCAGCCATTCGCGGAAGTCAAACAGGCCCCAGGCGCTCAGCAGCAGCATGACGGCGACGCAGACGGTGAGAATGCGCGCGGCCTTCAGCGAGGCGGAGATCCAGCCATTCAGCCGCTTTTGCAGCTCAGGATAATTGCGCTGGGTGGCGGGTGACAGGGTGATGGTTTTGGCTATCCAGCGCGACAGGATGCCGGACACCAGCGCCGCGCCGCCGATAATGGCCAGGCTGCGCAGGGTGGCGCCCATCATGAATTTCAGGCTATTGCCCGGGTCGAACAGGGAGAAGAAAAAGAGCACCACAAAGTAGGCGCAGGCCAGCCAGTGCCAGACCAGCGCGAAGGCGCGGATAAACAGGCTAAAGAAGGAGAGCGAACGGTCGGCCAGATGGATTAGCCCCTGCGTAATCAAGGTCTTGTTATGAAAAATCAGGTACAGCGCCCACAGCGTAATGCACAGCATGATGACGACGTTAGCCAGCGCGCCAACCTGAACATTCACCTGATTGGAGATAATCGGCACCGCGACGATCAGGCCATAGCCAATCAGGCTGCTGAGCGCGCTCAGGCGCAGGCTCCAGTATGACGCGGCTTCGTCGCTGAGGTTAAAAGGCCGGAGCGCCGGGATGCGCGGGCAGAAAATGAGCCGCAGAATGGCTTTAAAAAACTCGATCAACGCGAAGGCGTTGAGGAAAAGACTCTGCTGGAAGGCGATGGTGGGGTTATTACCATTCAGGCGATCGCTTAACAACTGGCCGACAAACAGGGTCAGCGCCAGCAGCAGCAGGTCGATAACAAACGCCCCGGCGATGGTCAGGGGCAGCTGGAGCCAGTTTCCGCGATCGCGGTTTTTATGCCGCCCCCATTCACCCATTTTGCGATACAGCGGCAGCGCCGCAAGACGCACCAGCCACCAGAAGGCAAAGACCAGGCCGGCCAGCAGTAAAAAATGCCAGGCCGCGCTGGTGAAGGTTTGCGAATTAAAAGGTTTATGCGGTGAGCCGGTGATATTGCGCCACAGTTGAGAGAAGCGAGACGAGAGCTGCTCGCCGTATTCCCGGCTGATCTGCGTGACGTTCTCCAGCACCGTGGTCTCTTCTTTCACCGCCGGCGGCGTCAGCGTCGGGGTGCTGTCTGGCGGCGGCGTGGCGGCTGCTTTACGCAGCTGGTCAATGAGCTCCTGACGGGCGCTGTCGTTAGCCAGCACGTCAGCCAGCGCGGCGTAGGCCGCTCTTTTCTGTTCCGCATCGGGTTCGCTGGCGCTGGTTTTATCGGCGTTAGCTGTCGGCACGCTGGGCAGGGCGGCGGCGGAAAGCGGGGCAGTAAACAGTGCAGCGAGCAAAAGCAGGATCCACGGCATAGGCACCTCCGTTGCAACGTAAACGGGTAAGTATAGAAGCCGATGGCGGAAGGGGAGGGAAGAGGAATCTGGAAAAGCGGCTCTCTCCGCGGAGGAAGAGAGCCGTTGCGGGTCAGGCGACGTGCTGCAGGAATTCGCGCAGGCGCGGGCTTGGCGGATTCTTCACCAGCTCCTGCGGGTTGCCGTCTTCAGCAATGCGTCCTTTGTCGATAAAGATCAATCGCGAAGCCACTTTTTCGGCAAAGCCGATTTCGTGGGTTACGATCACCATCGTCATCCCCTCTTCAGCCAGATCCTGCATCACCTTGAGCACTTCATGGCGCAGTTCCGGGTCGAGCGCGGAGGTCGGTTCATCAAACAGCATCATCTTTGGCTTCACCGCCAGCGCGCGGGCAATGGCCACACGCTGCTGCTGGCCGCCGGAGAGTTCAGACGGATAGTGATGCGCGCGCTCGGCCAGGCCGACTTTCGCCAGCAGATCTTTCGCCTGCTTCTCTGCCGCCTGCTTGCTGGCGCCACGTACCCGCAGCGGGCCAAACATCACGTTTTCCAGCGCCGTCAGGTGCGGGAACAGGTAAAACTGCTGGAACACCATCCCGGCTTCCTGACGAATCAGACGTTCGTCCACCTTCGGATCGTTGACCTTTAAGCCATCGACAATCAGATCGCCGCTGGTGATCTCTTCCAGTTTATTGATGCAGCGCAGCATCGTCGATTTACCGGAGCCGGACGGGCCGATAATGACCACCACTTCACCCTGATTAATTTTCAGGGAGATATCGTGCAGCACCTGGGTCGGGCCAAAGTGCTTGGAGACGTTTTTAAATTCAATCACAGGATTTTCATCCTTCTTTCAAGACGACGCAGAATAAAGCTCAGGACCAGGGTGATAATCAGGTAGATAACAGCAACGGCGCTCCAGATTTCCAGGGCGCGGAAGTTGCCCGCGATGATCTCCTGTCCCTGACGGGTCAGTTCGGCGACGCCGATGACGATGAACAGCGAGGTATCCTTGATGCTGATAATCCACTGGTTGCCCAGCGGCGGCAGCATGCGGCGTAGCGCCAGCGGCAGGATCACGTGGCGAATGGTTTCGCGACGCGACAGGCCCAGCGCCAGGCCCGCTTCGCGGAAGCCTTTATGAATGGACAGCACCGCGCCGCGGGTAATTTCCGCGATATAGGCGCCCGAGTTAATCATGATGGTCACTACCGCTGCGGAGAAGGGGTCGATGCGCAGGTCGCTAAAGGCCATCGGCAGCGCAAAGTAGATGAACATGACCTGCACCACAATCGGGGTGCCGCGAATGATTTCAATAAACACCAGTGCGATGTGGTTGGCGATCCAGCCGCCGAAGCAGCGGGCGAAACCGGCCACCAGACCGATTATCAGGCCGCCGGCCAGGCCGAGGACGGAAATCCACAGCGTCATTTTGGCGCCTTCCAGCAAAATCGGAATGGCAGGCCAGATGGCACTCCAGTCAAACTGCATAATACGTTCCTGTTACCGTGTCGAGAGCAGAGGAAATCCTCCGCCAAAATACGGTCTCCCGCCGAGTCTGTGCCGGAAGACCGTTGTGATGTCGCCGGAGCTGCGTCTGGCGAAGTGTGTTCTTATTATTTTGGTTCAGTGCCGAACCATTTTTTATAAATTTCGTTGTAGGTACCATTCTCGCGCAGCGTTTTCAGCGCACCGTTCACTTTCTCACGCAGCTCGTCGCTGCCTTTCGGGAAAGCGATACCGTAGTTTTGCGCTTCCAGTGATTCGCCTACCGCTTTGAACTTGCCGTTGCCTGCGGTTTTGATGAAGTACAGAATATTTGGCGTATCGTGCAGCACGGCATCAGCGCGGCCGGTACCCAGTTCCATATAGGCGTTATCGATGTTCGGGAACTGACGCAGATCTTTGGTTTTGATATTGGCTTTCGCGTAATCAACGGAGCCGGTACCGCTCTTCACCGCGACCACTTTACCGTTCAGATCTTTCACATCTTTGATGTCGTTATTATTGGCGTTGACCATCACCAGCAGGCCGCTTTTGTAGTAGCCGTCGGAGAAGTCGATCGCTTTTTTACGTTCGTCGGTGATGGTGATCCCGGCCAGCGCCAGATCGATATTTTTAGTTTGCAGCGCCGGGATAATGCCGCTGAAGTCCATTGGCTTCAGGGTGTAGTCGAGCTTCAGCTCTTTGGCGATAGCCGCCCACAGGTCAACGTCAAACCCGACATATTTATCGCCTTGCTTAAATTCGAACGGGACGAACGCCGTATCGGTGGCGACAACCAGGGTCTTATTGGCGGCATGGGAAGAAACCGCAAAAGCCAGGGTCAGTGCAGCCAGTGAAACTTTAAATACAGACTTCATAGCATTTCCTTTTATATCCACGGGACGATCCCCTGCGAGAACGACTAGCCTAATGAAAAAATCGTGCCACTTTTACAAGCTGTTGTTTTTCAACAAACGAAGCGCGAGCGGTTGCACAATTTCGATCATGACAGGCACTCACTGCACCATGATGGGGCGTCACTTTGGTGCGTTATAGAGTTGCTGAATAACGAGCACATTTTTAGCGCAAACCCTGATGGGAAAACAATCTCAACGTAACGATTGTGTGAGGTGATTATTACAATTGTTTTACTTTTGCGCGCATTTTCATCAATTTGGCGCCCTAAAACAGTGCATGGCCAGCAGGGGGGCGAAAAGCATAGAAGGGGAAACGGATAGAACGGAAAACAGAAAGGTGGGCGAGAAAAGTAAAGGCGCCGCCGACCGCGCTGCGGCCGGCGGCAAAGCCTTACTCGATATTCGCTTCAATGAACCACAGGAATTTATCCAGATCGCGGGAGGCCGCGGTGAAAATATCCGCAGTATCCTCGTCTTTGGCTTCATCGATCGCCTTGCGCACATCGTTAGCGACGACGGCATAGCGGTCAGCCAGCGCTTTCAGGTGATCCTGAACGTGATGGATATCGAGCGGGTAGCTCTGCAGCGGCGTTTTGCTGTTAATGACCTGAGTGGTGCCCAGTGCGACGCCGCCCAGCTGCACGGCGCGCTCCGCCATGGTGTCCAGGTGCTCGGTTAGCGCGGTACGGAAGCCATCCAGCATTTCGTGCACGGCGATAAAGTTCGCACCGCGCATATTCCAGTGTGCCTGCTTGGTGATAAGTGACAGGTCAATGAACTGGATCACCTGGCGATTCAACAGCTCAATGGTCGCTTTCTTTTCGCTGTCAGCGACATCGTTGCGGGTATAGACCAGATTAGATGCTTTTGATTTAACCAGTTTTGCGGTACTCATCGTTTCATATCCTCTTGATATTGATGCTCGTCACACTTCAAATCTGAATGATGTGGAGCGTTGTCCCAGGTAACTTCGGGACTAAGTATAGCAAGGGTTTCAAAGAGTGAGGCATCGGCAGGCCATATCACTTCGATAGCGCAAAGTGGTTGGTTATTTTGAAAGTCGCTAAATATCATAGGGTTATATTTAGCTGAACGGCCCGGATTTCTCACGGGCCGGCGGCGTAACAGAATGTTAATTGATATCGACTTGCTCGATTTTACTTTGTCGCTGCATGGTCAGCGTGGCGCCCATCGAGGCGATAATGATCGCGCCCAGCGCCAGGGTCTGGGAGAGCTTCAACGTTTCGCCGAGGAAGACCATACCGGAAAGGGCGGCTAATGCTGGTTCAAGGCTCATCAGCGTGCCGAAGGTGCGCGTCGGCAGGCGCGTCAAGGCCATCATTTCGAGAGAGTAGGGCAGCGCGGTTGAGAGAATAGCAATCCCCAGCCCCATCGGCAGCAGCGACCATTGCCACAGTGTATCCGTAGCCTGCGCCATGCCTAACGGAACAAACACCAGCGAGGCGATGAGCGACCCCATCGCCACCGTGGCTGGCCCATGCTCTTCACCGGCGCGCTGCCCGGTCAGAATATAGACCGCCCAGCAGGCGCCGGCGCCCAGGGCAAAGAGCGCGCCGGTTAAATCGACCTGCGCCACATTCTGCCCCAGCGGCAGGAGATACCACAGTCCGAGGATCGCCAGCGCCACCCAGACAAAATCCAGCGGTCGGCGCGAACCAAACAGCGCCACCGCCAGCGGGCCGGTAAACTCCAGGGCTACCGCCACGCCGAGCGGAATACGCTGCAGGGATAAATAAAAGAGATAGTTCATCGCGCCGAGCGCCAGGCCGTACAGTAGCAGCGGCACGCGCTGCGCCGGGGAGAAACGTAACCGCCATGGCTTGAACACGACCACCAAAATCAGCGTCCCGAGCGCCAGGCGCAGGGCGGTGACCCCCGGGGCGCCGACCAACGGGAACAGCGATTTGGCGAGCGATGCGCCGCTCTGAATCGAGGTCATGGCGATTAAAATCACCAGAATCGGCAACCATGCCGCCGCTTTTCGGGATGGACCGGGCATCCTTTCTCCTGTCAGGTTTTGTCAAAAGTCGTAAAAGTGCCAGTGTACTGGAATAACCTGCTGACGGTTGAGCTAATGTTGAAAAAAACAGAGGCAAAAACAGTAGAATGGCGCACATTGCTGAGAAATTCGCCAGGTGATTAAGATTAATCTGGATGCTTGCGAATTTCTTAATGAGCGTTAAGATGTACGTTAACGCCAAAAATTGTTGTTTTCCATATTGTTATAGAAATATGGAAACTTTTGGTTACATGAAAAAGTATGTTAGACAATGTAAACTCCAAAGAGTTTCCCAAAAGTTTTTGATATATTTAAGGCTTAGGACTTATTAGAAACACATTTGAGGTGGTTATGAATAAAATTGCACGTCTTTCAGCACTGGCCGTTGTTCTGGCTGCATCCGTAGGTACCACTGCATTTGCTGCAACTTCTACCGTAACCGGCGGTTACGCGCAGAGCGACATGCAGGGTAAAGCGAACAAAGCTGGCGGTTTCAACCTGAAATACCGTTACGAGCAAGATAACAACCCGCTGGGCGTTATCGGTTCCTTCACCTACACCGAAAAGGATAACACCAGCAACGGTACTTACAACAAAGGTCAGTACTACGGCATCACCGCAGGTCCGGCTTACCGTCTGAACGACTGGGCAAGCATCTACGGTGTAGTGGGTGTTGGTTACGGTAAATTCCAGAACAACAACTTCCCGAACCAGAAATCCGATATGAGCGACTACGGTTTCTCCTACGGTGCTGGTCTGCAGTTCAACCCGATCGAAAACGTTGCTCTGGACTTCTCCTACGAGCAGTCTCGTATTCGTAACGTTGACGTCGGTACCTGGATTGCTGGCGTGGGTTACCGCTTCTAATCACTCCGGTGATATAAAAAATCCGCCTTTCGGGGCGGATTTTTTTTGCCTGTTGCCGGCCAGCCTGAGCGACTGGCCGGGCCTGCACGATTAATTGACGGTGAACTCATCGGTACCGAGGTGAGCGTAGTCCACCTTCTGCAGCTGGAAGTTGGTGATGTACACCGGACCGGCCTTTTGCTCAGAGATAAAACGATAGCGCGGGACGATTTCCGCCGCCTTGATCCCGGTCCACTGGGAGAAGAAACTGAGGAAATCATTCGCTGAGCGCTGCGCTTTAATCACTTTATGCGCTTTGTCATCGCTGGACAGCACCATAAACGGCACCTGGAAGTTCTGCTGGAACTTATCGTCATGCGCCAGATACTGCACCTCTTTTCCCCGCTCCTTGAACGCCAGACCATGATCGGAAAAGTAGGTCAGTGAAAAGGTATCGCCGGAGTTTTGCAACTGACTGTATAGCTTAGCCAGCAGCGAATCGGTCTGCGTCATGCTGTAGAGATAACAGGAGGTCTCTTTCGACTGGACGAAAACCGTGTACTTGCCTTTGGTCCGATCGCAGGCCTGCGGGTGAGAGCCCATCAGATGCAGGACAATCAGCTGCGGCTGGGTGCGCTGCGTAGAGAGTACCTGCTCGGTCAGCTTTAATAACTGCTCGTCCTGAGTATTTTTATTGGCCTCGAAATCGCCGTTTTTCAGGAACTGGACTTCATCCGCACGTTTGGCGATGCTGGCGATAGCGGTGTCGTACTCGCCAATCTGCCCCTGGTTGGAGAACCACCAGGTCTGGAAACCCGCGCGGTTGGCGAGGGTGACAAAGTTATCCTGAAACTGCGGTTTGCCGTCGACCACCCGGTTAAGCGTCAGGCCGAGCGATTTCTGCGTCGAGCCGCTGGCGGCGACATAGTTGTTAAACAGATAACCGTTTACTGAGCTGGCAAACGGCGTGTTATCCCAGTGGCCGCCGAAGGCGCCGAGGGCGTCGCGACGGGCGCTCTCGCCAATCACCACCACATAGAGATGGTACTTTGGCTTCACCGCCAGCACGTGCCAGCTGTCTTTCATGCCGGCCAGCTGCGCCATTCGCGCCTGCTCGTCCAGCACCTCGTTATTATTCACCACCACGTCTTTCACAAAACGAAAGGCCGGATAACCGGTGTCAATCACCTTGAACACGCCGCCCCAGGCGAGGTTTTGCACCGGCTGCAGAAAGAAGATCCCGACGCTGAACAGCAGGCCCAGGGTCTCCATTTTTCCCCAGCGGGAGGGCTCAACGATCCTGCGGCGGACCGCAATGATCCCCAGTGCGAAAATGAAGACCGCCAGCAGATAGTTGTACCACGGGAAGATGGTCAGAATTTCCGTAGATTCTTCCACGTTGGTCGCGTGCAGCGCCAGCAAGGTGTTGAAATTGGGGGCGCCGTAAGCCTGGCCAAAGGGGTAATACAGGGCCGCCAGCAGCGAATAGGCGCCGACTACCCCTTTCTGGACGCGCGGAAAAGCGCGCCACAGAAGATGTAACACGCAGGTAAATGCCACGGTATAGAGCAGGCTAAATTCATAGCCCAGCGCCAGGTTAATCAACAGCGATTGTAAAAAGTAGAATCCTGTCCATGGGTTCAGTGCCAGTCGGCGGGCGACCAGCGTATCTTTCAGGGTGGTGACATTCATAGTAAACAATCAAAAAGAGGCCATGCGCATCCCCTGGCGACAAGGGGTAAAACCTGCTGGACAGTGCGTGAAGAGGGTCTCTGCGAGCCGCGAATGTGGCAGGGCTGTGCAAAGATAGGGCTTGTAAATGGTAAGGTCAACCAGACATAACAGATTGTTTTGCGAGGGCGCTTACAAAACTTGAAAAAAGGTCAGGGAAACGGGGGAAACCGGTCATTTTACCGGCAGAAGATGACAGAAAAATGAAGCGGCGTACCGCGACGCCGCCTTAGGAATGGGGTTTGTCCTGCTGTGGTTTACCGTTGATCATCTCGCACAGCATACCGATCAGCATTAATCGTACTTTAAAGGGGGAATGGCTAAACACGTTTAAGCACCTCTTGAATTCGTTCATCTGCTCTCCTCCTGCCTGTTCACGCCGTCAATCCATGATGGCTGTTTGCATTACATACAGATATAGCACAGGCTATATTTTATAGCTATGGCTAAAACGTTAATTTTTTGTGCTCTTGGCGCAATCCATTACAATGTGGATCTTTTTATATGATGCTTGACGCGTCACACGAATGAGGAAGCACAATGAACCGTCGCGCAGGTAAGCCAATAACAAAAAAAGTGACGCAGTTAGTAAATGTTGAAGAGCACGTTGAGGGGTTCCGTCAGGTGCGGGAAGCGCATCGCCGCGAACTGATCGATGACTATGTGGAGCTGATCTCCGATCTGATCAACGAAGTGGGGGAGGCGCGCCAGGTGGATATGGCGGCGCGTCTTGGCGTTTCGCAGCCCACGGTCGCCAAAATGCTCAAACGCCTGGCCAGCGTGGGTCTGATCGAACAGATCCCCTGGCGCGGGATCTTCTTAACCCCGGAAGGGGAAAAGCTGGCCCAGGAAAGTCGCGAACGCCACAAGATTGTGGAAAACTTTCTGCTGGCCATTGGCGTCAGTCCGGAAATCGCCCGCCGCGATGCGGAGGGAATGGAGCATCACGTGAGTGAAGAGACGCTGGCGATGTTCCTGAAATTTACCCAGAAACAGGGATCCCAGGAAGCATGACTCTTCCCTTTGTTCAGTCGCTGCTGCGCGACCGTTTTTTACACCTGCTGCTGATTATCGCCTGCGTGCTCAGCGCCATCGTGCCGTTTGTCCCGGCAAGCTGGCCGGCGGCCATTGACTGGCATACCATCATCACGCTCAGCGGCCTGATGCTGTTGACCAAGGGCATTGAACTGAGCGGCTACTTTGACGTGCTGGGGCGGAAAATGGCCCGCCGCTTCGTGACTGAGCGCCAGCTGGCCATCTTTATGGTGCTGGCGGCAGCGCTTTTGTCCACCTTCCTGACCAACGATGTGGCCCTGTTTATTGTGGTGCCGCTGACGCTGACGCTGAAAAAGTGGTGTGCGATCCCGGTTAACCGTCTGATTATCTTCGAAGCGCTGGCGGTTAACGCCGGGTCGCTGCTGACGCCGATCGGCAACCCGCAGAACATTTTGCTGTGGGGACGGTCCGGCCTCTCTTTCGTCGGGTTTATCGGCGAGATGTTACCCCTGGCGGCGGCAATGATGTTGACCCTGCTGGTGCTGTGCTGGTTCTGTTTCCCGGCAAACCGGCTTAGCTACCAGAGTAGCGATAAGGCGCCATCGTGGCAGCCTAAGCTGGTCTGGAGCTGTCTGGGATTGTATCTGGTGTTCCTGACCGCGCTGGAGATGAATCAGGCGCTGTGGGGGCTGGCGCTGGTGCTGCTGGGCTTCCTGATTCTGGCCCGGGCGGTGATCGTCCATGTGGACTGGTCGCTGCTGCTGGTGTTTATGGTGATGTTTATCGACGTCCACCTGCTGACCCAGCTTCCGGCGCTGCATCATGTGCTGAGCGGCGTCGGGACGCTTTCCGGCGGCGGACTGTGGCTGACCGCCATCGGCCTGTCTCAGGTGATCAGTAATGTGCCCTCGACCATTCTGCTGCTCAACTATGTCCCGCCGTCGATACTGCTTGCCTGGGCGGTTAACGTGGGCGGCTTTGGTCTGCTGCCAGGATCGCTGGCCAATATCATCGCCCTGCGCATGGCCAGCGATCGGCGGATCTGGTGGCGCTTCCATCTTTACTCCATTCCTATGCTGCTATGGGCGGCCATCAGCGGCTATTGGCTCTTTAAACTCTGCGCCTGATTTCTGCAGAATTGGGCAAGAAACTGACAGAAACACCCCATTCGCACGCCTCGACACAGCGGTATAACTATACCGCTGACGTTAACCATCCTGTTGAGGAGAGTGCTATGCGATATCAAAAACTGGGCAATACCGGTCTGTTTGTCTCTGAGCTGTGCCTGGGCACCATGACCTTCGGCGGCGAAGAAGGGATGTGGGGCAAAATCGGCCAGCTGCGCCAGGCTGAAGCCGAACAGCTGGTCGGCAGCGCGCTGGACGCCGGGATCAACTTTATCGATACCGCCAACGTCTACTCGGAAGGGCGCTCTGAAGAGATTACCGGCCAGGCGCTGAAAAACCTGAAAATCCCGCGTGAAAACGTGGTGGTGGCGACCAAAGTGTTTGGCGAAACCGGCACCGCCGGCGTGAACTCGCGCGGCAGCTCACGGTACCACATCATGGGCAGCGTGAAGGAGAGCCTGCGCCGCCTGCAGCTCGATCATATCGATCTCTATCAATTGCACGGCTTCGATCCGGCGACGCCGATCGAAGAGACGCTATCGGCCCTGGATACCCTGGTACAGCAGGGGCATGTGCGCTACATCGGTGTTTCAAACTGGGCGGCCTGGCAAATCGCCAAAGCGCTGGGCATCGCGGAACGCCTTGGACTCTCGCGCTTTGCTTCTCTGCAGGCCTACTACACGATTGCCGGGCGTGACCTGGAACGTGAGCTGGTGCCGATGCTGCAAAGCGAAGGACTCGGCCTGATGGTCTGGAGTCCGCTGGCGGGCGGCCTGCTGAGCGGGAAATACCGCCGCGACGGCGAGGCGGAAGCGGGTGGTCGTCGCCTGGCGTTCGACTTTCCGCCCGTGGATAAAGCGCGCGCATTTGATTGCATCGACGTCATGCGGGTGATAGCTGAAGCAAAAGGGGTATCGGTGGCGCAGATTGCCCTGGCGTGGCTGCTGCATCAGCCGGCGGTGACCAGCGTCATTATTGGCGCCAAACGGGCCGAGCAGTTGCAGGATAACATCGCTGCGACCGCTATCCGCCTGAGCGATGATGAGTTGCGCCAGCTTGACGCGGTCAGCGCCCTGCCGCGCGAATATCCGGGCTGGATGCTGGAGCGACAGGGGGAATATCGTCGTCATCAGCTTGACGCGCAGTAACGCCGTTTTTTCCGTGCCTATAAAGATCGCCGCTTGCGGCGATCTTTTTTGTTTGCCTGGCTCACAGAAAACGATCCGACTTTTGCTTCGGTGGCGGATCTTTTGTATATGACTAGTCATTACAGTTAAATGACTAGTCATATACCGAGGCGCAGCATGAAGAACACACTACCGGCAGATTTTTTATGGGGTAATTCCGTCTCCAGCATGCAGACGGAGGGGGCGTGGAACGAGGGGGGCAAGGGGATGTCGGTGTACGATATTCGTCAACCGGCGGAATTCGCCTCGGACTGGAAGGTCGCGACCGACTCCTATCATCGCTTTCGCGAAGATTTCGATCTGATGCAGGATCTGGGCATGAACTGCTACCGCTTCCAGATCGCCTGGAGCCGGGTGTGCCCGGAAGGGGACGGCGAATTCAATGAAGAGGGGATCGCGTTCTACCATCAGTTTATCGATGAACTCATTGCCCGCGGTATTGAACCGATGATCTGCCTGTATCACTTTGATATGCCGCTGTCGCTGGCGGAGCGTTACAACGGTTTTACCGACCGCCGGGTCATGGACGCCTTTATCCGCTATGGCCAGAAGATGATCGACTGTTACGGCGATAAGGTGAAGTACTGGCTGACCTTCAATGAACAGAACCTCTACCATTCGCCGGAAGCCTTCCTGATCACCGGCTATTTGCGTGGCGATAAAACGCTGCGCGAACTCTACCAGATCCAGCACCACGTGATGATGGCGCATGTCCATCTGACCCACTATCTGCATCAGACGAAGCCGCAGTGCCTGATGGGCGGAATGCTGGCCCATGCGCTGGTCTATCCGGCTACCTGCAAACCACGCGATATTCTCTGCGCCCAGCAACTGGACGAGTTTTTAAACCAGAACCTGCTGCGCGCCTACGCCGGCGAGGGTTATAGCCCGGAAGTGATGCATTTTGTCGCTCGCCAAGGCTTTGACGATATTTATCGCCCTGAAGATATCGCGCTGATGGCGACGGTGAAGGTCGATTATCTTGCGTTCAGCTATTACGCCAGCCGTGCGCTCAATAGCGACGCGATCCCGCCGGGAACGGCGGTCAACAATTACATGCTATTCGGTAATCAGGATAACCCGTACCTGAAAGCGACGGAATGGAACTGGCAGATCGATCCGCTGGGATTTCGCATGATCATCACCCGCTATTACAATGACTGGCGGCTACCGGTGTTCCCGATTGAAAATGGCATCGGGGTGATCGAATCCTGGGATGGCGAACATCCCATTGCCGATGATTACCGCATCGCCTACCATCGCGACCATATTAACGCCATGAAAGCGGCGATATTTGAGGACGGCGCGCAGGTGATTGGCTATCTCGGCTGGGGATTAATCGATATCCTCAGCTCTCAGGGCGATATGCGTAAGCGCTACGGCGTGGTGTACGTCAATCGTGAGAACCATGACCTCAAGGATCTGCGGCGGGTGCCGAAGAAGAGCTATGCGTGGCTAAAGCAGGTGATCCACAGCAACGGCGAAGCGATGTAACAGTGTCCTGGCGGTCAGGTCAAGTATGCTGTCCGCCAGCCACACACAGAATGTAAAAGGACCGGGAATGACGGCGAAGTATCTGCAAATCGCGCGGGAAATAAAAAAACGCATCATCAGCCAGCAGTATCCTGCCAGCGCGCCGCTACCCGACCAGTTTGCGCTGGCGGCGGAGTTCAACACCAGCCGGATGACGATCCAGCAGGCGATGCGTCAGTTAATCGTCGAAGGGCTTATCTATACCCGCAAAGGACTGGGTACCTTTGTGCGGAAAAATTTTCTCCAGCTGTCGCAGTGGGAGTTGCCCGGCAGCGACTATTTTGGCGCCACCAAAACCTGGGAGCATCTTGGCGAGGTACAAAGCGAAGTGGTGCGCTTTGAGGTGCGTTTTCCCAGCGACAAAGAGCAGAGTTCGCTGCTGATTGACGCCGATGCGCCGGTGTATGACTTCGTTCGCCTGCGGTTGCTCAACGGGGAACCGGTGTCGCTGGATCTGACGGTCATGCCGGTGGGGCTAGTGCCGGGGCTCAATAAAAGCCATCTGGAAAGCTCGGTGTTTCGCTATATCCAGGAGACGCTGGGGCTGAAGCTGATGGGATCTTACCGCGTGGTGCGGGCGATGAAGCCGGATGAACTGGATAAATTACATCTTCACTGCGACCTCACCGACCCGGTGCTGGAGGTTGAACAGGTGATCTACCTCGAAGACGGTACGCCGCTGGAGTATGCCCACTGTCACTATCGCTACGATCACGGCGGGATTATTCTGGTGAATAACGGCTAGACCGGGGACCCCTGTTTGCGCAGCGCTTAGCAGGCCCAGGGTGTTGTCAGGTTTGGTAACCCAGGCAAGGCGTCAGCCGCAGCCCGGGGAAATGCAGATAAAAAAACGGCGGGCATCAGGCCCGCCGTTTTTCTTGTCATGCAGAACTTAGTTCAGACGCACCGGCATACCGGAGCGGTTCTGGATAGCCTGCTCAACCACGTTCTGATCGACATCAGACTGGCTGGTGATCGCCTGTACCGGCTGAGTCAGGGTGATCGGCACGATTTCGCCGCCCTGGAACTGCGCTTCGGTGGTCGACAGCGGGTTGTGAACCTCAATGTAACGGCTGCCGTCCGGCTCGGTGGTCGCTTTTACCGGCTCATCGATAAACTGCACGCGGGTGCCGACCGGCACATTCTCAAACAGGAATTTGATGTCATCGTTGCGCAGACGCACGCAGCCGTGGCTCACGCGCAGGCCAATACCAAAGTTAGCGTTGGTGCCGTGGATGGCGTACAGACGGCCAATATATAACGCGTACAGACCCATCGGGTTATCCGGACCGGCCGGTACGACGGCTGGCAGCGGGTTGCCGGCAGCGGCGTATTCAGCGTGCATCTTGGCGGTCGGCGTCCAGGTCGGGCCGGCCTTCTTGCGTTCGACTTTGGTGGTCCAGTTAATCGGCGTATCTTTACCTAACTGGCCGATACCGATCGGCAGAACGATCACGGTGTTGGTGCCTTTCGGATAGTAATACAGACGCATCTCGGCGCTGTTGATGACGATGCCTTCGTGGACGGTGTCCGGCAGGATCAGCTGCTGCGGGATGTTCAGGACGCTACCGCCTTTTGGCAGATAGGTGTCCACCCCCGGGTTGGCTTCCAGCATGTTGGACAGCCCCATCTGATATTTCGCCGCAAAGTATTCCAGCGGCTGCTTGTTATCATCCGGAATGGTGATGACCTGATTCTGACCAACCAAACGGCTGCCGTCGGTCGGCAAAGGATAGGTGACAGCAGACGCTGTATTGCAAAAGCCTACGAGGGCGAAGGCTGCCGCTAAGAGTGTAGATAATTTCATAGTCTTTAATGTCGTGTGCGAAATCAACGCCACACAGGCCTTTGTTAATGATTGAGACAGTAGATGGGAGCGCATTATATGTGCATTCCGCTAAACAGGTAAATCAGATGTGTACGAAATCACATTTTTTTCCCTGTCGCCTCGGCTGACGGGGCTGGCGGATGATGCAATCGCCGCCTCTCACGCGGGTGACAGGGAGGTTATCCTTCCAGTAACCGGTCCTGTAACGAAGCGCGTGCCGGGGCGGTGAGCTGGTACTCTTCTGCCAGCCAGGCGTCGACCGTGCCATAGCGCTGGTGGATGGCTGACAGCGCGGCGGCGAGATAGGACTCTTTCACCGTCAGGATATCCGCCAGACTCTGGCGTCCCTGGGGCGTCAGGTCGTTGCCCAGCATCTCCAGCATCCAGGCTTCCACTTGTGTCAGCATGCCGTGGGTGAGCAGATACTCCTCCATGACCGTCTCGCTGTCGCATCCGACGGCAAACAGGGTTAACGCGCAGCCGACGCCGGTGCGATCTTTGCCGACGGCGCAGTGTTGCAGTAAAGCGCCTTCAAAAGGCGTGGTCAGCCAGGCGGCGAGCTGGCGATAGGCCGGGTTATTAAAGGGCAACTGGCGATACAGTTGCAGCATAAACTGCTCCCCGTTCAGCGCGTTAAGGGTGGCAGCATTCAGCTCGGTGACTTTCGCATTCACATCGCCGAGCGGCGGATTAGCGGGCGCGTTTAAATAGTGAGTGAGCGGGCTAAGCTTGTCAGGGGTGCGCTGCACTTCGCCGGGGTCGCGATAGTCGAGCACCCGACTGAGCGGCAGCGTCGCCAGATGGTTGAGATCGTCCGCCGTCAACCGATTTAGCGCGCCGGAGCGTAGCAGCTTGCCGCTGCGTACCGTGCGTCCGTCGGCGGCGCGCTGGCCGCCGAGGTCGCGAAAATTGATACCGCCCTGCAGGGATAAAAAAGCCGGGTGTCGCGGTAGGCTGGTGGTCATGGGGTTCCTCATAATGACGTACAGAATAACCGTTTGAGCCCTGGTCTGCGGCTCATCTGACAAAGACCTTAGCACAAGCGCCGCGGCGGAATTTACCGCAGGCCGTGAAAAGTGTGTCATTTGCTGGCATAATGTCTGTTGTGTCACACCCCTCATTCTCTTTTTTCAGGATATCCCCGTGCTAGTATCCAGCAACGTTACCATGCAGTTTGGCAGTAAGCCGCTGTTCGAAAATATCTCCGTTAAATTTGGCGGCGGCAACCGTTATGGTCTGATCGGCGCCAACGGCAGCGGTAAATCGACCTTTATGAAGATCCTCGGCGGCGATCTCGAGCCGACGCTGGGCAACGTTTCTCTCGACCCGAACGAGCGTATCGGTAAGCTGCGCCAGGATCAGTTCGCCTTCGAAGCATTCACCGTGCTGGATACGGTTATCATGGGCCACGGCGAGCTGTGGGAAGTGAAGCAAGAGCGCGATCGCATCTACGCGCTGCCCGAAATGAGCGAGGAAGACGGCTATAAAGTGGCCGACCTGGAAGTCAAATACGGCGAGATGGACGGTTACTCCGCCGAAGCGCGCGCCGGCGAACTGCTGCTCGGCGTCGGCATTCCGGTTGAACAGCATTACGGCCCGATGAGCGAAGTCGCGCCGGGCTGGAAACTGCGCGTCCTGCTGGCGCAGGCGCTGTTCTCCAATCCGGATATCCTGCTGCTCGACGAACCGACGAACAACCTGGACATCGACACCATCCGCTGGCTGGAGCAGACGCTGAACGATCGCGACAGCACCATGATCATCATCTCGCACGACCGTCACTTCCTGAACATGGTCTGCACCCACATGGCGGACCTCGACTACGGCGAGCTGCGCGTCTATCCGGGCAACTACGACGAATACATGACCGCGGCCACCCAGGCGCGTGAGCGTCTGCTGGCGGACAACGCCAAGAAAAAAGCGCAGATTGCGGACCTGCAGTCCTTCGTTAGCCGCTTTAGCGCCAACGCTTCTAAATCACGTCAGGCCACCTCGCGCGCGCGCCAGATTGACAAAATCAAGCTGGAAGAGGTTAAAGCCTCCAGCCGTCAGAACCCGTTTATCCGCTTCGAACAGGACAAGAAACTGTTCCGTAACGCGCTGGAAGTGGAAGCCCTTACCAAAGGCTTTGATGAAGGTCCGCTGTTCAAAAAGGTCAACCTGTTGCTGGAAGTGGGCGAGAAGATTGCCATTCTGGGCGCCAATGGCGTGGGTAAATCCACCATGCTGAAAACTCTGGTAGGCGAACTGCAGCCGGACAACGGCACCGTGAAATGGTCTGAAAACGCGCAAATTGGTTACTACGCGCAGGATCATGAGTACGAGTTCGAAAACGACCTGACGGTCTTCGAGTGGATGAGCCAGTGGAAGCAGGAAAGCGACGACGAGCAGGCGGTACGCAGTATCCTCGGCCGTCTGTTGTTTAGCCAGGACGATATCAAAAAGCCGGCGAAAGTCCTTTCTGGTGGTGAGAAAGGGCGCATGCTGTTCGGTAAGCTGATGATGCAGAAGCCAAACATCCTGATCATGGACGAACCGACCAACCACCTGGATATGGAATCGATCGAATCGCTGAACATGGCGCTGGAGATGTATCAGGGCACCCTGATCTTCGTTTCTCACGACCGCGAGTTCGTCAGCTCGCTGGCGACCCGCGTCCTGGAGATCACCCCAGAACGCGTGATCGATTTCAGCGGTAACTACGAAGACTACCTGCGCAGCAAAGGTATCGAGTAATCCCTGTCCGTTACCCGGGTAGCGGCTACGCCTTACCCGGGCTACGCCTGGCATGTGATCTGTAGGCCCGCGCAAGCGTAGCGCCGCCGGGCAATAACTGCGGGTAAAGAGCCACTTTCGCGCCGGATGGCGGCTGCGCCTTATCCGGCCTACGGTCCGTGCCATTGTGAGCTTAAGAGCTCTATCTTGTACCCATGGTTACTGAAACTGTCCGTTACCCGGGCTACCAAACCGCACAGTGCTGTAGCCCCGGTAAGCGGTAGCGCCACCGGGGATTTTGAGGCCACCCGTTTGTAGCCCGGATTAGCGTAGCGCAATCCGGGAACATCATAAAATCCAGGCCGGGCAAGGCGTAAGCCGCCGCCCGGCATATCGCTTAGCGCCTCCACTCGGTCCCTTCAACGCCATTCACCAGCAGCTTGCGCTTTTCTCCCGCCGGTAATGACAGCTTCAGCGCTTTCCACGCCGGACGGTAGCTGCCGCGAGCGTTGATATTCAGGTTTATGCTGTTGGCGCTGCAGATCATTTCCCACTCCAGCCATAGCGCATCCCCCTCTTTATAGCCCCAGCTTTCGCCGTCGTCTTCAAACAGCAGACCGCGGGTTGAGCCGGTACCTTTCAGCGGGAACAACTGCAGTTCGCGACGATCGTCTTTTTGCGCATCGACGTGGCTGATACGTTCACTAAGCGGCAGACCGGCGCCGGCGCGGACCAGCAGCGGCAGTTTTTCCAGCGGCGCGTCCAGCGTCACCCACTGGCCGCCGGCGAACCACTGGTGGCTGTAAAAATCGTACCAGCCGTCCTGATTATCGGGCAGCCACAGCTGGCGTTGACGGGCGCCGGGCTCGACCACGCTGGCCACCAGCAGATCGCGACCCAGCAGGAAGTCATCACACTCGGCGAAAGTCTGGGTATCGTGCTGGTGATCGAGGAAGGTCGGGCGCAGCATCGGTTCGTCATCGGCATGCGCCTGCCATAACAGGGTGTACAAATAGGGCAGCAGACGGTAGCGCAGCTCGATGGCTGAGCGGATCGCCGGGGTGATTTCCGGGTACATCCAGGCTTCATTGACCGTCTGGTCGTCATTCCACGAGTGAATAGTAAAGCGCGGATGCATCACGCCGTTTTGTACCCAGCGCACGAACAGCTCCGGCTCGGGTTTATCGCCGGAGAATCCGCCGACGTCATGGCCGACGTTAAACAAGCCGGAAAGACTCATCCCTAATCCCATACGGGTGTTATAGCGCAGCGTATCCCAGTTGGTGCGGTTGTCGCCGCTCCAGGTCTGGACGTAGCGCTGCATCCCGGCGCAGCCGGAGCGGGAGATCAGATACGGGCGCTTTTGCGGCGCAAAGCGCTGCTGGGCTTCCATGGAGGCGCGCATCATCAGCAACGGCATCACCGGGCGAATATGTTTAATGGCGATTTCGCGGCCAAAGCCGTAGCAGCGCGCCTCGCCGTCCCACACCTCATACTCGTTATTATCGTTCCAGGTCGAATCGATACCCATCTCCAGTAGCTGGGTGGTCACGCCTTCCTGCCACCAGGCCACGGTGTGCGGGTTGGTGAAGTCGAGATGCGACCCTTCATCGTCCCAGAAGCTGGACCGCTCCGGCGCGTCGGTTTGCGAATCGCGAATAAACAGGCCGCGTTCCGCCACTTCGCCATAGCGCGGGTGATCCTGCAGCAGGCAGGGTTTGATATTGGCGGCCAGCTTCAGCCCGGCATCATGGAACGACTGGCTCATCACTTTTGGCTGCGGCACCTTGTCGTAGTTCCAGTTAAAGACGTAGCGCTTGCCGTTGATCGAGGTATAGCCGGAAGAGAGCTGGAACGAGTCGCAAGGGATCGCGTGCTGCTCGCACAGGCGGATGAAGTTCATCAGCTGATTTTGCGCATCCGGCGCGTCGGTATAGTGCATCGTGGAGCCGCTGTAGCCGAGGCTCCATTTTGGCCCGAACAAGGTTTTACCGGTCAGGCGGACGAAGGCTTTGGTCACATCCAGCACCTGTTTACCGGTAAACAGGTAATAATCGATATCGCCGGCCTCCGCCTGCCAGCGGCGATAGGCGGTGTGGTAGTTGTCGATTTCATTGCCCAGATCCAGCCAGCAGCTGCTCAGGTTGTCATAGAACAGGCCGTAGCTGATATCGCTGCGCTGGGTGATGGTAAACGGAATATGTTTATACAGCGGGTCGGTGCTGACGGCGTTGTAGCCCATGGCATCGAGGTTACGCATTTCATAGCGTTTGCCGTTACGCTGCAGGTCGCCGGCTTTTTCACCCAGCCCGTAGAAACGCTCATCTTTGCGGCGGCTCAGATAATGGGCGACGCCGTCGCCGTGAGCGTTTGCCAGATAGGCGCTGGTGGGGCGGTCACTGGCGAGCGTCTGCCACTCGCCGGCGTCGTCGCGATAGCTCCACTCCAGCCATAGCGGCTGGTGGACGGTGACGCGCAGCTGGCGGGTGGCGATGGTCAGCGCGTCATCTTCTTTGGTCATCTGCCAGGCCGGGAGGCTAAAACCGCTGAGGTCATCCCGCGCGCGGCCTTCCCACGGCACATCCTGCTGCGGGGCGATACTCCAGGTGCGATCCAGCGCCAGTTGGCCCTGGCGCTTCAGCAAGACGCGGAATAAATTCTCTTCCAGCACATACAGACACAAAGTGTGCTGACCATCAACGGTCAGTTCAACGTGATGCTCCAGCTGTTGGTGCAAACTCCAGTGTTTCAACGTCTTCATATTTTACATCCACTCTCAGGCGCGCTTGGCGCGACGTTCAGCAATAAATGCCACCAGGAAAACGGCGCCAATCAGGTCAAAGAAACCCATGGCGATAAACAGCGGGTTGAAGCCAATTTTGTCGGCGGTCACCCCGATTAATAATGAGAACAGGAAGCTGGCGATCCACGCCGCGGAACCGCGCATACCGTTGACCGTCGCCATTTGTCCCTTGTCGAAAGATTCCACCACCAGCGCGCTGAGCATGCAGGAGATGATCTGATGGCCGAAACCACCAATGGAGATCAGGATGATGGTGATATAGGGATCGCGAGTAATGGCGACCAGGGCCAGCGAGATCATCAGAAACGCGCCGGTTACCGAGCTGGCGATAACCGAGTTGACTCGCGTGCAGCCGAACCAGCGAACGTACAGGCGGGTGAGATAGCCGCTGACCACGCTGCCAAGATCGGCGGCGAGGAACGGCAGCCAGGCGAACATCGCGATCTGCTTCAGATCCATGCCGTGCTCTTTCGCCAGGTACAGCGGCACCCAGAAGCTCAGTACCGCCCAGGCAGGCTCGGCCATAAAGGCGGGGATGGCGATACCGTAGAAACGTTTATTCTTCGAGACGGTTTTGAGCGCGGTAAAGAAGGGCTGTTTCACCGGCGGGGCTTCGTTATCCTGCTTGATGTACTCCAGCTCGCTTTTGCTGAGGTTCGGGTGCTTTTCCGGGTTCTGATAGAAAGCCCACCACAGCACCACCCACAGCAGCGCCAGCGCGCCGGTAAACATAAACGCCCCCTGCCAGCCGAAGGAGGCGTGGGCGAAGTAGATAATCGGCGGGGCCAGCATTGCGCCGATAGAGAAGCCGACGCCAGCCCAGCCGGCGGCGATTGGCCGTTCAGATTTCGGGAACCACTCGCCGATGGTTTTGGCGTTCGCCGGCGTGGCGGCCGCCTCGGCGCCGCCCATAAAGAAGCGCAACATAGCCAGGTGCAGCCAGCTGCCAGCCCCGGCGTGGGCGATACAGGCCAGCGCCCACAGGGTAGCGCAGATCATAAACCCGAGCTTCAGGCCGATGACGTCGATAAGCCAGCCACAGAGCGGCTGGAAAATCGTGTAAGCCAGCTGAAACGCGCCGACGATCCAGGAATATTGTTCGGTGGTAATACCGAGCGTCGCTTTCAGTTCCGGGGCGATAATCCCCAGCGAGTTACGTGTGATGTAGTTGACGGTGACGCCGAGTAAAAACAGGACCAGCACCCACCAGCGCAGGTTTTTTACCACCCGGCGCGTTTTACTGACCGCGATATCATTGTTGAGGCCTTGACTCATAGCACACTCCACAAGACGTTGTAGGGGGAAAGTGACGGCCTCTTTCCCTGAGTGGTCACATAGTTTTTTTAACTATTTGAATAGTCTATTTTTTATCTCAACATCATTGGTATAACTAGTATGGGAGATGTTGGACCAATTCAGGCTAAGGGAGAAAAAACGTCGGGCAAAGTGCTATTTATGCAACTTTTTTCATGAAATGACCGAGATCTCAAATTTCGCTCTGTCATTTGCTTACAGGAAGCGCTTTGGCGATTATGAAAATTATTTCATTTTCCAATCGGAGCTGGATCACAAAATGGATAAAAAGCTGCGCGTCGCCGAAATCGCCGCCCGCACCGGGCTGTCGGCCAGCACCGTTTCGCGCGTCCTGGCCGGAAAGGCGAATACCAGCGATAAGGCGCGCCGGGCGGTGCTGGAGTGCGCCCGCGAGCTGGGGGTCATGCAGGGACTGGCCGCCGGGCGTCTGCTGCTCAATAATCTGCTGGTGTTTGCTCCGCAGCGCGCCTTCGATGAGCGATCGGATATCTTCTACTACCGGGTGATCCAGAGCATCAATAACGCGCTGGCGGCGCATGAAGTGCGCCTGCGCTACTGCGCACTGGACGAGAACGACAGCGACGCCAATCTGTTTCTTGCCCGCATGAACGAAGCGGAGACCCAGGCCGCGGTGCTGCTGGGGATCGACGATCCGCATATTCATGGCCTGGCGGCGGATGTGGGCAAACCCTGCGTATTGATCAACTGTCGGGATGAAGGGATGCGGCTGCCGTCCATTGCCCCCGACCATCGTCTGATTGGCCAGTGCGCCGCCCGCTATCTGTTTGATATGGGCCATCGGGCGGTGATGAACGTGATGTGCCTGCGCCGCTATACCATGGAGCTGCGGCTGGGCGGGATCCAGGAAGCATGGCGCGCGCGCAATCTGCGCTTTACCGCCAGCCGGGATCTCATCAGCGTCGCCAACTTTAGCGCCAGAGAGACGGAAGAGCAGGTAGGGGCCTGGCTTGACGCTTTACAGGGGCGCCCGATGCCCACCGCCTTCCTGGTGGGCGGTGATTTTATGGCCGCCGGCACCGTCAGCGCCCTGCAAAAACGAGGCCTGCGGGTGCCGCAGGATGTTTCGGTAATGAGTATCGACGGGTTTAATCTGGCGGCGATTCAGGAGGTGCCGCTGACCGCGGTGCATGTGCCGCGAGATGAGCTGGGCAGCGAGGCGGTGCATCTCCTGCAGCAGCGCCTGCTGCGCCCGGAGGCGCCGCACGGCTCGCTACTGTTGCACGGCACGCTGGTGGTACGTGATTCGGTACGGCGGATCCGGCCGGGCAAAGGCCATACCGCCGTGGAGCCGCAGGGGCTGTATGACGATTAAACCGGGATACCCAGCGCCCGTTTCCCGTGAATATTCAGATCTTCCAGGGTGAAGCGCCCCTGCCAGCTGGCCTCATAGTCCTCGCGCGGGAAATCCCCCGGCGAGGCCCCTTTTTCCAGAGCAATTTTCACTTTCTGCGCGTAGGCGAGGTTCTTTTCGCACATCGGCGCGGCCGGGATGTACATCACGTTGCCCCAGCCCTGTTGATTTTCCACCGGCGCCACTGAGTGAATAACATCGCAGTGCCACCAGACGGAATCGCCAGCGTTCAGCGCCGGAATCGAGCTTAACGCTTTAATTAAGAGTGGGTGCCACTGCTCAGAGATCGGCAGCACTCTGCCCGGCGCGACGCCGCACAGCTCATCTTCCGGCACATCGTCGAGCAGGGGGCGCAGCAGCACATAAGCCATCGCCTCCGGGATCGGCACCACGTGTAGCAGCCCCTGACCCGGGATCATGTCCGACAGCGCGGTCCAGCCCTGGAAGGTGCGGAACACCGAGCATTTGGTGGTGTTGTCGACGGTGTACTCTTCCACTTCGGTACGGTGCGCGGCGTCCCACGGATCGTAGGCGTCGATATTGCCATTAAAAACGTTGGCGAAAACCTGCTGATAGGCGGGAAGCAGCCAGCGCTCCAGCGCGCCGGAATCGGTATGCGCCCCCAGCCCCTTTGACGTGGTTCCCGGCGGGCGGCGGCGGATACGGTCAGGGTAAATCACGCTGACATCCGGATCGAACCAGCGCTTGCCATTCTGTT
Source organism: Klebsiella sp. RC2 (assembly GCF_014192815.1). Taxonomy (NCBI): domain Bacteria; kingdom Pseudomonadati; phylum Pseudomonadota; class Gammaproteobacteria; order Enterobacterales; family Enterobacteriaceae; genus Klebsiella; species Klebsiella sp. RC2. The sequence goes on along the minus strand of NZ_JACHYL010000002.1, from coordinate 267,750 downwards.
CAAAGCGCCACAGGCGATTGAGGAAGGATTGCACCGCCGCCATTTCATCACTCTGTCGCGCCTGCATTTGCGAGGGGGACCAGTAGATCGGATAGATTTCCGGACGCGAAGCCTCCAGCGAACCGAAGAAGCTGTCGCCAGGTCCTTTGTAAACATCATCGAAGTGGTTCAGATCGAGGTATTCCAGCATCGCGTTGTCCCAGGCCAGCGCCTGTTCGCGCGGGTAGTGTCCTTTGATCACTGCGCAGCCCCGGCGCTTAATCGCCGCGCGCTGCTCATCGCTCACTTTTCCTTCGGCGATATCGCTGAACGGGATCGTCGGCCAGACCTCCTGGCCTGTGGCTTTCAGGGCATTAATCTCGTCCAGGCGCTCGCTGATACGCGCCGAGAGTTTATCGAACACTGCCTGGACATCGCCAATTTGTGCCCGTAAGGCCTGTTTCATCTGGCGAATTGCCGCTTTGTGGTCGGCAGGTAATGTTTCGTGGGTCGGGAGAGCAGCCATAATAACCTCGCTGTATCTTTCATTCGAAAGTGTTAAATCTTACAAACGTTAATTTAAGTTAAAATGGAGTTAATGCAAGTTTAAAATCTTGCTACGGCGCACAAAATGGAAAAACCGGGGCGCGATGCCCCGGCGAAGGGTCACGCGTTGAAGGGAGCGGTATTATCGAGGACGGCCTGAATGACGTTCAGCGCGCCGTCATGGTTATTATCGTCAGTGGCGTAGCCGGCGATAGCCTTGATGGTGTCGGCGGCGTTACCCATGGCGAAAGCGTATTTCACCAGCTTCAGCATTTCGGCGTCGTTGCCGCTGTCGCCGATGGCCACGCACTGCTGGGGCGAAAGGTTCCAGCGTTTGAGCAGGCGGCTGATGCCGTTGGCTTTATGCAGGCCGGGGATAATCAAATCGACAAAGCCAAAGCCGCTGGTGACCGGCTTCATGATCCCGTCGAGCGACACGTGCAGTTTATCGATCAGCTGTGGGATCTCGCTGTCCGGCAGGTTGAGGGAGAATTTGAACAGCGTGTCGTCGATGCGATGGTAATCGCTTACCCGCTGCAGACGGTGGTAGTGCTTTGACATCAGGTCGACGAAGGCATCCGGAGCTTTATCGCTCACATACGCGCTCTGCAGGCCGCAGGCGACAAAGTTGAGCTGCGGATCTTTGAGCAATTCGCCAATCACCACCTGTGATTCGTGGCGGGTCAGTTCGCCGTGGAACAGCTGCTTGCCATGCTCAAAGACCAGCGCGCCGTTTTCGGCGACGAACGAAATCTGCTCGCGGATCTCCGGGAAGAAGGAGATCAACTGATAGTACTGGTTGCCGCTGGCGACAACAAATTCAATGCCGCGCTGCTGCAGCTGGGCGAATTGCGCCAGAAACCGTGAGCGATCGTAGGTTTTGGCGTCATTGAGAAAAGTTCCGTCCATATCGGTGACGATAACTTTAACGGTCATAAGGGGATGCTCCTGGCTTAACTTCGACCAGTAACATTCTAATTACAATGTGATGGGGAGCACAAATTTATTTCGAATGAAAGTTCACTCAGCGCAGAAAATGCCGGGTGGCAACGTTGCCTTACCCGGCCTGCAGAACAGGGTAGGCCCGCTAAGCATAGCGCCAGCGGGCACGAAGGGTTACAGCGTATGTTCGGTTCGGGCGATGATATCGTCCTGGGTATCCGGCGACAGGGCGGTGAAGAACGCCGAGTATCCGGCGACGCGGACCACTAAATCGCGGTACTGGTCAGGGTGTTTCTTCGCCTCCAGCAGCGTGTCGCGGGACACGATGTTGTACTGGATATGCCAGCCTTTGTGCACCTCGAAGAAGGTGCGCAGCAGCACCATCAGCTTCTGCTTGTCGGACTCATTCTCCAGGGTGGACGGATTCAGCTTCTGGTTAAGCAGCACGCCGCCGAGGATCGCGCCGGTGGGGAGTTTGCCCACCGAACTGATGACCGCTGTCGGCCCCAGATGGTCGGTACCGGAGGCCGGGCTGGCCCCTTCCGCCAGCGGGGTGTGCGCTTTACGGCCATCCGGTGTCGCCATCGTCTGGGCGCCGAACGGAACGTTGGCGGAGATAGACGACGTGCCAGCGTAATAGTTGCCGCCGATTGGGCCGCGGCCATAGCGCGGGTTGTGATACTGCTTCAGCTCGTCGATATAGGTCTGGTAGGCCCGCGCCAGCAACTCGTCGACGCTGTCATCATCGTTACCGTACTTCGGCGCGCCGTTGATCAACCGCTGGCGCAGTTGCTCGTGGGTCAGACCGTCGAAATCTTCCGCCAGCGCCTTCGCCAGTTCCTGCTGGCCGATGGCGCCCTGATCGAAGACCAGTTTTTTCACCGCCGCCAGGCTGTTGCCGAGGTTGGCGATACCCACCTGCAGGCCGGAAACCCAGTCATATTTCGCGCCGCCTTGCTTGATGCTTTTCGCCCGTTCGATACAGTCATCCACCAGCGCCGAACAGAGAATATCGTGGACGTTTTCCTCCAGCATGGTATCGACCACGTACTCAATCTCAATGGATTTACGGGTGTAGTAGCGGATCTGGTTATCCCAGTCTGCCAGCACCTGGTCGAAATTAGCGAAGTTGCCTTTCGACAGGGCATGCTCCTGGGGTAGGAATACCTGACCGCTGGTGGCATCGCGGCCACCTTCCAGCGTCGCCAGCATCACCCGCGCGAAGTTGATAAAGCTCATGCCGGTGCAGCGGTAGCCCCATTTGCCGCCAACCGCGGTTTCGATGCAGCCGATGGCGGCGTAATCGTAGGCGTCCTGCGGCTCGATGCCGAGTTTGATAAATTCCGGGATGACGATTTCGTCGTTATTAAACGCCGGCATGCCGAAGCCGCAGCGGATCACCTGGACGCAGGCGTCGAGGAAGTCGTTGCTCATCCCGGCATGGTAACGCACGCTGAGGTTCGGCTGGGTAGAGCGCAGACGACCACAGGATTCCAGGATGGCATACGACAGCGGGTTGACGGCGTCCTGCGGCTGGCCGTCGACCAGGTTCTGGCCGCCAATGGTGACGTTCTGGTACAGCGGGCTGCCGGCAGAGGCCTTGGAGTGCGAGCCGGAGCGAATTTTGTTGACCTCCAGCAGCTTCAGCCAGCAGCTGTGCAGCAGCTCAATGGCCTGTTCGCGATCCAGCGACTGCTGCAGTTCAACGTCGCGACGGTAGTACGGATAGAGGTACTGGTCCATACGGCCAAAGGAGACCGAGTGGCCATTGGATTCAATCTGCAGGATAAGCTGAATGAAGTAGCACAACTGCAGCGCCTGCCAGAAGGTTTTCGGCGGCTCATGGGCGATGATGTCGCAGTTTTCGGCTATCGTCAGCAGTTCGTGGCGGCGTGATTCACGGGATTCTGCTGTCGCCATCTCGCGCGCCAGCGCGGCGAAGCGTTTGCTGTGGTCGCTGACCGCTTCCAGAACGATATCAATCGCTTTCAGGAACTGCTCGCCGTGCAGGTCTTCCAGTACCGTCAGGTTAATGCGCGACCGGCGTTCAGCAACCTTGGCGCGCATGCCGTCGAGGCCTTTCTCCAGCAGTAACGGGAAGTTGACCGCCAGGTGGGCGTCACCGGAAGTCATGTTGCCTTCCGCCTTGATAATACCGGTGGCGAGGAGCGCCTTCTGCTCATCGGTAAACATACCGTAGCAGCGGTCCTGTACGGTCTGCCCGCGCCACCATGGGCACACTTCATGCAGCACGCGTTTGTTCTCTTCGCTGACCGAGAAGCCGGCGCCGGGGCGGTCGGCAAGATCGTCGATCTCTTTCTCAATCCAGCTGACGGTGTATTCCGGGAAAATCGGCGCAGCGCGCACTTCGCTGGCCTGGTTGCCGACGATCAGTTCGTCGTGCTTGATCCAGATGGTGCGCTCGGCAAGGTGATGCGCCAGCGCCAGGGCGCGACGCACCGGGATTGGCTTATCAAGATGCTGCTGATACATCTCGGTGTAGTGGCGGGCGCGTTCGGTACAGACCGGCGGTTTGACAATATGCACCAGTGCCATTTTATGGGCCTGGATGCGGGCGCTGAGGGTATTGAGTTTGAGAGTCGTCATAAGGTTATCCTCGTAAGATCGCCGTTAGCCCCTTGCTCCGCGCATAATCCTGCGCGAAGGCGAGCAGCTCAGGAGCATCCAGCGGTTTGTCCGGTGCGGTGTAGGGCTGACTGAGTAACTGGTATTTGTTCATTCCCAGCGTGTGGTACGGCAGGAAATGGATCTCGCTGACCTGCAGGCGGTCGGCGGCAAAATCGGTGATCGCGGCAATGTCGGCTTCACTGGCGTTGAATCCCTGGATCAGCGGCACGCGAATAATCATTTTTTTCCCTGCCTGCGCCAGTCGCTGCAGGTTATCCAGCACCCGGCGGGCGCTGCCGTCGGTCCACTGCTGGAAAACGGCCTCGTCGACGTGTTTCAGGTCGGCGAGAAACAGGTCGACAAAGGGTAAAGCCGGTTCAATGTATTTCCACGGCACGTGCAGGCAGGTTTCCACGGCGGTGTGAATACCTGCCTGATGGCTGGCTTCGAAAAGCGCCTGCGCCAGCGTCGGGTTCATAAAGGGTTCGCCGCCGGAAAGGGTGATGCCGCCGCCGCTGCGATCGTAGAACGGTTTATCACGCAGCACCGTCGCCATGATCGCTTCGACGTTTTTCTCCTCGCCGCAGACCGTTAGCGCGGTGGTGGGGCAGCAGTCACGCAGCGCAGTAATATGCTTGTCGTTAACGTTTTGCCGATCAATGATCAAACCATCGAGGGTACGGGTGATAACCTCCGGCGCCGCCTGCTGGCACAGATCGCAGCCGGCCAGGCACAGCCGCGAGTCATACAGCAGATCTTCGCTGCGGGCGCGGCTTTCCGGGTTCTGGCACCAGCGGCAGCCCAGCGAGCAGCCTTTCAGGAAGACGACGGTACGGATCCCTGGGCCGTCATGGGTGGAGTAGCGCTGGATGTTGAAGATCATGGCTTATCCTCTTGTTTGCGTATGAATATAAAAACACTTTCGAATGAAAGTTATATTGACGCAAATCAACAAGCGGGATGGGGCTAAGCTCCTGGGGATAAAAAAACGAGAGAGGTCACAAAACCACCGACGACCCTCGTCGCCGGTGTGGGGGTTAGTGCGAGCCGCATACCTCGCACTGCGGATGACGCATCAGCTTCATTTCACGAAACTGGCAGGTCATGGCGTCGTACATCACGATTTTTCCGCTGGCAGGGGTGCCGTAGCCGGTCAGCAGTTTAATGGCCTCCATCGCCTGCAGCGAACCGATGGTGCCCACCAGCGGGGCCATTACCCCGGCTTCGACGCAGGTGAGGGCATTTTCGCCGAACAGACGGCTCAGGCAGCGGTAGCAGGGTTCGCCATCCTGATACGTGAAGACGCTGATTTGCCCCTCCATGCGGATCGCCGCCCCGGAGACCAGCGGGGTGGTGTGCTGGAAACAGCCGGCGTTGAGCTGGTTACGAATGGCGACGTTGTCGGTGCAGTCCAGCACCAGATCGTGATCGGCAATCTGCCCCGCCAGCGCGGTCTCATCCAGCAAGGCATTGAGCGGGACCAGCCGGACGTGCGGGTTAATGCGCGCCAGCGCCTCGCGGGCAGAATCCACCTTCGGTTGGCCGATGGTCGCGTCGCTGTGCAGCGTCTGGCGCTGGAGGTTGGACAGCGAGACGGTGTCGAAATCGAGCAGGGTGAGCTGACCCACGCCGGCCGCCGCCAGATATTGAGCGGCGGCGCAGCCGAGCCCGCCGAGGCCGACCACCAGTACGCGAGCGGCTTTTAGCCGCTCCTGACCGTCGAAATCAAAACCGCGCAAGATGATCTGCCGGTTATAGCGCAGCATCTCCTCGTCGCTCAGCTCAACGGCCATTACAGCCCCCCAAACAGATGATTAAAGGGCTCGACTTCGACCCATTCGCCCGCTTCGACGTGGCCGCGTTCGCGCTCCAGTACGATAAAGCAGTTACCGAGGCTGAATGAGCTGAAAATGTGCGAGCCCTGATGGCCGGTGGTGGTCACCACCAGCTCGCCGTCGGGGTTGCGCTGCAGAATACCGCGCTGGAAGTCGAGACGGCCCGGCGACTTCTTCAGTCGCGTGGCGGCGCGTACCCGCAGGCGGGTTGCCTGAAGCGGGCCGTGCTTGCCCGAGAGTTTCGCCAGCAGCGGCTGCACCAACTGACAGAAGGTGACGGTGGCGGAAACCGGGTTACCCGGCAGGCCGCAGAACCAGCTGCTACTGAGTTTGCCGAAGGCGAAGGGTTTCCCCGGCTTGATCGCCAGTTTCCAGAAGCCGATCTCCCCCAGCTCTTCAAGAATGGTTTTGGTGTAGTCGGCTTCGCCCACCGAGACGCCACCGGAGCTGATGACCACGTCGGCCTGCTGGTCGGCGGCGATAAACGCGTCACGCAGCTTCGCCGGGTCGTCAGGAATAATGCCGAGGTTAATGACCTCGTAGCCCAGCTGCTGCAGCATCAGGTGCACCGCCAGGCGGTTGGTATCGTAAATCTGGCCGTCGCCGAGCTGTTGACCCGGCAGCTGCAGCTCATCGCCGGTTGAGAAGACCGCGACGCGGACCTTGCGCACCACCTCGACCTCGGCAATGCCCAGCGAGGCCAGCATCGGCAGCTCGGCCACCGTCAGGGGCGTCCCCGCCGGGAAGACCACCGCGCCGTGGGCGATATCTTCTCCGCGACGGCGAATGTGCTGCCCGGCTTTCACCGGCGCGGTAAAGTGCACGCCGGCGTCGGTCTGTTCGGTCTCTTCCTGCATGACCACCGCGTCGCAGCCCGCAGGCACCGGCGCGCCGGTCATGATGCGAATACAGGTGCCGGTGGGCCAGGCGTCGTTGAAAGGCTGGCCGGCAAAGGCCTTACCGGCGACCGGCAGCGCCGCGCCGTCGCGAAGGTCGTTCAGCCGGACGGCATAGCCATCCATCGCGGCGTTATCAAAGCCGGGCACATCCAGCGGGGAGACGATGTCATGGGCGGTCACACGCGAGAAGGCCTGCAACAGCGGTACAGTTTCCGTCGCGTTCAGCGGCGTAATACGATCGAGCATCTGGGCGAGGGCTGTGTCGAGCGGCATCAGTCCGGCGGTAAAATCCATGGGTCACTCCTGCGGGCAAAACAGCGAAAACGCCTATTATGGCAGAAAAGCGGCGCGGGCTGTATGCCACCTGGGTACGAGGCTTTACATCGCCCGCCGCTCTTTCTATATTCAAAAATTGTATAAGACATTCAGCAATATAATGATATCAATACCCTTATTCCTGACGTGACCGGCGCCGCGCCGCGCTACGACGGGGCAGGGGCGATCCACTTCATCGTTAAGGACTGGCGAAATGGGCAAGGCGGTTATAGCAATTCACGGCGGCGCAGGGGCGATTTCTCGCGCGCAGATGACGCCGGAGCGGGAGCGAGAGTATGTGGCGGCGCTGTCGACTATCGTCGAAAGCGGGCAGAAGATGTTGGCTGCGGGCGCCAGTGCGCTGGATACCGTGACCGAGGCCGTTCGGCTGCTGGAAGAGTGCCCGCTGTTTAATGCCGGGATGGGCGCGGTATTTACCCACGATCAAACCCACGAGCTGGACGCCTGCGTAATGGATGGCTACAGCCTGCAGGCGGGCGCGGTGGCCGGGGTCAAACATTTGCGTAATCCGGTGCTGGCGGCGCGTCTGGTACTGGAGGAGAGTCCGCACGTGCTGCTGATTGGCGAGGGCGCGGAAAATTTCGCCTTCTCCCGGGGGATGGAACGCGTGGAAAACGATCTCTTCTCCACGCCCGAGCGCCTGCTGCAGCTGCAGGAGGCGAAAGCGGGCGGGGAGATTATCCTCGACCACCACGCCGCCCCGCTCGATGAACGCCAGAAAATGGGCACCGTCGGCGCGGTGGCGCTCGACCTGGCTGGCAATCTGGCGGCGGCAACCTCCACCGGCGGCATGACCAACAAACTGCCCGGACGCGTCGGCGACAGCCCGCTGCCGGGCGCGGGATGCTATGCCAACAATGCCAGCGTGGCGGTCTCCTGCACCGGCACCGGCGAAGTTTTTATGCGCACCCTGGCGGCCTACGATATCGCCGCCCTGATGGAGTATGGTCAGTTGAGTCTCTACACCGCCTGCGAGCGGGTGGTGATGGAGAAACTGCCGGCTCTCGGCGGTAGCGGCGGGCTGATTGCCGTCGATCGCGAAGGTAACGTCGTTTTACCGTTTAACAGTGAAGGCATGTACCGCGCCTGGTGCTATGCCGGCGATACGCCGACCATTGGCATTTATCGCGAATAGAAGAAGGGAGAGGGAGAGTGTCGCAAACTCACGAAACCGATACCTGCGAAGTGCTGGTAGTGCGCAACCTGAACGTGGCCTTTCGCCAACAGGATGCGCCAGAGGTGCAGGCCGTGCGTCAGCTATCCTTCAGCCTGCGTCGCGGCGAGACGCTGGCGATAGTGGGTGAGTCCGGTTCGGGAAAATCGGTGACCGCGCTGGCGCTGATGCGTTTGCTTGACGCCGCCAGCAGCGAAGTGAGCAGCGAGGGGCTGTGGCTGCGGCGGCGTAACCGGCAGGTGATCGCGCTCAATGAGCAAACGGACGCCGAGATGCGCCGGGTGCGCGGCGCGGATCTGGCCATGATTTTTCAGGAGCCGATGACCTCGCTGAATCCGGTTTTTACCATCGGCGAACAAATCGCCGAATCCCTGCGCCTGCACCAGGGGCTGGGGCGCGAAGAGGCGCTGCGCGCGGCGAAAAAGATGCTCGACCAGGTGCGTATTCCCCAGGCGGAAGAGATGCTCTCACGCTATCCGCACCAGCTCTCCGGCGGCATGCGCCAGCGGGTGATGATCGCCATGGCGCTCTCCTGTCGGCCGGCGGTGTTGATAGCCGATGAGCCGACCACAGCGCTGGATGTCACCATCCAGGCGCAAATTTTGCAACTCATTGCCGTCCTGCAAAAGGAGATGGCGATGGGGGTGATCTTTATTACCCACGATATGGGCGTCGTGGCCGATATCGCCGATCGGGTGCTGGTGATGTATCGCGGTGAGGCGGTAGAGACTGGCAGCGTTGAGGAGATCTTTCGTTCGCCGCAGCACCCTTATACTCAGTCGCTGCTGGCGGCGGTTCCGCGGCTGGGGGAGATGCGGGGTCAGGATCTGCCGCGCCGTTTTTCGCTTCCCGGTCAGCCGCAGGCGGAGACCGAAACGCCAGACACGGTGGCGACGGGGGAGCCTATCCTGCAGGTGCGCGACCTGGTGGCCCGTTTTCCGGTGCGCGGCGGGCTGCTCAATCGCGTGACGCGCGAAGTGCATGCGGTGGAGAAGGTCAGTTTTGATCTCTGGCCGGGAGAGACCCTGTCGCTGGTGGGAGAGTCCGGCTGCGGCAAGTCGACCACCGGCCGGGCGCTGCTGAGACTGGTCGAAACCCAGGGTGGCACCATTACCTTCGACGGCCAACGGATTGATACGCTCTCCGGCAGCAAGCTGCAATCCCTGCGCCGTAATATTCAGTTTATTTTTCAGGATCCTTACGCTTCGCTTGACCCGCGTCAGACGGTCGGTGACTCGATCATGGAGCCGCTGCGGGTGCATGGCCTGCTGCATGGTGAAGCCGCGCGTGAGCGGGTTTCCTGGCTGCTGAAGCGCGTGGGGCTTCAGCCGGAGCATGCCTGGCGTTACCCCCATGCCTTTTCCGGCGGCCAGCGGCAGCGGATCTGCATTGCCCGCGCGCTGGCGCTGAATCCGAAGGTGGTGATAGCCGATGAGTCGGTGTCGGCCCTGGATGTCTCCATTCGGGCGCAGATTATCAATCTGATGCTCGACCTGCAGCGCGAGATGGGTATCGCGTTTCTGTTTATTTCCCATGATATGGCGGTGGTGGAGCGCATCAGCCACCGCGTGGCGGTGATGTATCGCGGTCGCATTGTCGAAATAGGCCCGCGCCGTGCGGTGTTTGAAAACCCGCAGCACCCCTATACCCGTAAGCTAATGGCCGCCGTACCGGTGGCCGACCCGGCCTACCGTCATCCGCAGCGAGTCCTGCTGTCTGATGACGTCCCGGGCAATATCTATAAGCGGGGCGAGGAGATGGCCAGCGTGCCATTGCAGCAGGTTGGGCCGGACCACTTTGTCGCCCGCGAATCCGCCGATGTGCTGGGCAGAGCATAACAACACATAACGCACCTTTTCAGGAGAATACGATGACACAACCTGTTTCACGCAAATGGTGGCTGGCGCTGAGTATCGCGGCGGCCCTGGCGAGCGCCCCTGCCTTTGCCGCCAAAGATGTGGTCGTGGCGGTCGGGTCTAACTTTACGACGCTCGATCCCTATGATGCCAACGATACCCTGTCGCAGGCGGTGGCGAAGTCCTTTTATCAAGGCCTGTTCGGCCTTGATAAAGAGATGAAGCTACAAAATGTTCTTGCCGAGAGCTATACCGTGTCACCGGACGGCCTGGTGTACACCATCAAGCTGCACAGCGGGGTGAAATTCCAGGATGGCACCGACTTTAACGCCGAGGCGGTCAAGGCTAACCTCGACCGCGCGAGTAACCCGGATAACCATCTCAAGCGCTATAACCTGTATAAAAATATCGCCAGCACCGAGGCGGTCGATCCGACCACGGTCAAAATTACCCTGAAGCAGCCCTTCTCGGCATTTATTAACATTCTCGCCCATCCGGCGACGGCGATGATTTCGCCGGCGGCGCTGAAAAAATATGGCAAGGATATTGGCTTCCATCCGGTGGGTACCGGGCCGTATAAGCTCGACACCTGGAACCAGACAGATTTCGTGAAGGTCAGCAAGTTCGATGGTTACTGGCAGCCAGGCCTGCCGAAGCTGGACTCCATCACCTGGCGTCCGGTGGTGGATAACAACACCCGGGCGGCGATGCTGCAGACCGGCGAAGCGCAGTTTGCTTTCCCGATCCCTTACGAACAGGCGCCGCTGCTGGCAAAAAACAGCAAACTGGAGCTGGTGGCCAGCCCGTCGATCATGCAGCGCTACATCAGCATGAACGTGACGCAGAAGCCGTTCGATAATCCGAAGGTGCGTGAAGCCATCAACTATGCGATTAACCGTCAGGCGCTGGTCAAGGTGGCGTTTGCCGGATACGCCACCCCGGCGACCGGGGTGGTGCCGCCGTCGATTGCCTACGCCCAGACTTACACCGCCTGGCCCTACGATCCGGCGAAAGCTCGCCAGTTGCTGAAAGAGGCTGGCTACCCTAACGGTTTCAGCACCACGCTATGGTCATCACATAATCACAGCACCGCGCAGAAAGTACTGCAGTTCACCCAGCAGCAGCTGGCGCAGGTGGGGATTAAGGCGCAGGTGACGGCGATGGACGCTGGTCAGCGGGCGGCGGAAGTGGAAGGTAAAGGGCAGAAAGAGAGCGGGGTACGGATGTTCTATACCGGCTGGTCCGCCTCCACCGGTGAAGCCGACTGGGCGTTGTCGCCGCTGTTCGCCTCGCAAAACTGGCCGCCGACGCTGTTTAATACCGCGTTTTACAGCAACCCGCAGGTGGATAACGCGCTGAGCGAGGCGCTGAAAACCACCGACCCGCAAGAGAAAACCAAACTCTATAAAGAGGCGCAGGATATTATCTGGAAAGAGTCGCCGTGGGTACCGCTGGTGGTCGAGAAACTGGTCTCCGCCCACAGCAAGAACCTCACCGGTTTCTATATCCAGCCGGATACTGGCTTTAGTTTTGAACAGGCAGATTTAACACCGTGAAGGATGGGATGATGCTCTCCGGCGCCAGCGCGCGGGGGGCGGTTTTTCCGCGGGGCGGGTTGCGGAGGTATGATGCTCAACTATGTGATTAAGCGCCTGCTGGGGCTGATCCCCACCCTGCTTATCGTCGCAGTACTGGTGTTTCTGTTCGTCCATATGCTGCCCGGTGACCCGGCGCGGCTGATTGCCGGACCGGAGGCCGATGCCCAGGTGGTGGCGATGGTGCGCCAGCAGCTGGGGCTTGACCAGCCGCTGCATGTCCAGTTCTGGCACTACATCACCAACGTGCTGCGCGGCGATTTTGGCATTTCCATGGCCTCGCGGCGTCCCGTTTCCAGTGAAATAGCCAGCCGCTTTATGCCCACGCTGTGGCTGACGCTGACCAGCATGAGCTGGGCGGTACTGTTCGGGATGGCGGCGGGGATCGCGGCCGCGGTGTGGCGCAATCGCTGGCCCGACCGTCTGGGAATGGCGCTGGCGGTGAGCGGCATTTCGTTTCCGGCTTTTGCTCTCGGCATGCTGCTGATGCAGGTGTTTTCGGTTGAGCTGGGCTGGCTGCCGACGGTGGGGGCCGACAGCTGGCGGCACTATATTTTGCCGTCGTTGACCCTTGGCGCGGCGGTAGCGGCGGTCATGGCGCGCTTTACCCGCGCGTCGTTCGTTGATGTGTTGCATGAAGACTATATGCGTACCGCGCGGGCGAAAGGGGTGAGCGAAACGTGGGTGGTGCTCAAGCATGGCCTGCGCAATGCGATGATCCCGGTGGTGACCATGATGGGGCTACAGTTCGGCTTTCTGCTCGGTGGGTCGATCGTCGTGGAAAAGGTGTTTAACTGGCCGGGACTTGGGCGCCTGTTGGTCGATTCGGTAGAAATGCGCGATTACCCGGTAATTCAGGCGGAAGTCCTGCTCTTTTCGCTGGAGTTTATTCTTATCAATTTAGTGGTGGATGTGCTGTACGCGGCCATTAACCCGGCTATCAGGTATAAGTAAGGTGCGATTGCTCAACTGGAGAAGGCAGGCGGCGCTGAACGCCATGCCGGGTATCAGACCCGGCGAGATCCATACCCCATGGCATGAGTTCTGGCGGCGCTTTCGTCGCCAGCCGGTGGCGATGGGCGCTGGTATTTTCGTGCTGTTGCTGATTGCGGTAGCCATCGTTGCGCCATGGATAGCGCCGTACGATGCGGAAAATTATTTCGATTATGACCGGCTTAACGAGGGGCCCTCGCTGGTGCACTGGTTCGGTGTCGACTCGCTGGGGCGCGATATTTTCAGCCGGGTGCTGGTCGGGGCGCAGATCTCGCTGGCTGCCGGGGTACTGGCGGTGCTGATTGGCGCGGCTATCGGCACGGTGCTTGGGCTGCTGGCCGGCTACTATGAGGGCTGGTGGGACCGGCTCATTATGCGACTTTGCGACGTGCTGTTCGCCTTTCCGGGGATCCTGCTGGCGATCGCGGTGGTCGCTGTCATGGGCAGCGGGATGGCCAACGTGATCATCGCCGTGGCGATCTTCTCGATCCCGGCGTTTGCTCGTCTGGTGCGCGGCAATACGCTGGTGTTAAAGCAGCAGACCTTTATTGAATCGGCGCGCAGCATCGGCGCCAGCGACGCCACCATTCTGTTCAACCACATCCTGCCGGGGACGGTGTCATCGATCGTGGTTTACTTCACGATGCGTATTGGGGTGTCGATTATTTCGGCGGCCAGTCTGTCGTTTCTCGGCCTCGGCGCGCAGCCGCCCACCCCGGAGTGGGGCGCGATGCTCAACGAGGCGCGGGCGGATATGGTGATGTCCCCGCACGTAGCGCTGTTTCCGGCGGTGGCGATTTTCGTGACCGTGCTGGCGTTTAATCTGCTGGGCGATGGCCTGCGCGATGCGCTGGATCCGAAGTTAAAGGGGTAGGGTGAGGGAAAGCACCGCCGTGCGGTGCTGCGGCTTCAGCGCACATTGCGCTCCCGGTTAATCTTCTGCGTTATGCCTGGCATGGCGCAGGGAGCGCACAGGGGGCGGCCAGTCGCCGCCGCCCCCTGTACCCCCGGGCTCCGGCCAGCAACATCGCCACTGCGTGGTGCCTTCGACTTATCCCTGCAGGCTTCGGGTCGGGCCGAGGCAGCGTCCCTGCAAAACACGGCCCTCAGCCCGCATCCATGCGGGCTGCCCCGGCCTTCCGGGAACGTCTCAGCGATGTTGAGGCCGCCAGCACCGGCAGTTTCAGCAAGACTGGTGAATAAATTAGCGACAGGTCGCACGAACTGTAGGCCGGGTAAGGCGTTAGCCGCCACCCGGCAATATAAAGGCTTGATGACTGATAAATTACCCGGCGGCGCTGCGCTTGCGCGGACCTGGGGGGTGAGCCTACGGGAGGACCCCGTAGGCTGGGGAATGCGATAAGCCGCTATCCGGGAAGCTGGACTAGACCCGGGTACCCCACAGGTCGTATTCGTCGGCATGCTCGACTTTCACCCGCACCACGTCGCCCGGCTTAACGCGGGTTTCGCCGTTCAGGTAGACCGCGCCGTCGATTTCCGGGGCGTCGGCCATGCTGCGGCCAATGGCGCCTTCTTCGTCAACTTCATCCACCAGCACCAGGATTTCGCGGCCCACTTTCTCCTGCAGACGCTCGGCAGAGATCTGCTGCTGCAGCTGCATAAAGCGGTTCCAGCGCTCCTCTTTCACCTCTTCCGGCACCTGATCCGCCAGTTCGTTGGCGGTGGCGCCTTCAACCGGGCTGTACTTGAAGCAGCCGACGCGGTCGAGACGCGCCTCTTTCAGGAAGTCGAGCAGCATCTGGAAATCTTCTTCCGTTTCGCCCGGGAAGCCCACGATAAAGGTAGAGCGCAGGGTCAGATCCGGGCAAATTTCACGCCACTGCTTAATGCGCGCCAGCTGGCGGTCTGCAGAGCCAGGACGCTTCATCAGCTTCAGAATACGCGGGCTGGCGTGCTGCAGCGGAATATCGAGGTACGGCAGAATTTTGCCTTCCGCCATCAGCGGGATCACATCGTCGACGTGCGGATACGGGTAAACATAATGCAGGCGCACCCAGATGCCGAGCTTCGCCAGCTCTTCGCACAGGCTGACCATGCTGGTCTTCACCGGCATGCCGTTGTGGAAACCGGTACGGTGCTTGACATCGACGCCGTAGGCGGAGGTGTCCTGAGAAATCACCAGCAGCTCTTTCACGCCGGCGTCAGCGAGGCGTTTGGCTTCCGCCAGCACTTCGCCAATCGGACGGCTCACCAGATCGCCACGCATGGACGGGATGATGCAGAAGGTGCAGCGATGGTTGCAGCCTTCAGAAATTTTTAAGTAGGCGTAGTGACGCGGCGTCAGCTTAACGCCCTGTTCCGGCACCAGGCTGAGGAACGGGTTGTGCTTCGGCTTCGGCGAGTAGTGGTGGACGTGCTCCAGCACCTGCTCATAGCTGTGCGGGCCGGTGATCTCCAGCACCTTCGGGTGAACTTCGCGGATCTGATCCTCTTTCGCGCCGAGGCAGCCGGTGACGATCACCTTGCCGTTCTCTTTTAACGCTTCGCCGATCGCTTCCAGCGATTCCTGCACAGCGCTATCGATAAAGCCGCAGGTGTTAACGATGACCATATCGGCGTTGTCGTAGGTGGGGACGACGTCATAACCTTCGGTGCGCAGTTCGGTCAGGATACGCTCTGAGTCCACGAGATTTTTCGGGCAGCCCAGGGAGACGAAGCCGATTTTCGGCTGGTGCGTGACATTGCTCATAGCTTAAAAAGTGTTCAATTATTGGAATGGTCAGGGCAGGAATTCTACAGATCTTTGCGAAAAAGAGTATAGCTCCGTCGCGGTTAATGGTGAAAAAGCGCTCGGGTGAGGAGCGCGTGGGCTTCAGCACCGGGTCAAAACCGCCATTCCTGATAAAAACGCCCGTCATTTACGTTGTAATCTACAAAATGATAACAATTTCTTTACTAAATACCTCGATGACCGCGAGGAGAAGAGGCAAGGAAATGACACCAACAGGCTCCCCGGTGGCGATAGCCACCCTGCCATTCAGTAATCTGGAGATCCCCCCGCAACCGCCGCAGATCCAACACTCCCTTGAGCAGGGAAATGTGCTCTATCTGCCGCAGCTGGCGTTTTCATTAACCGCCACGGAGCAGGCATTGCTGACCCCTGAGCTGGTCGCGCCGCGGCGCAAGAATATCAGCTATCAACCCGACACCCGCATACTCAGAGGCGTGGCGGATAAGCAGAAAACGGCTGCCATCGCCCGGCTGATGGCGCGTTACCACCAGATGACGCTGCAGCTGATCGACGCGTTATTGCCAGGCTATGGCGAGTCGCTGCACCATCCGCAAACCAGTCTGCGTCTGCATCCCATTACCGCCTGGCGTGAAACGACCTCCTGGCGCAAAGACGATTCGCGCTTGCATGTGGACGCATTCCCGTCGCGCCCGGTCAAGGGTGATCGTATTCTGCGCATCTTTTGCAATATTCATCCCCGCGGCGAACCGCGAACCTGGCGGACAGGGGAGCATTTCGATACCCTCGCGGCACGCTTTCTGCCGCGGCTGAAACCCTGGTCGCCGTCAGGCGCCTGGCTGCTGGCAGCGCTGGGGATCACCAAAAGTCGGCGTAGCCATTACGATCATCTGATGCTGGCCCTGCACGATGCGATGAAAAGCACCCCTGAGTACCAGCGACAGGGGGTGCAGCAGGAGATCGACTTTGCCGCCGGCAGTACCTGGATCTGCTTTTCCGATCAGACCCCGCACGCCGCGATGCGCGGCCAGTATCTGCTTGAGCAGACCTTTCTGTTGCCGGTGAAAGCGATGAGTCACCCGCAGCTCTCGCCGCTGCGGGTGCTGGAAACGCTCCTGCAAAAGCCGTTAGTCGCGCGCAACGTGTAGCGCCCGGCGTGGCTACCGGGCAGAGGATTATTGCGCCGGCGTAACGGCCCCGGAAGGCCTGGCGCTGGGCTTTTTCGGCTCGCGCTTATCCTTCAGGGTGAAAATGGAGATCAGCGTAAAGAGCCCGGCGATACCGCCGAGGATCAGATAGGTATCGGCGAAGCCAATGGTATCGTACAGATAGCCTGCCAGCGGAGAGTAGATGGCGGTGGCGATCGAGGCGACAAACAGCACCAGCAAATAGACCGTCGAAGAGAGCTTGTGGTCGAAGTTGGCAGCGATGAATTTAAAGACCGATACCAGAATTAACGGTTTCTCCAGGGCATGCATCATTTTCACCGCGCCAATCCACACCGGACCGAGGGGCACGGCTGACCCGACAATACGTACCGACATGATCAACCCGGCGATGATCAGCGCCCATTTGGCGCCGGTCCGGTTAACAAACCACGGCATCAGGCATAAGAACAGCGTTTCGCCGCACACCTGAATGGAGGCGAGGATCCCATACCAGCGGTTGCCTTCCTCCGGCGTCGGGAACTGCAGCGAGAAATACTGGGCAAACTGCTGATCGTAGGTGTCATAAATTTGCGTGACGAACAGGGTAAAGAGCAGCAGCATCCAGAACTGACCATTCTTCGCCAGCTCGAGGGCATGGGAGACCTTCAGCGATTCGCTTCGCGCCACATCAGCGTCGGTTAATTCAATTTTGGTCAGCATAAAGCAGATGGCGGCGATGACGATGGCGAGGCTGGCGAGCCAGAAAGCCAGATTAGGATTGCTGTCGATATATTTACCCACAATCCAGGCCGCCGCTGCCCAGCCTAACGAGCCCCACATCCGCACCCGACCGTATTCGAACTGGTAGCGACGGGAAATCTTATCGATGTAAGAGTCGATCACCCCGCAGCCGGAGTTAAAGATGATCCCCAGATAGATCCCCCCCAGCAGCGCGCCGAACCAGAAATTGTGCACCAGCAGCGGCGCGTAAACATAGATAAAGAAGGGGCCCACCGGCAGGAGCAGGGCGACCAGCAGCCAGATAAGCCGTTTTTTCAGGCCGAACTTGTCGGAGATAAAGCCGAAGAAAGGTTGCATCAGCAGGGCGATAAAAGCGTTGACCGAGTACAGCAGGCCAGTCTTCGTGGCGCTGATGCCAAGATGCTGGGTGGTCCAGATGACGAAGAAAGCCATGGTCGACGACCAGGCGAACAGGTAGAGGAAATCGAAAAGACTCAACAGGAGGTAGTTTCTTTTACCGGGCGTCATGTTTCAGTTCCTTGCAAACGGGCAGAGAGATTATCAGCGATCCGCGGGCCGCGTTCGCTGTTTTTATGAAATGTTATACGTATTACATTAATGATTTGTTATGGCATTCTGGCTGGCGATCGCGCAATAGCATTTGTGGTGTAGTGTGATCTTATCAGCACTATTTCCGCCTTTTAATGGTAATAATCGCGAGTTGATTTCTTTTTGAAATTAATTGTGATCGAATACCATTATCTTTGGTATATATCCTACAAAGCGGTAAGGTTGTCACATTGTAAAGGGTGTTACAGGCTTGGGAATAATTGACCTGGCGCATCATTTTGCACAAAAAATAACCGTATCATGAGAAGGGTAAAGGACGACAGAGGAGGAACTGTGATGACCGTTGACAGACAATATCGCCACCTTTTGCAGAAGCTCATCAATGCCAATATCGATATTGATGCCTATCTGCAGTTGCGAAAGGCTAAAGGCTACATGTCAGTCAGCGAAAATGACCATCTGCGTGATAACTTGTTTGAGCTTTGCCGTGAAATGCGTGCGCAGGCCCCGCGCCTGCAGAATGTCGTTTCACCGGAGGAGAAGGAGGCCCTTCGCCTGGCGGGCGAGTCCCTCGCCGCCGCTGCAGTATGCCTGATGAGCGGGCATCATGATTGTCCGCTGTACATCGCTGTTAACGTAGAGAAGCTAGAACGCTGTCTGACAGGATTGACTTCAAATATTCATAAATTGAATAAATTGTCGCCAATCACTCATGCCTGATCGGCTGAAACTCAGGGGAAGTGGACGCTTCCCCTGTTAAAGGTTATGTAAAAATCCCCGCGCAAATTTCCCCGCTGGCTACCCTTTAGCGCAGAGCTGACTAAAGGAGAATGCCATGCGTCCAATCCCGCTGCTGTTGATATTGAGCGCCTTAGCGCTGCCAGCCCTGAGCCAGGCCGCGGTGCGGGTGGAGGTATTGCAAAACCGGCTGGCCCATCCGTGGGGTCTGGCGTTTCTCCCCGACGATCAGGGCATGTTGATTACCCTGCGCGGCGGCGAGCTCAAGCGCTGGCAGCCAGGTAAAGGCCTGTCGGCGCCGATATCCGGCGTGCCGCAGGTGTGGGCCAACGGCCAGGGCGGCTTACTGGATGTAGCGCTGGCGCCGGATTTTGCGCAGTCGCGACGGGTATGGCTGAGCTATGCGGAAAGCGACGCCAGCGGCAAAGCGGGCACCGCGGTAGGCTACGGGCGGTTAAGTGAGGATGCCACGCAGCTGTCGAACTTTACCGTGGTGTTTCGCCAGCAGCCGAAGCTCTCCGTGGGCAATCATTTCGGTGGCCGGCTGGTGTTCGACGGCAAAGGGTATCTGTTTATCGGTCTGGGAGAGAACAATCAGCGTGCCACCGCCCAGGAGCTCAGCAAGCTGCAGGGGAAAGTGGTCCGCCTGACGGAGAGCGGGGACGTTCCACCGGATAATCCCTTTGTCGGCCGGGCTGACGCCAGGCCAGAGATCTGGGCCTACGGTATTCGCAATCCGCAGGGCATGGCGATGAACCCATGGAGCGACGCGCTGTGGCTCAATGAGCACGGCCCGCGCGGCGGGGATGAAATTAACATCCCGCAGGCGGGGAAAAACTACGGCTGGCCGCTGGCGACGCATGGCATTAACTACAGCGGCCTGCCGATCCCGGAGGCCAAGGGCAAGACGGCCCCGGGTACCGAGCCTCCCCTGTATGTCTGGCCGGTCTCCCCAGGGGTGAGCGGGATGGCCTTTTACGCGGCGCAGACTTTTCCCCAGTGGCAGCATAAGCTGTTTATCGGCGCGCTGAAGGAGACGTCGCTTATCGTCTTATCGGTGGACGGTAATCAGGTCCGCGAGGAGGGGAGGTTACTGGAGGCGCGCGGGAAGCGTATCCGCGACGTCCGCGTGGGACCCGACGGCTATCTGTACGTATTAACCGACGAGTCTAACGGCGAACTGTTGCGCTTGAGTCCGGAGGGTTAACCTCAGGTGACCGGGATCTTCACGACCGCGTGCCAGGCGGGGCGCTGGCTAATCTGCTGATACCAGCGCTGCAGATGGGGTCGCGGTTGCCAGGTATCGAGGATCGTCAGCAGATTGTAGACGAAGGGGGCAACGGCAATATCGCCAAGGCCGAAGTGCTTGCCAGAGAGCCATGGCGTTTTCGCCAGTTCGTCATCAAGCATGGCAAACAGCGATTCACAGGCGCCGATCCCCGCGGCGATGACCGCCGGATCGCGCTGCTCCGGCGGCGTCCTGACCAGGCCCATTAACACCGGGCGATGGGCGGGAGAGAGCGTGCCGTTGGACCAGTCCATCCACTTTTCCCCTTGCGCGCGCTGCGCCGGTGCGGCCAGCCACAGGCGATCGACGCCGTACTGGGCGGCAAGGTAGCGAATAATGGTATTTGATTCCCACAACACCACCCCGGTAGCATCGTCTTTTAACAGCGGCACCAGCCCGTTCGGGTTCATCGCCAGATATTCCGGGTCATGATTGAGACCAAACTCCAGCCCGGCGAGGATCTGCTCATAAGGAAGATCCAACTCCTCCAGCACCCAGCGTACTTTCTTCACGTTGGTCGAGTTATTACGTCCCCACAGTGTAATCATTTTCGCTCCTGAGTTTGTTTCACTGCCGTTGCAGCGCGATCGGCGATCATGTTGGGATAAAGTTAATATTCCGGCAAGCATTTTTATTTTGCTGAAATCAAACGTTTTTTATACCCACTACCTTGCGCTTGGGGCATCCTTGGGACACAACGTCAGAAAAACTGCTATTCAGCATTTCCACCTGGTTGCGGTCCATCTCTCCGATCCACTTCGAGTAAATCTCATAAACCATCTTCGCGTTCTCGTGACCCATCTGTCCGGCGATAAACGACGGGTTAGCACCGGCAGTTAATAACCAGCACGCAAAAGTGTGGCGCGACTGGTAAGGGCGCCTGTTCCTGATACCTGCCTTCTTTAATCCAGCCTCCCAACTATACCCCAGAGACTGAGATCCGTAATACTTCGTTTCCCCGCGCCAGTTTTTGGGCGGGATAAACACGAACCGCAGTTTTTGTTGTTCAGTTAAACCATGTTCGCGGTGATGGAAGGTGATTTCGGTTTTGCTTAATGCGCCAGTTAGCTTGAATTGCTCCCTTAAAGCGTTCAGCGCAGGCTCAAGCAGGGTTACAGTTCTGATCCCCGCTTCGGTTTTGGGTGGCACAAACAGCCCCTCATTAGTCTGATTACGCCTGACGTGAAGCTCACCCTTATCAAGGTCCACATCTTCCCAGGCTAAAGCTGTAAGCTCTCCATGCCGAAGGCCGGTAAAGATAGCTGTAGTCCAGAGTAAAACATAACGAGGAGATAGCGCTTTTATAAAACCTTCGAACTCACTCTGGAGAAGCGGATCCGGGTCTCTCCTGGAGCGTTTGAGCATCTTTATACCTTCGTGCGGGGTATGCTCGATAAAACCGCTCAGGTTAGCCAGTTTGAGCAACGCAGTCAGGTTGTTCATCAGGCCGTTGACCGTGGATACTGCACGACCTTTTCTTTTTAACCAGGGCGCATGATCGCAAAAGGTGTTTCCCGTTAACAGCGCGTTTCTGTAATTCAACAGATCGGTATGCTGAATATCTGCAATATGCGTATTACTTCCGACGATAGCGCTAAGTGTTGCTATTCGTGATTCTGCGCCTCTGTATGATGCAGCTGAAACCTCAAGCTTTTTGGCATCAAGGTAAACTTTGCATAATTCACCAAAGGTTTTAACTTTTTGTGTCGTGGTAAATTTTTTAATCGCTTTTGATTCAGGAAAGTGCTCTGCATAGTCAAACTTCCCCTGCTGAATCTCACTTACTATTAAAGTACGGAGGTTACCAGCCTTTCGTATATTACTATTAGATACAGTCCAGCCCCGCAAAACTTCGCGGCACCGTATGCCGCGATATAGAAAGCTAATTCTTATTCCCTTCCCATGCAGCTCTACGCCAGCTGGCATATTCATTATGTTTCCCCGACAAGCCTATTAATCCTGGTGTAGTTGTAGAGAAGTGTTACCCTTCCTTCTGAAGCTTCGGGGTCAGGTGAGTGCTTCTTATAATGAACCCCCTCAATCCATCTCCCCTCCCGGTAAGATTTAATTTGCCGGGGAGTCATATACATCTTCGCTACAATTCCCTTTTCCATCACCCATTCATCTTCTTGAGTAATATCGGCCATAAATAACCTCATGGCCGGGAAACTATAATCAGTTCCCCGGTTTAATGTTGATTATTGGAAATCATCTCAGTGCGTGCGGTCGTATTCTGCAATTACTTCCATAGCTTCATCAGCTGTATACATGGAGGCAGGGGGGGTTATTCCCCTGATAAAGTCGTCTCGATCCCGTTGCCGGTGTCTTAGCTCAAGGTCGGCGATGCGCGCCTGCAACTCCTCGCAGTGGTCCGTTATCCCACGGCATTGAGTTTTCCAGTAGGCTTCCATCCCCTGTGCCTTCTCCAGCACCTCTACCAGCGCGAGGATGTTGGCAGGGTTAACCAGGGCAATGAACTCTGCATTCGCTTTTGCCCTGCGCTGACCATCAAAACCAGTCCACTTAACGATATTTCCGCAGCGGGTATCATCCGGCGTATGTACTGAAAAAGTCACGGACGCTGTATCAGTAAACGCTACCCATTGGCCCGGCGTCGCTTTCTTTGCTGCCGTGCGCATACGCTGCACCAGTCTGGTGATATTACTCATCGTGCAGCCTCCGCGCGAAGTGCGCTGTATGCGCGTAGTACGTGAGGTGTTTTGCCGGAAATAACCGTTTTTAAAATATAGAATCCGCTACGCTTAGCGCGAACGGAAGGAGCAAGAAATAGTGCTGTATCAACGGCGCGGTTATGAAGGCGGAATTCAAACACCGTGCTGGTAATCGTGGCTATGGCATTGAATCCATCATCATAGAATTCTATTTTCATGATTGTGATTTCCTGTCTTTGAGTTGATTGTATTTTTCATGGCTCATAACTTCCCAGCATGTTCCGTTATTGCGGGATAATAAACGCCATTTTCTGCCAATCTTTAAACTTAAATTCCCGCATTTGATTCGGCATGGTTTTAAATCTCCCTTGCTGTACAAGCTCAGAACATGCGATGCCTTTTCATTTACATGCGATGGAATACGGTTGGATATGATTATCATCCGTCACCTACCAGCGCTTGTGGGCCAGGTGTCCAGGGCGTGACGGCAAGTTCTTACGAAACGAGGAAGCAGCAGCGGAGAGGGCTATTTTCTGCTTTTCTTTCTCATTGCATACCGGGCAGAAATAAAAGTCTCTCCGATAAGCACCTCTGCCAGAGGGGCGGTATTGCAACTCATCGCGAGCAAAAGAACCGCCGCAACCATGACAGTGCAACTTTAATTCTTCCATTTACATATCTCCGGTTGAATTTAATGTGTGTTCATACCTGCCAGTTAAGGCATTAAATAAAAGATGATGGTATTAGTAAGATACTTTGGTATTTATTTTATAACGTACATTGCCAGAGTTTGCGTTAACAGAAACCAAATCGCCATACATGTCATAATTCAAAATGACATCATTGAAATTCAGGGTTGAGAGAGATTCTTCGCGACCGCAAAACATAAAATCTTCTGCGTGCTTTGCTTTCTCAAAAATATCTTTCATAGACGAAAAAGCTTCGGCCCACATTTCACCATTGCCAATAAATTGCGCAATAGCCAGCTTGCTTTGTGCTGCTTTAAAAGCCGGGTTACCATGCAGTGAATTAGCCATTGAGCACCCCTTTGATATACATAATTTCGAGAGCCAGCCCAACCCACAAAAGCACACTAATAGCTAGCACGATAACCAGTGAACGAATGCCGTTTCTGCTCATAGCGCACCCCAGCACTGAACGCTTACCGATGCGACCGCAAATAAAAACGGAACAACCTTCAACCAGAACCGGCGCCATGCTGGTTTGTCTTCGTCTCGAATCATCTCCTTACCCTCATGCGTATTGAGTACCTAACAGACCTTGGAATGCAGTGCCGGGTGCCTCCCGGTGATACCAGCCAGTTAACAACTGGTATCGGCAGCTTTCTTTCCACCCCACTTCGGGAAACAAGTGGTGCTGCTTTAACTGAACCGCGTGCGCATAGCCGCATTCACTGCATTGCAAGGTCTGTAGCTTTTAGCCTTCTGGCGGCCAACCGAACGTTTAACCTATCGCACCGTTGTGTTGATAAGTAGAAGAATACAACATAAAGTAGATTGGTCAATACCCAAAGTAGAGATTTGTGTCCACTTTAAGTTGCTTTTGTGAATGGCGGGCACAAAAAAACCCAGCCGGACTGGGTTTTGTTAGTTGTAGGTATTAGCTATTTTTTTTCAGGATCTGCGTACTCGCTATAAAATTCTAGGAGCTTCTTATAGCGGATCTCAAAAGCTAGAAGCATGTTGTTAGCTTCTGCATCGGGGAATTTTCTAAATACCCGGAGCAAGCGCTTTTCCTCATCACTTAGGTTGGCGAACTCTGATTCATCATGCTTATCGTAATGGGAAGCGGTGCCGGTTTCCGGAACAGTGTCGGATTCAATGCCTGCCTCAGTAGCTCCGTAGTCCAGCCACGCAGGAGGTACGTTTAACCATTCCGCAATTCTTATCAGTTTTTCATCGCGTGGCTTGGCCGTGCCGAGCGTATACCGCCTAGCCATTTCGTAAGTTACTTGCCCCGCCAGACTTAACTGCTTAACAGACAAGTTTTTTTTACTCATCTCTAAGTTAAGTCGATCTGCGAAGTCTTGGTGTTTATTCGTTTTTTCTACCATAGGTAGAAGATTACGGCAGAGCGTCTTTTTAGTCATTTCTATTTTAAGTAGTTGCAATTCTCTACTTTGTGTAGCATTCTCTACTTACCAACTAACAGGAGGTAAGAATGCCTACATCATACAAAAACATTACGGAAAAGGCCGTTAAAGCGATTGGTAACGTGTCCTGCGTCGCCCGTATGTTCAACTTCAAGTCGAGTCAGTCTGTAGCAAATTGGATTAACCGTAATTGTGTCCCCAGCGATCGTGTTATCCCGCTCTGCCGTATGGGGGGCTGGGTAGTCACGCCTCATGAACTTCGCCCAGATCTTCACCCCACTCCACTTAGTGGGCTTACAGAAGAAATTATCACCAAGCGTCGGAAGGAGTCTGATTGATGGAAATCAAACACGAGCATGTTGAAATGGTTCTGCTGGCCTGGGCTGCGGAAGTTGGTCAGGCGTTCGCGGCAAATGCTATCGCTGAGGAATATGTACGTATTGGCGGCACTCAGCTGCGCCTGGTGCCGGGGAAAACCTGGAGTAACCAGCAAAACATTTTCCACCGCTGGCTGAAAGGTGAGACCGAACTACAGCGAGAGAAAATCCGTTTGCTGCTCCCAGCAATCTTGCGCGTTCTCCCGCGTGAAATCCGTCATCGCTTAAGTATTTACGACACCATTGAACGCCGGGCATTGCTCGCAGCTCAGTACGCCATTGGAACGGCTATTGATGCGCACGATGACGCGATCGAGGCCGTATACAGCAAGGCGTATCAACCTGGCGCTGTTGAAGTACCGAAATACCACTGATTCCGGAGATGACTATGTGTAACCAGTCTGCTGCTGAATTGATTGCACGCCTTAAAAAGGCTTATCCGGCGTATGTGCCATCCGAAGGGGATTGCGAGAGTAACGGGATACCCAAAGGCGGCAGCACGCTTTCAGCACAGACACAAGGGGCACATGGTGACGGTACTCACGGCAACTGAGAAAGACGTTTCCTATCGGAGAGACTGCGGAACTGTTGGCTGGATGGGGTTACGTGAGTTTTTACGGCTACACAATGAGGTTTTGGTATGAGCAATCAGGTCTTTGAAATTGTTCAGGCCATGTCAGGGCAGGGGAACAGCATAACGATTCCCGGTCCCTATCTGGATTTATTTGCTGGAGACAGGCAGCAGCATTTGCTGGCAGCGATTCTCAATCAGCTGGTGTTCTGGTCGGGTAAGTCGAGTCTGGATGATGGCTGGTTTTACAAGGAGCATGCGGCGCTTGCGAAAGAGGTTCGCGCTAAAGATGGCGATGTTGTCCGAAAAGCGATGTTCAAAATTACGGGTCAGTACCTTTCTGGCGTAATCGAAGAAGAGCTTCGCCAGGTGGGAGGAACACCCAAAAAGCATTACCGAATTGACCAGGAAGCGCTCATTTCCCGGATATTCCCGCAAATACTGGATTCGGCTCAAGAGCCGAATGGGAATAAGTCGCTGAAAGTAATGGAAACGGCTTATAAGCCGAATGGAAACGGCGCAAAAGCCGAATCGAAGCAAGTTGTTGAAAGTAATGGAATCGGCTCACAAGCCGAATGCATTCGCCCCAAGAGCCGAATGGAAACGGCTCATGACCCGAATCCTGGAATCGGCTCTCAAGCCGAATCCTATCTCTATACAGATCTTAAAAACAGATCATTACATACAGATCTTAAAAACCACGCGGGAGAGTTTTCTCCTGTGGATAACTTTTCTGAATCGACTCAGAAAACTGTCATCCCGGCAGCAGTTATTCCTGACGCTACCGATGACGATTTCGATCTCGCTACGTGGTTCTGGTCGACCATCATCGAGCTTTACGAACGCGCAGCAGAGTTCGACGGCACTTTGGCAAAACCGAGAGAGCCAAACTTCGCAGCATGGGCGCAAGAAATTTGTTTGCTGCGCCAGGAGCACGGCTGCAGCCATGACCAAATCCGCATCATGATTGAGCGCATTCAGCGCGATCAGTTCTGGTGCTCCCGAGTTCAATCCGTGAAAACCCTACGCAGCAAATGGCAGGAGCTGGCTCTGAAGTTATGCCCGGCAAACCTGGCAACCGGCAGCTCGTTCGGTGTGAGCAGCAAACTGGATACCGACATCCCGAAAGGTTTCCGGGGCTAACAAATTTAACCGTGAGGATATCTCTGATGGAAAAAATTACTGACGTGCTGAAAGAGCTGGAGAAAGTCACCTGCCGTGAGCTGGCGGTCTATTTCGACCTGACAGCACCTGAAATGCTGGCCCGCCTGATGGTGCTGGAGCGCGAAGGCAAAGCGCAAAACCTGAATGGCTACTGGATGCCGGGTGGAAGTACCGAGCCCGTAGCGGTAACCAGCAAACTCACCGCGCTGGATATCAAGTTGCTCCAGTCGGTGCCGGTTGGCGTCTGGTTTGAGTGGCAGTCCCTGGCTGGTTTTGTTGATCGCCCTCGTTACCGCTGTGAACGTCTGGTGGCCGCCGGGTTTATGAATTCGAAGGTTACTAATCCTGGCAATCCGCACCACGGCACTAAATTCCAGAAAATCCGCGAGGTGACCCGGTGATGAGAGAGATACCTGATTGCCCGGTCTGTGGTTCCGCTACTGAGTTTTATTTTCGGGATTACCAGGCTGGCGCCTGTTCCGGGGCACTGCGATGCCCTTACGGACATCTCCGCGTACAGGATAGCTACTGGGCTGGTGGCAAGAGCAAATCGAAAATCCGGCTGATTGAAAAATGGTCTCAGCAGGTCGAACAGAAAAAAGGTGAAGTGAAAAATGGCTAAAGACTCAAAGGTTGTATACGGCGCCAGCGGCAAAACGAATGTTTTAGCGTTTGAACCTGAAAAACTGCACCTGGTTACCGACAAAACGCACCCGCTTTACGATGAACGTATCCACCTGCCTATCAGCGAGGCAATGGTGCTGAACATCATGGACCAGGGTGTTCTTGAGCCGATTATCGTCTGGAAAGACCCGGAGACAGGGCTGTCTTGTGTGGTTGATGGTCGCCAGCGTGTGCGCCATACACTCGAAGCTAACAAGCGGCTGTCAAAAGCAGGAAAAGAACCGTTACTGGTTCCCGGGGTCCCTAAACGTGGCTCTGCCATTCGCATGGCGCAGGCGATGGTAAGTGCTAACGAAATCCGCCAGGCAGATACGCCACTGGGCCGAGCAAAGAAAATGGCTGATGCGCTGGAACGCGGGCACGACGAGGACGATTTAGCGCTGATGTTTGGCGTGAGTGTCCAGACCGTACGCGCAACTCTGTCACTGCTGGATGCCACCCAGGCTGTTCGCGATGCCGTGGAGTCCGGAACGGTCACTGTTACCCAGGCGCGTCAGCTGGCGTCACTGAAACCCGAAGAACAGCGGGAAAAGGTAGCAGAAATCGAGCAGGCAACTGCTGGCACAACCGGCCATGAAAAAGCCCGGCGTCAGCGTCAGATCCTCGGCGAGGCAAAGCCGCGCCTGAAAACCCGCAAAGAAATCACAAAAGCCCTGGAATCAGCCGAGGGTGAGTATGCAAACGCACTCCGTTGGGTGCTTGGGGAGACAGTATGAACATAGCAACGGTAAAATGAAGCCGAGCTCATTGCCTCTTTGGAGAGCGCAGGCGATCAGTCAATCAAAGAGCGTAAATATCTTGAGTATGGTGACGTAGCGCATGTTACAAGCAGTTCTTGTGTCCGTGAGACTGTGTGCTGGGTAACTAATGGATTGTAATCGATGAAACTGGTGATATAACTATTATGACATGTAATAATTCAAAGGATTCACTATGATTTTTTTAAGCCATAATTACAAAGACAAACCGTTTGTTGAACATATCGCAAGTCAGCTATTGAACATTTATGGGGAGGATAAAGTATTTTATGATTCATGGTCAATTCAGCCTGGGGAAGGGATCATTGATAGAATGAACTCTGGTCTGGGAGACGCGAAAATATTTTTCTTCTTCATAACTGAAAATAGCCTTAACTCAAAAATGGTCACACTGGAATGGCAAAATGCGTTGATGAAATCCGCTCAGGGTGCTTTGAAATTCATTCCTATTAAATGTGATGATTCAATAGTGCCTGCGTTACTTACACAGAGTTTATACCTTGACTTGATGTCAAATGGAGTAGAATCTCTTTTAGCTCAAATGAAAGATATTATTGACAATAAGAGTACGTTTAAACCAAAAAATACTAAGTTCTCTAATCTAAGCTATGATTACAAGTTCAATGAGGATAACTCTATAATACTGTATATTTCCGCGGGATATTTCCTTGAGGCTATTTCTGACTGTTTAATTTGTTTTGAGGGTAACTTAGAGGAAGGGGATGTAATTTGTAGTATGAAAGAGTCAATGTATACCGCTGGCTTTCATAAAGGAGTTAAGCTCACAAATGGTAGTGTAGTTGATAGCCAATTTGTTAGCGTGCCTAGAGGTATAACAACTAAAATTCCTATGATAGTTAGCTTATCAAAAAAAGATGGTGAAAAGCTAAAGATAAAATTTGTTCTACACAAAGTGGAAACTGAGCGATGGGATATTATCCCTCAGAAAGTTAATAGCACTCTTAACCCTGGACACATACCTGGCGGTGTTTGGAAGGTGAACTTTTAATCTAAATAGAAATTGATTCAAACCGCCGTTTGGCGGTTTTCTTTTACGTGATTCTCTTATCAATACAGTAACATTTACCAAGTGATTACATGGCGCGTCAGCAACCTATCCGCGATATCAACCCAGCATTGGAAAATTTTTTAGAACCATATTAAGAATTCGGAAAATTCAGCATAGGCTATTGTCGCTGCCGGGTATTCTGCGAAAACTGCTGTGGTGAATGCCAGCAAATTGCAGGTGAACATCAGCATAGCCAAACGCTTTGCAGAACTAATGTATCAGGGTAACTATCGCACCAAAATCGGTGATAACTATGTGTTGCGGCGGCAGGTAGAGATTGACGATCTGGACCTGCTGGACATGAGGACAGTTGAGCTGACACGTAAGCTGCTGAGTGCATGGTCAAAGGCATGTTGTCAGTTCCTGCCCGGTCTGAAAGTGGTAGGCCTGTTTGAGGGGGCGATAAAGAGACTGTCGTTTTTTTGGCTACACGCGGCGATATTCGGTAATTGCCGAGTCTGGACTATCTTGCTAACTTCTGCGCGAGTTGCGGCATTAGCCTGTGGGAAGTTCACAACAAGGTCGCCGAAAAACCCCCTCAATGAGACCCCGCTTCGGCGGGTTTGTTTAATCTGACAATCTCGAACATTTCTATTCATTATGCGAGTAAATAGGGGCTTGCACACTATACAAAATATGCACCTTCCTCTTTTAAAGTTTTTTATGCTGCATAGTACAGAATTGTAATCGTTAAACTCTGAAGTTAGATGAAGACCTTTAGTTAGGTTAAATAGGGGGTTGCGCACAACACAAAATGTGCATTCTTTGTCGCGGTAGTGTTTTCTGCTGCTCAATTTTTCATGTAATTAATTAAATCCTGAAATTGGCTAGATTCTTCTATCTGAGTGAAATAGGGGGTTGCGCCAGAGAAAAAATATGAATGACTTTTTTATATTTGCTGTCTTCATTTAAGGTGTTGAATTTATTAATTTTTATATTTTTATTTTCATTCTCCCCTTTCCGTGAAAATAGGGTCTTGATGGGCGATTTAATTATGTCATTGTATTCCAGAACGTCGCGAGTTCATTTTTAGCCATCCCTGTACAGGAAAAGCAAAAACCAATATTTATGGAATAATCACAAGGTGCTAACTAATGAGTGAGAAAGAGATTATTGAAGCAATTCGCATTCTGGGGCGTTATGTCGTTGATAGTCTGCCAGGGGGGATTTTTGTTCTTACCCCATTAGAGGATGGGGAAATCATAAATACCGAGGAATCTCACAAGCAATGCAAAAGCTTCTTCCGGAAGAAGAAAAGCTGATTTATACTAATCACTTCGGCTGAACACCGAACCTATCGCGCCATCACCGGAGAAAAGTGATGACGCAAAAACGCAGTAATTCCATTCAACGCCGTGCCTTTGCGCGCGGTGTTTTTGCTTGTCTGTCGTACCAGGGTGGTGCGATATGAGCAAATCTAAAACCAAGGCTGAAAAGCTCCATCTGAGCCGCGTAGCTGCATTGGGCTGCATCGTATGCCGGAACCTCAATTACGGCGAATCGCCTGCTGAAATCCATCACTGCAGCTCTGGTACTGGCTTGTCTGTCCGCGCAGATAACTTCCATGTCATTCCGCTATGCCATGCCCATCACCGTACTGGTGGCTACGGCGTTGCTATTCATGCTGGCCGTAAGTCATGGGAAGAAAAGTTCGGTACTGAGGCTGAGTTACTGAGTCAGGTACTCCAAGAGTTAGGGGAGGCCTGCGCATGACTAATTCTTACTGTGAATCCCTCTCATCCTTACGCAATGCGCCTTCCCATTTATTAAAAGAAGTCGGCGACCAGTGGCGGACCCCTGATCTGCTGTTCTGGGGCATTAACGCGATGTTTGGCCCGCTGATGCTGGACCTGTTCTCAGATGACAGCAACGCAAAATGTCCTGTCTGGTACACCGCGGAAGATAACGCACTGACACAGGACTGGCCGGAAATGCTTTCCTCAATCGGTGGTGCAGCCTATGGAAACCCACCTTACAGTCGCTCTCAGTACCACGAAAAACAAGCCATCACTGGCATGACGCACATCATGAACTATGCAGCTGCGCAACGAGAGAAGGACGGTCGTTATGTTTTCCTGGTGAAGTCAGCCACAAGCGAAACATGGTGGCCGGAAGATGCGGATCACGTCTGCTTTACTCGTGGGCGAATTGGTTTCGATCTGCCTGAGTGGTTTAAGCCGGCCGATGACAAACAAAGGCCGACCAGTGCGTTTTTCGCTGGCGCCATTGTCATGTTTGATAAGTCATGGGCTGGTGAGCGGTTTAGTTACATCAATCGAGCGGTGCTTGAAGATAAGGGCCGCGCATTTATGTCACGGGCGCAGTTTGCTGCTGGTAAGGGAGATATTGCATGACACCACTACAACGCCGCAGACAAAACACCGCTATGTCAGAGGTCGCGATCGCCACGCACAAACGTTACCTTGGGCGCCCTGAGTTATTGACCGGCATCCAGTCAGCCTGGATTAAGTCACTTCTTACTGTATGGGGGGAAAGCCAGCGAGGGGAGGTATACCCACGTAAGCCCACAGCACACTCTTGCTGGTGGTCAGTTAAGGGGGAGAGATGGTCAGATAAAGCGTTAGAGCGCTTTACCGCGGCAATTGAGCAGGCAAGGGCTGAGGGCTTTCGTGGTCCCAATGCTCTGAAGCGTGCACAGGTCATTCTCTGGCCGAAGCTGGAAAGCAGCGTGATAGATACCGCCATCAGCAACGACGACGCCGAATTCATGGAGAAGTGCGTACTGGACGCCTTTGAGGTTACCGACCCGATTTACATCGTCGGAATGAGTTACTACACAACCCGAAAAAAAATATCAGACATAACCAGAGAGCTTCAAAAGCTGGCGCCCTGGCTGACGGCGGACCAGTCGAGAGAGCGCGTGAAATGGTGCCTCAAGATATTTCAGGGGAAGGCATTTTTAGCCGCCCGCAAAAACCTGAGAAGTTAGCTGCTTTAGCTTTTTGTGCTCTTGATTGAAATTAACATTGATTTTCACCCGGAAGTTTAGATAATTCATTCATGCTTGGCAGAGCTCCGCCACGATGGCAGCGATGAGAAGCGACAATTTGAACATGACGAAAGCCCCGCCCTTGCGGGGTTTTTGCTTTCCGGCGATACGACAGGGGTATTCGCGAGATGCATTGCATCAGTACCCCTGTCACATCGTCGTATTGCAGAAAATGAAAACCAACAAGCCTCAGTAACCGCTGAGGATTTTATTACAAGTCTTACGGCATCATCGCCTACTAAGTAGATACCCAAGCGGATACCCACTACGCCTGATGACGTTTAAAGCAGAAGCTTTATGGTCGCGTAGCTTCCCATGTATAGGTTTGGTGGGTGGTAAGCGCCTACACAGAAAATCCTTTTGAGATATCAATCATTTCAATATTGAGCAGAGAGTCTACCTCTGCTTTTTTCGCTGGGTCGTCTTTAATATCGTCAAGCCAGTTATGCACTGCTTTTATTATGTCCTTGCCGAACTCATCAACCTGAAGTTGCAGCGTATTATGGTTTTTGTTGTTATGGATACATAACCCGTCAGTTAGGGGCTGGATGAACCGAAACTTATCAATATGTTGCCTTGCTTTTTGCGTAGTTACGTCGTCACTACCCTCATGTAAATATGCACAACGGAGCGCGTAAAAATCAGCGCCACCCAAGAGAATATGTTCTTCTCGAGCAATGCCAAGGCGAACAGTGTATAGCGGGGTTAAATATTTATCACACCATTCTATGGTTCTGGTTTTAGAACTATTACTTGAAGGGGTATCTATCTTTCCGCAGATGTCTGGAAGGGTTAGTGAAATAAATAGTACCGAGTACCAATTTTTACCCTCGATAGACGTTTGAATTGCCTTGATGAAATTTTCCACTGCATGAGCTCCTTGTTGATTGCGTTACCTGAATCTCGACAATTCAAAGTCGCATAAGGCTAGGATTTCGGCAAATGGGAAATGTCACTTTTGTGGTGAATGCACAGGCTGATGCACGAGATAGTCTCTGGAAAGGACCTCAACCGGGTAATGCCGCTGGATGGATCAAGTAACTGAGGGTAGTTATTTGAACACGAACAAGCTGGAGATCAGCTCCGGCCACCACTTCCAATCCCTCTACCTTGGGAACATTACGGCTACCACGCCGTTGCTTTTACCCTTGGTATTTCTTCCCGCCTTGAGCGGGTTTTTTATTGAGCATGCCCAGACCCTCGGGAGTCATCCCCGACGTACTTTGTTGATAAATCAGCCCGCAGGGTCTGGGCCTTTTTTCCCCTTTACGCACAGCGCCATCCGTCATCAACGGAGGTGAGGTTATGACAAAAATGAGCACCATTTACAGCAGACTTTCATACGGCACCGGGACCGCACTGACGGGCTGCGGTGTCTCAGCAAAGGCGTATGCCGGGGCAGTTAAGGCAGAGGTATGGATTTTGGCCGACAAAATAGCGGGGATGACCCTGAGTGAATGGGCAATTATTGTCGGTATCGCCTGCACCATTACCACCTGCGGGGTGAACTGGTACTACCGGCGGAAAGAACGCGAGGATCGGCTCAATGGCTATGACACCAAAACTGAGGAATAGCGTTATCGCTGCCGTCGGCGGTGGCGCCATAGCCATTGCTTCTGCGCTCATCACTGGCACAACCGGTAACGATGGTCTTGAAGGTGTGCGGTACAACCCCTATCAGGATGTGGTAGGCGTCTGGACTGTCTGCTATGGACACACTGGCAAAGACATCATGCTCGGCAAGAAGTACACCGAGGCTGAATGCCGTGCGCTGCTCAGTAAAGACCTGAACACCGTCGCACGCCAGATTAACCCATACATCCAGAAGCCGATCCCCGAGACAATGCGCGGGGCTCTGTACTCGTTCGCCTATAACGTCGGCGCTGGCAATTTCCAGACCTCCACGCTGCTGCGCAAAATCAACCAGGGCGACCAGAAGGGGGCGTGTGACCAACTGCGCCGCTGGACTTATGCCAAGGGCAAGCAGTGGAAAGGCCTGGTAACTCGCCGCGAGATTGAGCGCGAAGTTTGTCTGTGGGGGCAGAAATGAAGATAAAGTTTGAGCGTTCAATTGCTCATTTTGCAAAAGACCTGAAGCCAACGCATGGCCCCCAGAAATGGCCATGGTGGCGCTGGGTTTCCTTCGGGCTAGTACCGATCGCAGTTTGCAGCCCCTCATATGGACTGCGCCTGTGGATGTACACCCGCTGGGGCGCTGGCTACGTGGGAATCTATTTCGACAGGCGGATAAAACAATGAGCCGATTAACCGCCATTATCAGCGCAGTGGTTATCCTGCTGCTTTGCTGTGTTTTCTCATGGCGTTCTGGCTGGAATTCTCACGCTGACCATATCAATGCCCTGGCGGTGAAGAAAAAAGAGAAAGCCGAAAAGGCTATCCAGCCTGTTGAGCAAAAGGCCGCTGCCGCTACAGAAGAGGGCAAGGTCATCTACCGAACCATAACCCGCGACGTGGTGAAATATGTCCAGTCTCCGAATCGTACTGTTTGCCGGTTTGACGATGATGCAGTGCAGCTGCGCCAACGTGCCATCGACGCTGCCAATGCCATCCCCGGATTTGATGACGGCGCCGTGCAAAGCAAGTGACGCAGGGAGAGACAGTGACGAAGACCTGCAGTCGGACGTCGAAAACGCTCAATGCCTGCGTCAACTGCGGTTAGATAAATACCGCTGGCAGGCTTACTACCGGGCAATCAGTCAGTAGTAGGACTACATCCGCACGCAGTGCCTGAAGTGATCAAGTAGTGTATCTTTTTGGGATTACAACTACTCATAACAGGAACCATAATGATTGATTCATCCCCATTAGCTTTAATAAAAACCTTTTTCAAAGACTCAGTGGCTTTTCTTGCTTCGGTACTGGTTCTAGTTGCTGGCTCATATTACTTGGCTGCAATTTACTTTTCTGAGCGGGTTAATCTAATGGCTTCAATAACATATCTCATTTCTGCCATCTCGTTCTCGGTGCTGACGATCATATCACTGTGTTATGTCGGTTCTGATGCATACAAGCTGTGCCGGAAGTTGCGCAGTAAGGGAATGAGATATTTTGTCATTGCAATAATTATTCTAAATTCAGTGGGTTATATAGGAACAATTTTTATCTCTGCAGCAAATGTCAGGCAAGCAGCAAAAATAGTTTCCATACCTGATGAATTACGGAAAATAAACGCAGCCCCAGCTATACCCAAAGGGGTCACCTGGGGACAGCTTGCTGAACTGTATGGCGATACACTGATTTCTCTCAAACAATGTAATGCCGACAAGCAAGAGATACTAAAAAAAATCGATAAGCAATGAATCAGTTAAATATAGTGTGAATTGCTATTACAAAGGCCACCGTTAACCGGTGGCTTTTTAATTGGACAGCAATACGAGAACGGTTTATGTCAAGGTGCCGGTAGTGTCTTTACCTGCCAGCCTGACGGCTGACACCCCGCAACCAGCAATCCCTGACAATCTGACGTGGGGTAAAAGCCTAGATTTAAACGTCAGTCTGCTTTCAGCGCTCGGGCAGTGCAACCGTGACAAGGCTGACATTAGGCAGGCGGAAATAAAACGCCAGTAGGGCATTACAGAGCCACCTTACGAGATGGCTCGATAATGCTTACCCGAGAAGAAGCATAGATCTTGTGTCAACCAAAGAGGCGATCCACATCTTGAGGGCTCGCAAAGATGAGAAGGGGATATGTTACGTTTACAAAAAATTGATAATAACGTTTATTGACAATTACCGTTATCAATTAATACTTGTATTGATATCGAGTCATCATTCTCGATGGGATCTGTAGAATTAAGCGTTTTCAAAGCCGCTGAGGTGGTCTATGAGCCAGCGCTCTTCAGAATTTGAAGCTTTTATTGCCGATGTAGAAAGAGCAGATGATTATCCGATAGTGGTTTCAAAATATGGTTTTAAAAAAATAAATGTCGGTGGGCGGATATTTCTCACGCCTAATACTGAAGATGAGTTTATCGCAATATATTCTAAGACAAATGGCCTTTCGATATCTGAAGTGAGGAATGATTTGGACAAAATCCTAAGTAGAAGTTGCTACGGAGGTGGTCCAACGGCAGAATGTTATCCAAATGAAGGATGTACTTATTGCAAGGCTAATTATTTCGGAACTGGTTGGAATTGTACTTGTGTAAAAGCCTAAACCAACTTCAATATTACATGAAAATAAAGCCCCCCCTTGCAGGGGGGCTTTTTTAATGGCTCTAACCTTTGGGGGGAACATGACCAAGCTAAAAGAAAATAGACCATACCCCCCCCATCAACTTCACTGGCGAAAACTGGCTGCCGTATACCCGGCTGATTCCTGCTGCCGAAATCGGAGAATGGGTAAATCAGAACATCCTCTCCGAAGAGGGCCGAATCCATAACCCTGACCATGTGCACTTGCTCGATGCTGATATGGCGTTTATGTGGGCCTCTGGCTCATTCACCAAAAGTGGCCGCATTGTGCTGGGCCAGTGTGAGCAGGTAATGATGCGCGCCGGCGGCTGGCAGAAGTCCCGCATGGAGCAGCAGATGCATGAATGGTTCGGTCGCATACCGAAGTACATCATCACGTTGGCTGCCGACTACTGCGAGCAATGCAGCAACGTCGAATTCTGCGCGCTGCTTGAACATGAGCTTTACCACATTGCCCAGGCTACCGACGATTACGGCGCTCCGAAGTTCAACAAAGAGACCGGAATGCCGGTGCTGAAACTTCGCGGCCACGACGTCGAAGAGTTCGTTGGAGTGGTCCGGCGTTACGGTGCCAGCAAAGACGTGCAGGAAATAGTTGATGCGGCGAACAGGCCGGCGGAGGTTGCTCATATCGATGTTGCCAGGGCGTGCGGGACGTGCATGTTGAAGCTGGCGTAAATTTGGAATGTTTTGGAAGGATGGTGATGTATGGCTGCACTAAAACCAGAAGTGAAAGCCGCCATCGTTCAAATGCTTGCGTGCTATGACACCCTGTCGATTGTGGTCGAGGCCATCCATAAAAATTTTGGGATAAAAGTAACGCCTCAGCAGGTTGAATCACACGATCCGACGAAGGTTAGCGGTAAGGGATTGGCTAAGAAATGGGTAAACCTTTTCAATGCTACCCGCGAGCGGTTCCAGACCGAGATTTCAGATATTCCGATTGCCAATAAAGCCTATCGTCTCCGCGTACTAAACCGCATGGCCGTGAGCGCTGAAGGTATGAAGAACTACGGCATGACCGCGCAGCTACTTGAACAGGCCGCCAAAGACGTAGGGGATGCCTACAGCAACAAATTGAAGGTTGAAAGCACAGGAAAAGACGGTGGTCCAATAAAAACAGAAACGGTCGCAATGACCCCACAGGAAGCTGCTGAAGCTTACAAAAAGCTAATGGGGTAAAACAGCAAAAATAAGCCTTATGTAGGTTAAAAACCCTATGCATTTTTGACCCTGTTTTATGCACGATTTATTCACTCTATTTTTGCCACTTTTAACCGGCTAACCCCCCTAAACAGGGGCTTCACGCTGAATTAGTGATGAGTGTCGATCGTGTGGTGCGGGTAACGGTCATTATGTTAAATAGGGCTGTTTTTTAACATATTTGTAATGTGGTTAAATGGGAGGTTGGCGCCTCCCACATTAATCCTAAGTCAGTTCCTTATTCACCGGTATGATCACGAACATCTGTCGAGGGGCCGTTTATCTGAACAGAGCGAATGCCGTTTTCCGCCCCTCCTTTGGTGTAATACATTTCACTTGTCGCAATAACTTCATGATTTCCAGCTTTGAGGACGAAGTAATAACGCTGTGAGTAGTCTTTCTGAGTTTTATGTATCTCGAAGTAACCCATTTTTTTCTCCTTAAACCATTCGAAATGAATGGTTACAAATTGAAGATAGACTGGTTTTTTGTATTGGCAAAGAACATTGATGGGAGTGATCAAAATGCCGCTGCCCTTTACATTCGACTTCAAAAATCCTGACTACAACATGGTTTTTGAATGGAGGGTGGAGCGCCTGCTGCGCATCAGGCAAAACCCTGATGTAATCCCTGCGCTGAGGCAGTTTTACCGTGACGACCCGGCACAGTTCATCATTGACTGGGGCATGACTACCGACCCACGCAACCTCGATTACGGTCTTCCGGCTACTATCCCGTTTTTGCTGTTCCCCCGCCAGGAGGAATGGATTAACTGGATCATGGAGCGGCGCAGCCAACTAGAACACGGGCTGACGGAGAAAAGCCGTGAAATGGGGCTGAGTTGGACCTCTATCGGGCTGGCTTGCTCGTTATGTCTTTTCAACAAAGAAATGGTGATTGGCTTCGGCTCCCGCAAAGAGGAGTACGTGGACAGCACCGGTGACCCGAAGGCGCTTTTCTGGAAGGCTCGAAAGTTTGTTGAAATGCTTCCAGTTGAGTTCCGCGGCTCCTGGACAGAGAAAAAGCACGCGCCGTATATGCGTGTTGAATTCCCGGAAACAGGGGCGGTAATCAAGGGGGAAGCAGGCGATAACATCGGACGCGGTGACCGTACGACGCTTTATTTCGTGGATGAGGCCGCATTTCTTCAGAGACCGCTGCTGATTGATGCCGCGCTTTCGCAGACCACGCGTTGCCGTATCGATCTATCCTCTGTCAATGGCATGAGCAACCCTTTCGCGCAGAAACGGCATAGCGGGAAAATCCCGGTATTCACATTCCACTGGCGCAGCGATCCGCGTAAGGATGATGAGTGGTACCGGAAAGAGTGCGAGAAAATTGATAACCCGGTCATCGTTGCTCAGGAGCTGGACCTCAACTATCAGGCATCAGCCGAAGGTATCCTGATCCCTTCTGAATGGGTTCAGGCCGCTGTAGATGCTCATATCAAGCTGGGTATTGAGCCCAGCGGTCAACGCCTCGGCGCGATGGATATTGCGGACGAGGGTAAGGATAAAAACGGATTCTCAGCTCGTTACGGTTTCCTCCTGCAGGACGTCAAAGAATGGTCAGGTGAAGGTAGCGACATTTACGATTCAGTGGTGAAGGTCTTTGGCTATTGTGATGATTTTGGACTGGATGAATTCCGGTTTGATGAGGATGGTCTGGGGGCAGGTGCTCGCGGCGATGCTCGTGTTATTAACGAACTTCGTTCTGGTG
Source organism: Klebsiella sp. RC2 (assembly GCF_014192815.1). NCBI lineage: Bacteria > Pseudomonadati > Pseudomonadota > Gammaproteobacteria > Enterobacterales > Enterobacteriaceae > Klebsiella > Klebsiella sp. RC2. The sequence goes on along the minus strand of NZ_JACHYL010000002.1, from coordinate 228,217 downwards.
AACGCCTGCCACAAATCACCGCAACGCCTTTCCGTGGTAGCGGTAGTGTTTTCGATCCGGAAGATGAAGCCGTTCCCGGCGACAACGGGAAACCTGCACGCCTGAATAAGGACTTCTTTGCTAACGCAAAGGCCCAGAGCTGGTGGCATCTTCGTAAGTTATTCCGCAATACCTACCGCGCACTGCAGGGTATGGAATATAACCCTGATGAGATCATTTCCATCAGTAGCAAGATAGAAAACAAGGACCGTCTCCTAATGGAGCTTTCACAGCCCACCTGGTCAAAGAACGCCGTCGGCAAAATCCTTGTGGATAAACAGCCGGATGGAACGAAATCACCTAACCTCGCCGACTCAGTGATGATCAACTATGCACCTATGAATACGGCGATGGATATCTGGGCAAAACTCGGAGCATAACCATGGCGAAGAAAACAGGACGAGTCGCCACGGCGGATTCGTACGATAACTTTGTTGCCCGTGTCGGTATGCAGCAGCCTAACCAGCATGCCGCATCGACCTACAGGGCGAACTATACCAGCCGCAACCGCCTGCTCATCGAGTGGGCTTATCGTTCCTCCTGGATTATTGGCGCCGCAGTCGATTCTAAAGCGGACGATATGACCAAAAAGGGCGTGCGGATCACCAGTGAGATAGACCCGAAACGCCGTGGCATTCTGGAATCACGGTTCGATGAGCTTCAGCTTTGGGATTGCATCAACGAGACGCTGAAATGGTCCCGGCTGTATGGCGGGGCGGTGGCGCTGATTCTGATTGAAGGGCAGGCACCTCTGACGCCGCTGGTGCTGGATAAGGTTGGCAAGGGCAGTTTTAAAGGTCTGGCTGTACTTGACCGCTGGATGATTAACCCACAGCTCACCAGGCGCATTAAGGCTCTAGGTCCTAACCTCGGCAAGCCTGAATTCTATGACATCGTGACAACGGCGCAGGGGCTTCCTGCGTGGACTGTTCACCACAGCCGCCTGATCCGTATGGATGGTGTGAAACTGCCGTACCAGCAGAAAATCACCGAAAACGAGTGGGGGATGTCCATTGTCGAGCGCATCTTCGATCGCCTGACTTCCTACGATAGCACAAGCGTCGGCGCTGCCCAGCTTGCATACAAGGCTCATCTGCGTACGGCAAAGATTAAAAAGCTGCGTGAAATTATTGCCATGGGCGGTAAGCCATTTGAAGCGCTTATTAAGAATATGGAAATGGTCCGCCAGTACCAGACAAATGAGGGCATATCCCTGTTTGATTCGGAGGACGAATTTGAAACGCATGCTTATTCTTTCGCAGGGCTGTCTGACCTGCTGGGTGAGTTTAAAGAGGATATCGCGGGTGCTGTTGGCATTCCTCTTGTCCGCTTGTTCCGCCAGTCACCGAAGGGTTTTTCAACCGGTGACGCGGACCTCGCTAACTACTACGACGACGTGGGAACGCTTCAGGAGCGAGATTTACGGCCTCACATCCGTCTGTTATTCGATGTACTGCATCGCTCAGAGTTTGGCGACCCGTTGCCGCAAGATTTCACCTTTGAGTTTAACCCCCTGTGGCAGATGAGCGACACCGATCGCTCCACGGTGGCGACCAACACGACTACCGCTCTTGCAACCGCTGTGCGTGATTTGGGAATGTCGCCGGCTGCTGCGCTGACCGATTTGCGCGAGCTGTCTGACGTTACCGGCATCGGTGCTTCAATTAGCGATGAGGATATTCAGAATGCGGCGAAACAGTGGCAGGAGACTGAATCTGAAACCAGCCCTCCGCCGCCGATCGGAGGTCCAGTATCAGAAAAGCCTACTGGCGATAGTCGACCAGATAAATCAAATCGTCACGGGTTCCTACGATGGTTCACAGGCAAGCGCTGAGAGCATTGCTAAATCGCTTGTTGACTACTCCGGGGTGATCGACGACTGGGCCGAAATGGTCGGTCGAAAGATGTTTGCCCAGGTGGAGCGTGAAGAGTGGAATCAGTGGTGTTCTGTTTCGGAAGAAATATCTGCTGGTCTGCGTGACGTGATTGGTAACACTCCTGTCGGCATGGTGGCACAAGACATCGTTTACCGACAGATTCGCTACATGAAGTCTCTGCCATTAGAGGCGGCCGGACGTGTCAGGGAAATTCAGGGGCGTGCAATACAGGCTGTCATCCATGGTGAGCGCCCCGATCAGCTTTACGAGATGATCATGCAATCCGGTGACGTGGCGGCCAGCAGGGCGCGGATGATAGCACGCACTGAGATAGGCCGCGCCACTACCGCATTAACTCAGGCTCGGGCGCTGTCCGTTGGTTCTGAGGGGTACTGGTGGCGCATCAAGGGGGCTGGAACCAGGCCATCGCACCGAGGAATGAAAGATAAATTTGTGCGCTGGGATAACCCGCCAACGCTTGACGGTATGACCGGACACCTGCCGAATTGCGATTGCTGGCCAGAAGTACAAATACCTGAACCTGGTAAATAGCACAAAATGCTAAAAAATTTAGGCCCAAAATGACGAATTGCGTTAAACACGGCCTCCGCGATTGATAAATAAGAGTGAGCGAAAACGCTCATATTAAATCGAAGGAGACCAAATATGGCACTAACAAATGAACGCCTTTTAAATAGCTTAAGGCACAACCGTAAATTGCTTGATGAGATTTATCAGTCAGGAAAATCGCAGTATTACAATACCGACATTATTCATGATGCCATCGACTCAATTCTTGATGAGCTCAGGCGACGTGGATTCCCTGTCTAAGAGAGGCCCGCATAAGCGGGTCTCTCCCTTTCCTGCAATCCAACAGGTAGCCCATGAAATATTTCTTTAAAACCCGCTTGGGTAACACCCGCTATCAACTTGCTGACGGTTCCGTCCTGTTTAAGGACGTCCCGATCGCAAGGACTGGTGAGCAGGAGTACGACGCCACAGAGCGGCCTGAGCTTGTCCCAAATGACAGAGGGAAGGTCATCGTACGCCGGATGCCAGAAGAGGTGTTCAGCGAGCGAGCTATGGCGTCATTCGAAGGAATGGCGGTCACTATCGGCCATCCGCGAGATTTTGACGGGCAGATCATCTTTGTTACCCCTGATAACTGGCGCCAGCTGGCTCACGGCCACATCCAGAACGTACGGCGCGGCACGGACGATAAGACCGATCTGCTGCTGGCTGATGTCATCGTCAAAACCCCGGAAGCCATGCATGCCATTGATGATGGTGATGACGAGGTCAGCTGCGGGTATGACGCCGATTATGAACAGATTTCACCAGGTCTCGCAAAGCAATCTGCGATTACCGCTAACCATCTGGCCCTTGTCCCTAACGGGCGGGCCGGTTTCCGTTGTGCAATAGGGGATTCTATGCCAAGCACTACTAAAAACTGGTTTACCCGGCTCCTGAAGGCCCGTAAAACCGGGGACGCTGCCGAAATGGCAAGTCTCATTGATAACCCGCCTGATGATGTCACGGGCGATAACGATGTATCGACCTCTATGACACCCGGCGGAGTGATCATTAACCTTGCGCCGCAAAATCCGCTTCCCGGCCCGGCATTGCCTGGTACCGGCGATGGCGAGGAAGAGATTCCTGCATGGGGTAAGGCGCTGATTGAGGCGGTTGCCAAGCTTACGCCTGCGGCAACTGCTCCTGGTACCGGTGATGCCGAGGGCGAAGAGGAGAAAAAGGAAGAAGAGGGTAAGCTTACCGGCGATGCCGCTTACCGCGCCGATCTGATTCAGCCTGGTATCCAGTTGCCAGAAAAGGCGAAGCCGACAGCATTCAAGCGCCAGGTGCTCGCCTCTGCCGATCAATCTCTGGTGCGCTCTATTGTCGGTGATGCCGATATCAGCAAGCTGAAAAAAGCCACGGTAGATATGGCTTTCACGGCTGTTTCTGAGCTGGCGAAAAACCGCAATACCAAAACCGTCGACAGCCTGCAAACGCAGACTGCCACCACTGTTAAAACCATTGCCGGTATGAATCAGGCCGCGCAGGAATTCTGGTCTAAACGAGGCTAACCAATGGGTAATACATTTCTTTACCGGATGCCTGCTGGCATCGCCGGGGCAATTTCTCGTCCGCAGGATCTGACGGTTGAACCTCAACTGCTGGACTCCTCCAACCTTTTCCCCGCTTACGGCCTTGGCGGCAAGATTTCCTCCGGGAAATTTGTGCCAATCGCTGCGAGCGATACAGCGTCGGTGCTGGTGGGCATTTACGTTCGTCCGTATCCGACCGCCAGCCAGCCGGATAAAGTCCAGCAGGTAGGCAGCGGTAAAAACTTCACCGGCGATTGCCTGGTACGTGGTTACGTCACGGTAAACATCGGCGCGGATGCATCCAGCGTTGCGCTGCATGGCCCGGTTTATATGCGGGTGGCCACACCATCCGCCTCAAGCCCTATCGGCGCGTTCCTTGCCGCCGCTGATGGTTCGAATACTGTCCAGATCACTAACGCTTACTTCAATGGCCCTGGCGACACCAGCGGCAACATTGAGCTGGCCTTCAATATTTAAGGAAATCGCAAATGCCAATGACATTTGACCAGGCGACAGTCGACGGCACTGGTGCCTTTCTTGTCCATGAGCTGGAGCGTCTCGATCAGACACTGAATCTGCCGCTGGTGAATTTCACCTGGTCGCGCGATATCCAGTTGCGTGAAGACGTGTCTATTGCTGATGAGATCAGCTCGTTCACTAACACCACTTTTGCTGCTGCCGGTACGCCGAATGCCAACGGCAAAAACTGGCTTAGCAAAGCCGCGACCGCGATGGCTGGACTTAACGTCGACATCGCAAAAACTGGCTTCCCGCTTACCCTGTGGGGTATGGAGCTGGGCTGGACCGTTCCAGAATTGCAGGCAGCTGCGCAGGTTGGTCGCCCGATCGACACGCAGAAGTACGACGGTATGCAGCTGAAGTGGAACATGGACACGGACGAGCAGGTTTATATCGGCGATTCCGGTCTGGCGGTAAAAGGCCTGCTGAACCTGGCACAGGTAACGCCGACCAACGCCGCGAAGACCTGGGCGACCTCCACCGCGGACGAAATCCGGGCGAGCATTAATGCCGGGCTGAGTGCAGCGTGGGCCAACTCGGCTTACTCCATGGTACCGACGGACCTGCTGATCCCGCCGGAGCAGTTCTCTCTGCTGGCAAGCACCATCGTATCCAGCGCTGGTAACCAGTCACTGCTGACCTATCTGGAAACCAACACCATCGCATACCACCAGAACGGGCGTCCTCTGAACATCCGTCCGGTGAAATGGGCGAAAGGTCGTGGCGTGTCGAACTCTGATCGCATGATGTTCTACACCAACGACAAGAAATACGTTCGCTTCCCGATGGTTCCGCTGATGAGCGTGCCGATCCAGTATCGCGGCCTGTATCAGCTCGTAACCTATTACGGCAAGCTGGGTGCAGTAGAGCCTGTTTATCCGGAAACTCTGGCCTACGTCGACGGCATCTAACCTGCGGCGGCCCGAAAGGGCCGCTCATGAGGACTTGCAATGAAAAAGATTTACGTACTCTCCCCGTTTAACTTCAACGACGGCAAAGAGCAAAAGCATTTCCCGGTTGGCTTCCACGACGTCGATGACACGGTTGCTGATCACTGGTTCGTAAAAGCGCACTGCTCGCCTGATGGCGAAGCGCCAGCGGTCGCAGAAGACCCGAGCATTGCTGAGCTGGAAGCAAAAATCGCCGAGAAAGACGCGCGTATTGCTGAACTCGAAGCGCAATTGCCGGAGACTACCGATAATGGCAAGAAATCAAAGTCTGCCGACGCCTGAGCAGTTCAGGGCAACCTTTCCGCAGTTCGCTGACGAAACAAAGTACCCCACACCAATGATCCAGGCTCGACTGAATCTTGCTGATGCCATGCTGAGTGAGTCACGCTTTGGCGTGGATATCTTTCCCTACATCGTCGGGCTGTATGTTGCGCACTATATGTACCTTTACGGCGCCGATATGCGTGGTGTGGCTGTGGGTACTGCTGGTGGCGTAAATAGCGGCATACAGACTTCGAAATCAGTGGATAAGGTTTCAGCCAGTTATGACGCAAGCGCAACCCTGGATCCTAATGCCGGTTTCTGGAACAACTCCCGTTACGGATCGGAGTTCTGGGAATACCTGATGATGTTTGGTGCCGGAGCGGTTCAACTGGGGACGCCGGAATGAAAAGCGGGCTCACAATTCGGGAAGACAATTACAGCAGCGTTCTGGATGCGCTGAAGCAGCTGTCAGGCACTGATGTGCTGGTTGGTATCCCTGCTGGCCCTCCGCGCGATGATGCGCCGCTGAGCAACGCTGAGCTGGGGTATCTCCAGTCCACCGGGGCAACCGTAGAGATAGACGGGGAGACCGTTACTCTGCCGCCAAGGCCATTTCTGGATATGGGTATTGAGGATTCGCGGGATAAAACGACCGAGCGTTTAAAGCTGGCCGCTCAGTTTGCGCTTGAAGGTAAGGCAGATGTGGCGTCGATGCATCTTGAAGCTGCAGGCCAGATTGCGCGTGATGCCTCAAAGGCTGTCATTGAGGCAGGCGATCGGCTGACCCCACTATCTGAAAAGACCATCAAGAAACGCAGAGAAATGAAACCGCCCATCCCAGGCGATAAGCCGTTACGTGCCCGCGGATTCCTTTTCAGAGCGATTCAGTATGTCGTGAGGAAAAAATAATGCCGTTTCTCGATGTGACTGATGTTCTGCTTGATCCGGACTTTGTCGACCTGTCTCTGGTGTGTTATCGACAGGTGCAGGCAGTGGACGAAGATAACTTTCCGACCAATACCGAGCAGGCTATTCCATTTTCTGGAGTCGTAACCGTCGACCGATCGCTTGAGGCTAAGCGAATGGCCGCTGGACAAAACATCAATGGCGCCATCCTCATTGTTACCCAGTTCAGGCTAACTCAGGGGATGCCTGCCAGTGACTCAACGCCAGAACTCGACGCTGATATCGTTTTATACAGCGGCAGACGGTACCGAGTGACCTTTGTCGATCCGTACACCCGATACGGTGCAGGGTTCGTGCAGGCACATTGCGAGCTGCTGGAGTTTAACGGAGGTATTCCCGTTGAGTAACGACAGCATAGAGCCCGGATATCTTACACCTGTTGGAAGCGAGCCGGATTACGACGAAGAGCTGGAAAGACAGCTAAGTCGCTGGGTGAGGGGGATCACTGGGATGCCTGCAAATATGGTTTACCCGCGCTTTACGGATCCCCAGCAAAAGATACCGCCGAACGGCAAAACGTGGTGCGGCTTTAACTTCTCCACGCTCTCACGGCCTGGCATGCTAGCAAACATCCAGGTAAGCGAAGAGCAGAGCGAGCAATGGTCGTGGGAAGGGATTCAGGTTCTGCTCTGTTTCTACGGCCCTGGTGGTTCTGCGATGGCTACGCGCTTTCGTGACGGAATATTCATTGAGCAAAACTCAGATACGTTTCGACGAATCTCAGGTTTGTCGCTGGTGGATGCCGGAGATATACGAAACCTCCCCGAATTAATCAATAACCAGTGGGTGCGCCGGTACGACGTGACCGTGACCCTTTCCCGCAAAAACACCCGTACTTACAACGTTAAATCTATCGTTGGCCCTAACGTCACGATAGTTACCGGAGACTAAAATGGAAAAAGGGCTTCCCCTTAACCGTATCACTAACGTGACGGTGACGCTTTCCGCACGGGCCGCGCAGGGGCGCAATTTTGGCTCGATGCTTATCCTGGGTGATTCAACCGTCATCCCGATCGCCGAACGCCTCCGGGCTTACTCATCGCCTGATGATATTGGTGATGATTTTGGGGTGGACAGCGAAGAGTATAAAGCCGCTGTTATCTGGTTCTCTCAGCAGCCACAACCCACACTGGTATATGTCGGACGCTGGGTGAAAACGCTTGAAACAGGCGAAGCTGGTGAAGTTGAAACGCTTCTTGAAGCGGTCAATGCGCTGATGGACTACAACGCCTGGTATGGCCTGCATCTGGCAGTGCCTGAAGCGGATTATCCGGATGACGCCTCTATCATAACCGTATCCGCCGCGATTGAAGCATCTACCGTTTCCCGTATCTTTGGCATTACCACTGATGAAGCGGCTATCCTGGATGCGGCGACAACTACAGATCTGGCCTCAAAACTGAAAGCCGCGAAATACAGCCGGACGTTTATTCAGTATTCGACCAGTAGCCGCTATGCCGCCCTGTCTGCCTATGCGCGTGCGTTCACTGTTGATTTCACTGGCAGCAACACGGCGATCACCCTGAAATTTAAACAGGAGCCTGGCATCACCTACGAAACGCTGGGGGCGTCGCAAGCCAATAACCTGGAAGCTAAAAACTGTAACGTCTACGTCTACTACGAGAACGATACAGCGATTCTTGAGCAGGGCGTCATGAGCAATGGTGACTTCTTCGACGAACGTCACGGCCTCGACTGGCTACAGAACGCGGTACAGACTGCCGACTTCAACACGCTCTATACCAGTACAACCAAAATCCCACAGACCGACGCAGGAACCACTACCCGTATTGCGAACATTGAGCTGGTGCTCGACAAAGCAGTGCAGAACGGCCTGTTTGCGCCGGGCAAATGGACGGGTGGCCCGATGGGGAAACTCAATACTGGAGACATGCTGACTAAAGGCTATTACACCTGGGCGGAAAACGTTGATGACCAGTTACAGGTCGATCGCGAAGCGCGTAAGGGTGTGCCGATTCAGGTTGCCGGGAAACTGGCTGGTGCTGTCCATTACGGCAGCGTGGCAATCACGGTGGTTCGCTAAGGAGAGTCCTGATGTCTGCTTATTCGTTTCTTGATATCTCGGCTTCCCTGGCTGGACCTACGGGAGCTATTGAACTCGGTGCTGGTTCTGCGAACTCTGAAGAGGGGATCGTGGTTGCGATGACCGAGGCAAAAAACACCATGACCATTGGCGCAGATGGTGAGGGTATGCACAGTCTTCACGGCGGCAAGAGTGGGACGATTACCGTTACGTTGCTGAAAACTTCCCCGGTCAATAAAAAGCTTTCGCTGATGTACAACGCGCAGAGCCAGTCCTCTTCCACCTGGGGGAATAACGTGATTGTGGTCCGTAACAAAGTAAGTGGTGATATCGCCACTGCACGCGGTGTGGCCTTTCAGAAACAACCAGACTGGAACAACCCTAAAGTCGCCGGAACGGTCGCATGGGTATTTGACTGCATCAAAATTGATGAACTGCTTGGGGAGTTTTAACCGATGGAATGCACGATTAACGACGTGAATTATCGCGCCAATAAGCTGGGCGTATTTGATCAGTTGAAGGTATCCCGCAAATTATTACCGATCCTCGCTGGCCTGATGGCTGACTTTTCCAGTATCAAAGCAATGGTACCCGCAACCACCAAACTGGACAGCAGCAATCTGGATAAGCTGGAGCCAGTTTTTAACACGCTGCTACCGCGTATCGCTGACGAACTGTCAAAACTCACCGAAGAAGACACGAACGCTATTATCCATCCCTGTCTCGCTATGGTGGTGCGTGAAAACGGCAAACAATGGACGCCAGTCTTCCGAAGCGGTGAACTGATGTTTGATGACATCGATCTGTTTGACATGTTGCAACTGGTGGCGCGGGTGGTCGCCGATAGCTTGGGAAATTTTTTACCAGAACTCCCCGACAACGGGACTCCCACCCCGACAGCGGACTGACGCTGGATTCTTTGCCTGATGGTGAAGACTTTCTGATGCGCCCGGTAGATGCCGGGTACATCCCTTACTCTGCGCTCAAAGATGGTTCGGTGGACCTCGCGGATATCGCCAGAATGAACGACTGGCTGGATCTGAAGGCTGACAACGAGTACCGGATCGCAAGATGGAGAGAGGCGAATGAACGCTGAGACGATTAAAGATTTTCTCGTGTCGCTCGGCTTCAAAGTCGATGAAAGCGGTGAGCGGAAATTTAATGCAGTGCTGACGGGAGTGACTTCTAACGCCATTAAAACCGGGTTTGCCGTTGAAGCAGCTGCACTCTCTGTTGTCGCCTTTACGGCAAAAATAGCCCAGGCATCTGACAAGCTGTACTGGGCCTCCCAGCGCACTGGCGCAACGGTGCAGGGGCTTAAACAGGTTAGTTATGCCATTTCGCAGGTTGGCGGTAGCACTGACTCGGCGATGAGTTCGCTGGAAAGCCTTTCACGGTTTATCAGAACCAATCCCGGCGCGGAGGGCTTCCTTAACCGTCTGGGTGTGCAGACACGCGACGCCAGCGGCAATATGCGCGATATGGCGAGCATCTTCATAGGGGTAGGCCAGAAGCTCAGCAGCATGCCGTATTACAGGGCTAACCAGTACGCCAGCATGCTGGGTATTGATGAAAACACCCTTATGGCAATGCGGCGCGGTGTCGGCGGGTTCTCCGGCGAATATTCCGCTATGGCGAAAGCGATCGGCTTTAATGCCGATCAGGCTGCAGTAAGTTCTAACCGGTTCATGACCTCGCTCCGGTCGTTCGGCGAAATGGCAGGGATGGCGCGGGATAAAATTGGCGCTAACCTGGCTGGTGGCCTCGCTGGTTCACTGGATAAATTACGCCGTCAAATTCTCGATAACTTCCCGAAAATTGAGCAGACGCTGATGGCGGCTATCAAAGGGGTATTGTGGCTGGGTGATCTTATTGCCCGACTATTCTCCCGGCTGATGGAAGAGACTTCTGATCTGCTGGACTGGTGGAAATCACTGGATAAGCAGACGCGGGATCTGATCACGCTTTTTGGCGCATTAATGGTAGCGCTGCGGATCCTTAACAGCACGTTCTGGATGTCTCCTATTGGGCTTGTTACTGCGTTCGCTGCCAGTATCGCTCTGTTATGGGAAGACTATAAAACCTGGAAAGAAGGCGGCAAAAGCCTGATTGACTGGGGGAAATGGAAGCCAGAAGTAGACGCTGCTCTGAAGATGGTAAAAGACCTCCGGCAGACCGTCGTCGATTTGGGTAAGGCACTGGCAAAACTACTGAATATTGACCCTAAATCCTGGTCTCTGAAGTGGGATTTCAGCAACTTCATCAGCCAGATGGGCGAATTCAGTAAGATGCTGAGCATGATAGGTGACCTGCTGAGCGCTATCAAGGATGGGCGCTGGTCCGATGCTGCCAGTATTGGAAAGCAACTACTGAGACAAGGCAACAATAACCCGGATGCTCTTCCTGGTGTATCTGATAGCGCCAATGGTGCGGCTGACTGGATTAAGGATAAGTTTGGTTTTGACCCTCGCAGCGTCGGACGATTTTTCCGTGGTGAAGGTAACACGCTTGCAGACCGCAACAACAACCCTGGAAATATTCGCCCGGTAGGTGGTAACGGCTTCCGTTCCTTTGGCTCCGCGCTGGAAGGATGGCAGGCGATGAAAAACCAGCTGATGCGATATTTCACCGGAAAAACGACGGGGCGCATGCTGCAAACGGTCCAAGACATCGTGAGTACCTGGGCTCCTGCTGGCGATAACAACGATCCGCAGCTTTATGCCAAACAGGTAGCTGGTTGGATGGGCGTTTCCCCTGATACCGTATTGAATCTGAATAACCCTAATACGATGACTTCCCTGATGCAGTCTATGGCCCGTAAAGAGGGGTACGCCAACTGGCAAAGTCCTTTAGCGTATCAGGCTGCAGGCACATCAATTCAGCAAAACAATACTTATAACATTCACGGTGGAAACGCTATGGAAGTTGCTCAGGAGGTCGGACGCCGACAGATTGATGCAAATGCCAGAGTAATGCGCAAAAACCAGAGCGGGGTAGGTTGATGGATATCCTTTCTACGCTGTTTCAGCAGCAGTCCCGGCGTATTGGTCTGATTGTTCCCAGCGTTGTGGTTTCTGAGAAGCATAGCGACACGCTGGAAATCACTGAGCACCCCGTCGAAACAGGGGCTCCAGTTTCAGACCATGCCTATAAGCGGCCCTCAGAGGTCGTTATGGAGGTTGGGTTTGCTGGTGGTGGTTCGCTGCTGGATTTCATTGATACGTCCTCTCTGGGCTTAACGCTTGGCCTGAGCCCTAAAGAAACCTATCAGCAAATACTCGACCTGCAGACCAGCCGGATCCCTTTCGATGTTGTCACAGGGAAGAGGCTATACAGCAACATGCTGATAAGGGCGGTTGAGGTCACAACTGACCGTACATTAGAAAACGTACTGATGGCGGTTTTAACGCTTCGCGAAGTGATCATCACCCAGACTCAGCAGATAGCGGTAGCCGATAAAGCCGATATGAAAGAGGGGGCCAATACTTCAGCTGTTATCAACTCCGGCACAAAAGCGGCAAAGCCTCAGAACGAATCCTTGCTTAGCTCTGGCTGGCAGGGGCTCAAATCAATTATTGGAGGCGGCTGATGCAGATTTACGAAATCCCCCTCACTGCTGATAACCAGCAATTCAGTACCATTCTGGCGGGTGTTACGTACCAGATAAGCATCACTTGGCGTGATCCTTGCTGGGTTCTGGATATCGCTAATAGTAGCGGTAACCAGGTGGTTAAAGGTATCCCCCTTGTGACTGGCGCTGACTTGCTGGCTCAGTATTCCTATCTCGGGTTCGGTTTCAAACTCGCCGTGGTTTGCGACGATGCGAACCAGGATTACCCAACCCAAACCGATCTCGGTACCGCCAGCCACTTACTGGCAATAACGGAGTAATTATGTCTCAAAACTGGATGCGTCATTTCGAACTGCAGCTACTGGATGAAAACGGGAAGGGAATAGACCTGGGTGACTTCAAGGTTACTTTCACAATCGACTGGTTCAACATTAGCAGCGCTACACGAACCGGGACGTTTAAGATTTATAACCTGTCTGCTGATGTAATAAACCGGATCACCGGTAGTGAATTTGCCACTATTCGCGTAATTGCAGGTTATGACGGTATGGCCGCCGATGTTGACGCCAGCGAAGTAGGGCGTGTTCGTGAGGTCGATGCTTCTCAGGTGGGCCAGTCTGACGGTCGTAACTGGGGATTGCTGTTTACAGGTGATATTCGGTACACCATCACGGGCAAAGATAACCCGGTTGATTCGTTCGTACTTATTCAGGCCGCAGATACCGATCTGGCTTTCACTTCTTCCATCACAGTGCAGACGCTGGCTGCAGGTTATACCGTTGCCGATATGAACCGTGCTTTGATGAAGGCCTTCGAGGCGAAAGGAGCTACGGAGGGCGTTACACCACCAATGCCTGCTACCGTCTTCCCTCGTGGGCGTGTGCTGTTTGGTATGACGCGAGACCTGATGGATAACGTCGCGAGACAATGCGGAGCTACCTGGCAATTCGTTGATGGTCAGCGCCAGATGGTGGCAAAAAATGAGTATGTGCATGAAGCTATTGTGTTGAACTGCGCCACCGGGCTAATCGGCATGCCTCAGCAAACGATCGGAAACGGGGTGAACGTACGCGCTCTGATTAACCCGAACATTCGCGTTAATGGCCTGATTGAGCTGGACCAGGCGTCTGTCTACCGTACTGCGCTGGCGAATAATGATATCGCTATGGCTGGTGGCCGCATAACCGATCAGGATAATAACGGGAACATCTCAATAACCGGAACTACCTCACAGCCAGCCAGCATTGCTACAGACGGCGTTTATATTGTGCGCGGCATTATGTACACTGGTGACACAAGGGGCCAGGCGTGGTACATGGATATGATGTGTGAGGCGCGTGGTGCTCAAGATCTTTACTCCCAAGGCGCACTGAATCGGGGATAGAAAGTGAAAGTATTCGCCATCATGTTTATTGTATTAACCTCTTTCGGAGCCACAGCTAGCGGCTTTACATCATATTGTGGACCGTACACTTTAGTAGCGAAAGAAGGGGGTGTGAGTATCATCAACGGTGAGCGTGTGACCTCCCAGAAAATCAAAAAATTGGGGTCCGATGGCATCAAAATTGAGATGGGTTTGATGCCAGCCAAAGACAGGAATAACTACGGATTTGAGTACATTCACCGTCCTGGTAGCGAAAAACGTTTCCTTAACGTCCAATTGCTGCAGAACAGCATGGATGCGCCGAAGCTGATTGGATCGTTTCCTTGCAGGAAGCTAAATCATGAATGATTGTGGAGGCAATATAAAAACCATTGAGGAGCAAGAAAAAGAACTTATCGATAAGGCTGAATTATTGTTCGAACACCAAAAAGAGCAATATGAATCGTCAGTGGATAGGATCCGAAGGCTAGAGGATAAGGCTCTTAAAACTTTTGGGGCGTTAAGTGTTGTAATTACTGTCGCACTCCTAATTGTAAGGTATTGGTGGACTGATATCTTCCCAAGTAAAACAACTCCGTTAAATGTCCTGTGTTGGATGTCTCTTTCTATGTTTATAGTGTTTTGTTTTATTTCTTGGGGGTTTGCATTTAGTGCAATGAAATTACAAGACCTGCATTGTCCATCTTCAAATGCTAAAGATATGGAACGGTTTTATTTGGAGAATGAAATTTACAACGCACTTTCCTCATATGCAAAAGAGTATTCTAGGTTGACCGGATTAATGGATGAGAGTCATAAGGATAAAGCTAAAGTAATAAATCACTGTTTCGAGGCTATGCTTTTTGGTGCATGGTCTTTTGTGTTTTTTTTGATTTTTGTGGTGATAATCAAACTTAATTAGCGAGGTTTTTATGAGCGATGAAAACAAAAGACAAAATAAGCAGCAAAGAGAAATACCTACTCAGACAGGTAGGGACCAAAAAACTAATAATATTTCACCCGCTTCAGAACCAATCAAGTGGGATAGCACTATCCCTGTTCCGGGTAGTAAAGTAGTGACGGAAAGCTATCAACCGCCAGTAAGCAAAAAAAGCAAATAAGACGAACCCGCCTCGGCGGGTTTTTTCATATCTGGAGTTTGCGAATGCCTTCTTCTAACCAAACCCGTAGCGGCTCCCTTGATGAAACTTTCGAGTCAGAACGAAAAGTTTTAAAGGAGCAAATCCGGGTAGCGCTACCCGGCATTATTCAGTCATTTGACCCCGATACGATAACCGCAGTTGTTCAGCCGGCGATCCGCTATGTAGTGCGTGATAACGATGGCGCTACTGAAACACAGGATTACCCACTAATTACCGATGTTCCGGTGATTTTCCCTCGTGGGGGCGGCTGTACGCTGACATTCCCAGTCAACGAGGGGGATGAATGCCTGGTGATATTTGGTGACCGCTGTATCGATTTCTGGTGGCAAAGCGGCGGTATTCAGGAGCCGGTAGACGACAGGATGCACGACTTATCTGATGCGTTCTGCATTGTTGGCCCGCAGTCACAGGCAAAGAAAATCAGTGGTATCAGTACCAGCGCCGTCGAACTGCGTAGCGATGATGGCGGTACAAAGCTGAGCCTTAGCCCTTCGAGTGGGAAAATCGACGGTACTGCACCAGGCGGTTTTAACCTGAACGGTCTGAAAATCCACCCGGATGGTCGCCTGCAACTGGTGGGTGGTTCCTATGTCGATAAACATACGCATGGCGGTATCGAGCCTGGAGGCAGCGATACAGACCCACTAGGGGGATAACATGCGCTACCGTCGAGAAGATGATGACGGGGATTACACTTTTGGTCAGGGTGATGATACCTGGCTGGTTAACTCTCCGGAGGCCGTCGCGCAGGCCATTAAAACGCGCTTCCTGCTCTGGTACGGCGAATGGTTCCTTGATACGACAGAAGGAACACCCTGGTTACAATCCGTCCTGGGAAAGTACAAGCCAGAAACTTATAACCTCGCTATTCGAAAACGCATTCTTGAAACGCGCGGGGTGAAATCCATCACCAACTTTAATACTACCGTTGACAGCCGCACACGGCGTGTAACGTTCACAGCAACGGTGGAAACCATCTACGGGACAACGACAGTAACCTCGGAGGCGTAATGGCTCTGGACCTTGAATCACTCGGCTTATCGGCAACGGTAACCGCTGAGGGGATAAGTGCGCCTGACTATCAAACCATCCTGTCTACTGTGACGGGATACTTTCAGCAGATTTACGGCAGTGATGCCTATCTGGAGCCAGATAGTAAGGATGGCCAGATGGTGGCGCTGGTGGCACTGGCTATCCATGACGCCAATAACACTGCCATTTCGGTTTACCGGTCATTCTCGCCGGCGACGGCCCTGGGTGACGCACTAACGAGCAACGTCAAAATTAACGGCATTACCCGACGCGCAGCGACGAACTCAACCGTAGACCTGCTGCTGACCGGTACGGTCGGTACAACCATCACCAACGGCTCGGTACGGGACACAAACAGTGTGGTCTGGAATCTGCCGGCGACCGTGGTAATCGGAACCGACGGAATGGTGGTTGCTACGGCTACCTGTGCCAGTACCGGAGCCGTAGCGGCGGTGGCAGGGGCAGTTAACGGCATCAACACACCTACGCGCGGGTGGGCCTCAGTGACTAACCCTTTGGCGGCCACCGTGGGTGTAGCGGCGGAAACTGACGCAGAGCTACGAGTAAGGCAGTCGCAAAGCGTCGCACTGGCCTCTCTGACGCCGTTTGATGCGGTCGATGGCGCGATTGCCAATGTTGAGGGCGTGACCCGTCACAAGCTATTTGAGAACGATACCGAAACTACCGATGCTAACGGACTGCCGGCACACTCCATTTCGGCAATCGTCGAGGGCGGTGATACAACAGAAATTGCAAACACGATACGAAGCACCAAGGGGCAAGGTGTATCCACGTATGGTACGACGGCGGTGATAGTTACCGACAAATACGGAAACCCCTACTCAATTCGCTTTTCTCGCCCTGTAAATGTGCCGGTTTATGTATCGATAACCCTCAAGGCGCTGACAGGTTATAGCTCTGAGGTCGGCGACGAAATCAAAGCGGCTGTGGCTGCTTATATCAATTCGCTGGCCATCGGCGACAGCGTGCTGCTCAGCCGCGTTTATTCCCCGGCTAACTTGGGCGTCGTCAGCGGCGGTAATGCACGTTATTACGACATCATGGAGCTGCTGATCGGGCGAACTGCTGAGTATGTGGCTGCGGCTAACCTGGTGGTTGCCTATGATGAGTCGGCATCCTGCAGCGTGGATAACATCGCGCTGGTGGTGACGCCATGAGCAAATACACCGACTTGATCACCAATTACCACACCGGAAAGCCCAAGTTCGTCGGGCAGGTTGATTTATCGACGCGGCCGCTGATTGATGTTTCTGCTGCTACCTCAGGGTTAATCACCGCCTTTGATGTTGATACCGCAGTCGGCAACCAACTGGATATCCTCGGCAAGTGGATCGGCGTATCCCGAGCGGTAGCGGCGCCCATTACTGGTGTTTTCTTGCAGTGGGATAAAGAGCGTGTCGGTTGGGATCAGGGAATCTGGCTGGGCCCCTATCAGTCCACTGATGCACTGACGTATCTTAGCGATGATGTCTATCGTGTGGTGCTGAAAGCCCGCATAGGTATAAACAACTGGAACGGCCAGAACGGTACATTGCCAGATATTCTGGAGACGGCGCTTGAAGGCACGGGCATAAAAATGATTATCCTGGATAACCAGGATATGTCGATATCGGTTTTAATTGTCGTGGATGATGAGTATATCATTCCGAGCATTGACCGGTTGATATTTGATTCTGCAATTAACCACGGTCCGTTTATTCCTCTACCAGAAGGATATGAACCATCTCGATACGATATAAACCCTATAGACAAACTACCTTCTGAGTTTGTCTTTGTGATTCGCGCCGGCCTGCTGACAGTTAAAGCTGCCGGGGTGCGAATAAGGGAAACAATTACACCATCCAATGGATATAAATTTTTTGGTTTCGATGTTGAAAACAACTACACGGCTGGATTTGATTCCGGCGCATGGGGAGAAAGCTTCTGATGGCTGAGAATAATTTTAAACCGTTTGCCGTTGGTGCAGGTGCAAACGTGTCCTCGCAAACAGACTGGGAAAATTTGGTAGCTCTGTCCACCGGGTTTACCGCCGGCATAGCTCGATCTGAACAGGTAAATAAAGCGCTACGACAGGGTACAGTTATGGCGAGTGTGCTGGGGCAGATAATTGCAGATCAAACTGCCGAAGACGTTTTGGATAACGGGGATACGGGCACACTAAAAACTCAGCTGCTAGCAGCACTTACCTCATTGCAAATTGATTCCGTATACCCGATTGGAGCAGTTCTATTTTTTGCTCAGAACAAAAACCCCAATACGCTTTTCCTAGGCACAACCTGGAATTATATCGGAGAAGACAAAACAATCCGTCTGGGCCTTCAGGATGGAACTGATGTGTTGACTACAGGGGGGGCGGATTCTGTGTCTTTGACCAAAGCTAATTTGCCCGCATCCTCACTGAGCATTAGCGGCACTGCAGCTTCAGTCGATTTGGGAACAAAAACTACTGACAGCCAGGGTAACCACTCACACGGCTGGGGTAGCTCAATGCAAAAACAAGGTGGTTCAGATCAGGCCGTAGGCTCCAATGGAGGTTCTGATTTTGGCACTACATCAACGAGCGGGGCACATACTCATAGTGTTGTCCTAGGTTCTCACAGCCATAGTATTTCCGGTAATACCGAAAACATGGGTAGTGGTTCCTCAGTAAATATTACCAACGCCTACGTAAAACTGATGGGCTGGTACCGTTCTGCCTGATTAATCCGGAGTACCAATAATGGCTTTATATAAAACGGGCAACCCGGTCCCGTCCTCTGCTATGCCTGACGTTTGGGATAATAACCTCGTTCAGGATGAAATCCTAAATGGCAATGAGTTGGAAGTCGAGGGCCGTACTGGGAATATGACCCTAACCTGGAAAGGTGTGTTAAAACAAAATGTTGATGCGATTGAATACACACGTCAGAACCTGATCCCGCTCAGTAAGCAGTATGCGACGCTGGCAGCGGCCCAGGCGGATATCGCTAATATTCCGGAAGGGTCATCCACGTATTATCGCAGCCCGGATGATCTGCGTCTGGCTATTGAAGTCATGAATATAAGTGGGACGCTGGAGCCAACTGGCCGCGTTATGGTGTCAAAGCTTTACATCGACGTCAGATTGCCATCCTCAAGCCGCAGTCGTCTTTATGCCGGGGTTTTTGGCGCAGACGGCACGATTTGCATCGGCGGCCGAAAATCCGACGGGAAAACGGAAATTGCTGACGGCACTGTTTTAGAGGACGTTATTGGGACGCTGCGCGTCTACACCGATATTAATACGGCAATGTCGAAAACTGCTGTTGATATGTGTTTCGTCTATATTGACGCTGATAATAACCCTGTGCTCTACGCCAACGTCAATAATGCGCCTGTTCCGGTATTTTCCATTATCACGGAAAATCAGATTACGAATAAATTTCAGCGCTCAGGATACATCGCCGGAGCCGCCGGGAAAAATGATGAGTTGCTGTATGGCAGCAGAAAATCAGACGGGGCATTTGTTACCTATCTCAGCGGGAATATTGACGAAAAAATTAAGTGGTTGGAGGAAAATTCAGGCGGCGTGATGCATGCAGTCATTGCTCACGCACACGGAAACAGCAAAACGGCAGGAACTGGAGGTACGCCGTATCCAACGCAGTTAGCAGAACTCATTGGAAATGGGTTTACTGCTGTGAATTATGGAATCGGTGGACAGCGGTCTGGTCAAATTGCTATGCGAATGGGGGCTATACCGACGTATATCACAGTCCAGGGTAATGCGATACCGGCGGCTAACAGCTCTGTCACCATCACTCAGTTTAATGGCGCCAGCGCAACGGCCGCACCAGTCTACCCCAGCTGGGATTGTCGAATCCTCAGCACCAATTCGGACAATACAACGCGTACCCTGGACGGGTGGATTTGTGGTGTTAAATGCCGCATTACCCGTACAGCCAGCGGTGCTAACGACAATACAAAAACTGAGGCGTACACGCTAACTGCGCTGGAAGGAACGGGAGTTAGATGCCTTCCTGAATCACTGTTTATCCCAGATTATGCAATGCAAGATTATTCAGACGTTGAAGCGTGGATTGACGCAGGCATTAACGATTTTCGCCCGGGAGCGACGACCTCTGCCGATTACGATGATGATGTGGCAATCATCAAATCTAATGTTGATGCTATGGTGACGTTTGCCGAGAAATCCGGCCGAAACATCCTTCTGTTTGGTTTAACTGCTGATAATTATGCCGTCGAATATTATGGCGGTATTCGCTATCCGCGCATTTTAGAACTCAATCAGTACTGGTCGCAGAAATATTCCGACTATTACGTCCGGGGGAGTAATGGTCTGGACCTTCGCGAAACGCTGGTTGCCGCCTATGACAGCAGCATCGCCCAGGATGTTACTGACTACGGTAACGATATAACGCCATCATCGCTTCGAAGCGACAACCGGCATCCAAATACGGCAGGCTATGGCATTTATGCAGCCCTTGGCTATCAATTCAGAACTAAACGAGGCTATTAATAATGGCGAGATTTTTACAATCAGATGAATCTCCCCTGGCTGGCGGCGGGAACTATTTTGAAAACGACCTGGCCATTATTCGAGGCGCTACGCTGGGACTTCTCGATTTTAGCAATGATGTTTGCTACTCCGGCGGCACACCAATTCCGGCCTACGCGAACCTGAGGAATCTGGTGTATGGTGGGACCAATGCCACCAACGGACCTAATGCCTGCACGCTGCAATCAGGCATGCTGAAGTTCGACGGCACTGAACCCAATATCAATGATTATGTGTTGCTACCAACGGGTGAGTTTTCGTTACCTGCTGGCTGTAAACGGGCGCTCGCCAGTGTCGCATTAAAACTCCCTGCATCAGGTTATGGCGCACCTGCTGCAAACCGGTACCCTCTGTTTTTTGGCCGCCTCAATAATACTTCTGCTGCCAATATTAATGTTGGTATCTGGGGGATCGTATCCACTGCCGGAGTTCTGACATCTGTACAGGGTGCATTAATGGGGTCAGTACCGGTTTCGGCCACAGCCCAGCTTGCAACACTGACAGATGGGAATGTGCATGTAGTATCCGTTTACGCTGACGGTGAAACAATGCCTGGCACGCTGATCACCAGAATTTACGTGGATAATATTTTGGTAGCAACTGCGACAAACAATGCATGGGATGGTGTGGTGCCTCAGCCGACCAACTTACCGCGCATCGGTAGCTATCCGGCAACCATTCACAGTCCGTGGGGCGGGATGACAGTAGGTCGTCCTATGCTGGTTAATCTCACAGGGAAAACAATTGTTGCGACTGATTTGATCGCCCAAGCGGTAACTTTAGCTCAAGAGTATCTCGTCTAATCAAAGCACTGCGCCTGCCATCAAAAGTGATAGGCGCAACCTCTCTTGAACTGAAACCGTTAACGGACTGTGTCGGGGCGACTGTCCGATTTGATGGCGAAAATTGGGGCAGATTTTGGGGCAAAATGGCTCTTTGGACACGATTTGGGGCAATCAAATGTCCACATTTGTCCGCATTTGTCTTGCTAGGAATTTTTGTAACCTATTGAAATGTGGTTAGACAATTGATTTTTGAAAGGAAAATTTTTTCTTGCCATAATAAAGTTAATATTTAGGCAATCACGATCAAAAAAGTTGTTCTGATTAAAGCACAGCGGCACGTTATTGCGTAAACTTTAAAAACTTTACCAACTCGCTGTTTCTTTAAGGTCATTTGTACGCTTTACTCACCGGTTGCTGCGGCGCGGTCAGAGTGGTGCGGCATATTTTGTTTGGAAAGGATACTTGGGTGGCTCTTATGATGCATGACGCTTTTTCCCTTCGCGGCCTCGCTGCAGGTTGCGCGCTGTTATTTCTTGTCGCACCTGCGGTGCAGGCTGCAGAACAACTCCCCGACGCCCCTTCGATTGACGCTCGCGCCTGGATCCTGATGGACTACGCCAGCGGGAAGGTGCTCAGCGAAGGCAATGCCGATGAAAAACTCGACCCGGCCAGTCTGACGAAGATCATGACCAGCTACGTGGTGGGGCAGGCGATAAAAGCGGGAAAAATCAAGCTCACCGATATGGTGACCGTCGGACGTGATGCCTGGGCGACCGGCAACCCGGCGCTGCGCGGCTCATCGGTGATGTTCCTCAAGCCCGGCATGCAGGTCTCGGTGGAAGATCTGAATAAAGGGGTCATTATTCAGTCCGGTAACGACGCCAGCATTGCCATTGCCGACTACGTGGCGGGCAGCCAGGACGCATTCGTCAGCCTGATGAACGGCTATGCCAAAAAAATGGGGCTGACCAACACCACCTTTATGACCGTCCACGGCCTTGATGCGCCGGGTCAGTTCAGTACCGCCCGCGATATGGCGCTGCTGACCAAAGCGATGATCCACGATGTGCCGGAAGAGTACGCGGTACATAAAGAGAAAGAGTTCACCTTCAATAAAATTCGCCAGCCGAACCGCAACCGTCTGCTGTGGAGCACCAACCTCAACGCCGATGGTGTGAAAACCGGGACCACCGCCGGGGCCGGCTATAACCTGGTCTCCTCAGCCACCCAGGGTGATATGCGTCTGATCGCCGTGGTACTGGGGACCAAAACTGACCGCATTCGCTTTAACGAGTCAGAAAAACTGCTGACCTGGGGCTTCCGCTTCTATGAAACCGTGACGCCGATTAAACCGGATGCCACCTTCGTTACCCAGCGCGTATGGTTTGGCGACAGCAGCGAAGCGAAACTGGGAGCCGGCGAGGCGGGCTCTATCACCCTGCCGAAGGGCCAGCTGAAAAACCTGAAAGCCAGCTACACCTTAAATCAGCCGCAGCTTACCGCGCCGCTGGAGAAGGGGCAGGTGGTCGGGACTATCGACTTTAAGCTGAATGATAAAACCATCGAGCAGCGCCCGCTGATCGTCATGGAGCCGGTGAAAGAGGGCGGTTTCTTCAGCCGGATGATCGACTTCGTACTGATGAAACTCCACGGCTGGTTCGGCAGCTGGTTCTCCTGATGCCATGACCGCGCCCGGCGGGGCGCGGTCAGTGACGCCTCAATACAGCAGGGAGATCTGCTGCGCCTTCGCCAGCGCGACCAGCTCATCATCCGGGCAGATATCGCTGGCGATCACGTCAAATTTCGCTAACGCCCCCATGCGCGCCGGACGCACTTTGCCAAACTTGCTGTGGTCGACCACCAGCACGTGGTAGCGCGCGTGACGCATCGCCCAGTGCTTGACCGGCAGCTCCTCCAGGTTATAGCAGGTCGCCCCCTGCTCGCAGTCAATGCCTGCCGCCGAGTAAAAGGCGATGTCAGGGCTCAGATGGCTGAGGGTGTCCTCAAGGCTCAGCGGCATAAAAATCGCGTTGCTGGCGTGAAATTCCCCACCGCACAGGACCGCGCGACACTGCGGTTTCTCCTGCAGGGCCAGGAAGGTATTCAGGGAGTAACAGACGCCGGTGAAGGGCAGGGCATCATCGATGGCGTCAATGATCCACGGCGTGGTGGTCCCGCAGTCGAAGAAAGCCATCTGATGGGCCTCTAGCAGCGCGGCCGCATGGCGAGCGGCGCGGCGCTTTTCCTCGACCAGCCGGGTTTTTTGATCGCTTAGCAGGTAATGGGTGGCGCTGCGCGGCTCCAGCACAATGTATCCGCCGAGCAGCACAACCGGGCCGCTGTGGCCATTGAGGTCGCGACGAATGGTCATTTCCGACACCCCAAGCAGGGAGGCGGCTTCTTTCAGATGTAGCTTATCGCTGCGTTTGAGTGCCTGAATGAGCTGACTGATACGTTCGTCACGGCGAGTTTCCATATTCCCTCTGCGCTAAAATCGCCCTGCGGGGGCAGGGCGTTAGCGGGATTTTACCTGTCGCTTACGGGTTAGTCACGCGGTGGCCGCAGCGACGGCTGGCGTTTAGCCGCGTACCCAGCCTTTGCGGATCGGCAGGGAGAAGCAGAGACGATACAGTCGCTGCAGCTGGCGATACAGCGCCGGTCCGAACGTATGCCAGATCAGCGCCGCACCGAGGCAGCCGCACATTCCGGCCAGCAGACCGCCGACCATATCCAGAGGCCAGTGCACGCCGAGATAGACGCGGGACCAGGCGATGGCGGCGGCGATGGCCATCAGCAGCGCGCCGGACCACAGGCGGTGCCAGAACAGAAAAGCCAGGGCAAAGGTAAAGCTGACGGTGCCATGATCGCTGGGGAAGGAGTCGTCCGCCGCGTGATGCAGGAAGTTATAGCCTACGCCGGCGACAAACGGCCGATCGTGCGGATAGAGGTGGCCGATCGCCCACGACACGGTCAGGCTAATCATCAGCGCCAGCATCAGCTTAAACACCATCTGCCGCTGGGCAGGCCCCCACAGCCATAATGTCACTACCAGCAAGGGCACGATCAGAATCAGATCTTTGGCGATCAGGATCGCCACCTCAATGGCCCACTGCGGCGAGGCCGGCGTCGCGTTAATCAGGGCGAACAGCGCGTAGTTAATATTTTCCAGCATAGACTTCCAGGCTCGTTGGTCCGATAGCAAATAAGCCGCCTACCCTAAAAAAAAGCGGTGTGGAGATAAAGCAGCATTGTCTTAAAGATCAGGTTGTTAAGAAATCTTGCAAATGGATTTCAATGCTAACCGCCTGAAAAGCGCCAGTATATCGTTTGTCACATTGCTGAAACATAAACGGAATATATACGCAGGCTGAATAGCAGGGGGAGAGTCCGGACGGCGGCGCGCAATTCGCAATATTGTGCGGTGTCACCCACAATTCACTATCTCCGCGCCGGGAGTTTCATTAAACTTTGCGCGATTTTTGATAGATAAGAGATTTCATGCAAAATTATTCGCTTTCAGGCCGCCGCCTCGGAAGGCAGGCGTTGCTGTTCCCGCTATGTCTGGTGCTGTACGAGTTTTCCACCTATATCGGCAACGATATGATCCAGCCGGGTATGCTGGCCGTGGTTCAGGAGTTTCAGGTGGGCAACGAATGGGTACCTACCTCGATGACCGCCTATCTGGCTGGCGGCATGTTTTTACAGTGGCTGCTGGGGCCGCTGTCGGACCGTATTGGCCGCCGCCCGGTGATGTTGACCGGGGTGGTGTGGTTTATCGTCACCTGTCTGGCGACGCTGCTGGCGCAGACCATTGAGCAGTTTACCCTGCTGCGCTTCCTGCAGGGGATCAGCCTGTGCTTTATCGGCGCGGTAGGCTATGCGGCGATTCAGGAGTCCTTTGAGGAGGCGGTGTGTATCAAAATCACCGCCCTGATGGCCAACGTGGCGCTGATTGCCCCGCTGCTGGGGCCGCTGGTGGGCGCCGCCTGGGTGCACGTGCTGCCATGGGAGATGATGTTCGTCCTGTTCGCCGTGCTGGCGGCCATCTCATTCGTCGGGCTGCAGCGGGCGATGCCGGAAACCGCGACGCGGTTGGGCGAAAAGCTGTCGGTTAAAGAGCTGGGCCGCGATTATCGCCTGGTGCTGAAAAACCTGCGCTTCGTCGCCGGCGCGCTGGCGACAGGCTTCGTCAGCCTGCCGTTGCTGGCGTGGATTGCCCAGTCGCCGGTGATTATTATCAGCGGCGAACAGGCCACCAGCTATGAGTATGGCATGCTGCAGGTGCCGATTTTCGGCGCGCTGATTGCCGGTAACCTGGTGCTGGCGCGCCTGACTTCGCGCCGTACCGTGCGCTCGCTGATTATCATGGGCGGCTGGCCGATCATGTTTGGTCTGATCCTCTCCGCGGCGGCGACCGTGGTCTCTTCCCACGCTTATCTGTGGATGACCGCCGGCCTGAGCTTTTACGCCTTCGGAATTGGCCTCGCGAATGCCGGGCTCGTGCGCTTAACGCTGTTCGCCAGCGAGATGAGCAAAGGCACGGTCTCGGCGGCGATGGGAATGCTGCAGATGCTGATCTTCACCGTCGGCATTGAGCTCAGCAAACATGCTTATGAGCTGGGGGGCAACGGCTTGTTCAGCCTGTTTAACCTGCTGGGCGGAGTACTGTGGCTGGGGCTGATGATCTACTTCCTGAAAGATAAAAGCGTCGGCAATTCGCAGCAGGCGTAACCGGTGGCAAACCCGGATGCACAAAAGCATCCGGGGGGCTAATCAGGCGAACGGCGCTTCGCGATTTAACACCTTATCAATAATCTGCAGCACGCCTTCTTCGTTGTTGTGCGGCGCGTGATGGCTGGCGACGGCTTTGACGTCTTCCCGGGCGTTGGCCATGGCAAAGCCAAATCCGGCGTGCTGCAGCATCTCGATATCATTGCCGCTATCGCCGAACGCCACCACCTCATGATCCTCAATGCCCCAGCGCTGCTGCAAAATGCGCAAGCCGTTGGCTTTGTGCACCCCAGGCATAATTAAGTCAATACTGCCGTAGCCGGTGGCCACCGCGGTGACCATATCCCCCAGCGCCGCGTGCAGCTTCGGCTGAATTTCCGGGATCAGGCTGTCCGGTACGTTGAGACCAAATTTGAGGATCGCATCATCAAGGTGGTTAAAATCATCCACCAGTTCGAGGCGGTGATAATACTTCGCCGCCACCGTCTTCAGCGCGTCGTTATAGCGGTTGAGAGTGTAGGCGCTGCGCTTCCCGCAGGCGATGATTTCGATATTCGGCAGGGTCTGCAGATGATCGACCACGGCGTTGAAATGGTGGACCGGCAGCTGGCAGTTGAAGACGTCTTCATTGCCGCTCACCACCCAGCCGCCGTTTTCCGCCACAAAGGCGATCTGATGGGCGATCTCCGGGAAAAAGGAGATCAACTGATAATACTGGTTGCCGCTGGCGACCACGAAGCGAATATTCTGTTCACGCATTCGCTGGTACTGGGCGAGGAAGCGCGGCCGGTTGTAAGTTTTGGCATCGCTTAAAAAGGTGCCGTCCATATCCACCGCAATCAGTTTGATGCTCATTAGCTGTTCTCCATAACGGGTTCAGATTGTGGCTTAGCCACCGCGCGGGCGACCAGTGCCGCCACCATCACCAGACCCAGCACCACCATCATGGCGCTGCGCAGGCCGAAGTGTTCGCCGAGGAAGCCCAGCAGCGGCGGCCCGACGAGGAAAGCAAGATAACCGGTGATCGCCACCACGCTGACGCGCTTGGGCGCGTCCGGCCCGGTATCGCTGGCGGCGGAGATGGTCAGCGGGAAGCCGAGCGAGGCGCCGATGCCCCACAGCAGTACCGAGATGCCCGCCACCCAGGGGTTATCGACGAAGATGATCAGGCCAATACCCAGGGCGCCCATCACCGCGCTGCCGCGGACCACCGTCACCCGGCTGTAGCGATCGATAAACCAGCCGCCGGTGAAGCGGCCCAGCGTCATGCCGAGGGTGAAGCCGGCATAGATCAGCGAGCCGGAGGTGGGGCTAAAGCCGTGGCCGTCCACCATCAGCAGCGGCAGCCAGTCGTTGGCCGAGCCTTCGGCAAAGGCCATCGCCAGGACGATGACCCCGATCAGCAGTAGCTGCGCGTCGCGCCATACCGGCAGACCTTTCGCCTCACCGTGGGCGGCTTCGGCGGCGTTTTTACCGGTGCCATCGGGAATGGCGCGGATGGCAATGGCGATGGGCAGAATAGCCACCAGCGCGGCCGCCAGGATATGCGGGGCGGCAGGCAGGCCGAATCCGGTCACTGCCATGCCCACCCCGGCGCCGAACAGGGTGCCAAAGCTGTAGAAGCCATGCATCATCGGCAGCACCGTTTTATTCATCTCTCGCTCGATGGCCGCGCCTTCGACGTTAATAGCGACTTCGGCGGAGCCAAAGCTGGCGCCAAAGATGGCCAGGCCGAAGGCGAACAGCGGGGCGGAAGAGACCCACAGGGCCAGGCTGAGCACCAGCATGCCGAGTACGGCGAAGGACATGGTGGCGCGGATGACCTTGCGGGTACCAAAGCGCTTCACCAGCCACGCCGAGCAGAGAATACCGCTCATCGACCCCACCGACAGACCAAACAGCACTACGCCCATTTCTGCCGTAGAAAGCATCAGCTGATCGCGGATCGCCGGCGTGCGGGTAGCCCAGGAGGCCATTAATAAGCCGGGGATGAAAAAGAACATAAACAGCGCCCACAGCCGAAGCTGGAGCGCTCTGCGCGAGGTTTGCGTCGTCATCCGTAAACGCCTTAAAGGAGAAGAGTGAAGACAACAGTAGCAAGCATGTGTACATTTGTACATAAACCGGAAGAGGAAAATTATGGCCCGTAGACCGAACGATCCGCAGCGCCGTGAGCGCATCCTGCAGGCGACGCTGGACACCATCGCGGCGCACGGCGTCCAGGCGGTGACGCACCGCAAAATCGCCCTCTGCGCGAATGTGCCGCTGGGGTCGTTGACCTATTATTTCAGCGGTATCGAGGCGCTGGTTGAGGAGGCGTTCAGCCTGTTTACCGCCGAGATGTCGGCGCAGTATCAGCAATGCTTTGCCGGGGTAACGAACCGGGAACAAGCCTGCGATGCCATCGCGGAGCTGATCTTCAGCGCCCAGGTGACCACGGCGCGCAATATGGAGCTGATGTATCAGCTGTACGCGTTCTGCAGCAGCCAGCCGGCGCTGAAGGGGGTGATGCAGAACTGGATGCGGCGCAGCCAGCAGACGCTGGAGCAATGGTTCGCCCCCGATACCGCCCGCGGCCTCGACGCCTTTATTGAAGGAATGACTTTGCACTTTGTCACCGACCGCGCGCCGCTGTCGAAGGCGGCAATCCGGCTGCTGGTTGGGCAGCTGGCGGGGGAGAGGGCGCAGGAAGAGGGGCGCTGAGGCGGTGCGAGACATGCGTGAGGGATAAATTCAGGCAACAAAAAACCCATCAACCTTGAACCGAAGTGGCGGGGTTGATGGGCTCCACAAAATGGGGACATCAAAGAAAAGCAGTGGCATTACTTATGACTGATGCCCTGAGAAAAAGTTCTGCCTGTGACGGCTTTTTTCTCAAAAATTTATTGTAGCCCTGGCCAGATGATCACGATGAGCGTCCCGGCAAGGGTAAGCAGCACGTTGGCGATGGCGTAGGTGCCTGCGTAGCCGAGCGCCGGAATGTTGCTGCGCGCGGTATCGCTGATGATCTCCATTGCCGGGGCGCAGGTGCGGGCGCCCATCATGGCGCCAAACAGCATCGCCCGGTTCATGCGCAGCACATAGGCGCCGAACAGGAAGCAGATCACCACCGGCAACAGGCTGACAATAAGCCCTGCCGCCAGCATCTGACCGCCGACGGCGCCCAGACCGTTATTGATCCCGGCCCCGGCGCTGAGTCCGACCCCGGCCATAAACACCATCAGGCCAAACTCTTTCACCATGTTCAGCGCTCCCTGCGGGATATAGCCGAAGGTTGGGTGGTTGGCGCGCAGGAAGCCAAGCATAATGCCGGCGAACAGCAGGCCGGCGGCGTTGCCGATGCCGAAGCTAAAAGAGCTGAACTGGAAGGTGATCATGCCGATCATCAGGCCGACGATAAAGAAGGCGCAGAAGGCCAGCAGGTCGGTCACCTGGCTGTGAATGGAGATGAAGCCGATGCGGTCGGCCACGGTTTTTACGCGGCGGGCGTCGCCGCTGACCTGCAGCACGTCGCCTTTGTTCAGCACCACGTTATCGTCGATAGGCATTTCAATCTGGCTGCGGATCACCCGGTTTAAGAAGCAGCCGTGGTCGGTGAGTTTCAGCT
Organism: Klebsiella sp. RC2; assembly: GCF_014192815.1. Taxonomy (NCBI): domain Bacteria; kingdom Pseudomonadati; phylum Pseudomonadota; class Gammaproteobacteria; order Enterobacterales; family Enterobacteriaceae; genus Klebsiella; species Klebsiella sp. RC2. The sequence goes on along the minus strand of NZ_JACHYL010000002.1, from coordinate 198,640 downwards.
GCGCCAGGCGGCGGCCGACGGCGTTGTGATTTTTGACCACAATCTCTTCGGTGACGATGCGCATGTCGAGCAGATCGCGGTCGAATACCTCTTTGCCGTTACGGAAGCTCGGGTCGAGGCGGGCGTGCGCGTCCGGATAGCCCACCAGCGCAATATCGTCGCCCATCTGCAGCACCGCGTCGCCGTCCGGGTTGGCCAGAATGCCGTTGCGGCGGATGCGTTCGATATAGCAGCCGGTCTGGCGATAAATCCCCAGTTCGCGCAGATTTTTGCCATCCGCCCAGGCCACCAGCTCCGGGCCAACGCGGTAGGCGCGGATCACCGGCAGGTACACTTTACGTTTTGAATCGGTATCGAGGCCGCGCTCGCGGGCGATTTGTTGGGCGCTGGTCTGCAGATCCTGATGCTGCAGCTTGGGCATATAGCGGGCGCCGACGATCAGACTCACCAGGCCGACCAGGTAGGTCAGGGCATAGCCGAGGCTCAGATGGTCAAGCGACTGCGCCAGCTGATCGCTGGGCAGGCCGAAATGGCGCAGGGTGTCGCCCGCGCCCACCAGCACCGGGGTGGAGGTCATGGCGCCCGCCAGCATACCGGCGGTAAGACCAATATCCCAGCCGAACACTTTGCCCAGCACGGTGGCGATCAGCATCGCGCTGCCGACCATCACCAGCGCCAGCATCAGGTAGTTTTTGCCGTCGCGGAAAAAAATGGAAAAAAAGTTGGGCCCGGCTTCCACGCCGACGCAAAAAATAAACAGCATAAAGCCGAGATTAAGGGCATCAGTGTTAATCGCGAAATGCTGTTGACCTAATAAGAGAGAAACGACTAAAACGCCAATGGAATTACCAAGTTGTACTGAGCCGAGACGCAGTTTTCCCAAGCATAGTCCTAATGCAAGTACAACGAATAATAACAGGATGTAATTCCCGTTTAACAAATCTGCGACGTTTATATTCACGAAAGCCAACTTCTCATTTACTAGTAAGTTGTTGAAGGAAATGGTTATTTGGTCTAAGGTTGCTCAGGCGTTCGCGTTGTGGCGAACCTATTCTGGCACCCTGTTATAACCAGCAAAAATATACCCGCTAGTTTAATCCTTCCTGGATGCGGCGGCTAGTGACAATCGTTTTTAGGCTGGTAGGGGAGTTATTGGCATGGATTGCCGAAATGCTTTATCTGACTGGGCGACGTGGACGTGAGTTAGAGGCAACATCAGGAGGATACGGTGAAGTCTGAGCGTAGTTGGGCCGGTATTATCTGCGGCTTCGTTCTGTTCATTGTGGTGTGCTTATCGCTGCTATTACATATGAAAGGGGCCTTTCGCGCCAGCGGCAACCCGGAGCTGGGCCTGCTCTTCTTTTTGCTGCCAGGGGCGGCGGCGAGCTGCCTCTCTCCCGGACAGCGGGTACTGCGTCCTTTGCTGGGTGCGATGCTGGCGGCGCCGGTCTGTATGGTGACGATGCGGCTGTTCTTCGTGACGCACAGAACGTTCTGGCAGGAGATGGCGTGGGTACTGAGCGCGGTGTTCTGGTGCGCACTCGGGGCGTTGTGCTTTTTGTTTATCTGCGCCTGGCTTGATACCTGGCGCAGTCACTCATCGAGCAAATAAATTGACTCAGGCAAACAGGCCAAGGTTCTCTTTCGCCCAGGCTTCGAAATCGGTGCAACCGCCGATGTGTTTCTGGTCGACGAAGATCTGCGGCACGGTTTCAACCGGTTTGCCGACGGTCTTTTCCAGGTCAGCTTTGCTGATGCCTTCGGCGTGAATATCCACGTAACGGTAGTTAAAGTCATCACGCTCGTTGGTCAGTTTTTCTGCCAGCTCTTTGGCGCGAACGCAGTAAGGGCAGCCTGGACGACCAAAAATAACGGTAAACATTGCTTCTCTCCTTAAACCTCAGCCGGATGGCGAATGGCGCTTATGATGCCTGCATTGACCGGTGAGGGAAAGAAGGTTCTGCCTTTTGCTTCGATGGTTTACGGCTATGTTTGATAAATGTCGTACTATCAAAACCCGTATACTGACCCGGCGGCGTAGTGAGATTGTCTGATGCGCCGCGCTTATCAACCGGAGAGGTGTGATGCGAAAATTTGCCCCGTTGCCGAAAAGCATTCTGCTGGTTGAGATCCTCGGGATGGGGCTGTTAACCCTCGCCTGGCTCTCGCTTAACCAGTATGTCCAGCTGCCTGCGCCCATTGCCAGCCCGACCGCGGCGCTGGTGATGCTCTTTGCCGGGATCGTGCTGATGATCCCCGCCGCCATCGTCGTTATGTGGCGGATGGCGCAGATCGTGGCCCCGCAGTTAACGCACTCTCCAAAGCCTGAATCCTTGTCTGACAGAGAAAAACGTAATGACGCCGACCATTGAGCTGCTGCGCAGCCACCGTTCCATCCGCCACTTCACCGATGCCCCCGTGAGCGACGAACAGCGCGCAGAAATTATCGCCAGCGCGCAAGCGGCATCTACCTCGAGTTTTTTACAATGCACCTCCATCATCCGTATTACCGACCCGGCGCTGCGTGAGCAACTGGTCCCGCTGACCGGCGGCCAGCAGCACGTCGCCCAGGCGGCGGAGTTTTGGGTCTTCTGCGCCGACTTTAACCGCCACCTGCAGATTTGCCCACAGGCGCAGCTGGGGCTGGCTGAACAGCTGCTGATCGGCGTCGTCGATACGGCGCTGCTGGCGCAAAACGCGCTGATTGCCGCCGAGTCCCTCGGGCTGGGCGGCGTCTATATCGGCGGGTTGCGTAATAGCATCGAGGCGGTGACCGAGCTGCTGGCGCTGCCGCAGCACGTCCTGCCGCTGTTCGGTCTTTGCCTTGGCTGGCCGGCGGATAACCCGGACATCAAGCCGCGGATGCCGGCCGCCATGCTGGTGCATGAGAACCACTATCAGCCGCTGGATAACGCGCTGCTGGCGGACTATGACGACCAGCTGGCGCACTATTATCTGTCGCGCGGCAGCAACGCCCGCCGCGATACCTGGAGCGATCATATCCGTCGCACTATCGTGAAAGAGAGTCGTCCGTTTATTCTCGACTATCTGCATAAGCAGGGGTGGGCAACACGCTGATTACGTGTACACTGCTGCTCCGGCCAGGTGATCTCCGCCGCCGGCCGCAGGAAAGGTGAAAGTGTGTTCGATAGCTGAGGCCCGCCAGAGCGGGTCTTTTTGCAGAGGTGCAGGATGAAAATTGCCATATTATCCCGGGATGGAACGCTTTATTCATGTCGACGCCTGCGCGAAGCGGCGCAACAGCGCGGGCATCAGGTCGAGATCCTCGATCCGCTTTCCTGTTATATGAATGTCAGTCCGGTGGCATCGTCCATCCACTACAAAGGGCGTCAGCTACCGCATTTTGATGCGGTGATCCCGCGGATTGGCTCGGCGATCACCTACTATGGCACCGCGGCTTTGCGTCAGTTTGAACTATTGGGAAGCTATCCGCTGAATGAGTCGGTCGCCATCACCCGCGCTCGCGATAAGCTGCGCTCGCTGCAGCTGCTGGCGCGCCAGGGCATCGATTTGCCGCTGACCGGCATCGCTCACTCCCCCGATGACACCAGCGACCTGATCGCCATGGTGGGCGGGGCACCGCTGGTGGTGAAGCTGGTGGAAGGCACCCAGGGGATCGGCGTGGTGCTGGCGGAGACCCGTCAGGCGGCGGAGAGCGTGATCGACGCCTTTCGCGGGCTGAATGCGCATATTCTGGTGCAGGAATATATTGCCGAGGCGAAAGGCTGCGATATTCGCTGCCTGGTGGTCGGCAATGAGGTGGTGGCGGCGATCGAACGGCGGGCTAAAGAGGGCGACTTTCGTTCTAACCTGCACCGCGGCGGCATGGCCACGGTGGCGCAGATTAGCGACGAGGAGCGGGCGATTGCCATCAAGGCGACGCAAACCCTTGGGCTCGATGTCGCCGGTGTCGATATTTTACGCGCCACCCGCGGGCCGCTGGTGATGGAGGTGAATGCCTCGCCGGGGCTGGAAGGGGTGGAAACCACCACCGGCGTGGACATCGCCAGCCGGATGATCGCCTGGATCGAGCGCCAGGCGACGCCGGAATTCTGTTTGAAAATAGGCGGCTAGCCGCTGGATGCAAGTCTGTCATGGTATGCGGCGCTTTTTTTGCGTAAGCTATGGCGTCGTTTTTTCATTGTAAGGGGTCACAGGCACTATGGATTCACTGGTCGTTCCAGGTCTGGATACGCTACGCCGCTGGCTGGATGAGATCGGCATCAGCTTTTTTGAGTGCGATTCCTGCCAGGCATTGCATCTGCCGCATATGCAGAATTTCGACGGTATTTTTGATGCCAAAATTGACCTGGTAGACAACGTGGTGCTCTTTTCCGCCCTCGCGGAGGTGAAGCCGTCCGCTCTGCTGGCGCTGTCGGCGGATCTCTCGGCTATCAACGCCAGTTCGTTAACTGTGAAGGCGTTTATCGATATTCAGGACGATAACTTGCCCAAGCTGGTGGTCTGTCAGTCGTTGTCTATCGGCCCGGGGGTGACCATGGAGCAGTTCGCCTGGTTCTTCCGCCAAAGCGAAGAGCAGATCTCAATGGTGATCCTCGAAGCCGGCGCCAACCAGCTGCTGTACAAAGGCGAAGAAGAAGAGCCCGCGGCGGAAAACGTGCAATACCATTTTCTTCACTAAACCTGCCTAAAATTAGCGCAGCCACTACCGCAGCGGCTGCGTATTACCCGCTTTTATTCTGCGTTTACCCTTCTCTTAAAGCATTATTCACCGCCATTCAGGCCGTTTTGGCTTATCACGTAGACCGTTATTGCATAAAAATTTGATAAAAGGCGTTTTTTTACCTGGGCTATAGCCTCTTATTCTGGCTACAGTTATTCTGGCGATGCTTCCAGTTGCGAGCAACCACTCCGGGAGAGATCCGCTCTCCTTTTCTCAGGCAATGAAAAAATATGCATGATTCTTGCATGCGTTGAAATGCGTATATTTGAGCCCGTAAATTAACGGGCGTTGAGAAGGATAAGAGATATGACCGCCTTTGGTAAAAAATGGTTAACAGGTCTGGTTACGGGTGCGCTGATGGCCGTCTCTGCCGGTTCGCTCGCCGCCGAACAAAAAACCCTGCATGTTTATAACTGGTCTGATTATATTGCGCCGGACACGGTAGCGAATTTTGAAAAAGAGACCGGGATTAAAGTCGTGTATGACGTTTTTGATTCCAACGAAGTACTGGAAGGCAAATTAATGGCCGGCAGCACCGGTTTCGACCTGGTGGTACCGTCGGCAAGCTTCCTTGAGCGCCAGCTGGCGGCGGGCGTGTTCCAGCCGCTGGACAAGAGCAAGCTGCCCAACTGGAAGAACCTTGATCCCGAAGTGTTGAAGCTGGTCGCCAAGCATGACCCTGAGAATAAATACGCCATGCCTTACCTGTGGGCGACGACGGGCATTGGCTACAACGTGGATAAGGTGAAAGCCGTCCTCGGTAAAGATGCGCCGGTGGACAGCTGGGATCTGGTGCTGAAGCCGGAGAACCTTGAAAAACTGAAAAGCTGCGGCGTCTCCTTCCTCGACGCGCCGGAAGAGATTTTCGCCACCGTGCTGAACTACCTCGGCAAGGATCCGAACAGCAGCAAAGCGGATGATTATACCGGCCCGGCGACCGATCTGCTGCTGAAGCTGCGGCCGAACATTCGCTACTTCCACTCTTCGCAATATATTAATGACCTTGCCAACGGCGACATCTGCGTGGCGATCGGCTGGGCAGGGGATGTCTGGCAGGCGGCCAACCGCGCGAAAGAGGCGAAAAATGGCGTCAACGTCTCCTACTTTATTCCGAAGGAAGGCGCGCTGGCGTTCTTTGATGTCTTTGCCATGCCGGCCGACGCCAAGAATAAAGATGAAGCCTATCAGTTCCTTAACTATCTGATGCGCCCGGATGTGATCGCTAAAATCAGCGACCAGGTGTTCTACGCCAACGGCAACAAGGCCTCCACACCGCTGGTCAGCGAGACGATCCGTAACAACCCGGCGATTTATCCGCCAGCGGATGTGTTCGCCAAACTGTTCACGCTGAAGGTGCAGGATCCGAAGATTGACCGCGTGCGCACTCGCGCGTGGACCAAAGTGAAGAGCGGCAAATAATCTCTGACGGCCCGTCGAACACGGGCCGAATCAGATCTGCACTCGCCGGGAAATGGCAGCGCGCCCGGCGAGCAGAAGCACCAGGATGGTGCAATTGCACTGTTAAGCACGAAGTATGGCACCGGACCATATGGTGATCGTTTTTTTGCCGGAGAGCACCCGATTGAACGACGTAATGCCCCGCCCACAGGCGAAAGCCCCCAAAGCGCTGACCCCGCTACTGGAAATCCGTAACTTAACCAAGTCGTTCGATGGCCAGCACGCGGTCGACGACGTCAGTCTCACTATCTATAAAGGCGAAATTTTTGCTCTGCTGGGCGCATCAGGCTGCGGGAAATCGACCCTGCTGCGTATGCTGGCGGGCTTTGAACAACCGACCGCCGGGCAGATTATGCTCGACGGCGTAGATCTGGCGCGCGTGCCGCCCTATCAGCGGCCTATCAATATGATGTTCCAGTCCTACGCCCTGTTTCCCCATATGACCGTTGAGCAGAATATCGCCTTCGGTCTGAAGCAGGATCGTCTGCCTAAGGCGGAAATCACCGCCCGGGTGCAGGAGATGCTGGCTCTGGTGCATATGCAGGAATATGCCAAACGCAAGCCGCACCAGCTCTCTGGCGGCCAGCGCCAGCGCGTCGCGCTGGCGCGTAGCCTGGCGAAACGGCCGAAGCTGCTGCTACTCGATGAGCCGATGGGCGCGCTGGACAAAAAGCTGCGCGATCGCATGCAGCTGGAGGTAGTGGATATTCTCGAACGCGTTGGCGTGACCTGCGTGATGGTGACTCACGACCAGGAAGAGGCGATGACGATGGCGGGCCGTATCGCCATCATGAACCGCGGCAAGTTTGTGCAGATTGGCGAACCGGAAGAGATTTACGAGCACCCGACCACCCGCTATAGCGCCGAGTTCATCGGCTCGGTGAACGTCTTTGAAGGGCTGGTGAAGGAGCGTCTGGAGGATGGCCTGGTGTTGAGTTCGCCAGGACTGGTGCACCCGCTGAAGGTCGACCCCGACGCGTCGGTGGTGGACAACGTGCCGGTCTGGGTGGCGCTGCGCCCGGAGAAGATCATGCTGTGCGATGAACCACCGGCGGACGGCTACAATTTTGCCGTCGGCGAGGTGATTCATATCGCCTATCTCGGGGATCTCTCTATCTATCATGTGCGCCTGCAAAGCGGGCAGATGATCAGCGCCCAGTTGCAGAATGAACACCGCCATCGGAAAGGAACGCCCACCTGGGGTGACGAGGTGCGTTTATGCTGGGATGCGGATAGCTGCGTAGTGCTGACGGTGTAAGGAGAGGGCGATGAGTACCGTTGAATCCCCGTCAGGGGCGAAAAAACCGGGCGGCTTCGGGCTGTGGGCGGCGCGCCTGCAGATGGCGCATGGCCGCAAGCTGGTGATTGCGCTGCCCTATCTGTGGCTGATCCTGTTGTTCATGCTGCCGTTCCTGATCGTGTTCAAGATAAGTCTTGCCGAGATGGCGCGGGCGATCCCTCCCTACACCGAGCTGATGGAGTGGGCGGATGGCCAGCTGACGCTGACCCTCAACTTTGCCAACTTCCTGCAGTTGACTGACGATCCGCTCTATTTCGAAGCTTATCTCCAGTCGCTGCAGGTGGCGGGCATATCGACGATCTGCTGCCTGCTGCTGGGCTATCCGCTGGCCTGGGCGGTGGCGCACAGCAAGCCGTCGACGCGCAATATTCTTCTGCTGCTGGTGATCCTGCCGTCGTGGACGTCATTCTTAATCCGCGTTTATGCCTGGATGGGGCTGCTGAAAAGCAACGGCGTGTTGAATAACTTCCTGCTGTGGTTAGGGGTTATCGATCAACCGCTGGAGATCCTGCACACCAACCTGGCGGTGTATATCGGTATTGTGTATGCCTATCTGCCGTTTATGGTGCTGCCGATCTACACCGCGCTGACCCGCATCGACTATTCGCTGGTGGAGGCCTCGCTGGATCTCGGCGCCCGGCCGCTGAAGACCTTCTTCCAGGTGATCGTCCCGCTCACCAAAGGCGGCATTATTGCCGGTTCGATGCTGGTGTTTATCCCGGCGGTGGGGGAGTTCGTGATCCCGGAACTGCTGGGCGGGCCGGACAGCATCATGATTGGCCGCGTGCTGTGGCAGGAGTTCTTTAACAACCGCGACTGGCCGGTCGCCTCGGCAGTGGCGATTGTCATGCTGCTGCTGCTGATCGTGCCGATCATGTGGTTCCACAAGCACCAGCAAAAACAGATGGGAGAGCAGGGATGAACGACTTGCCGGTAGTACGCTCGCCGTGGCGCATTCTGATCCTCGTGCTTGGGTTCACCTTCCTCTATGCCCCGATGCTGATGCTGGTGATCTACTCGTTCAACAGCTCGAAGCTGGTAACGGTCTGGGCCGGGTGGTCGACGCGCTGGTATAGCGAACTGTTCCACGATGATGCGATGATGAGCGCGGTAGGGTTGAGCCTGACCATCGCCGCCTGCGCGGCGACGGCGGCGGCGATCCTCGGTACCATCGCCGCGGTGGTGATGGTGCGCTTTGGACGCTTTCGCGGGTCTAATGGCTTCGCATTTATGATCACCGCGCCGCTGGTTATGCCGGACGTGATCACCGGTCTCTCGCTGCTGCTGCTTTTCGTGGCGCTGGGACATGCCATTGGCTGGCCGTCGGATCGCGGGATGTTGACCATCTGGCTGGCGCACGTCACCTTCTGTACCGCCTATGTGGCGGTGGTGATCTCCTCGCGGCTGCGTGAACTGGACCACTCGATCGAAGAGGCGGCGATGGATCTGGGCGCCGCGCCGCTGAAGGTCTTTTTCGTCATCACGCTGCCGATGATTATGCCAGCGGTGATCTCCGGCTGGCTGCTGGCGTTCACGCTGTCGCTGGATGACCTGGTGATCGCCAGCTTTGTCTCCGGTCCCGGGGCCACGACGTTACCGATGCTGGTCTTCTCCAGCGTGCGCATGGGGGTCAACCCGGAGATTAACGCCCTGGCGACGCTCATCCTTGGCGTGGTCGGTATTGTTGGTTTTATCGCCTGGTATTTGATGGCCCGCGCAGAAAAGCAGCGAGTGCGCGATATCCAGCGTGCAAGACAAGGCTGAACCACCTAAAATCGGTACAGCAGCCTCCGGTCGGCGCCACCCTGTGGCGCCGTTTTCATGGAAGACATTACGTTGGGATTGTTTACGAAAACTCGCTCATCGCATGCCCGCCTTAACGTCCCTGCGCTGGTGCAGGTGGCGGCCTTTGCTATTATTTTGATCCGCGCTCTGGACCTGCTGATGATCCTCAATCTGTTGGGTCTGCAGGGGCTGAACGAATTCATACACCGCAGCGTCCAGACCTGGAACCTGACGCTGGTCTTCCTCGGCAGCCTGGCGCTGGTATTTGTCGAAATCTGGTGCGCCTTCTCGCTGGTGAAAGGGCGCAACTGGGCGCGCTGGGTCTATCTGCTGACGCAGATTATCGCCGCCGGCTACCTGTGGGCGGCGTCGCTGGGCTACGGGTATCCGGAACTGTTCAGCATTCCCGGCGAATCCAAACGGGAGATCTTCCACTCGCTGGTGATGCAAAAACTGCCGGATCTGCTGGTTCTGACGCTGCTGTTTGTGCCGGCGAACTGCCGTCGGTTTTTCCGCCTGCAATAACGGTGATACAATCCCCGCCCCTGGATTTTTGAAGGTCAATTATGCATTGCGCACTCTACGACGCCGGCCGCTGCCGCTCCTGTCAATGGCTGGAGCGGCCGGTCCCGCAACAGCTCGCCGATAAAATGGCCGATCTGCGCACGCTGCTGGCGGCGATCCCGGTCGCTGCCTGGGGCGAGCCGGTCAGCGGGCCAGAGACGGCCTTTCGTAACAAGGCCAAGATGGTGGTCAGCGGCAGCGTTGAGCGTCCGCTGCTGGGGATGCTGCATCGCGATGGCACCCCGGTGGATCTCACCGACTGCCCGCTCTATCCTTCATCGTTTGCGCCGGTGTTTGCCGTCCTGAAGCCCTTTATCGCCCGCGCCGGGTTAACCCCCTATAACGTCGCGCGCAAGCGCGGGGAGCTGAAATATCTGCTGCTAACCGCCAGCCAGCAGGGGGAGATGATGCTGCGCTTCGTACTGCGCTCAGAGGCCAAGCTGGCTCAGCTGCGCGCCGCGCTGCCGTGGCTGCAGGCGCAGCTCCCGCAGCTCAAGGTGATCACGGCGAATATCCAGCCGGTGCATATGGCAATCATGGAAGGCGAGCAGGAGATCTTCTTCACCGAACAGCAGGCGCTGGGGGAGGTCTTTAATGAGGTGCCGCTGTGGATCCGCCCGCAAAGTTTCTTTCAGACCAACCCGGCGGTAGCCAGTCGGCTGTATGCCACCGCCCGCGACTGGGTGCGCGCGCTGCCGGTCCAGCATATGTGGGATCTGTTTTGCGGCGTCGGGGGATTTGGCCTGCACTGCGCGACGCCGGCGATGCGCCTGACCGGTATCGAGATTGCCCCGGAAGCGATCGCCTGCGCCAGACAGTCAGCCGCGCAGCTGGGGCTCAGCAATCTGCATTTTAAGGCGCTGGACTCGACGCAGTTCGCCACTCATGAAGCGGATATCCCGCAGCTGGTGTTGGTCAACCCGCCGCGCCGCGGCATTGGCGCCGAACTGTGCGACTATTTAAGCCGCATGGCACCGCCCTATATCATCTATTCCAGCTGTAACGCTCGCACCATGGCGACCGATATTGCCCGTCTTCGCGGCTATCGCGTCGAGCGGGTCCAGCTGTTTGATATGTTCCCTCACACCGCGCACTACGAAGTGCTGACCCTGCTGGTCCGCGAAGTTTAAACAAAATGTGAAGGCTTTGCGCCGCTGAAATCAGGTAAGCTTGGCGCTGCATGTTTTGTTATTGGTGGGGGGAATCTAATGGCCAAAACCATTCTGCTGGTGGAAGATGACGAGGATATTGCCACGCTGCTGCGGCTCAATCTTCAGGATGAGGGCTATCAGATTGTGCATGAAGCCGACGGCGACCAGGCCCTTGTCCAGCTGGAAAAGCAGGTCTGGGATGCGGTGATCCTTGATTTGATGCTGCCTGGCGTCGATGGCCTGGAGATCTGCCGGCGTATCCGTCAGATGACCCGTTACCTGCCAGTAATTATCATCAGCGCTCGCACCAGCGAAATGCACCGCGTGCTGGGCCTGGAGATGGGCGCCGATGATTATCTGGCGAAGCCCTTTTCACTGCTGGAGCTTATCGCCCGCGTCAAAGCGCTGTTTCGTCGCCAGGAGGCGATGGGGCAGAACCTGCTGATGGACGCTGGGCGCCTGTCCTGCCATGGCCTGAGCATCGATCCGCTGTCGCGCGAAGTGAAGCTGCGCGGCGAGGTGGTGGACCTGACGCCGCGCGAATTCGATCTGCTCTATTACTTCGCCCGCCATCCCGGTGAGGTGTTTTCGCGGCTGGCGCTGCTGGAGCAGGTCTGGGGATATCAGCACGAGGGCTATGAGCACACGGTTAATACCCATATCAACCGCCTGCGCAGCAAAATCGAACGTGACCCGGCGGAGCCGGACATTATTCTTACCGTCTGGGGTAAAGGCTATAAATTCGCCCCGATGTCGCAAGAGGTCGCCCCGTGATCCGCCGCCTGAGCCTCAGCCAGCGGTTGGCGCTGGTGGTGGTCTCCCTGCTGATGCTGTGCGCGGCGGCGGTATGCGCCGTTCAGTTACACAGCAGCGCGCAGTATGGCAACGCCATGGTGCAGCGCCTCTCCGCCGGGCTGGCTCAGCAGATTGTCGCCCGCGAGCCGCTGCTGGACGCCCACGGCGGGGTCAACCGGCAAACCCTGAAGTCGTTGTTCGACCGCCTGATGACCTTTAACCCCAGCGTGGAGCTCTATCTGCTGTCGCCGGATGGCGACCTGCTGGCCGATGCGGCGCCGCCGGGACATATCCAGCGCCAGCGTATCGATATGGCGCCAGTGCAGGCTTTTCTCACCGGCAGTGCGTCGCCGGTGTATGGCGACGATCCACGTAGTCTCGACGGACGAAAAGTCTTCAGCGCCGCTCCGCTGCGCGTCGACGGGCAGCTGCGCGGCTACCTGTATATCATTTTGCAGGGAGAGACCTTTAATCAGCTGGCGGCCGACGCCTGGCAAAAAACGCTGTGGAGCATTGTTCTGTGGACGCTGCTGCTGGTGGCCCTGTTTGGCCTTCTGACAGGGGGGCTGGCATGGTTCTGGGTCACCCGGCCGGTCCGCCAGCTCACCGCCCAGGTCGCGGCGAGCGGCCAGGACAGCATCAGCGCCATCAAAACTCTGGCGGCCCGCACGCCGGAGCCCCTGCCTGGTAACGAGGTGGCGGTGCTCGAGAATCGCTTTATTGACCTTGCGCAGCAGATAGCCGGCCAGTGGGATCGGCTGGCCGACAGCGACCGCCAGCGCCGCGAATTTGTGGCCAATATCTCCCATGATTTGCGTACGCCGCTCACCTCGCTGCTGGGGTATCTGGAAACGCTGACGCTGAAGGATGAACGGCTGACCGCCGAGGAGCGCAGGCAATATCTCACCATCGCCCTGCGTCAGGGCAACAAAGTGCGCCATCTCTCGCAGCAGCTGTTTGAGCTGGCGCGACTGGAGCACGGGAGCATTAAGCCGCAGCGCGAGCGTTTTGCGATGGGGGAGCTGATCTCCGATGTCGCGCAGAAGTTTGAATTAACTGCCCGCACGCGCGAGGTGAACCTGCGTATTGATGTGCCGGGACCGCTGCCGCTGATTAACGCCGATGTGTCGATGATTGAGAGGGTGGTGACCAACCTGCTCGATAACGCGATGCGGCATACGCCCGTCGGCGGGGAGATCCGTCTGGCGGTCTGGCAGGAGGATCAACAGCTCCAGGTGGAAGTGGCCGACAACGGAACGGGCGTCGATGCCGCGCTGCGCGACGATCTGTTCCAGCGGCCGTCGGCGTTGTCTACCCAGGCATCGCGGGAGGATCGCGGCGGGTTAGGGCTACTGATTGTGAAACGAATGCTGGAGTTGCACGGGGGCGGTATCAGACTGGTGGAGTCGGTAAGTGGGGCGCGGTTCAGGTTCTTCGTGCCACTTTAAGACATTGCCGGATGGCGGATACGCCTTACCCGGCTACGGGGGAAGAGTAGGCCGGGTAAGCGCAGTGCCACCCGGCAAAAAATTTACTCCGGGAACCATTGGTTGCTGATTTTCTGGTAGGTACCGTCGGCCTTAATCGCTTTCAGCGCGGCGTTCAGTTTCTCCAGCAGCGCCTTGTTATCCGGGCGCACGGCAATGCCGAGTCCGGTGCCGAAGTATTGCGGATCCGTCACTTTCGGCGTGGCTGCGCCCAACTGCGGGTTGGTTTTCAGCCACTCGTTGACCACTGCGGTATCGCCGAACACGCCGTCGATACGGCCATTTTTCAGATCGATAATCGCATTCTGGTAGCTGTCATAGGCGACGGTCTTCACCTCAGGATGTTTATCCTGCAGATATTTCTGATGGGTGGTGCCGTTTTCCATGCCGATCCGTTTGCCTTTCAGGTCATCGAAGGAATGGAACGCGTCTTTTTTGGCGATCACCAGCGCCGAGTTGGCGTAGTACGGGTCGGTGAAGGCCACCTGCTTGCTGCGTTCCGGCGTAATATCCATTCCGGAAATCACCGCATCATATTTCTTGAACTTCAGTGCCGGGATCAGGCTGTCAAAAGCGTGGTTGGTAAAGGTACATTCTGCCTGCATTTGTTTGCACAGCGCTTTGGCCAGGTCGAGATCGAAACCAACAATCTGATTATTGGCATCCATCGATTCAAACGGCGGATAGGTTGCGGACACGCCGAAGCTGATTTTCTCTGCGGCGGCAGCGCCGAAGGTGAACGTGGTGAGCAGTGCAGCCAGAACTAACTTTTTCATCGTGGAACTCCCGTCTGTCAATCTTATGATTATTCGCCGTGTCTGCGGCATAGAGTGACAATGCCATTAAATGAATTTATATGCAATAAATATGATTAAATATTTTTAATGCCATAAAAAAAGACGGACAGGTGTTAGACTTGTCCGTCTTGTTGTCTGCTTTTTATGCAATAAGGCTCAGGCGCTAGTTACGTCGCTCGAAGGCCAGCGCTTTACGTTCCACCAGGCGCATCAGCAGCGTCAGCAGTCCGTTGACGATGAGATAGATAATCCCGGCGGCGCCGAACACCATCACGTCGTAGGTGCGTCCGTACAGCAGCTGGCCGTGGCCCATTACTTCCATCAGGGTGATGGTGTAGGCCAGAGAGGTACTCTTGAAAACCAGCACCACTTCGTTGGAATAGGACGACAGCGCACGCTTAAAGGCATACGGCAGCAGGATCGCCAGGGTATCCTTTTTACTCATCCCCAGCGCGCTGCACGACTGCCATTGCCCGTCGGGGATCGCCCGGATGGCGCCATAAAACAACTGAGTGGTGTAGGCGGCGCTGTTGAGCGACAGGGCGATCAGAGCGCACAGCCACGGTTCAGAGATAAGATGCCACAGCCACGGATAATCCTGCAGCGAAGGAAACTGTCCGGGGCCGTAGTAAATCAGGAAGATCTGCACCAGCAGCGGCGTACCGGTAAACAGGGTGATATAGCCGCGGACTATCCACACCAGCCCCGGCGTCTTCAGCGTCAGGATAATGGTGAAAATCAGCGACAGGATCAGCGCCACGATAATCGACGCCACGGTCAGCGTCAGGCTGGTATGAAGCCCTTTCAGCAGTTCGGGTAAGTAGTCGAGCATCAGCCTGGTCTCCGTTCGAAGCGCGTCGCACGCTGGTCAATCCGCTTAAGGATGTATTGACTCAACAGGGTGATGACGAGATAGATTGCCGCCGCAATGATATACCAGTTAAAGGGTTCCTGAGTGCGGGTGGCGATGCTTTTGGTCTGCAGCATCAGATCGTTGACGCTGATCAGGCTCACCAGCGCGGTGTCCTTCAGCAGCACCAGCCACTGGTTACCGAGGCCAGGCAGAGCATGGCGCCACATCTGCGGCATCACCAGACGGAAGAATATAGCCGCTTTCGACAGCCCCAGCGCCTGGCCGGACTCCCACTGACCCTGCGGAACGGCTTTCAGCGCGCCGCGCAGCGTTTGCGAGGCGTAGGCGGCATACAGCAGCGACAGGGCGATCGCCCCGCAGAGGAACGGACTGACGTCAAAGTTCTCAATCTGCATCTGCACCGGGATCTGCGTGAACCCGAGCGGGATGGTGAAACCGTCAGAGAGCGTCAGCAGCAGCTGGGAAGAGCCGAAATAGATAAACAGCACTACCAGAATTTCCGGTAGTCCGCGCAGGATGGTCACAATGCCGGTTGCAAGCCAGGCTACCGGGCGCCATTTCACTGACTCCAGTACCGCAAAGAGCATCGCCAGGACCAGGCCGATGACGAGCGCGCAAACGGCAAGGCCGACGGTCATCCCGGCGGCGCTTGCTAATGGAAAAATTTCGTTCATTCAGTCTTACTTCTGGAACCATTTGTTATAGATGGTCTGGTAAGTGCCGTCTTTCTTCACTTTTTCCAGCGCAGCGTTAAATTTCTGCTGCAGGTCGGTGTTGCCCTGACGCACGGCAATGCCCAGCCCGGTGCCGAAATAGGCTTTGTCGGTCACTTTGTCGCCCACGGCCGCCAGCTTCGGATTGCTCTTCAGCCATTCGGTGACCACGGCGGTATCGCCAAAGACCGCGTCAATACGACCGTTCTGCAGGTCCAGCTTCGCATTCTGGTAGCTGTCGTAAGGAACGGTAGTAATTTCCGGATGTTTATCGGTGATGAATTTCTGGTGGGTGGTGCCGTTCTGCACGCCCACTTTTTTGCCCTTCAGCTGGTCAATGCTGGTGAACTTACCCTGCTGACCGACGAACAGCGCCGAGTTGTCATAATACGGGGTAGAGAACAGCACCTGCTTTTCACGCTCCGGCGTGATGTCCATCCCGGCCATGACCGCGTCGAAACGGCGGAATTTCAGTCCCGGGATCAGGCTGTCAAAGGCCTGGTTGGTAAAGGTACAAGTGGCATCGATCTCTTTACACAGCGCGTTCGCCAGATCGACATCGAAACCGACGATCTGGTTGTTGGCGTCCACCAGCTCAAACGGAGGGTAGGAGGCCTCGGTGGCGAAACGAATGGTCTGCGCGGCGGAAGCGGAGAGGCTCATGCCTGCGAGCAGGGCGGCAATCAGTACTTTTTTCATCGTCATTTCCCCGAAAAACATCAATGTGAAAGATAGTTTTTAAACGCGTCAGTTTGCGGATGCGTGAAGCAGGAGGCATCCCCTTGCTCGACGATATGGCCATTTTCCATATACACCACCCGGCTGGCCGTCTTGCGCGCCACTTCAACTTCGTGGGTGACGATAACCTGGGTGATGCCGGTTTCAGCCAGCTCGCGAATGATGCTGACGATCTGAGCCGTGATTTCCGGGTCAAGCGCCGCGGTAGGCTCATCGAACAGCAGGACCTGGGGCTCCATCATTAGCGCGCGGGCGATAGCCACACGCTGCTGCTGGCCGCCGGATAAATGCAGCGGGTAGCGATCGCTGTAAGGCTTCAGACGCAGACGCTCCAGCAGTTTCTCTGCGCGAGCCAGCGCCTGATCCTTGCTTAACCCCAGTACGCGGCAGGGGGCTTCGATCAGGTTCTGCTGTACCGTCAGGTGCGGCCACAGGTTGTATTGCTGGAAGACCATGCCGACGTTCTGACGCAGCTCGCGAATCGCTTTATCGGATGGCGCTTTGGTGAAGTCGAATTGGTTGCCGGCGATGGATAACGAACCGGACCGCGGCATCTCCAGCAGGTTGAGTACGCGCAGCAGCGAGCTCTTCCCGGCACCGCTGGGGCCGAGCAGCACCAGCGTTTCCCCCTGCGGGCAATCCAGCGTGATGTCGAACAGCGCCTGGTGTGCGCCGTAGAAGCAATTAATGCCGTTTAGTTTAATACTCATCTGGGCAGTCTGATACGAATAGCTATTGAGGCCGCAAATACTACCTTTGGCAGAATAGTTATGCAATATTTATGCGTTAAAAGTTAAATCTAAACCACGTTTAGCTTTAAAGTTAGCACAAAATATGGCCTGGTGGGTGAGGGGGGCGCAAATGTCGGCATTCCTGGGGCGAATACCGACATTTTACCGGGGTTATCGTTTCAGCGGGGTGGCTTCAACTCCGGAATCAGCGTTTCTCCAGACTCTGTCGCAGCGTCCCGGCTGGCGCATGGCTGTTGTTGCCGAGATAGCGGACGTCATCGACAGCCCAGCACTGGCCTTCCTGGATCATCAGCACTTCATCTTTCCAGCTCTGGGTGCCCTGTTTTAGTTCGACGCGCAGCGGAATATTGCGCGCATCACGGTTCGGGATGGTGGAGGCGCTGGCGACCACGGCGCTGTCTGCTGGGGTGCTGCTGCTGGAGAACGGGTTAGCCTGCAGCAGTTTGCTGTTGGCCGGATCCTGGCGGGCGTCATTGAGTAACTGCGCCAGTCCGTCGCTCAGATAGGGGCGCAGCGCCGCCGGATCCTGAGTGCGGTTCTGGATCTGAGTGTCATAGAATTTTTGCGCTACGTCGTCAGGGCCGCCTTCGACACAGGGGCCGCTGCGGGTACCATTATCTTTATAGGCCGGGGTGACGGTCGTACAGGCGCTGAGCGCCAGCGCGCAAGGGAGAAGTACAGCAAGAAGTTTGTAGCGCATGATGATTTCCTTATAAGCGAACTACGTTTTCAGTTTCCGTTAAAGCATAGCGTATAGCGTGCGGATTGTACTTGACGCAAAGAGCTAAGACCTTGATGTGACAACGGCCTTAAGGCAGGAAGTCGACAATGCGCATCACCGAATGATATTCAGGCAGGAAAAACCAGGCGCCGTTTAAAAATAAACAGACTTTTTGGGCAAACAAGAAACATTACCCGGACAATAGGATAATGTTTCTTGAGATATAAGATTAATTACTTCTTCTTATAGATGTTAGCGGAGACGTGCAGTTTTTTATCGGTATTACCGGAAGAGAGCACGATAACGTCCGCGCCTTTTTCATCGGCCTTTTTAATCAGCTCTTCACGGGCATCGCTCGGCGCAGTCTGGCCGGTAGAGGAAATGGTGCCGATTTTGGTATATTGCGTATGGACCTTATTAAAGGCTTCTTTCGTTAAAATCTCAGCGGAGAAGGCGTTCGCCGTTAAAAACAATGCTGCACCTGCCACTAAAGCTGCATATTTCATATTTTTAGACTCCATTGTTTATTTTGCTATCATCATGCTCTTGTTTTAACTCACCAATGAGCGATTTCAGATTGTACTAACGCCGCTTTTTTTTCAAGCAAAATACTGCAATTTTATGACGATTAGTTAACGCTTTTTTAAAGAAAAGATGACGAGGTTCTCATTGATAATGCTTGCTTTTTTTTGCGGAATGAACATTGAGGCGACGCAAGACCTTTTTTTACTGTGGTTAGCTGAAAATTAGCTGAGGCGCACGCAGGAGAAGGGGCCGGGACGCTGACAGACATTCCCGGTAACATGGTTTATCATATAGAACAGCAGGGGCTGCACCCATGGTCATGCAGGTCACCAGGGAGATAAGATGTTAACAAATAAGCGAGAGCAGGCCCGGCAGCAGCGAGCCGCGTTGTGGGCCACCAAAGATAATGTTCAGCGCCATGCGCTGTCCATGAGTATGCCCTGGCTGGCCTTTGTCAATATCGCTTTTGCGTTAATGATTTTCTTCCGCAATTTTATCTTTACCTATTTTGATAAGAAGTTACTGACGCACCGGGCGGTTATTCCTTATATCGAAGTGGCGCTGATCGCGGTTATTATTATTTCGGCCGTTTTAGTGATTATTGCCGTCACGCCGCGGCTGGCGCAGGGGCGATATACGCTGAATATCATCACCGGGCTGCTGCTGGCGCTCAGCCTGTGCTGGTCCCTGAGTAATTACTGTTTTATCTTTTTCTGGACCTTGCCCTTCGCCTGGCCGCTGCTGGTGATTTTAATGACCACCGGCCTCACCGCGCTCTATCACCACTGGCCCGGCATTATCGCCTTTATGCTCCCAATGTGGGTGACCGCCTTGCTGGCAGGGGTGCAGATTCACTATGACGGTGAATTTCGTTTTTTGACCTTATGGGCTATTTTCACCGCGATTTTGCTTTATGGACGGCGTATTCTGCAGCGCTGGTATGATGAAGCCTGGGATACGCATCAGGAAAATATGCAGCTTATCCAGCGGCTGGAAAGTATCGCTAACCGGGATGCCTTAACCGGAACGGCCAATCGCCGGGCACTGAATGCTTTTCTGGCGCAGCTCTGGGAGCAAAAAGCGCCGTTAGCGCTGATCATGATCGATGTCGATTACTTTAAGCGTTATAACGACCATTACGGCCATCAGGCCGGCGATGACTGCTTATCGTCTGTCGCGCAGGTGCTTAAAATGGCGGTGCGGGCTGAGGACGATTTGGTGGCCCGCTACGGCGGCGAGGAGTTTGTCGTGTCGCTGCCGGGGGTTTCCTTAGCGCACGCCACCGTCATTGCCGAGCGCATTCAGCAGAAAATCCACGACGCGGCCTTGCCGCATGAAGCCTCTGCAGTGGCGGCGGTAGTGACCGTCAGCATGGGCGTGGTGGCTTCCGACGGCACGGTCCCGATGGAGACGCTGATCGCCCGGGCGGACAGTGCGTTGTACCAGGCTAAAAATAAAGGACGTAATCAATGGTCTTATTAACCCGGCTCCACTGCCGGGCGAGGGAAAGGGGATGAAACGGATTGCGCAGGTCGCCCTGCTGGCGCTGCTGTTAACCGGCTGTGCCGGGGAAAAGGGAATTATCGATCGCGATGGATACCAGCTGGACACTCGCCATCCGGCGCAGGCGGCCTATCCGCGAATAAAAGTGCTGGTGATCCACTATACGGCAGACAATTTTGATGTTTCTCTGGCGACGTTGACCGATAAAGAGGTCAGCTCCCACTATTTAATCCCCGAGCAGCCGCCGCGTTATCAGCATAAACCGCGGATCTGGCAGCTGGTGCCGGAAGAGGATTTAGCCTGGCATGCCGGGGTGAGCTACTGGCGCGGCAGTACGCGTATCAATGATACGTCCATCGGCATTGAGCTGGAGAACCGTGGCTGGCAGAAGACGGCGGGCGTCAAAAGCTTTACCCCCTTCCACCCGGAACAGATAGCGGCCCTGATCCCGCTGGCGCGCGATATTATCACCCGCTACCACATCGCGCCGCAGAACGTGGTGGCCCATGCCGATATCGCGCCGCAGCGTAAAGACGATCCGGGGCCGCTGTTTCCCTGGCAGCAGCTGGCGCAGCAGGGGATCGGCGCCTGGCCAGACGAGCAGCGAGTGGCCTTTTATCTGAACGGACGGCCGGCCAGCGATCCCGTTGACCCAGAGGTGGTGCTGGATTTGCTGGCGCGCTACGGCTATCAGGTGACGCCGGAGATGACCCCCGCGCAGAAGAAGCGGGTGATTATCGCCTTCCAGATGCACTTCCGTCCGCAGCGCTGGGATGGCGTAGCGGATGCGCAAACTGAAGCGATAGCCGAGGCGCTGTTAGAAAAATATGGCCAGGGTTAGCGGTGAAGTTTACCGTGGTCGCGTAGCCAGGCGGCGGTACGCACAATGCCGTCGTCAAGCGTCACCACCGGCTGATAGCCCAGTTCATCCTGCGCGCGGGTGATGTCGAGCGTAAAATCAAAGTTAAGTTTGGAAACGCCGTAGTGGGTAAAGGCGGGCTCTTTGGCTGTTTTATCGCCAAAACGTTCCATGCTGCGGGCAATAATATCCAGCATCGGGTAGGGAACTGAGCGGATCCGGCACTTGATGCCCAGCTCGTCGATCAGTTTCTGCACGATGCTTCGCAAGGTGCGCGGTTCGCCGTTGCTGATATTCCACGCGCGGGCGGAAGGAAGATGATCGCAGGCCGACTGGCTCGCCAGCCACATCGCATGCACGGCGTTTTCATAATAGGTCATGTCGACCAGCGCGCTGCCGCCCCGCGGCAACAGGACGCTGCCATAATGCTGCATCATTTGCGCCAGCCGGGGAATAAAGACTTTATCGTGCGGCCCGAACAAGCTCTGCGGACGCAGAATGGTAAAACGGGTGTGCGGGTTGGCCTGCGCCAGCAGGTTGATCACCTCCTCGCTGGCCGCCTTGCTGCGGGCAAACTCGTTGGCGAAGCGATGCGGGCGGAAATCTTCCTGGATATCGCGATGGTGGTGATAATCGAAATAGAGCGATGGCGAAGAGATATGGACGAAATTGCGCACCCCCCATGCCACAGACCATTCGCCCAGACGGCGGGTGGCGCGGACGTTAGCGAGATCGAAAGCCTGCTGGGTGCCCCAGGGCGAGGTAAAGCTGGAGCAGTGCCACAGGGTATCGATACCGGCGAGCATCACTTTAGCCTGCGAAGAGACCAGCTCGGTTAAATCGGCCGGGATGAATTCTGCCCCCATTTTGCTCAGAAGCTTACCCATCGCTTCGTTGCGCCCGGTGGCTCTCACGCTGATGCCCTTATTGCGCAGATATTCCACTGCGTTGCGGCCTAATCCGCTGGTCGCACCGGTAACCAGTACCTTCATATCACTCTACTGTCCCAGAAAAGAATTTCGTGCGCATTTTTCCGTGATTCTCCCGACTATGCAATGAGAATCATGAAAGAATAATGCTTATCCTTGGTCTCTGCCTGAGATTTGTTCGGCCAGCCGGGCGATGCGTTGCGCCATACCGCGGAAAATAAACAGGTGCGCCGGGATCATCAGCAGCCAGTAGATCAGTCCGGGCATACCGTGCGGGTGCCACCAGGCGCGCACGTCCAGTTCGCGATGGTCGCCTTTATCGTTTATCGTAAAGCTTAACCGGCCCAGCCCCGGCGCTTTCATACCGAACAGCAGGGTGAGCTGTTTTTCTTCCTCCACGATAATTACCTTCCAGCTGTCGACCGTATCGCCGGTTTGCAGATAGTCGCGCTGCGGCCGTCCTTTGGCTAACCGATGGCCGACCAGCAGGTCCATCGCACCACGGGTTTTCCACAGCAGATTGCCGAAAAAATACCCCTCTTTACCACCGATTTGGTTAACGACCTGCCACAAGGCCTGGCGGCTCGCCTGGGTGGTGACGGTGCAGCCAGCCTGTTTCGGAAAGTAGCCGTACTCCGGTCGCCAGCGGGCGAAAGCCTGGGCGTCGTAGCCCCAGTCGCTGGAGTTTACCAGCTGCTCTTCTTCTTTCAGCGTGCGGCGAACCGCCTGATCGAAGGGGATCAGCGTTTGCGGGATCAGCGCTCGCAGCGTCCGGTCGTCGGCGATCAGATCGTGCTTCAGCCCCTGAATCAGCGCCCTGGCGATGGTAGGCGGCACCGAGGTGATAACGTTAAGAAACCACACTGAGATCCAGCGCGTCGGCAGGGGAATGGGAATGAGCGGGCGATGTTTACCGCTGACGGCCATAAAGTGGATAAACTGCTGCTGATAGCTTAACACCTCCGGACCGGCGGCTTCGAAGACGCGATGCGCGTTGGACGGATGATTCAGCAGCTCAACCAGGTCAACAAGCAGATTTTCCAGGGCGACAGGGGTGGTACGCGAGCGTACCCAGCGCGGGGGAGTGAGCACTGGCAGGTTATAAACCATATCGCGCATCACCTCGAAGGCGGCAGAGCCGGCGCCGACGATAATCCCGGCCCGCAGTTCGGTCACCGGCACGCCCGACTCACGCAGGACCTCACCGGTCACCTGGCGGGCGCGCAGATGGTCAGATTGTTCCTGCGCCGGGGCCTGCAGCGAACTGAGAAATATCACCTGGCGCACTGACGACTGACGCAGGGCATCGCGCACATGCGTGGCCACCCGGCGTTCATGGGCGATAAAATCGCCGCCTTCGCCCATACCGTGTACCAGATAATAAAGGGTATCGATGCCGGCGAGCAGTGCAGGCAGAGCCTGCGGCTGATTAAGATCGACTGACCGACAGGTGACGCCGGGCAAATCGAGTTTTTGCAGTCGGTCGATGTGGCGTGCCGCCGCCAGCACTGGATAACCCCGCGCGCTTAACTCGCGCACCAAATGCTGGCCAATATAGCCGCTGGCGCCGAGCACCAGAACCGATTGCGACACGCCTGACTCCTTAGCGCTGTAAAAAAGCCTGCCAGTGAGCGACCACCTCGCTCAGCTGCTGACGGTTGACATCCAGGTGAGTGACCAGACGGACAACAGGCGAGGCGTTAATCAACACGCCGCGCGCCTGCATAAACTCGCCGAGCGCCGGGGCCTGCGCTTCGCCAACGCGCACAAACAGCATGTTGGTATCATGGCGGGTGACGTCGGCGCCGATGGCGCGAAGCTGCTCCGCCATCCACGCGGCGTTGTCATGATCCTCCTGCAGGCGCTGTACGTTATTTTTCAGCGCGTACAGCCCGGCAGCGGCCAGTATGCCCGCCTGGCGCATGCCGCCGCCAACCATTTTCCGCCAGCGGATAGCACGGCGAATGTATGCCTCGCTGCCCAGCAATAGCGAGCCTACCGGGGTGCCAAGCCCCTTTGACAGGCAGATGGTGAAGGAGTCGCAGTACTGAGCGATATCACGCAGTTCGCAGCCGTAGGCCACGACGGCGTTAAAGATACGCGCGCCGTCGACGTGCAGCGCCAGGTCGCGCTGGCGGGTAAACGCCCAGGCTTCCTGCAGATAGTCGCGCGGCAGCACCTTACCGTTGTGGGTGTTTTCCAGGCTCAGCAGGCGGGTGGGGGCAAAATGGATATCGTCGGGTTTGATTTTCGCCGCCACTTTATCCAGCGGCAGCGAACCATCGGCTGCGGCGTCAATCGGCTGTGGCTGAATACTGCCGAGTACTGCCGCACCGCCGGCTTCGTACAGATAGTTATGCGCCCCCTGGCCGACGATATACTCTTCGCCGCGCTGGCAGTGGCTGAGCAGGCCAACGAGGTTGGCCTGGGTGCCGGTGGGCAGAAAAAGCGCCGCCTCTTTGCCGGCGAGGTCGGCGGCATAGCGCTGCAGTTCATTGACGGTAGGGTCGTCGCCATACACATCGTCCCCGACCGGGGCGGCCATCATGGCCTCCAGCATGGCGCGCCCGGGACGGGTAACGGTATCACTGCGTAAATCGATCACGGCTTTTCCTTGGTCTGGTTCAACGTATTGCTTCTGTTTTACCTGAGCCAGTTGGTTTTCGCCAGTTCGATGACCTCATCGCCGCGCCCGCTGATGATCGCCCGCAGCATATACAGGCTAAAGCCTTTGGCCTGCTCCAGCTTGATCTGCGGCGGGATAGCCAGCTCCTCTTTGGCGACGACGACGTCGACCAGCACCGGACCGTCGGTGCGGAAGGCGGTCTGCAGCGCTTCATCCACCTCGGAGGCTTTTTCAACGCGTATACCTTTGATACCGCAGGCCTCGGCGATGCGGGCGAAGTTGGTATCGTGGAGCTCCGTACCGTCGGTGAGATAGCCCCCGGCCTTCATCTCCATCGCCACGAAGCCCAGCACGCTGTTGTTAAAGATGACAATTTTCACCGGCAGCTTCATCTGCGCCAGCGACAGAAAATCGCCCATCAGCATGCTGAAGCCGCCGTCGCCGCACATGGCCACTACCTGCCGTTCCGGAGCGGTGGCCTGGGCGCCGATGGCCTGCGGCATGGCGTTGGCCATTGAGCCGTGGTTGAACGAGCCCAGCAGGCGGCGTTTGCCGTTCATTTTGAGATAGCGTGCCGCCCAGACGGTGGGGGTGCCGACATCGCAGGTGAAAATGGCGTCTTCATCGGCAAAATGACTGATCTGCTGCGCCAGATACTGCGGGTGAATGGCTTTATCGCTGGGCTTCGCCAGGTCGTCGAGTCCTTTTCGCGCGTCGCGATAGTGCTCCAGCGCTTTATCCAGGAAGTGGCGATCGGTTTTCTCTTCCAGCAGCGGCAGCAGCGCTTTTAGCGTCGATTTAATATCGCCCACCAGCGCCATATCGACCTTACTGTGGGCGCCAATGCTGCCGGGGTTAATGTCGATCTGAATAATTTTGGCGTCGGTTGGATAGAAGGCGCGATAGGGGAACTGGGTGCCCAGCAGGATCAGGGTATCGGCGTTCATCATGGTGTGGAAGCCAGAAGAGAAGCCAATCAGCCCGGTCATGCCGACATCGTACGGATTGTCGTACTCCACGTGCTCTTTGCCGCGCAGGGCGTGGACGATGGGGGCTTTAATTTTGGCCGCGAACTCCACCAGCTCCTGATGAGCGCCGGCGCAGCCGCTGCCGCACATGAGCGCGATATTGCTGGAGTAGCGAATAAGCTGCGCCAGCTTGCGCAGTTCTTCTTCCGCCGGAGTGACCGTCGGCAACGGCGCATGATACCAGTGGCTGCTGGCGCTCTCCGGGGCGGCCTTCAGCGCCACGTCGCCGGGCAGCACCACCACCGAGACGCCGCGGTTAATCACCGCTTTACGCATGGCGATGGCCAGCACCTGCGGAATTTGTTCCGGGGTGGAGACCAGCTCGCAGTAGTGGCTGCATTCGCGGAACAGCTCCTGAGGATGGGTCTCCTGAAAATAGCCGCTGCCGATTTCGCTGGAGGGGATGTGGGCGGCAATGGCCAGCACCGGCACATGGTTACGATGACAGTCAAACAGACCGTTAATCAGATGCAGGTTGCCCGGCCCGCAGGAGCCGGCGCAGACCGCCAGTTCGCCGGTCAGCTGCGCCTCGGCGCCAGCGGCGAAAGCAGCCACCTCTTCGTGCCGGGTGGGCATCCAGTCGATGGTGCCCATGCGGTTCAGACTATCGCTCAATCCATTGAGGGAATCTCCGGTGACGCCCCAGATACGTTTCACGCCGGCCTGTTCCAGCGTTTTGGCAATGTATGCGGCCACGGTTTGTTTCATGATCTCCATCTCCTTTTTGTGATAACGCCTTCAAGCTTAGATGAAACTGCAGGTTACGTTGCTGATTGTCCCTTATTTTTTGCTGGTTTTATTGCTGAAAAATTGTGCATACTCAGGGACCTCACAGGTTGTAAAACAGGAAGCACATCAGATGGTTAAGGGAATGTTAAACGCAGTAAATAAAACGCTGTCGCATGACGACGCCGGTAAACTCTTGTTACGACTCGCCGTCGGCGGGTTAATGCTGTTTCACGGTCTGCACAAGCTGCTGGACGGCGTGGGCGGGATCAGCGGCATGCTGGTGGCGAAGGGGTTGCCGGGGTTCATCGCCTACGGTGTGCTGGTGGGGGAAGTGGTCGCTCCCTGCTTGTTAATTCTCGGCGTCCTGACACGTCCGGCGGCGCTGGTGCTGGCGTTCACCATGGTGGTGGCGTGGCTGATGGTCGGTCTCGGCAAGACGTTTGCGCTTGATGCAGTGGGGGCGTGGGCCATTGAGAACCTGGTCTATTTCTTTGTTGGCGCGCTGGCGATTGCGCTACTCGGCGCAGGGCGTTATTCGCTGGCCGGCCAGTCGGCCTGGCGGTAAAAATGCCTCATTTGTCCTGGGGCGTAAAGTCGATACTGTTGCCGGTTTGCAACTTTTTCAGTCTGAGAAAATGTTTATCTCATGTCGCCTGAGCGTTTATTGTCGCCCGGGATTTTCCCGGAGTCGGCGCATTGCGCCTTCTCCGGGCTACCCAATCGCACAGCGCTGTAGCCCCGGTAAGCGGTAGCGCCACCGGGGATTTTGACCTCAGGCGAGAACCAGATCGCTCTGCGGATGGCAGGAGCAGGCCAGCACATAGCCGTCGGCGATTTCGGCGTCGGTTAACGTCATGGTGCTGGTGACGCTGTACTTCCCGGAAACCACTTTGGTTTTACAGCAGCCGCAGACGCCGGCGCGGCAGGCGACGGTCACCGGCACTTTATTGCTCTCTAGCGCATCAAGCAGTGTGGTGCCCACCGGCGCGTAAAACTCGCGCGCCGGCTGCAGTTTGGTAAATTTCAGTCCACTGGTCGCGGCTTCCGCCACCGGGGTGAAGAACTTCTCCTTAAAGAAGCGGGTGACGCCCAGGGCGGCAACATCCTGCTCGACCTTCTCCATATAAGGCGCCGGGCCGCAGGTCATCACGGTGCGGCTGGCTAAATCCGGCACGCTCTGCAGCAGCTCCCGGGTCAGACGGCCGGCGACAAAGCCATGAGTGGCATGGTGCTCTGCCACCAGGGTGACCGGATACTGGCGCCACTCCTCGGCAAAGATCACATCCTCCGGCGAACGCACGCAATAGATCACCTGCACGTCGGCCTGCGGTCGATACTTCGCCAGCCAGCGACGCATCGACATTATCGGCGTTACGCCGCAGCCGGCGGCCAGCAGCAGGAATTTATCTTCCGCTTTATCGTCGCAGGTAAACTCGCCCATCGCATCGGACAGCCAAAGGTAATCGCCGCGTTTGACCTCGCGGGTCAACCACTGCGAACCCGCGCCCTCGTCAATACGGCGAACGGTCAGCGTAATGTACTCGCTGACCCCCGGCGTGGAGGAAAGGGTATAGGCGCGCAGCGTTTCCGCCGAGTGACACACGCTGACCAGGGCATACTGGCCGGCGCGGTACGGATAGTAATCGTGGCACAGCAGCGAAAGGGTCCACACGTCCGGGGTTTCCTGGTGAATGTGGTGAACCTGCATCCGCCACGGGCACTGGGAGGTTGGCATGGTCATCAGGGACTCCTTAAGCGCTCAGCAACTGCTGCATATCTTGTTCCACGGTGGTCACGGAACGCAGTCCAAACTTCTCATTGAGGATCGCCAGCAGATCCGGGGTGAAGAAGCCAGGCGCCGTCGGGCCGGTGACGATGTTTTTCACCCCCAGCGACAGCAGCGTCAGCAGGATGACGATCGCTTTCTGTTCGAACCAGGAGAGCACCAGCGACAGCGGTAGGTCGTTAACACCGCAGCCCAGTTTTTCCGCCAGCGTAACCGCGAGAATAATTGCCGAGTAGGCATCGTTGCACTGCCCGGCGTCGACCAGACGCGGCAGACCTTCGATATCGCCGAAGTCCAGCTTGTTAAAGCGGTATTTACCGCAGGCCAGGGTCAGGATCAGGCAGTCATCCGGCACGCTGGTGGCGAAATCGGTGAAGTAGTTACGCTCCCCGCGGGCGCCGTCGCAGCCGCCGACGAGGAAGATATGGCGCAGTTTTTCACGGCTGACCAGATCGATCAGCGTATCCGCCGCGCCAAGCAGGGTCTGACGGCCAAAGCCGACGGTGATCAGATGCGGGATTTCGCTGTACGGGAAGCCCGCCATCTGCTGTGCCTGGGTGATAACCGGGGCGAAGTCTTCACCTTCCAGATGGTTCACGCCCGGCCAGCCGACGATGCTGCGGGTCCAGATGCGGTCGTCGTAGGCGCCGACGGTGGGGTCGATGATGCAGTTCGAGGTCATCACGATAGGGCCCGGGAAGCGGGCGAATTCCACTTGCTGGTTTTGCCAGCCGCTGCCGTAGTTGCCGATCAGATGTTTGAATTTACGCAGCTCCGGATAGCCGTGCGCCGGCAGCATTTCGCCGTGGGTATAGACGTTAACACCGGTGCCTTCCGTCTGCTCAAGCAGGTTATACAGATCTTTCAGATCATGGCCGGAGATCAGGAGGCACTTCCCTTCGGTGGCTTTAACGTTCACCTGAGTCGGCGTCGGGTGGCCATATTTAGTGGTTTCACCGGCGTCAAGGATACTCATCACCTGGAAGTTCATCTGGCCGATTTCCATCGAACATTCCAGCAGCGCGTTCATATCCGCCGGCCAGGTTCCCAGCCATGCCATGATTTTATGGTACTGGGCATAAATCGCGTTGTCGTACTGGCCGAGTACGTGGGCGTGCTCCATATAGGCCGCCGCGCCTTTCAGGCCGTACAGGCACAGCAGACGCAGACCGAGAATATTCTCGCCGATGGCGGCTTTATCTTTATTTGGGGCATAGTCTGCCGCCTGACGCTGCAGGTCACCCAGATCGTCGCTGACCAGGTGTAAATCGGCTACCGGGTTATCAACCGCGGCGCTGGCGTCGAGGTTCTGGCACTGCGCTTTCAGCGCCTCACGCAGGGCAATCGCCTGGCGGGCGTAGCCGACGATACGCGGAGAATCGAAGTTGACGTTGGTCAGGGTGGAGAAGAAGGCGCGGGGGGCGAAACTGTCGACCTCATGATCGATAATGCCATATTCGCGGGCCTTGAGCGCCCAGGCGGACAGGCCTTGCAGTGACGCAATCAGCAGATCCTGCAGATCGGAGGTTTCCGCTGTTTTACCGCACATCCCCTGCGCGTAAGAGCAGCCGTTGCCGGCTGGGGTACGAATGGTTTGTTCACATTGCACACAAAACATGGTCACACCTTTAAAGTTATATTTAATATACATGTTTAAGGTTATGCCGCATGGCACAAGGTGAAAAGGCATTTCTGATACAACTTAAAGGGAGATTGATTTAGCGCAAATTTGGCGGCAGGGAGTCTGCCGCCAGCGGGTATTCAGGCGGTAAAAAAGGCGATCAGGATCGGGACCAGCAGGCTAAGCAGAAAACCGTGCACGATGGCGGCAGGAACAATCTCGACGCCGCCGGAACGCTGGAGTACCGGTAAGGTGAAGTCCATCGAAGTGGCGCCGCACAGCCCCAGCGCTGTGGAGCGGCTGCGGCGAACAAGGCCCGGAATTAACATGATAGCCAGCAGCTCGCGACACAGATCGTTAAAGAACGCCGCACTGCCGATCACCGGGCCAAAGGATTCAGTGAGTAAAATACCGGAGAGCGAATACCAGCCGAAACCGCTCGCCATCGCCAGACCGGTCTTTAACGGCAGACCGAGAATAAAGGCGTTAAGTATCCCGCCAAGTAATGAACTGGCCATAACCACCATGGCGACGATCATTCCCCGACGGTTAAGGACTATTTGTCGCAGACTCATTCCATTATTGCGTAATTGAATACCGACGAGGAACAGGAGAAAGATCAGCGTATATTCGCTGGCTTCGGTCGCGTGCTGTAAAAAAGACAGGCCGGTCAGGCCGAGCAGAAAACCGAGCACGACCACGCCGCACAGCTGCAGCGATTCCAGGGCCATGGCCAGGCGCGAAGGTAATTTCTCCTGCCGATGCTGACTGCGCCATGGCATTTTACTTTCCAGCCACAACAGGGCGGCAATATTACACAGTAAAATGATGACCACGCTCACTGCAGCGTAATGCAATATGGCCAGCAGGTTGCTTGCCAGATTGTCGAGGAATGCCAGGCTGATCCCCATAAAGAAAAGGATGACATAGACAATCCAGCTGAGCATCCGGTTAATCAGTTTTAGCGCGGAGGGTTGACGAAGTGGCACCAGATAGCCGACAACCAGCGGCAACAGAATGATGAAGAGTCCCGATAACATGAACGATGCAGCCCTTGCATAATGAGAATAGCGCCCATGACACTACCCAAATCACCGGGCCGAGTAAAGCTGCCACCAGAAAGAAAAAGCCCGGAAACCCGGGCTTTACAAAGGATTAATCACGTTTTTCCAGCAGGGTGCGATACAGCACGCCGCCGAGGATCCCGCCGACGATCGGCATGACCCAGAACAGCCACAGCTGCTGCAGAGCCCAGCCGCCCTGGAAAATCGCTACCGCGGTGCTGCGCGCCGGGTTGACCGAGGTGTTGGTAACCGGAATGCTGATCAAATGGATGAGGGTCAGCGCCAGGCCGATAGCGATGGGGGCAAAGCCCGCCGGGGCATGTTTATCGGTCGCGCCATGGATAACCAGCAGGAAGCCACAGGTCAGGACAATTTCAATGACGATAGCCGACAGCATGGAGAAGCCGCCCGGGGAGTGTTCGCCATAGCCATTGGAGGCAAATCCGCTGGCGGCGGCATCAAAGCCGGCTTTACCGCTGGCCACCACGTAAAGCACCGCCGCGGCAATAATGCCGCCGACCACCTGAGCGATAATATAGCCAATGACTTCTTTCGCCGGGAAACGGCCGCCGGCCCACAGGCCCAGGGTCACCGCCGGGTTGAAATGCCCCCCGGAAATATGGCCGACCGCAAATGCCATGGTTAATACCGTTAAGCCAAATGCCAGCGCGACGCCGGCAAAACCAATACCGAGCTCAGGGAAGGCTGCGGCAAGCACAGCGCTACCGCAGCCACCAAATACAAGCCAGAAAGTGCCGAAGCATTCTGCTGCTAATTTTCTGAACATAACCACCTCAATTAAATTGTATACGCGCACGAGCGGACCGTGCCGGTCTTTATTTATCGTGATAAGGGATGACGATAAAAATAAAGCGGCGTTATTCTAGAGATAATCGCCATCCCAGAGCCAGTTAAATATATTGATATTATTTGATTTAGGGCAAGGTGAAGGGATTCCGTTTGCCAGTGTAGTCTTTCCTTTATCCGTGGAAGATTATCAATAGTGTAGATCATAACGCCTGAAATAAAACTATTTTGTTTGATGAATAATCAACAGCCGGTAATAGGCGATAAGTGAGTAATTTTATGAATATATTTAATCCGCTGAATATGAGCCACGGATGCGATTAAGCAGAGTGTCATCTTGCCGTCGCCCTCGCTATACTGTTGATTACTGAAGGAGAGTGGTGGTTTAGCGGAGGGGATATGCTTCTTGAGCGCGTAGAAATCGTCGGTTTTCGCGGTATCAATCGTTTGTCGTTGATGCTGGAGCAAAATAACGTCCTGATCGGGGAGAACGCGTGGGGGAAGTCCAGTCTGCTTGATGCGCTGACCCTGCTTTTGTCCCCTGAGTTCGATCTTTATCACTTTGTACGCGATGACTTCTGGTTTCCCCCGGGCGACATCCAGGGGCGCGAGCACCATTTGCATATTATCCTGACCTTCCGTGAAACCGAACCGGGGCGCCATCGGGTCCGGCGTTTTCGTCCGCTTCAGCGCTGCTGGGTACCTTGTGACGATGGTTATCATCGGGTGTTCTATCGTCTGGAAGGCGAGCTCGCCGATGACGACAGCGTGATGACCCTGCGGAGCTTTATCGATGGCGAAGGCGAAGCGCTGGCGGTTGAGGATATTGATGATCTGGCCAGACACCTGGTGCGTCTGATGCCGGTGCTGCGCCTGCGCGACGCGCGCTTTATGCGGCGTATCCATAACGGGACGGTACCGCATTCGCCGCAGATAGAGATCACCGCCCGCCAGCTCGATTTTCTCTCCCGGGAGCTGGTCAGCCATCCGCAAAATTTATCGGACGGTCAGATCCGCGAGGGGTTGTCGGCCATGGTGCAGCTGCTGGAGCATTACTTTGCCGAGCAAAGCAGCGCCCAGACGCGGCATCGTCTGATGCGGCGGCGTTCCCATGATGAACAGCGCAGCTGGCGCTATCTGGATATTATCAACCGGATGATCGATAAACCCGGCGGGCGCAGCCATCGGGTGATTCTGCTGGGGCTGTTTTCCACCCTCCTGCAGGCAAAAGGGACGGTGCGCCTCGATCGCGACGCGCGGCCGCTGTTGCTGATTGAAGATCCGGAGACGCGTTTGCATCCGATTATGCTCTCTGTCGCCTGGCACCTGCTGAATTTATTGCCGCTGCAGCGCGTGACCACCACCAACTCCGGGGAGCTGTTGTCCCTGACGCCGGTGGAGCAGGTCTGTCGACTGGTTCGTGAGTCGTCGAGGGTGTCGGCATGGCGGCTGGGACCCGGCGGAATGAATGCCGAAGACAGCCGGCGTATCGCCTTCCATATTCGCTTCAATCGCGCCTCATCGCTCTTCGCCCGCTGTTGGCTGCTGGTGGAAGGGGAGACGGAGACCTGGGTTATCAACGAACTGGCCCGCCAGTGTGGCCATCATTTTGATGCCGAGGGCGTGAAGGTGATCGAGTTCGCCCAGTCAGGCCTTAAACCCCTGATCAAATTTGCCCGCCGGATGGGGATCCAGTGGCACGTGCTGGTGGATGGCGATGAGGCGGGGAAAAAATATGCCGCCACCGTGCTCGGCCTGCTGAATAACGATCGCGAGCTGGAGCGTGACCATTTGACGAGCCTGCCAGCGATGGATATGGAGCACTTTATGTATCGCCAGGGATTTGATGACGTTTATCACCGGGTGGCGCAGATCCCGGATAATGTCCCTATGAATATGCGGCGGGTGATCACCAAGGCCATCCATCGTTCATCCAAGCCCGACCTGGCGATTGAGGTGGCGATGGAGGCCGGCCGACGCGGGGTGGACGCGGTGCCGACGCTGTTAAAGAAAATGTTCTCGCGGGTACTGTGGCTGGCTCGTGGTCGTGCAGATTAACCTGCGCCGTAGGGCTGGCGCAAAGCTCTCCGGTAGCTAAACAAAACGTAAGCAACGTTAAAAATGGGTGTTCTGTTGTCGACGGGTTTGGATAGAATCACCGTCTGGAGCGGCAGGGAAACAGCAGGAATCGGATAATGAAAGTGAAGGGAAAACGCAGGACAATCTGGTGGTTGTTAGCGATCGTTGTGCTGGGTCTGGCCGTCTGGGGATGGCGGATCCTGAATGCGCCGCTGCCGAACTACCAGACGCTGGTGGTGCGCAAAGGTGACCTCCAGCAGAGCGTGCTGGCCACCGGTAAGCTGGATGCCCTGCGGAAAGTTGACGTCGGCGCCCAGGTCAGCGGACAGCTGAAAACGCTGCACGTCAATATCGGCGATAAGGTCAAAAAGGACCAGTTGCTGGGGGTTATCGATCCGGAGCAGGCGCAAAACCAAATTAAAGAGGTTGAAGCGACGCTGATGGAACTGCGTGCCCAGCTCAATCAGGCGCGCGCGGAGAGCAAACTGGCGCAGGTGACTCTGGCCCGTCAGCAGCAGCTGGCGCAGCACCAGCTGGTCTCGCGACAGGACCTTGATACCGCGGCCACCGATCTGGCGGTGAAACAAGCGCAGATCGGCACTATTGAAGCGCAAATCAAGCGTAACCAGGCGACGCTCGACACCGCGAAGACCAACCTCGACTACACGCGGATCCTGGCGCCGATGGCTGGCGAAGTGACGCAAATTACCACCCTGCAGGGACAGACGGTGATCGCCGCCCAGCAGGCGCCGAACATTCTGACGCTGGCGGATCTCAGCACCATGCTGGTCAAAGCGCAGGTCTCTGAAGCGGATGTCATCCACCTCAGACCGGGGCAAAAGGCGTGGTTTACCGTGCTGGGGGATCCGCTGACTCGCTATGAAGGCACGCTGAAAGACATTTTGCCGACGCCGGAAAAAGTCAATGACGCCATCTTCTACTATGCCCGCTTCGAGGTGCCGAATCCGCAGGGCATCCTGCGTCTCGACATGACCGCGCAGGTGCATATCCAGCTGGCCGAGGTGAAAAACGTGATTACCATCCCGCTGAGCGCCCTGGGTGACGCGGTGGGTGATAACCGCTATCACGTCCGGTTGTTGCGCACCGGCGAGGTAAAAGAGCGTGAGGTTGCCATTGGCGCCCGCAACGATACCGACGTCGCGGTGGTGCAGGGGCTGGATGAGGGAGATGAAGTGATCGTCGGCGAGAGCGCGAGCGGGGCGGCAAAATGACGGCGCTGCTTGAGCTGCGTGATATTCGTCGCAGCTACCCTTCCGGCGACGGCAGCGTTGAGGTACTGAAGGGGATCACCCTCAGCATCAATGCGGGGGAGATGGTGGCGATCGTGGGTGCCTCCGGCTCGGGCAAATCGACGCTGATGAATATTCTCGGCTGTCTCGACAAACCGACCAGCGGCACCTACCGGGTGGCGGGAACCGATATCGCGCAGTTGAATGGCGATGCGCTGGCTCGGCTGCGGCGGGAACACTTTGGTTTTATCTTTCAACGCTACCACTTGCTGTCACATCTTACCGCCGCGCAGAACGTTGAAGTGCCTGCGGTGTATGCTGGCAGCGAGCGACGGGCACGCCTGGCGCGCGCCCATGATCTGCTGGTGCGTCTGGGGCTTGGCGATCGGGCTGACTATCAGCCGTCGCAACTGTCCGGCGGCCAGCAGCAGCGGGTGAGTATCGCCCGTGCGCTGATGAACGGCGGGGAAGTGATTCTGGCGGATGAACCGACCGGCGCGCTGGACAGCCATTCCGGCGAAGAGGTGATGGCGATCCTGCATCAGCTCAAAGCTCAGGGCCATACGGTCATCATTGTCACCCACGATCCGCAGGTCGCGGCCCAGGCGGAACGGATCATTGAGATCCGCGATGGCGAGATCGTCCGCAATCCGCCCGGCAGCCGCCAGGGCGGTGGGCTGCGCGCCCGTCAGCAGGCGGAACCCTCGGCGTGGCGTCAGTTTACCAGTGGCTTTCGCGAAGCGCTGGTGATGGCGTGGCGGGCGATGGCGGCGAATAAAATGCGTACCCTGCTGACTATGCTCGGCATTATTATCGGTATTGCGTCGGTGGTATCGATCGTGGTGGTCGGTGATGCCGCCAAGCAGATGGTGCTGGCGGATATTCGCGCTATCGGCACCAATACCATCGATGTCTATCCCGGAAAGGATTTTGGCGATGACGACCCGCGTTATCAACAGGCGCTGAAGTATGACGATTTGCTGGCGATCCAGAAACAGCCATGGGTGCGTTCCGTCACGCCGGCGGTATCGAAAAGCCTGCGCCTGCGCGCCAATAATATTGACGTTGCCGCCAGCGCGGAGGGGGTCGGGCCGCAGTACTTTAATGTTTACGGCATGACCTTCAGCGAAGGCAATACCTTTAATGAACTGCAGCTCAACAGTCGGGCGCAGGTGGTGGTGCTCGACAGCAATACCCGTCGCCAGCTGTTTCCCAATAAAGCGAAAGTGGTGGGCGAGGTGATTCTGGTGGGCAATATGCCGGCCACGGTGATCGGCGTCGCGGATGAAAAACAGTCAATGTTTGGCAGCAGTAAAATTCTCCGCGTCTGGTTGCCTTACACCACCATGGCGGGAAGAGTGATGGGCCAGTCGTGGCTGAACTCCATTACGGTACGCGTTCATGAAGGTTATGACAGTGAAACCGCGGAGAAACAGCTGCTGCGTCTACTGGAGCTGCGGCATGGTAAAAAAGATGTATTCACCTGGAATATGGACAGCATCTTGAAAACCGCAGAAAGGACCACACATACCTTACAGCTGTTCCTGACATTGGTGGCGGTGATTGCCCTGGTGGTTGGCGGTATTGGTGTAATGAATATTATGCTGGTGTCGGTGACCGAACGGACGCGCGAAATCGGCATCCGCATGGCGGTTGGCGCGCGGGCCAGCGATGTACTGCAGCAGTTTCTCATCGAAGCGGTGCTGGTTTGCCTGGTCGGTGGCGCGCTGGGGGTCACGTTATCGCTGATGATCGCATTTATTCTGCAGCTGTTTCTGCCCGGCTGGGAGATCGGTTTTTCCCCGCTGGCTCTGCTAACGGCTTTTCTCTGTTCGACGTTGACCGGGGTGCTGTTTGGTTGGCTGCCAGCGCGCAACGCGGCACGGCTCGATCCGGTGGATGCGCTGGCACGCGAATAGAAATAAAAATGCCAGTCAGAAGGACTGGCATTTTATTAGCAGGATGTACACAATGAAGCAAAAGAGTTATGCAGCCGTTTCCGCTTCCACAGGGACGATCACGCTGGCGTGGTTGCCTTTTGGCCCCTGGTGAACATCAAACCGAACGGCTTGTCCGGCTTTTAGCGTTCTGTAACCATCCATCTGGATGGTGGAGTAATGGGCGAAAATGTCTTCGCCGCCGCCCTCAGGGCAGATAAAACCGAACCCTTTGGCATTGTTGAACCACTTAACAGTACCCATTTCCATACTTCGACATCCTTCGTAAATCTTTATAAGTAAGATGGAATGAACCGGTGGTGGAGTGACGAGTTGTTCAATTGCTCGCCAACTCTCGCCACTACAATTTAGAGAAATACGAAAACGCGTCAAGCGATTGAGGAGGGGGAACGGCGAAAAATGCGTCAAAATTTGAAGCAGTTAACGCTATTGCCGGGGAATGTGACAGCCGTCGCGGATAGAAGCGATAGATGATAGTTATCTATGATCTGTTGTAGATTTGTGATGAGCATAACCTCTGGTCATCGACAGGCCTCCGCCTGTTGGCAACAGCAACCGATGATGAACACTGACGATGAGTAAGAGAGATTGGCTGGACTTCGAGCACCTGGTTGACGACGAAGTTCGTGATGCGATTAAACCGCCATCTATGTATAAAGTGATATTGGTCAATGATGACTACACTCCAATGGAGTTTGTTATTGACGTGTTACAAAAATTCTTTTCTTATGATGTTGAACGTGCAACGCAACTGATGCTCACGGTTCACTATGAAGGTAAGGCGATTTGTGGCGTGTTTACCGCGGAAGTGGCGGAGACCAAAGTCGCTATGGTGAATCAGTACGCGAGGGAGAACGAGCATCCATTGCTGTGTACGCTGGAAAAAGCCTGAATACAGGCATGAAAATTGGGGGAGGTGCCTATGCTCAATCAAGAACTGGAACTCAGTTTAAATATGGCTTTCGCCAGAGCGCGCGAGCACCGTCATGAGTTTATGACCGTCGAGCACTTGCTGCTGGCTCTGCTAAGCAACCCCTCGGCCCGTGAGGCCCTGGAAGCGTGTTCAGTGGACCTGGTGGCATTGCGTCAGGAACTTGAAGCCTTCATCGAACAAACCACACCCGTCCTGCCAGCCACGGAAGAAGAGCGCGACACCCAGCCGACGCTGAGCTTCCAGCGTGTGCTGCAGCGCGCCGTCTTCCACGTGCAATCTTCTGGCCGCAGCGAAGTGACCGGCGCCAACGTACTGGTGGCCATTTTCAGCGAGCAGGAGTCGCAGGCCGCTTACCTGCTGCGTAAACATGAAGTCAGCCGACTCGATGTGGTGAACTTCATTTCTCATGGTACACGCAAAGACGAGCCGAGCCAGTCTTCCGATAACAGCGGAAGCCAGCCTGGCAATGAAGAGCAAGCCGGCGGGGAGGAACGTATGGAAAACTTCACCACCAACCTCAATCAGCTTGCTCGCGTCGGCGGCATTGATCCCCTGATCGGCCGTGAAAAAGAGCTGGAGCGTGCGATTCAGGTCCTGTGCCGTCGCCGTAAAAATAACCCATTGCTGGTGGGTGAATCCGGCGTCGGTAAAACTGCGATCGCCGAAGGCCTTGCCTGGCGCATTGTGCAGGGCGATGTGCCGGAAGTGATGGCCGACTGCACCATCTACTCGCTCGACATTGGCTCTTTGCTGGCAGGGACCAAATATCGTGGCGATTTTGAAAAACGCTTCAAAGCATTGCTCAAACAGCTGGAGCAGGATACCAACAGCATCCTGTTTATTGATGAAATCCACACCATTATCGGTGCGGGGGCGGCTTCTGGCGGCCAGGTCGATGCGGCTAACCTGATTAAACCGCTGCTTTCCAGCGGCAAGATCCGGGTGATCGGCTCTACCACCTACCAGGAGTTCAGCAACATCTTTGAGAAAGATCGTGCGCTGGCCCGTCGTTTCCAGAAGATCGATATCACCGAACCGTCGGTGGAAGAGACGGTGCAGATTATCAACGGCCTGAAGCCGAAGTACGAAGCGCACCATGACGTGCGTTATACCGCTAAGGCGGTGCGTGCGGCGGTTGAGCTGGCGGTAAAATACATTAACGATCGTCATCTGCCGGATAAGGCAATTGACGTCATTGACGAAGCGGGCGCGCGGGCGCGCTTAATGCCGGTCAGCAAGCGTAAGAAAACGGTCAATGTGGCGGATATCGAGTCAGTGGTGGCGCGCATTGCGCGGATCCCTGAGAAGAGTGTCTCCCAGAGCGATCGCGATACGCTGAAAAACCTTGGCGACCGTCTGAAAATGCTGGTCTTCGGTCAGGATAAAGCCATTGAGGCGCTGACCGAAGCCATCAAAATGGCGCGCGCCGGGCTGGGCCATGAGCACAAGCCGGTTGGGTCATTCCTGTTCGCCGGGCCTACCGGGGTCGGGAAAACCGAAGTGACCGTGCAACTGGCGAAGGCGCTGGGTATTGAGCTGCTGCGTTTTGACATGTCCGAATATATGGAACGTCATACCGTCAGCCGTTTAATCGGGGCGCCTCCGGGCTACGTTGGCTTCGATCAGGGCGGGCTGCTGACCGATGCGGTGATTAAACATCCGCACGCAGTGCTGCTGCTTGATGAGATCGAAAAAGCGCATCCGGATGTGTTTAACCTGCTGCTGCAGGTGATGGATAACGGTACGCTGACCGATAACAACGGGCGTAAAGCGGACTTCCGCAACGTGGTGCTGGTGATGACCACTAACGCCGGGGTGCGGGAAACTGAGCGTAAATCGATTGGCCTTATTCAGCAGGACAACAGTCCGGATGCAATGGATGAGATCAAGAAGATCTTTACGCCGGAGTTCCGTAACCGCCTCGACAACATTATCTGGTTCGATCATCTCTCTACCACGGTGATCCATCAGGTTGTCGACAAGTTTATCGTCGAGCTGCAGGTCCAGCTGGACCAGAAAGGCGTCTCCCTGGAAGTCAGTCAGGAAGCGCGCGACTGGCTGGCGGAGAAAGGTTACGACCGGGCGATGGGTGCACGTCCAATGGGACGCGTCATTCAGGACAACCTGAAAAAGCCGCTGGCGAACGAGCTGCTGTTCGGCTCGCTGGTCGATGGTGGCCAGGTGACAGTGTCTCTGGACAGCGCGAAGAATGCGCTGACCTACGATTTCCAGAGCGCGCAGAAGCACAAACCGGAAGCCGCCCACTAAAGCGATGTCTTCAACGTAAAAACCGGCCCTGGGCCGGTTTTTTTTTGCCGGCGGCAGATATGAAAAGACCGGGAATTATCCCGGCCTTCAGCATCTGACGCCTTAAGGGCGAAAACAATCAGCGACTACGGAAGACAATGCGGCCTTTGCTCAGGTCGTACGGGGTCAGCTCAACAGTCACTTTGTCGCCCGTCAGAATGCGGATGTAGTTTTTACGCATTTTACCGGAAATATGCGCAGTTACCACGTGACCGTTTTCCAGTTCTACGCGGAACATAGTGTTAGGCAACGTTTCAAGTACGGTGCCCTGCATTTCAATATTGTCTTCTTTGGCCATCTAGTCCTCTGGGGTATCACTACCGTAGTTTTGAACCGGCAAGATAATGCCGAAGTTCATCATGTAAGTAAAGTTTTACGTATCTACCCTGAATCATTCGCCTTGCCGCAAGGTGCGCAGTCAGCACACCGGCAACGGATATATGACGGGTATGAATCGCCGAAGTAGTTTTGGCGCATTGCCCGGAACACACACGGCTATGCCGCGTGACAGGCGCAAACGTAAAGGGGAGTGACAGAACGATGGGCGTTATCTGACTCT
The DNA here is from genome assembly GCF_014192815.1 of Klebsiella sp. RC2. NCBI lineage: Bacteria > Pseudomonadati > Pseudomonadota > Gammaproteobacteria > Enterobacterales > Enterobacteriaceae > Klebsiella > Klebsiella sp. RC2. Next base: position 158,236 of record NZ_JACHYL010000002.1, on the reverse strand, counting down.
TATTATTCCCAAACGGCGGCGGGGCAACAGGCAGAAGCTACTCTACCGCGCAATTATACCATCCTGACGCAAAATGTGCTGAAAACATTTTTATTGCGCGCCCGGAAATAGCACCCGCGGCACCCAAAATAGCTCGGGCAGGCGGTAGCCGCGTAATACTGACAGGTAGTCAAGATAATCGCGGCGGGGAATATCCACCGCGCCTAATGAGGCGGTATGGTTGTTCAGTACCTGGCAGTCGATTAATTTACCACCACTCTGCGTAAAAGCCTGACAGAATACCAGCAGCGCGGTTTTGGAGGCATTTTCTGCCCGGCTGAACATCGATTCGCCGCAAAACAGCGCCCCCTGCGCCACGCCGTACATTCCACCTACCAGCGTATTCTCTTGCCAGACTTCAATGGAATGGGCATGGCCCAGCTCATGGAGTTGGTGATAGGCGCGAACGATACTGCTGGTTATCCAGGTGCCTTCGTCACGATCGCTGGCGCAGCCTTCAATGACCTCACCAAAGGCATGATTCAGCGTGACGCGATAAGGCGAACGCTGATGAAAACGCTTCATGCTGCGGCTGAGATGAAACTGTTCCGGCCAGAGCACCGCCCGGGGATCGGGCGACCACCAGAGGATCGGGTCGCCAGGAGAAAACCATGGAAAGATACCGCGCTGATAGGCCATCAGCAGACGTGCCGGGCTCAGATCGCCGCCGAGCGCCAGCAGGCCGTTAGGTTCACGCAGGGCGCCTTCCGGGGAAGGGAAGGCGATAGAATGCCGGGAGAGCTGAACCAGACGCATTTTAACCTCAATACGCATCAGCAAAAATTAGATAATAGCCTACAGACGCTGTTTAAACTGGAAGTACCGGCCCTGTTTAGCGAGCAGATCCGCGTGACTACCTTGCTCAATTATCTGGCCGTTGTCCATGACTATTATCTGATTAAAACGCGCCAGGCCCCGCAGGCGGTGAGTCACCATCAGCACGGTTTTCTCGCGCATCACTTCCGCCAGAAGATGCAGGATCTGGCTTTCGGTGGCCGCATCCAGGCCTTCTGTCGGCTCATCGAGCAGCATCAGCGGCGCATCGTGGAGCAGTGCGCGGGCAATCGCCAGCCGGCGCAGTTCGCCGCCGGATAGCTGGCGCCCGCCTTCCCCCAGCCAGCTGTTCAGTCCGCCATCTTCCAGCAGTTTTTCCAGCCCCACTTTCTCGAGGGTCGCGCAGAGCGCGGTATCGTCAGCGTCTGGCGCCGCCAGCAGCAGGTTGTCGCGCAGCGTAGCGCTGAACAGGTGCACGCGCTGCGGCACCACGCTCATCGCCTGACGCAGGGTGGCTTCGCTGGGCTGGGACAGCGGCTGGTCGTTGAGCAAAATCTCTCCCTGCGTTGGATCCCAGGCCCGGGTGAGGAGTTGCAACAGCGTCGACTTTCCGCAGCCGGTCCGGCCAAGAATGGCGATGTGCTCTCCGGCGGCAATCTGCAGGGAGATATTCTCCAGGGCGGGGGAGGGTTGGTGCGGGTAGCGGAAGGTAACCTGGGTGAAGGTTAAGGCCACCTGCGCAGGCACGCTGGCTTCACCCTCGACGAAAGTGACCTCCGGCTGCTGGTCGGTGATCTGCGAGATCCGCCGTGCGGAGGCGATCACCTGACCTAAATGCTGGAAAGCGCCAGTGACTGGCGCCAGGGCTTCGAAGGCCGCCAGGGCGCAGAAAACAAACAGCGCGATCAGCGCCCCTGGCTGGCTGTTACCCCCGATGCCGGCGGACGCCAGCCAGAGCATGGCCACCACGGCGATGCCGCCGATTAATAGCATTACTGCCTGCGAAAGCGCGGTCAGCTCGGCCTGACGGCGCTGTGCGTCCTGCCAGCTGAGCTCGGTCTTTTCCATTTGCGCGCGGTAGCGGTCGCTGGCGTTAAACACCATCAGCTCTGCCTGGCCCTGCAGCCAGGCAGTGAGCTGTTGGCGATACTGGCCGCGCAACTGCGTCATACTTTCGCCGGCTGGTTTACCTGCGCGATAGAACAGCGGCGGCATAACCAACAGGGTGACCAGCATGATGCCGCCGAGCGTCAGCGCAAGGGTAACGTCGAGCAGGCTTAATCCGCAGGTGACCACTACAATCACCACCAGCGCGCCGACCAGCGGTGAAATCACCCGCAGGTAGAGATGATCCAGGGTATCGACATCGGCCACCACCCGGTTGAGCAGTTCACCCTGGCGAAAGCGCGCCAGCCCCGCGGGAGAGAGGGGGAGTAGTTTGCTGAAGGTGAAGACGCGCAGGTGCTGCAGCACGCGGAAGGTCGCGTCATGACTGACCAGACGCTCGAAGTAGCGCCCGGCGGTACGGATAATCGCCGCGCCGCGGACGCCCGCGGCAGGCAGCATATAGTTAAAACTGTAGATCCCGGCGACACCCACCACCGCTGAGGCGGAGAGGAACCAGCCGGAGAGCGTCAGCAGGCCGATGCTGGCCAGCAGAGTCACGATGGCCAGCACGACGCCGAGCAGCAGCATCCATTTATGGCGTTTATAGAGCGCCAGATAGGGTAAAAGTGCGCGCATTTAAATCTCCTCCTGACGATGGGCCAGCAGCGCCGAGAAGACCCCACCGGCACGGGCCAGCGTGGCGTAGTCGCCTTGTTCGATAATCTGTCCGTCCTGCATGACCCAGACGGCATCCCAGTCAGCCAGTCCCTCGAGCTGGTGGGTGACCAGCAGCGTGGTTTGCTCGGTGGAGGCATGGGTCAGGGCCTGCATCACCCGTTGTTCGCTATGGGCGTCGAGGCTGGCGGCGGGTTCATCCAGCAACAGCAGGCGGCAGGGCACCAACAGCGCGCGAGCAACCGCGATACGCTGCGCCTGACCTACCGACAGACGACCCGCCTGATCGCCCACGGCGGTATGGATCCCGTCCGGCAACAGGGCGATAAACTCACTGACCCAGGCCTTGTCCAGCGCCAGTCGAAGCTGGGCATCGCTGGCTTCGGGCCATGCCAGCAGCACATTTTCCCGCAGCGTGGCGGCAGGTAGTTGAGGATTCTGTCCCACCCAGCTTAACAGGCGGCGCCAGCGATCGGCGTCCAGTTCGCGCAGCTCTGCGCCGTTCACCTTCAGCGAGCCCTCGTAGGGCAAAAAGCCGAGCAGTGTGTTCAGCAGCGAACTTTTCCCGGAGCCGCTCTGACCCACCAGCACAACGCGTGCGCCAGCAGGCAGTGAAAAGTTAAGCGGCCCGGCCAGGACTTTACCTTCCGGAGATTTGATCACCAGATCGCGCGCTTCCACGCCAATCAGATCGTTATCATTTAAGGTTTTTTCGCCGCGCTCCAGCTGGGTCAATGGGGTTTCCATAAACGTTTTCAGGCTGTCTGCGGCGCCCACGGCCTGGGCTTTGGCATGGTAGAAAGTGCCCAGGTCACGTAACGGCTGGAAAAATTCCGGCGCGAGGATCAGCGTCAGGAAGCCTGCCATCAGCGTGACGCCCGCGCCATAGTGGCCGAAGTTCAGCTCGCCAAGGTAAGAGAAGCCAAAATAGACCGCCACCAGCGCAATGGAGAGGGAGGTGAAAAACTCCAGCACCCCGGAGGAGAGGAAGGCCAGACGCAGGACTTCCATGGTGCGTTGGCGAAAATCCTGCGAGGCGTCGCGAATATTATCGATTTCTGCCTGACCGCGGTGAAAAATACGCAGGGTTTCCATGCCGCGCAGGCGATCGAGGAAATGGCCGCTCAGGCGGGCCAGCGCCTGGAAGTTACGCCGGTTGGCATCGGCGGCACCCATCCCGACCAGCGCCATGAAAAGCGGGATCAGCGGGGCGGTGCCGAGGAGGATCAATGCGGCGGCCCAGTTAATCGGGAAAATAGTGATAACGATCAGCAGCGGCACGCAGGCCGCCAGCGTCATCTGGGGCAGGTAGCGCGCATAATAATCGTGCATATCATCGATCTGCTCAAGGATAAGCGTTGCCCAACTGCCGGCCGGTTTGCCCTGGATCCAGGCGGGGCCCGCCTGCTGGAGGCGGTCGAGAACCTGACGGCGAATTTCATAGCGGATATGCTGCCCGGCCTGAAAACCAACCCGCTCACGCAGCCAGACCACCCAGGCGCGCAGCACAAAGACCAGTACCAGCAGCGTCAGCGGCAGCAGCAGGGCGGTTGCCGGAATATTTTCCATCACCATCCGGTGCAGGATCCGCGCCAGGAACCAGGCCTGCGCGACGATCAGCAGACCGCTTGCCACGCCAAGCAGGCGGGAAATCATCAACCAGCGACGGGAGATAATACTTTGCTGTTTTAACCAGCGGGTTAACTCTTGTTGACGGGTTTTATTCATTGCGCGATTTGCAGGTATCGTTATGGGAATATTGGGCACGGCAATGTTACATCGCGGCAAAAATAAAGGCGACTTTTCGTCGCCTTCTTTACCTTTGTTACTGACTTGTAAAGATTATTTGCAAGCGTCGGCCAAACCGTCCAGGTAACGCTCGGCGTCCAGCGCCGCCATGCAGCCGGTGCCAGCGGAGGTGATCGCCTGACGATAGATATGGTCCATGACATCGCCAGCGGCAAATACGCCCGGGATACTGGTTTGCGTGGCGTTGCCGTGGATCCCGGACTGCACTTTGATATAGCCGTTTTCCAGTTCCAGCTGACCTTCAAAGATGGCGGTGTTCGGGCTGTGGCCAATGGCAACGAACAAGCCTGCCACTTCCAGAGACTCGACGTTGTCGCTGTTTTTGGTATCGCGCAGGCGCAGGCCGCTGACGCCCATCTGGTCGCCGGTCACCTCTTCGAGGGTGCGGTCGGTATGCAGCACGATGTTGCCGCTCGCCACTTTATCCATCAGACGTTTGATGAGGATTTTTTCCGCGCGGAAGGCGTCGCGGCGGTGGATCAGATGCACCTCAGAGGCAATATTGGACAGATACAGAGCCTCTTCAACCGCGGTGTTACCGCCGCCGATCACCGCCACTTTCTGATTGCGATAGAAGAATCCGTCACAGGTGGCGCAAGCTGAAACGCCACGGCCTTTAAACGCCTCTTCCGATGGCAGACCGAGGTAGCGCGCCGATGCGCCGGTGGCAATGATCAGCGCATCACAGGTGTACTCACCGCTATCGCCTGTCAGACGGAACGGACGGTTTTGCAGATCGACGCGGCTGATGTGGTCGAAAATAATTTCCGTTTCAAATTTCGCGGCATGTTCGTGCATGCGCTCCATCAGCAGCGGGCCGGTGAGATCGTTAGGATCGCCCGGCCAGTTTTCCACTTCCGTCGTGGTGGTCAGCTGACCGCCTTTTTCCATCCCGGTGATCAGCACCGGCTGCAGGTTGGCGCGTGCGGCATAGACCGCCGCGGTGTATCCCGCAGGTCCAGAACCAAGGATAAGCAGTTTACTGTGTTTGGCTGTGCCCATGAGATCCCCATAATAATTGGCATACATTGGGCAGAGATTGTAGGGAATTTGTTGTCGTAAAAAAAGAGCGCAGCGATTTTGTTAACGATGTGTGCAATAGAAGCGACCGATGAATTGGCGATTTTACCGGCAAAGAATATAACTATTTCTACTGTCAGCGGGACAATTATAAGACGAAAAAATGAGAATCAACCAGGGGGGATGATGAATATCTGGCATCTTGTACTAAAAATCGATGTTTTGCTTTGACAATCCCCTGTGCTTTTGCGAAAACATTCATGGAAGAAGAAAAGCAGTATTTAGCGTGCGGCGAATTTTCATGCACGCAAATGCCATTTTTATCCGGGTTAACGAAATCTACGCATGGTGTGGACAGACGCCATGCGTGATGTCGGTGACTGCCGTCAGGCAACGGGCTTCTCACGTACCCCTGGGTTACCCATTGTCGTACGGGTAATAACAGGATGGGCTCTGGCAGTGAAGGCACAGAGCCGGAACAGGAGTAGGGAAGGAATACAGAGAGACAATAATAATGGTAGATAGCAAGAAGCGCCCTGGCAAAGATCTCGACCGCATTGATCGTAACATCCTGAATGAATTGCAAAAAGATGGGCGAATTTCTAACGTCGAGCTTTCTAAACGGGTGGGACTTTCTCCGACGCCTTGCCTTGAGCGCGTGCGTCGTCTTGAAAGACAGGGTTTTATTCAGGGCTATACGGCGCTGCTCAACCCGCATTATCTGGATGCATCACTTCTGGTATTTGTTGAGATTACTCTGAATCGTGGCGCACCGGATGTGTTTGAGCAATTTAACGCCGCAGTGCAAAAACTTGAAGAAATTCAAGAGTGTCATCTGGTTTCCGGTGATTTCGACTACCTGTTGAAAACCCGCGTACCGGATATGTCAGCGTATCGTAAATTACTGGGCGAGACCTTGCTGCGCCTGCCGGGCGTAAACGACACCCGTACCTACGTGGTGATGGAAGAAGTCAAGCAAAGTAATCGTCTGGTTATTAAGACGCGCTAACACGGAACAGGTGCAAAATCGACGTAGTTTGATTACACTCCTGTTAATCCATACAGCAACAGTGCCGGGGAGACCCGGCGCTGTTGTCCGTTTTAGCAGCAGGCAGGAAACAGCCTGATACCTGGAGAGCCTTTCTTGAGCCAGGAATACACCGAAGACAAAGAAGTCAAACTAACCAAACTCAGCAGCGGGCGCCGACTCCTTGAGGCGATGCTCATCCTTTGCTCCCTCTTCGCCATCTGGCTGATGGCGGCACTACTGAGCTTTAACCCCTCGGATCCAAGCTGGTCGCAGACGGCGTGGCATGAGCCTATTCATAATTTAGGCGGCGCCCCTGGAGCCTGGCTTGCCGATACCCTCTTTTTCATTTTTGGCGTCATGGCCTACACCATCCCGGTCATCATTATTGGCGGATGCTGGTTTGCCTGGCGGCATCAGGAAAACGACGAATACATTGATTATTTCGCCGTTTCCCTGCGCCTCATTGGCGCGTTAGCCCTGATCCTGACCTCCTGTGGTCTGGCAGCCATTAACGCCGATGATATCTGGTACTTTGCCTCGGGCGGAGTGATCGGCAGCCTGCTGAGCACCACGCTGCAACCGCTGCTGCACAGCAGCGGCGGCACCATCGCCCTGTTATGCATCTGGGCGGCCGGCCTGACGCTGTTCACCGGTTGGTCGTGGGTCAGCATTGCGGAAAAATTGGGCGGCGGGATCCTGTCGGTACTCACCTTTGCCAGCAACCGTACCCGTCGCGATGATACCTGGGTCGATGAAGGCGAATACGAAGATGACGATGAAGAGTACGACGACGAAGAGGCGGCAACCCCTCAGGAGTCGCGTCGTGCCCGTATTTTACGCAGCGCGCTGGCGCGACGTAAGCGTCTGGCCGAGAAGTTTACCAACCCCATGGGGCGTAAAACCGACGCGGCGCTTTTCTCCGGCAAACGGATGGATGACGGTGAAGAGGCGGTGCAATACAGCGCCAGCGGTGCGCCTGTCGCCGCCGACGATGTCCTGTTTTCCGGCGCCAGCGCGGCACGTCCCACAGAGGATGATGTGCTGTTCTCCGGCGCCAGCGCCGCGCGCCCTGGAGATTTCGACCCTTACGATCCGTTGCTGAATGGTCATAGTATTGCTGAGCCCGTGGGCGCAGCGGCGGCGGCCACTGCCGCGCCACAGGCGTGGGCTGAATCCGCGGCTGGCCATCAGGGCGCTGCGCCTGCTTATCAGCCGGAAGCGGGTTACCCGCCGCAGGCGTACCAGCCTGAGCCGGCGCCGTATCAGCAGCCGGTTTACGATCCGCATGCTGGTCAGCCGGCGCCGCAGGCGTACCAGCCAGAGCCGGCGCCGTATCAGCAGCCGGCTTATGCTTCGCATGCTGCTCAGCCTGCGCCGCAGGCGTATCAGCCAGAGCCGGCGCCGTATCAGCAGCCGACTTACGATCCGTATGCCGCTCAGCCTGCGCCGCAGGCGTACCAGCCAGAGTCGGCGCCGTATCAGCAGCCGGCTTATGCTCCGCATGCCGGTCAGCCGGCGCCGCAGGCGTATCAGCCAGAGCCGGCGCCGTATCAGCAGCCGACTTACGATCCGTATGCCGCTCAGCCTGCGCCGCAAGGGTATCAGCCAGAGCCGGCGCCGTATCAGCAGCCGACTTACGATCCGCATGCCGCTCAGCCTGCGCCGCAGGCGTATCAGCCGCAAAGCGCGCCAGTGCCGTCACCGGAGCCAGAACCAGAGGTTGCGCCGGAAGAGGTGAAACGTCCACCGCTCTATTACTTCGAAGAAGTCGAAGAGAAGCGGGCACGTGAACGCGAGCTGCTGGCCTCCTGGTATCAGCCAATTCCGGAGCCGGAAAGTCCGATTGCCACTAAACCGCTGACGCCGCCAGCCTCCTCGTCCAAACCGCCAGTGGAGACAACCGTGGTCTCTGCGGTCGCGGCAGGGGTGCATCAGGCAACGGCCGCCAGCGGCGGCGCGGCGGCGGCAACCTCGGCGACGGCCGCATCCGCTGCGGCTGCGCCATTGTTCAGCCCGGCATCCAGCGGACCGCGGGTCCAGGTGAAAGAAGGTATTGGTCCAAAACTACCGCGACCAAACCGCGTTCGTGTCCCGACGCGTCGGGAGCTGGCCTCTTACGGCATCAAGCTACCGTCGCAACGGGAGGCGGAACAGCGTGCGCGGCAGGCGGAGCGCGACCCCCATTATGACGATGAGCTGCTCTCGGATGAGGAAGCGGATGCTATGGAGCAGGATGAACTGGCTCGCCAGTTCGCCGCCACCCAGCAGCAGCGCTATGGCCATCGCTGGGAAGACGATAACGCGACTGATGACGATGACGCCGACACTGCGGCGGAAGCGGAGCTGGCGCGCCAGTTTGCCGCCACCCAGCAGCAGCGCTACTCCGCTGAGCAGCCGCCGGGCGCTAATCCGTTCTCGCCGGCGGATTATGAATTCTCGCCGATGAAAACGCTTGTCAATGAGGGGCCGAGCGAGCCGCTGTTTACGCCGACGCCGGAAGTCCAGCCGCAACAACCGGCCCCGCACTATCAACAACCGGCCGCCGCTCCGCAGCAGGGTTATCAACCTGCGCAGCACCAGCCGGTACACCCTCAGCCAGTGCCGCCGCAGCCTTACCAGACTGCACCGCAGCCCGTGCAGCAGCAACAGCCGGTTGTCCCGCAGGGGCATCAGCCTGCCGCGCCCGCGCCGCAGGAGAGCCTGATCCACCCGCTGCTGATGCGCAATGGCGATAGCCGTCCGCTGCAAAGACCGACCACGCCGTTGCCGTCGCTGGATCTGTTAACCCCACCACCCAGTGAAGTCGAGCCGGTGGATACCTTTGCTCTCGAGCAGATGGCGCGACTGGTGGAAGCACGTCTGGCCGATTTCCGCATTAAAGCGGATGTGGTGAACTACTCGCCGGGGCCGGTGATCACCCGCTTCGAACTGAATCTGGCGCCTGGCGTCAAAGCGGCTCGAATCTCTAACCTGTCACGCGATCTGGCGCGTTCGCTGTCGACGGTTGCCGTGCGCGTGGTGGAAGTGATCCCGGGTAAACCGTATGTCGGTCTTGAGCTGCCGAATAAAAAGCGTCAGACCGTCTATCTGCGTGAAGTGCTCGACAACGCCAAGTTCCGCGATAACCCATCGCCGCTGACCGTGGTGCTGGGTAAAGATATCGCTGGCGACCCGGTGGTAGCTGACCTGGCGAAAATGCCGCACCTGCTGGTTGCTGGTACTACCGGTTCCGGTAAGTCAGTCGGTGTGAACGCCATGATCCTCAGCATGCTCTACAAAGCGCAGCCGGAAGATGTGCGTTTCATCATGATCGACCCGAAAATGCTCGAGCTGTCGGTCTACGAAGGTATTCCGCATCTGCTGACGGAAGTGGTCACCGACATGAAAGACGCCGCCAATGCGCTGCGCTGGAGCGTCAACGAGATGGAGCGCCGCTACAAGCTGATGTCAGCGCTGGGCGTGCGTAACCTGGCGGGCTATAACGAGAAGATCGCCGAGGCCGCGCGCATGGGGCGTCCGATTCCGGATCCGTACTGGAAGCCGGGCGACAGCATGGATGCCGTACATCCGGTGCTGGAAAAACTGCCGTATATCGTGGTGCTGGTGGACGAGTTCGCCGACCTGATGATGACCGTCGGCAAGAAGGTGGAAGAGCTGATTGCCCGTCTGGCGCAAAAAGCGCGTGCGGCGGGGATCCACCTGGTGCTGGCGACGCAGCGTCCGTCGGTAGATGTTATTACCGGCCTGATTAAGGCCAACATTCCGACGCGCATCGCCTTTACCGTGTCGAGTAAAATTGACTCGCGTACCATTCTCGATCAGGGCGGCGCGGAATCGCTGCTGGGTATGGGGGATATGCTTTACTCCGGACCGAACTCTACCACGCCGGTGCGCGTCCACGGGGCATTTGTACGCGACCAGGAAGTCCACGCTGTGGTTCAGGACTGGAAAGCCCGCGGCCGTCCGCAGTACGTCGATGGTATTACCTCCGACAGCGAAAGCGAAGGCGGCGGCGGTGGTTTCGACGGTGGTGAAGAGCTGGACCCGCTGTTCGATCAAGCGGTCAGTTTTGTGACTGAGAAGCGCAAAGCGTCGATTTCCGGGGTCCAGCGTCAGTTCCGCATTGGCTATAACCGTGCAGCACGCATTATCGAACAGATGGAAGCGCAGGGGATCGTCAGCGAACAGGGCCATAACGGTAACCGCGAAGTGCTGGCGCCGCCGCCCTTTGAATGAGTGCAAAGTTGGGTAAATAAGCGCAAAATCAGCCAATTCTTCTGTTCCGCCGCCGTCGGCGGTCCTACATTAGGGACAGAAGAGGCTCCCGCGTCGGGAGTGACGCACATTAAGGAATAACAATGAAAAAACTCGCAATCACCTGTGCATTACTGTCTGGTATGGTCGTCAGCCAGGTCTGGGCAGATGCGGCCAGTGACTTAAAAAGCCGTCTTGATAAAGTGAGCAGTTTCCATGCCAGCTTCACGCAGAAAGTCACCGACGGCAGCGGTAACGCCGTCCAGGACGGACAGGGCGACCTGTGGGTAAAACGTCCGAACCTGTTTAACTGGCATATGACCCAGCCAGATGAAAGCGTTCTTGTCTCGGATGGCAAAACGCTGTGGTTCTACAACCCGTTCGTTGAGCAGGCTACGGCGACCTGGCTGAAAGATGCTACCAGCAACACGCCGTTTATGCTGATTGCCCGCAACCAGTCCAGTGACTGGCAGCAGTACAATATCAAACAAAACGGCGATGATTTTGTGCTGACGCCGAAAAGCGGCAGCGGTAACCTGAAGCAGTTCACGATCAACGTCGGTCGGGACGGCACCATCCATCAGTTCAGCGCCGTCGAGCAGGATGACCAGCGCAGCAGCTATCAGCTGAAGTCGCAGCAGAACGGCGCCGTCGACGCATCTAAGTTCACCTTTACGCCGCCGAAAGGGGTGACGGTGGACGATCAACGTAAGTAGAGGCGAAAGTGAGCAATCTGTCGCTCGATTTTTCCGACAACGCGTTTCAACCTCTGGCCGCTCGCATGCGGCCAGAAAATTTAGCGCAGTATATTGGCCAGCAGCATCTGCTGGCGCCGGGTAAACCCCTGCCGCGGGCGATTGAAGCCGGGCATCTGCATTCAATGATCCTCTGGGGGCCGCCGGGCACCGGCAAGACCACCCTCGCGGAAGTGATTGCCCGCTACGCCAGCGCCGATGTCGAACGGATCTCGGCGGTGACCTCAGGGGTGAAAGAGATTCGCGAGGCTATTGAGCGCGCGAGGCAAAATCGCAACGCCGGCCGGCGGACCATCCTGTTTGTTGACGAAGTGCATCGCTTTAATAAAAGCCAGCAGGATGCCTTTCTGCCCCATATTGAAGACGGCACCATCACTTTTATTGGCGCGACCACCGAAAACCCCTCCTTTGAGCTTAACTCGGCGCTGCTCTCCCGCGCCCGCGTCTACTTACTGAAATCGCTGACCACCGACGATATCGAGCGGGTGCTTGACCAGGCGATGAACGATAAGTCCCGCGGCTACGGCGGGCAGGATATTATTCTGCCGGAAGAGACCCGCAAGGCCATCGCCGAACTGGTGAACGGCGACGCGAGGCGGGCGCTGAATACCCTGGAAATGATGGCTGATATGGCCGAGAGCGATGACTCGGGCAAGCGGGTGCTGAAGGCGGAACTGCTGACCGAGATCGCTGGCGAGCGCAGCGCGCGCTTTGATAACAAAGGCGACCGGTTCTACGATTTGATTTCTGCTCTGCATAAGTCGGTGCGCGGTAGCGCGCCGGATGCGGCACTTTACTGGTATGCGCGGATCATCACCGCCGGCGGCGATCCGCTGTACGTTGCCCGCCGCTGTCTGGCGATAGCCTCGGAAGATGTCGGCAACGCCGACCCACGGGCGATGCAGGTCGCCATTTCGGCGTGGGATTGCTTTACCCGCGTCGGGCCGGCGGAAGGCGAACGGGCGATTGCCCAGGCCATTGTCTATCTGGCCTGCGCGCCGAAAAGCAACGCCGTCTACACCGCCTTTAAAGCGGCGCTGTCCGACGCGCGGGAGCGTCCTGACTACGACGTTCCGGTGCATCTGCGCAATGCGCCGACGAAGCTGATGAAAGAGATGGGTTACGGACAGGAGTATCGTTACGCTCATGACGAACCCAACGCCTACGCCGCCGGCGAGCAGTACTTCCCGCAGGAAATGGCGCAAACGCGCTATTATCACCCGACAAACCGGGGGCTTGAGGGCAAAATTGGCGAAAAGCTCGCCTGGCTCGCTGAACAGGATCAAAATAGCCCGATAAAACGCTACCGCTAATTGAGGCGTTGCGGTAAGGTTATTACTCTATTTCCGTGGTCGTAGTCTGCGGCCACTTTTCTTTATTTAATTCGATAAGCACAGGATAAGCATGCTCGATCCCAATCTGCTGCGTACCGAGCCAGACGCAGTCGCAGAAAAACTGGCACGCCGGGGCTTTAAGCTGGATGTAGATAAACTTCGCGCGCTTGAAGAGCGTCGTAAAGTTCTGCAGGTGCAAACGGAAAACCTGCAGGCGGAGCGTAACTCCCGATCGAAATCCATTGGCCAGGCGAAAGCGCGCGGGGAAGACATCGAGCCATTACGCCTGGAAGTGAACAAACTCGGCGAACAGTTGGATGCTGCAAAGTCCGAGCTGGAAACGCTGCTGGCGGAAATTCGCGATATCGCGCTGGCGATCCCGAATATTCCTCATGATGATGTGCCGGTTGGCCGTGACGAAAACGACAACGTTGAAGTCAGCCGCTGGGGCACGCCGCGCCAGTTCGATTTTGAAGTGCGCGATCACGTGACGCTGGGGGAAATGCACGGGGGGCTGGATTTTGCCGCCGCCGTTAAGCTGACTGGTTCGCGTTTTGTGGTGATGAAAGGCCAGCTGGCCCGTCTGCACCGCGCCCTGGCGCAGTTCATGCTGGATCTGCACACCGAACAGCATGGCTATAGCGAAAACTATGTCCCGTACCTGGTGAACCAGGACACGCTGTATGGCACCGGCCAGTTGCCGAAATTCGCTGGCGACCTGTTCCATACTCGTCCGCTGGAAGAAGAAGCCGACAGCAGCAACTACGCGCTGATCCCGACGGCGGAAGTGCCGCTGACCAACCTGGTACGCGATGAAATCATCGACGAAGACGACCTGCCGATCAAAATGACCGCCCATACGCCGTGCTTCCGCTCTGAAGCCGGTTCCTATGGTCGCGACACCCGCGGTCTGATCCGCATGCACCAGTTCGACAAAGTTGAAATGGTGCAGATCGTGCGTCCGGAAGACTCCATGGCCGCGCTGGAAGAGATGACCGGTCACGCCGAGAAAGTGCTGCAGCTGCTGGGTCTGCCGTACCGTAAGGTCGCGCTGTGCACCGGCGATATGGGCTTCAGCGCCTGCAAAACCTACGACCTGGAAGTGTGGGTTCCGGCGCAGAACACCTACCGTGAAATCTCTTCCTGCTCTAACGTCTGGGATTTCCAGGCGCGTCGTATGCAGGCCCGCTGCCGCAGCAAGTCCGACAAGAAGACTCGCCTCGTTCATACTCTGAATGGTTCTGGTCTGGCGGTAGGTCGTACCCTGGTGGCGCTGATGGAAAACTATCAGCAGGCCGATGGCCGTATTGAGATCCCGGAAATTCTGCGCCCGTATATGCGTGGCCTCGAATATATCGGGTAATTTTTTCTTCCTCTCTTTTAAAAGCGCCTGCGGGCGCTTTTTTTACGCCCTTATTGATACCGGGCAATAATCCATTCTACGAATGCAGTGATACTCCCTTTGGATTAAATCAGCATAAAAAACCAATAATATTTCAAAGCAATATATATATGACTATATAGCGCTTTTCAGTTTATTGTGAGCAACCAAAGCGAGTATCCATGAAAATTAAAGCCCCCGATGCTTTACTGGCTGCTGAGGTAAGCCGCCGTGGTCTGATGAAAACCACGGCAATAGGCGGCCTGGCGCTGGCCAGCAACGCACTAACATTACCCTTTACCCGACTGGCGCATGCCGCCGATACGCCGGCACCCGCCAACGAGAAGGTGGTCTGGAGTGCCTGTACCGTCAACTGCGGCAGCCGCTGCCCGCTGCGCATGCACGTGGTGGACGGCGCGATTAAATACGTCGAAACCGATAATACCGGTGACGATAACTATGACGGTTTGCACCAGGTCCGCGCCTGCCTGCGCGGGCGTTCGATGCGCCGCCGCGTCTATAACCCGGATCGCCTGAAGTACCCGATGAAGCGCGTTGGCAAACGCGGGGAAGGGAAATTCGAGCAAATCAGCTGGGAAGAGGCGTTCGATACTATCGCCAGCAATATGCAGCGGCTGATTAAAGAATACGGCAACGAATCCATCTATCTGAACTACGGCACCGGTACGCTCGGCGGCACGCTGACTAGTTCCTGGCCGCCAGGAAAAACGCTGATTGCCCGTCTGATGAACTGCTGCGGCGGTTATCTGAACCACTATGGCGATTACTCTTCGGCGCAGATTGCCGAGGGCCTCAATTATACCTACGGCGGCTGGGCCGACGGCAATAGTCCATCGGATATTGAAAACAGCCAGCTGGTGGTGCTGTTCGGCAATAACCCCGGCGAAACGCGGATGAGCGGCGGCGGGGTGACATACTACCTTGAACAGGCGCGGCAGAAATCCAATGCCCGGATGATCATCATCGATCCGCGCTATACCGACACCGGCGCCGGACGCGAAGATGAATGGATCCCGATTCGCCCCGGCACCGATGCGGCGCTGGTATCGGGTCTGGCGTGGGTGATGATCACCGAGAATCTGGTCGATCAGCCGTTCCTCGATAAATACTGCGTGGGATACGACGAGAAAACGCTGCCCGCCGGTGCGCCAGCCAATGGTCACTACAAAGCTTACATTCTTGGCCAGGGCACGGACGGTATCGCCAAAACGCCGGAGTGGGCCTCGACGATTACCGGTATTCCGCGCGAACGCATTGTTAAACTGGCGCGCGAAATTGCCACCGCCAAACCGGCCTATATCAGCCAGGGTTGGGGGCCGCAGCGTCACGCCAACGGCGAAATCGCCACCCGGGCTATCTCGATGCTCGCTATCCTGACGGGTAACGTCGGGATCAACGGCGGCAACAGCGGCGCGCGCGAGGGCTCTTACAGCCTGCCCTTTGAGCGCATGCCGACGCTGGAGAATCCGGTTCAGACCAGTATCTCGATGTTTATGTGGACCGACGCTATCGAGCGTGGTCCGGAAATGACCGCGCTGCGCGACGGCGTTCGTGGCAAAGATAAGCTCGATGTGCCGATCAAAATGATCTGGAACTATGCGGGCAATTGCCTGATTAACCAGCACTCAGAGATCAACCGTACCCACGAGATCCTGCAGGACGACAAGAAGTGCGAGATGATCGTAGTCATCGATTGCCATATGACCTCGTCCGCGAAATACGCCGATATTCTGCTGCCGGACTGCACCGCCTCCGAGCAGATGGATTTCGCGCTGGATGCCTCCTGCGGCAACATGTCCTACATCATCTTTGCCGATCAGGCCATCAAGCCGCGTTTCGAATGCAAAACTATCTATGAGATGACCACCGAGCTGGCAAAACGCCTCGGTGTGGAGCAGCAGTTTACCGAAGGCCGTACCCAGGAAGGCTGGATGCGCCATCTGTATGAACAGTCGCAGAAAGCGATTCCTGACCTACCAGATTTCGACACCTTCCGCCAGCAGGGCATTTATAAGCAGCGCGATCCGCAAGGACACCATGTGGCCTACAAAGCCTTCCGCGAGGATCCGCAGGCCAATCCGCTGACCACGCCGTCGGGCAAGATCGAAATCTACTCGCAGGCGCTGGCGAAAATCGCGGCCACCTGGGAGCTGCCGGAAGGGGATGTTATCGATCCACTGCCGATCTACACCCCGGGCTTCGAAAACTACAACGATCCATTGACGGCGAAATACCCGCTACAGCTGACCGGCTTCCACTATAAATCGCGCGTTCACTCAACTTACGGCAACGTCGATGTACTGAAGGCCGCCTGTCGGCAGGAGATGTGGATTAACCCGATCGACGCGAAGCAACGCGGCATTGCCAACGGCGATCGCATTCGCATCTTCAACGACCGCGGAGAAGTGCATATTGAAGCGAAGGTGACGCCGCGCATGATGCCGGGCGTTGTCGCGCTGGGGGAAGGGGCCTGGTATAACCCGGACGCTTCACGGGTGGATCAGGCGGGCAGCATTAACGTGCTGACCACCCAGCGTCCGTCGCCGCTGGCGAAGGGGAACCCGTCGCATACCAACCTCGTCCAGGTTGAGAAGCTGTAAGGAGTAACCGATGACAACTCAGTATGGATTTTTTATTGATTCCGCCCGTTGCACCGGTTGCAAGACCTGCGAACTGGCCTGTAAGGATTACAAGAACCTGACCCCGGAGGTCAGCTTCCGCCGCATCTATGAGTATGCCGGTGGCGACTGGCAGGAGGATAACGGTGTCTGGAATCAGAACGTTTTTGCTTATTACCTCTCCATCGCCTGTAACCACTGCGAAGATCCGGCCTGCACCAAGGTCTGTCCGAGCGGGGCAATGCACAAGCGTGAAGATGGTTTTGTCGTGGTCAACGAAGAGGTGTGCATTGGCTGCCGTTACTGCCATATGGCCTGCCCGTACGGCGCCCCGCAGTACAACGCCGACAAGGGCCACATGACCAAGTGCGACGGTTGCCATGAGCGCGTCGCCGAGGGGAAAAAGCCGATCTGCGTCGAGTCCTGCCCGCTGCGGGCGCTTGATTTCGGGCCGATTGCCGAGCTGCGTGCTAAGCATGGCCAGCTGGCCGCGGTAGCCCCGCTGCCGTCGGCGCACTTTACCAGGCCGAGTATCGTTATTAAACCTAACGCCAATGCCCGGTCGTGTGGCGATACCACCGGTTACCTGGCGAATCCGAAGGAGGTGTGAGATGGGAAACGGATGGCATGAATGGCCGCTGATGATCTTTACTGTCTTCGGCCAGTGCGTCGCGGGCGGGTTTATCGTCATGGCCCTGGCGCTGATGACGGGCAATCTTTCTCGCGAGCAGGAGCAGCGCGTGGTTGGGAGTATGTTTGGCCTGTGGGTATTGATGGGGATCGGGTTTATCGCCTCGACAATGCACCTCGGTTCGCCGCTACGGGCCTTTAACTCGCTGAATCGCGTGGGAGCCTCGTCGCTGAGTAATGAGATAGCCAGCGGGGCGATCTTCTTCGCCGTCGGCGGGATTGGCTGGCTACTGGCCGTGTGTAAAAAACTGCCTGCCGGCCTGCGTAGCCTGTGGCTGATAGTCACCATGGTGCTGGGCGTGATCTTCGTCTGGATGATGGTGCGGGTATACAACACCATCGACACGGTGCCGACCTGGTACACCGTCTGGACGCCGCTGAGCTTCTTCCTGACGCTGTTTATCGGCGGTCCGCTGCTGGGCTACCTGCTGCTGCGCGTGGCAGGCGTTGACGGCTGGGCGCTGCGCTTGCTGCCGGTGGTCACTTTGTTGGCGCTGCTGGCGAGTATTGTCGTGGTCCTGATGCAGGGGAGTGAACTCGCTACTATTCACAGTTCAATCCAGCAGGCCTCCGCTCTGGTGCCGGATTACGGGTTGCTTATGGCCTGGCGTATGGTGCTGCTGGCGCTGGCCCTGGCCTGCTGGTGCGTGCCGCAGATCCGCGGCCGCAAGCCGGCGGTCTCGCTGCTTAGCCTGGCGTTTGTTCTGGTGCTGGC
Organism: Klebsiella sp. RC2; assembly: GCF_014192815.1. Lineage (NCBI taxonomy): Bacteria > Pseudomonadati > Pseudomonadota > Gammaproteobacteria > Enterobacterales > Enterobacteriaceae > Klebsiella > Klebsiella sp. RC2. Next base: position 140,014 of record NZ_JACHYL010000002.1, on the reverse strand, counting down.
GGGAGAGATGATTGGCCGCGGCGTATTCTATGGTCTGCATATGACCGTGGGGATGGCTATCGCCAGTTAATCGGCGTCATCATGCCGGCGGTCATACGCCGGCATGATGAAAACGTGCTGTCGATAGATGAAATTTTTCAACTGAAATCAACGTCGACATTTATTAATAAATTAAGAAAAACAACAGTGTATTATCTGTTGCCTCACCTTTACCCATTCTGTGGATAAAAAACTTCTATCGTAGCCTGCAAAACCGCATCACGCCTGATTTCAGGTGGATTGACAATGTTTTTAGCGGTGGCATGATGCGCTCGCGATCTGAACATTCCTCACGGTTTTTTACCCATGACCATCTACACCCGGCCAGTGCAAATGCTGCTCTGTGGCCTGCTTTTATTGACCCTGGCGATAGCGGTGCTGAATACGCTCGTCCCGCTCTGGCTCGCCCATGAAAATATGCCAACCTGGCAGGTCGGCATGGTGGGGTCATCCTATTTTACCGGCAACCTGGCCGGTACGTTGCTGGCTGGTTGGGTGATTAAGCGCCTTGGGTTTAACCGCAGCTATTATCTCGCGTCGTTAATTTTCGCCGTCGGCTGCGTAGGGCTGGGGATCACCGTTGGCTTCTGGACGTGGCTGAGCTGGCGGTTTATCGCTGGCGTAGGCTGCGCGATGATTTGGGTGGTGGTGGAAAGCGCGCTGGTCTGTAGCGGGACTTCCCGCAGCCGCGGCCGTCTGCTGGCGGCGTACATGATGGTCTATTATGTCGGTACCGTACTGGGCCAGCTGATGGTCAGTAAGTTACCTACCGATTTAATGAGCGTCCTGCCGTGGGTGACTGGCCTGGCGCTGGCGGCGATCCTGCCGCTGCTGTTCACCCGTATTATGGGACAGGCTGAAGAGCCGCACGAAACAGTTCGTATCTGGCCAATGCTGAAGCTGCGCCAGGCGCGCCACGGGGTCAATGGCTGTATTATCTCGGGGATTGTCCTCGGTTCGCTGTATGGCCTGATGCCGCTGTGGCTGAACCATCAGGGTGTGAGCGACTCCGGCATTGGCTTCTGGATGGCGGTGATGGTGAGCGCGGGGATCCTCGGCCAGTGGCCGGTAGGGCGCCTGGCTGACCGCTATGGCCGTCTGCTGGTGCTGCGGGTGCAAGTCTTTGTGGTCATTCTGGGCTGTATGGCGATGCTGAGTCAGGCGGCAATGGCCCCGGCGCTGTTTGTGCTTGGGGCATCCGGTTTCACGCTGTATCCGGTGGCGATGGCCTGGGCCTGCGAAAAAGTCGAACATCACCAACTGGTGGCGATGAATCAGGCGCTGCTGATGAGTTATACCATCGGCAGTCTGCTGGGCCCGACCCTGACAGCAATGCTGATGCAGAATTTCTCAGACAATCTGCTGTTTATCATGATCGCCAGCGTGTCGTTTATCTATCTGCTGACCCTGCTGCGTAAAGCCGGGCATCATCCGACGCCGGTGGCGCACGCATAACCATTCTGACGTGCAGCGAAGGCTGCACGTCATCTGTTTCTATCGCATGTTTTCCACTGCAGAGAGACGGCATTGCGCTTTTCATGAGGATCAACGGCGGGGCTGGAATGATTTCCAGTGTCGCTTCGGGCCGGCGTAAGCGCACCACCGACCCTGATGAGGCTCTTAGTACATCACCTTGTGACCATACTGCTCAAGAATGCCTTTCACCCGCTCCATGGTCTCTTTTTTCGGCGGATGAACGCCGTCCAGCTTGTACTCTTCGCCCATCGCTACCCATTTGTGTTTGCCCAGCTCATGGTAGGGCAGCAGTTCAATTTTCTCGACGTTGCCCATATCGCGGGTAAATTCGCCCAGGCGGTGCGCGGAGTCATCATCGTCTGACCAGCCCGGAACCACGACGTAGCGGATCCAGACATTGATATTCTTTTTCGCCAGATACTGGGCAAACTCGAGGGTGCGGTGGTTGGAAACGCCGACCAGGTTCTGGTGGATCTCATCGTTCATCTGCTTAAGATCCAGCATGACCAGGTCAGTCACCTCCAGCAGTTCGTCGATAACCGGATCGTAGCGACGGACAAAGCCGTTGGTATCGAGACAGGTATGAATGCCTTCCTTTTTACAGGCGCGGAACCAGTCGCGAACAAACTCCGCCTGCAGGATCGCTTCGCCGCCTGATGCCGTGACGCCGCCGCCGGAGGCATTCATAAAGTGACGATAGGTCACTACCTCTTTCATTAACTCTTCAACGGTGATTTCTTTGCCGCCGTGGGTATCCCAGGTGTCACGGTTATGGCAGTACAGGCAGCGCATCAGGCAGCCCTGGAAAAAGGTAATAAAGCGGATGCCCGGGCCATCAACGGTGCCACAGGATTCAAAGGAGTGAATGCGACCAATAACTGACATTGCGGTGTTTTCTCCAGATGTGGCCCATCCGGGGCCGTGTTGGTGCACAGCTCAGCGGCTGCGTCGAGTCTGTTTTGACAGGTACCCAAAGTATAGATAACTGGCAAAGCAGGCTGGGGCGGGGATCACTTGTTAAAAAGGCCCCACTGATGTGGGGCCTTTATTGTACGCTTTTTCAGTCAGACTGGGAATTACATGGTCTGAGTGAAGGTACGGGTAATAACGTCCTGCTGCTGTTCTTTGGTCAGGGAGTTAAAACGTACGGCGTAGCCAGATACGCGGATGGTCAGCTGCGGATATTTTTCCGGGTTTTCCATCGCGTCGAGCAGCATTTCGCGGTTCATGACGTTCACGTTCAGGTGCTGGCCACCTTCGATGGACGCTTCGTGGTGGAAGTAACCATCCATCAGACCGGCCAGGTTGGTCTTACGAACTTCGTCATCTTTACCCAGCGCGTTCGGCACGATAGAGAAGGTGTAAGAGATACCATCTTTCGCGTAAGCAAACGGCAGTTTAGCAACGGAAGTCAGTGAGGCAACAGCACCTTTCTGGTCACGACCGTGCATCGGGTTAGCACCTGGTCCGAACGGCGCGCCAGCGCGACGACCGTCTGGGGTGTTACCGGTTTTCTTACCATATACCACGTTAGAGGTGATGGTCAGAACAGACTGAGTCGGGATAGCGTTGCGGTAGGTGTGCAGTTTCTGAATTTTCTTCATGAAACGTTCAACCAGGTCAACGGCCATGTCATCGACGCGAGCATCGTTGTTACCAAACTGCGGGTATTCGCCTTCGATTTCGAAGTCGATAGCCAGACCGTCTTCGTCACGAATCGGTTTAACTTTCGCATATTTGATAGCAGACAGGGAGTCAGCAGCAACGGACAGACCAGCGATACCACACGCCATGGTGCGGATAACGTCACGGTCGTGCAGCGCCATCAGAGAGGCTTCGTAGCTGTACTTGTCGTGCATGTAGTGGATGATGTTCAGCGCGGTGACATACTGTTTCGCCAGCCAGTCCATGAAGTGATCCATGCGATCCATGACTTCGTCGAAGTTCAGGACGTCGCCTTTGATCGGTTCAGATTTCGGACCTACCTGCATTTTCAGTTTTTCATCCACGCCGCCGTTGATAGCGTACAGCATGGTTTTCGCGAGGTTAGCACGAGCACCGAAGAACTGCATTTGCTTACCAACAACCATCGGGCTTACGCAGCATGCGATAGCGTAGTCGTCGTTGTTGAAGTCCGGACGCATCAGGTCATCGTTCTCATACTGCAGAGAAGAGGTATCGATGGACACTTTAGCCGCGAATTTCTTGAAGCTCAGTGGCAGTTTTTCAGACCACAGGATAGTAATGTTCGGCTCCGGAGACGGCCCCATGGTGTACAGGGTGTTCAGGAAGCGGAAGCTGTTTTTGGTGACCAGAGTACGGCCGTCAACACCCATACCGCCGATGGATTCTGTTGCCCAAATCGGGTCGCCGGAGAACAGTTCATCATATTCCGGGGTACGCAGGAAGCGAACCATACGCAGTTTCATGACCAGGTGGTCAACCATTTCCTGCGCGTCTTGCTCGGTGATTTTACCGGCCTGCAGGTCACGTTCGATGTAGATATCCAGGAAGCTGGAGGTACGACCGAAGGACATTGCTGCGCCGTTCTGAGATTTCACGGCAGCCAGGTAACCGAAGTAGGTCCACTGGATAGCTTCCTGAGCAGTCGTTGCCGGACCGGAGATGTCGTAGCCATATTTAGCCGCCATCTCTTTGATCTGACCCAGTGCACGGTGTTGTTCAGAGATCTCTTCACGCAGACGGATGGTCGCTTCCAGATCTTCGCCGCTTTCCAGTTTTTCTTGCAGAGACTGGAACTGAGCGTATTTGTCTTTCATCAGGAAGTCGATACCGTACAGCGCAACGCGACGGTAGTCACCGATGATACGACCACGGCCGTAAGCATCCGGCAGACCGGTCAGCACGCCGGATTTACGGCAGTTCAGGATGTCTTTGGTGTAAACATCAAATACGCCCTGGTTGTGGGTTTTACGGTACTCGGTAAAGATTTTTTTCAGCATCGGATCCAGCTCGCGATTGTACGCTTTGCAGGAACCTTCAACCATTTTAATACCACCGAACGGGATGATCGCACGTTTCAGCGGCGCTTCGGTCTGCAGACCAACGATTTTTTCCAGACCTTTCTCGATATAGCCAGCGTCGTGAGAGGTGATGGTGGAAGCCAGGGCAGTGTCAAAATCAACAGGCGCGTGAGTGCGGTTTTCCTGTTTTACACCTTCCATTACGGTGTCCCACAGCTTGGTGGTCGCTTCAGTTGCGCCAGCCAGGAAGGATTCGTCGCCTTCATATGGGGTGTAGTTTTTCTGAATAAAGTCACGGACGTTGACTTCATTCTGCCAGTCACCTTTCGCAAAACCTTCCCAGGCTGTGGCTAACTTTTCATTAAGCTCGGACATGTAACACCTACCTTCTTAAGTGGATTTTTTATTTACTGCCTGAAACAACCCTTAGTGATGGTCGTTGCCACGCAGGTAAATGACCCAGTATGTCAACCCGACCAGCAAACCTCCGCCGATAATGTTCCCGATAGTCACCGGAATCAGGTTATCAGTGATGAAGTTCATAACGGTCAAGTGTGAGAAACTTTCCGGAGTTGAACCGATAGCGGTCCAGAATTCCGGGCTCGCAAAATTGCGGATTACGATACCCATCGGGATCATAAACATGTTGGCGATGCTGTGCTCAAAGCCGCTGGCAACAAACATCGCTACCGGCAGGACCATGATCATCGCTTTATCCATCAGGCTACGACCGGAATAGCTCATCCATACGGCGAGACAAACCATCAGGTTAGCGAGGATACCCAGGCTCACGGCCTCCACAAAAGTATGGTGCAATTTGTGGTCAGCGGTCTGCAGGACGTTTAGCCCCCAACCGCCGTTGGCAGTCATATATTCGCCTGATAACCACATCAGCAGCACAAACAGCAGTGCGCCCACCAGGTTACCAAAATAGACGTTGAGCCAGTTTTTTGCCAGTTGCCCCCAGGTGATTCGACCGCTGGCTTTCGCCACCACGATCAGCACAGTAGAGGTAAAGAGGTCAGCGCCGCAGATAACGCACAGAATCAGACCCAGGGAAAAACAGACCCCACCGATAAGCTTGGCAATCCCAAAAGGCATCGCGGCAGTGCCGGTGGTCGCGGTGATATAGAATACGAAAGCGATGGAGATGAAAACGCCAGCGGTGATCGCCAGATAAAAGGTCTTCATCGGATGCTTCGTTGCTTTATAGACACCTGCTTCTTCGGCGACTTTCGCCATCGCGGCAGGGAGCAAAAGATCAAAAGGGTTGTCAGCTTTCACACTAACTCTCTCTTTATATAAGTTGGCGGTGAGATACTAACAAAGCATTATAGAAGGGAAATTGATATAGATCATATCTCACCGGGACTATATGCCTTTTTAGTGTGTGGTTTTTGCTTGTTTGATGCTTAACTATTTGAATTTTTTATGGAAAATAAATTTTAAAATTTATAAGTTATGTTGAATTTTTTCGTTTTTGCCCCAGTATTTGAGTTAATTAAAATGGAGTATTTTATTTTAAATTAACAATTGGTAAATGATATAAGTGCGATATTTACTATTAATTAACTTTACAACTACAAACTATAGTGGCTCCCTCGCCAGGTTAAAATAACGGAGCCGCATCGGGCTCCGTTGTTGGCAAGCATGTTGGCGTAATGGGGGCTTATTTTGCCCAGAACGCCGCTTTCGCCCGCTGCAGCTTTTCATACGCTTTCAGCAGCGACTGATGAGCCGGGAAGGCTTGCAGATCGCTGTCGACAGCCTGAAGGCCATAGAACGGGGCTTCGCCGCTCAGCGCAGCGCTGGCGGCTTCGACCGCATCGGCGCCATACATACGGATGAAGGCGTTCAGATACTGCAGCGGCTGACGCTCCTCTTCCTGGCTCAGCAGCAGCAGGGTCTGCAGGCAGCGATAGTAGTTTGCGCGCTCAGGGCTGAAGACAGAGGCATTGAATTCCATGGTCCATTCGGTCCAGATCAGCGCCTGTTCCAGATCGCCGCCAGCCAGGGCCAGCATCGCTTTCAGCTCGCCGACGCGCAGGGTATACCAGCCGTTGTCTTTCCCGGTGGCAAGGCCCAGCAGTTCGCGAACGCGGGTGAAATCATCCAGGCCTTCGTCATCCATTTGTTCGATGAGCGCCAGATAATCTTCTTTTTCCCACTCGCTGCCCGGCAGAGACAGAATGGTGTCCCGCAGATGGGCGCCCATGCTGTTGTTTGCCAGCCACAGGTCTTCTGCCGGATAAATATCCGACATGCCCGGAACGATGATACGGCAGGCGTAAACGCCCAGATGCTCGTAGTCGGCAATGTACACTTCTTTATCTTCGGCCTTGAAGATGGCCATCAGGGTGGCGAACTCTTCTTCGGTGGTGCCGGAGAAACTCCAGTCAACGAACGGATAGTCGGCATCCTGCTTGAACATATCCCAGGAGATCAGGCCGCTGGAGTCGATGAAGTGGGTTTCGAGGTTCGCGTGCTCGGCGACTTCTTCGTCATCAAAGGTCGGCGGCGTAAAGACATCAAGGTCTTTCAGGCTGCGACCCTGCAGCAGTTCTGTGACCGTACGCTCCAGCGCCACGCCGAAGTCCGGGTGGGCGCCAAAGGAAGCGAAGCAGGTGCCGTTAGTCGGGTTAAACAGCACGACGCAGATAACCGGGTATTTGCCGCCCAGCGAACCATCGTAGGCGAAAATCGGGAAGCCTTCGGCTTCAAGTTTTGCGATCGACTCCACGACGCCAGGATAGCGCGCCATGACTTCCGCCGGGATCTCCGGCAGGCTGATGCTCTCTGCGATGATGCGGTTTTTTATGTGACGTTCAAAGACCTCTGACAGGCCCTGCACGCGTGCTTCATTCGGGGTATTCCCTGCAGACATACCGTTGGATACGTACAAGTTGCCAACGATATTCATCGGAATATAGACGGTTTCGCCGTCGGACTGGCGGGTAAAGGGCAGGCCGCATACGCCGCGCTCATCGTTCCCTGACTGCAGATCCACCAGCATGCTGGCGGTCAGCTGATCGTCCGGATCGTAGAACGCGAGCAGACGGGCATCCAGCAGACCTTCCGGGACATCGTCGTTTTCGGTCAGCGGGAACCACTTTTCGTTCGGGTAGTGAACAAACGGGCCATTAGCGATAGTGTCGCCTAACCAGAAGTCGGCGAAGAAATAGTTGGTGGACAGGCGCTCGAAATATTCGCCCAGCGCGGAGGCCAGGGCTGCCTTTTTGGTGGCGCCTTTACCATTGGTAAAGCACAGCGCGCATTCTTTATCGCGAATGTGAACGGACCACACGTGCGGCACCGGGTTCAGCCACGAGGCCTCTTCGATATCAAATCCGAGGTCGAGCAATTTCTGCTGGAAGCGAGCGATGGAATCTTCCAGGGCGGCATCTTTGCCGGGAATAAACGTTTGGGTCATGGCGATCACTTTTGTCGTACGGAAAGCGCGCAATGATACGGCTTTTATCTGACAGGTGCTATCTCCATCATCTGGCTATGCTTAGAGGCAACTTATGACCCACAGGGAGATGATAGATGAAAGCCTTTGACTGGCAGCGGATGGCGCTCGATAAAGTGCCGGTGGAGTTTCTTGCCGAGGTGGCGTTGCGCAGCCTCTATACCTTCGTTCTGGTCTTTATTTTCCTCAAGATTACCGGACGGCGCGGCGTGCGGCAGATGTCGCTGTTCGAGGTGTTGATTATTCTGACCCTCGGTTCGGCGGCAGGGGACGTGGCGTTTTATGACGATGTACCGCTACTGCCGGTGCTGGTGGTCTTCATCACGCTGGCGCTGCTGTATCGCGGCATCATGTGGCTGATGGGGCACAGCGAAAAGCTGGAGGATCTCCTGGAAGGTAAACCTATCGTGGTGGTCGAGGAGGGGCAGTTGGCGTGGGAGAAGCTGCATGCGGAAAACATGACCGAATTCGAATTCTTTATGGAGCTGCGGGTCAACAGCGTCGAGCAGCTTGGCCAGGTCCGGCTGGCGATCCTTGAAACCAACGGGCAGATCAGCGTGTTTTATTATCCGGATGAAGAGGTCAGAGCGGGGTTGTCTATCCTGCCTACCCACTGTACTGCGCGTTACACCACGATTCCGCAGGAGGGGATCTATGCCTGCGTACGCTGCAGCATCGTGATGGCGATGCAGGCGGGAGAAAAGCGAATATGTTCCCGCTGCGCAAATGCAGAATGGTCGAAGGCCAGCCGAGCGAAACGACTCACCTGACAGCAAATATGTCGGTTTTATTACGTCAAGCCGATAGATTCTGTTGTGTGACGGTGGCCGCGTTTTACCGTCGGCGAGTTTTAGCCATTGCGGACCGTGTCACTGAATGATAAAACCGATAGCCACAGGAATAACTTATGCCCGCGGCGGTTCGCGGGCAAAACAACATAGCAACGTGGTGAGGGGAAATGGCTCAGGTCTATAACTTCAGTTCGGGCCCGGCAATGCTGCCGGCGGAAGTACTCAAACTGGCTCAGCAAGAACTGTGCGACTGGCACGGTCTGGGTACGTCGGTCATGGAGATCAGTCACCGTGGTAAGGAGTTTATCCAGGTGGCAGAAGAGGCAGAACAGGACTTCCGCTCTCTGCTGAATATCCCTTCCAACTATAAAGTTTTGTTCTGCCACGGCGGCGGCCGCGGCCAGTTCGCGGGGATCCCGCTGAACATCCTCGGCGATAAAAACGTCGCTGACTATGTGGACGCCGGCTACTGGGCCGCCAGCGCGGTCAAAGAGGCGAAGAAATACTGCGCGCCTAACGTCATCGACGCGAAAATCACTGTCGATGGCAAGCGAGCTGTTACGCCGATGAGCGAGTGGCAGCTGACGCCGGGCGCGGCCTATCTGCATTACTGCCCGAACGAAACCATTGACGGTATCGCGATTGATGATACGCCGAATTTCGGCGACGACGTCATCGTCGCTGCTGATTTCTCCTCCACCATTCTGTCCCGCGAAATTGACGTCAACCGCTTCGGTGTAATCTACGCCGGCGCGCAGAAAAATATTGGCCCGGCAGGGCTGACGCTGGTCATCGTGCGTGAAGATCTGCTGGGCAAAGCCAGCGTGGCCTGTCCGTCGATCCTCGACTATACCGTGTTAAGCGAGAACGACTCGATGTTTAACACGCCGCCGACGTTCGCCTGGTATCTGGCTGGTCTGGTGTTTAAGTGGCTGAAACAGCAGGGCGGCGTCGCTGCGATGGATAAAATCAACCAGCAGAAAGCCGAACTGCTTTATGGCGTTATCGATAACAGCGGGTTCTACCGTAACGATGTGGCGCAAGCCAACCGCTCACGCATGAACGTGCCGTTCCAGCTGGCGGACAGCGCACTGGACAAACTGTTCCTCGAAGAGTCGTTTGCCGCCGGGCTGCACGCGCTGAAGGGCCACCGCGTGGTGGGCGGCATGCGCGCCTCCATCTACAATGCGATGCCGCTGGACGGCGTGAAGGCGTTAACCGACTTTATGCTGGACTTCGAACGCCGCCACGGTTAATCGCCTGTTTCTTTCTTCCTCCCCGCGGCCTGTCTGCGGGGTTTTTATTCTGTTTGTTTGAGAGTGAAGTTTGATGGAATCCCTGACGTTACAACCCATCGCACGCGTAGAGGGCACCGTGAACCTGCCAGGTTCGAAAAGCGTCTCCAACCGCGCGCTGCTGCTGGCCGCTCTGGCCCGCGGCACGACGGTGCTGACCAACCTGCTGGACAGCGACGATGTGCGCCATATGCTGAATGCCCTGAGTGCGCTGGGGGTTCAATATACCCTATCTGCCGACCGCACCCGCTGCGAAGTGACCGGCAACGGCGGCCCGCTGCGCGCTGCTGCGGCGCTGGAGCTGTTCCTCGGCAACGCCGGAACCGCGATGCGTCCGCTGGCGGCGGCCCTGTGCCTTGGCAGCAACGATATTGTGCTGACCGGCGAACCGCGGATGAAAGAGCGCCCGATCGGCCATCTGGTGGATGCCCTGCGTCAGGGCGGCGCTCAGATCGACTATCTTGAGCAGGAAAATTATCCACCGCTGCGCCTGCGCGGCGGTTTTCAGGGCGGGAACGTCGAGGTTGACGGCAGCGTCTCCAGTCAGTTCCTGACCGCGCTGCTGATGACCGCGCCGCTGGCGCCGCAGGATACCGTGATCGCCATTAAGGGCGATCTGGTGTCGAAACCCTATATCGACATTACGCTGCACCTGATGAAAACCTTCGGCGTTGAGGTGGACAATCAGTCTTATCAGCGTTTTGTGGTGCGCGGCAAGCAGCAGTATCAGTCGCCAGGGGATTACCTGGTGGAAGGCGATGCTTCCTCGGCCTCGTATTTCCTCGCCGCTGGCGCCATTAAGGGCGGCACGGTAAAAGTCACCGGTATCGGCCGCGGCAGTGTACAGGGCGATATCCGTTTCGCCGACGTCCTGGAGAAAATGGGCGCTACCGTGACCTGGGGCGACGATTTTATCGCCTGCACCCGCGGCGAGCTCAAGGCTATCGATATGGATATGAACCATATCCCGGACGCGGCGATGACCATCGCTACCGCCGCGCTGTTCGCGCAAGGGACCACTACGCTGCGCAATATCTACAACTGGCGGGTCAAAGAGACGGACCGTCTGTTCGCCATGGCGACCGAGTTGCGTAAAGTGGGCGCCGAGGTGGAAGAGGGTGAAGATTATATTCGCATCACCCCGCCGGCAAAGTTGAAATATGCTGAAATCGGCACCTATAACGACCACCGGATGGCGATGTGCTTCTCGCTGGTGGCGCTGTCTGATACGCCGGTGACCATCCTTGATCCCAAATGTACGGCCAAAACGTTCCCGGACTATTTTGAGCAACTGGCGCGGATCAGTACCCTCGCCTGAGTAAAACTTTGTCATCCCGCGGGCTGATGTCCTGTCAGCCCGCTATAATTGCGCAAAACTTCTGCTTTTCATTTCCTGTAGTCCGTAATTTACAAGCAATGCTCACTTTCCGGCGTATTGATGCGTATAATGCGCGGCGTTTATATTCCATGCGCCTTGCTGAAGGAGAAAAAGATGACGGCGAATATTCCGGTAATCACCATTGATGGGCCTGGCGGTGCGGGTAAAGGTACGTTGTGCAAGGCAATGGCGGAAGCGCTGGGCTGGCATCTGTTAGATTCAGGCGCGATCTACCGCGTTCTGGCGCTGGCGGCGCTGCATCATCATGTTGACGTAGAGTCCGAAGAGGCGCTGGTGCCCCTGGCGGCCCATCTTGACGTGCGCTTTATTTCTACTGACGGCACCCTGGAAGTGGTGCTGGAAGGGGAAGATGTCAGCGGAGAAATTCGCACTCAGGAGGTCGCCAATGCCGCCTCGAAAGTGGCCGCTTTCCCACGCGTTCGCGAAGCGCTGCTGCGCCGCCAGCGTGCTTTCCGTGAACTGCCGGGGCTCATCGCCGACGGGCGCGATATGGGCACGGTGGTTTTCCCGGACGCGCCGGTGAAAATTTTCCTCGATGCCTCGGCCGATGAGCGGGCGCATCGCCGCATGCGGCAGTTGCAGGAAAAGGGCTTTGATGTTAACTTTGAACGTCTTTTGTCCGAGATAAAAGAGCGTGACGATCGCGACCGAAATCGCGCCGTGGCGCCGCTTGTCCCGGCTGCCGATGCATTAGTTCTCGATTCAACAGAACTAAACATTGAGCAAGTGATTGAAAAAGCGCTACAATATGCGCGCGAAAAATTGGCCGTTGCGTGAGCCTTAACCGGTAGCGCGCCGAAGCCTCCGAATTATAGCAGTACCCCGCGGCAATGGATGGTCAGCGGGTATGTGAAACAACCCCATCCGGCACGGAGCCAGGTGGACGTTAATATTAACCTGAAGATTAAACATGACTGAATCTTTTGCTCAACTGTTTGAAGAATCCTTAAAAGAAATCGAAACCCGCCCGGGTTCCATCGTTCGTGGTGTTGTTGTTGCTATCGACAAAGACGTAGTACTGGTTGACGCCGGTCTGAAATCTGAGTCCGCCATCCCGGCTGAGCAGTTCAAAAACGCCCAGGGCGAGCTGGAAATCCAGGTTGGTGACGAAGTTGACGTTGCTCTGGATGCAGTAGAAGACGGCTTCGGTGAAACTCTGCTGTCCCGTGAGAAAGCTAAACGTCACGAAGCTTGGATCACGCTGGAAAAAGCTTACGAAGACGCTGAAACTGTTACCGGTGTTATCAACGGCAAAGTTAAAGGTGGCTTCACTGTTGAGCTGAACGGTATTCGTGCGTTCCTGCCGGGTTCCCTGGTAGACGTTCGTCCGGTGCGCGACACGCTGCACCTGGAAGGCAAAGAGCTTGAGTTCAAAGTCATCAAGCTGGACCAGAAGCGTAACAACGTTGTTGTTTCTCGTCGTGCCGTTATCGAATCCGAAAACAGCGCAGAGCGCGATCAGCTGCTGGAAAACCTGCAGGAAGGCATGGAAGTCAAAGGTATCGTTAAGAACCTCACTGACTACGGTGCATTCGTTGATCTGGGCGGCGTTGACGGCCTGCTGCACATCACCGATATGGCCTGGAAACGCGTTAAGCATCCGAGCGAAATCGTAAACGTTGGCGACGAAATCACTGTTAAAGTGCTGAAGTTCGACCGCGAGCGTACCCGTGTATCCCTGGGCCTGAAACAGCTGGGCGAAGATCCGTGGGTAGCTATCGCTAAACGTTATCCGGAAGGTACCAAACTGACCGGTCGCGTGACCAACCTGACCGACTACGGCTGCTTCGTTGAAATCGAAGAAGGCGTTGAAGGCCTGGTTCACGTTTCCGAAATGGATTGGACCAACAAAAACATCCACCCGTCCAAAGTTGTTAACGTTGGCGACGTCGTGGAAGTGATGGTTCTGGATATCGACGAAGAGCGTCGTCGTATCTCCCTGGGTCTGAAGCAGTGCAAATCTAACCCATGGCAGCAGTTCGCGGAAACCCACAACAAGGGCGACCGTGTTGAAGGTAAAATCAAGTCTATCACTGACTTCGGTATCTTCATCGGCCTGGACGGCGGCATCGACGGCCTGGTTCACCTGTCTGACATCTCCTGGAACGTTGCAGGCGAAGAAGCAGTTCGTGAATACAAAAAAGGCGACGAAATCGCAGCAGTTGTTCTGCAGGTTGACGCAGAGCGTGAGCGTATCTCCCTGGGCGTTAAACAGCTCGCGGAAGATCCGTTCAACAACTACGTTGCTCTGAACAAGAAAGGCGCTATCGTTGTTGGTAAAGTCACTGCAGTTGACGCTAAAGGCGCAACCGTAGAACTGGCTGACGGCGTAGAAGGTTACCTGCGTGCTTCTGAAGCATCCCGTGACCGCGTTGAAGACGCAACTCTGGTTCTGAGCGTTGGCGACGAAGTTGAAGCGAAATTCACCGGCGTGGATCGTAAGAACCGCGTAGTGAGCCTGTCTGTACGTGCGAAAGACGAAGCGGAAGAAAAAGACGCTATCGCTACCGTGAACAAGCAGGAAGACGCGAACTTCTCCAACAACGCTATGGCTGAAGCGTTCAAAGCAGCGAAAGGCGAGTAATCTTTGTCATTCAGGTAATAACAACCTGAATAGTGACGAGTTTACTTGACAGATTGCAGGATTCGTCCTGTAATCAAGCACAAAGGGCGGCTACGGCCGCCCTTGTTTAAGCTGTTAGCTAATTTTTGCCTTGAAGGAAACCGGAGGAATAATGACCAAGTCAGAATTGATTGAAAGACTTGCCAGCCAGCAATCTCACATTCCGGCGAAAGCGGTGGAAGATGCTGTTAAAGAAATGCTGGAACATATGGCCTCAACGCTTGCTCAAGGTGAGCGCATTGAAATCCGCGGTTTCGGCAGCTTCTCTCTGCACTATCGAGCACCTCGCACCGGACGTAACCCGAAAACTGGTGATAAAGTCGAACTGGAAGGTAAGTACGTTCCGCACTTTAAGCCCGGGAAAGAATTACGTGACCGCGCCAATATTTATGAAGAGTAAGTTGCACGACGTGCAACCTGCCTGATGATAAAAAAAGCACCTGCGGGTGCTTTTTTTGTGTCCGCGATTTACCTCCAGCTTCGCAAAAAAACCGTGCCTGACTGCAACAGATACGATTGTCTGGAAGGCGCTACGCACGCCTGAATTCAGCGGCGGGACGCCACCGTCGCTTTGCGTAACACTGCCTGCTCACAGGGAGGTGTTTATGCGTCTACCATGGCTTGCCGGATGCGCCAGCATCGCGATGCTGCCGCTACTCTGGCTACCCGTCTTGCCGGGCCCGCACGTTCTGGCGAGCGCGTGCCTTGCGGCGCTGTTGCTGACCCGCCTGCGCGGAACGGCCATGGCTTGTGTGGCGATGACGCTTCTGCTGATGATCTGGGGAGTATTGAGCGCGCATCAGGCGCTGTGGCCGACGCGGCACCTTACCGGCGCCATCCGGCAGGCGGAAGTGATCCTCAGCGAGACGGATGGCCAGGCCCTGCACCGTGGTCAGATTGTGCGCCTGGCGGGCCGCTACCTGTTTCCCCCGGTGGGCGTGACGCTGTACGGGGAACTTACACCTGCGCCCGCCTGTGCGGGTCAGCACTGGTTGATGACGCTGCGCCTGCGCCCGGTGCACGGGCAGCTCAACCACGGGGGCTTCGACAGCCAGCGTTATGCGCTGGCGCAGCACCGGCCGCTGAGCGGGGGGATTGTTGCAGCTTCCGCGCTGGATCCCCGCTGCAGCCTGCGCGCCCGCTACCTGGCGTCGTTGACCCGGCGTCTGGAGCCTTATCCCTGGCGTGCGGTGATGCTGGGATTAGGGATGGGGGAGCGACTGACCCTGCCGACGGCGATTAAGGTCCTGATGCAGAACACGGGCACCTCCCATCTGATGGCCATCTCTGGTCTCCATATCGCCCTCGCGGCTTCCCTTATCGTGCTCCTGCTGCGCGGCGTGCAGTATATTCTACCGGGCCGCTGGATCGGCTGGCGGTTGCCGCTGCTGGCCGGGCTGGCCGGCGCCGTCGGCTATGCCTGGCTGACCGGCATGCAGCCGCCGGCGCTGCGCACCTGCGTAGGGTTGGGCGTGTGCTGTGCCTTACGCTTGTCGGGCCAGCGCTGGACGGCGTGGCAGGTGTGGCTCTGCTGTCTGGGGGCGATACTCGTTACCGACCCGCTGGCGGTGCTGTCGCAAAGCCTGTGGCTATCCGCTTTCGCCGTGGCGGGGCTGATCTTCTGGTTTCAGTGGGTACCGTTTCCTGTTGGCCACAGGCGTTGGCCATGGAAGGCACTGTTCGCCCTCGTTCATTTGCAGGCTGGCGTGACGCTGCTGCTGATGCCGCTCCAGCTCCTGCTCTTCCATGGCGTCAGCCTGACGTCCATGGCCGCCAATTTGCTGGCGGTACCTCTGGTGACCCTGCTGGCGGTGCCGCTTATTCTCGGCGCGATGCTGCTGCATCTCACGGGACCGGGGATGGTAGAGTCGCTGCTCTGGCTGGCGGCCGATCGCGTGCTGGCGCTGCTGTTCTGGGGATTACGACATTTACCGGACGGCTGGCTACCGCTGGACGCCCGCTGGCTCTGGATCAGTAGCCTGCCGTGGCTGCTGGTGATGGGCTGGCGTTTTCAGAGCTGGCGGCATTTCCCGGCCCTGTGTCTGAGCGTACTGCTCCTGCTGATGCGGCCCTTCTGGAGGCCGTTTCCCGCGGACGAATGGCGGGTGACGATGCTGGATGTCGGGCAGGGGCTGGCGATGGTTATCGAACGTCACGGCAAGGCGCTCCTCTATGATACCGGGCCAGCATGGCCGCAGGGCGACAGCGGTCAGCAGGTGATTATCCCGTGGCTGCGCTGGCATCATCTGCAGCTGCAGGGCATTGTGCTAAGCCACGAGCATCTGGATCATCGCGGCGGCCTTAATTCAGTGCGGCAGGCATGGCCGCAGGCGTGGGTGCGCAGCCCTTTAGGCTGGACGCGTCATCTGCCGTGCCATCGCGGTGAGCGCTGGCAATGGCAGGGACTCAACTTCCAGGCCCTGTGGCCGCTGCCGGGCAGCACGGCAAAGGGTAATAATCACTCCTGCGTGGTGCGCATCGATGATGGTCGCTCCAGCATCCTGCTCACCGGCGATATAGAACGTCAGGCGGAGCAGGCGATGATCAGCCGTTACTGGCAGCATCTGACGTCTACACTTATCCAGGTTCCCCACCACGGTAGCAACACCTCCTCCAGCGAATTGCTGGTCCGCCGGGTAGAGGGTGCGGCCGCGCTGGCATCCGCTTCGCGCTACAATGCGTGGCGGATGCCCTCGTACAAGGTGGTTCAGCGCTATCGCCAGCGGGGGTATCGCTGGTTCGCCACGCCGCAGCAGGGACAGATAACGGTGGTTTTTTCCGCAGAAGGGTGGCAAATCCATAGCTTACGGGATCAAGTTTTACCACGTTGGTATCATCAGTGGTTTGGCGCGCCCGCCGATAACGGGTAGAATATGCGGCTATTTCAACACAAGCTGGTTTATTGAATGCAGAACGATAAAGATCTCTCCACGTGGCAGACCTTCCGCCGACTTTGGCCGATTATTGCACCGTTTAAAGCCGGGCTAATCGTCGCGGCGGTGGCGTTAGTGCTTAACGCGGGCAGTGACACCTTCATGTTATCGCTTCTTAAACCGTTATTGGATGATGGTTTTGGTAAAACGGATCGCTCAGTGCTGCTATGGATGCCGCTGGTGGTTATCGGGCTGATGGTGCTGCGTGGGATCACCAGCTACATCTCGAGCTATTGTATCTCCTGGGTTTCCGGCAAAGTCGTGATGACCATGCGTCGTCGCCTGTTCGGCCACATGATGGGCATGCCGGTGGCCTTCTTTGACAAGCAGTCTACCGGGACGCTGCTGTCACGCATTACCTATGATTCTGAGCAGGTCGCCTCATCTTCCTCCAGCGCGCTGATCACCGTGGTCCGCGAAGGGGCATCGATTATCGGCCTGTTCGTGATGATGTTCTATTACAGCTGGCAGCTGTCGCTGATCCTGATCGTACTGGCGCCGATCGTGTCGGTAGCAATCCGCGTGGTCTCCAAGCGTTTTCGTAATATCAGTAAGAATATGCAGAACACGATGGGGCAGGTCACCACCAGCGCTGAGCAGATGCTGAAAGGGCACAAAGAGGTGCTGATGTTTGGTGGCCAGGAGGTGGAAACCAAACGTTTTGATAAGGTCAGCAATAAAATGCGTCTGCAGGGGATGAAGATGGTTTCTGCCTCGTCTATCTCCGACCCGATCATTCAGCTTATCGCGTCGCTGGCGCTGGCCTTTGTCCTGTATGCCGCCAGCTTCCCGAGCGTAATGGACACCCTGACCGCCGGGACCATTACCGTGGTCTTCTCCTCAATGATTGCGCTGATGCGCCCGCTGAAGTCGCTGACCAACGTCAATGCCCAGTTCCAGCGTGGGATGGCGGCGTGCCAGACGCTGTTTGCGATCCTCGATTCCGAGCAGGAAAAAGACGAAGGTACGCGGGTCATTGAGCGGGCCAAAGGCAATCTCAAGTTTGAGAACGTCACGTTCACCTATCCGGGGCGCGAAGTGGCCGCGCTGCGCAATATCAATCTCGATATCCCGGAAGGGAAAACCGTCGCGCTGGTGGGGCGCTCAGGGTCGGGTAAATCGACCATTGCCAGCCTGATCACCCGCTTCTACGATGTTGACGACGGGCAGATCCTGCTGGATGGTCACGACCTGCGCGAGTACAAGCTGAGCTCGCTGCGCGACCAGGTGGCACTCGTTTCACAGAACGTGCATCTGTTCAACGATACTGTCGCCAACAACATCGCCTATGCCCGTACCGAAGAGTACAGCCGCGAGCAGATTGAAGAGGCCGCGCGGATGGCCTATGCCATGGACTTCATCAACAAGATGGACAATGGTCTGGATACGATCATCGGCGAAAATGGCGTGATGCTGTCCGGTGGCCAGCGCCAGCGTATTGCTATCGCCCGTGCGCTGCTGCGTAACAGCCCGATCCTGATCCTTGATGAAGCCACCTCGGCGCTGGATACCGAGTCCGAGCGAGCCATTCAGGCAGCGCTGGATGAGCTGCAGAAAAACCGCACCTCGCTGGTTATCGCCCACCGTCTGTCGACCATTGAGCAGGCTGATGAAATTGTGGTGGTTGAAGATGGGCGGATCGTGGAACGCGGAACGCACCACGATCTGCTGGAACATAAGGGCGTGTACGCCCAGCTGCATAAGATGCAATTCGGCGAATGATCGCGCGCATTTGGTCCGGGGAATCGCCGCTGTGGCGCCTGCTGCTGCCGCTCTCCTGGCTGTATGGCCTGGTGAGCGCGGTGATTCGCCTCAGCTATCAGCTGGGGTGGCAAAAAGCCTGGCGCGCGCCGGTGCCGGTGGTGGTGGTCGGTAACCTGACCGCCGGCGGCAATGGTAAAACGCCGGTGGTGATCTGGCTGGTGGAGCAGCTGCAGCAGCGCGGTATTCGCGTGGGGGTGGTCTCTCGCGGCTACGGCGGTAAAGCCGACCGCTACCCACTGGTATTAACTGACCGGACCAGTACGGCGCAGGCGGGTGATGAGCCGGTGTTAATTCATCAGCGTACCGGCGCGCCGGTGGCGGTTTCTCCGCTGCGCAGCGACGCGGTGAAAGCGCTGCTCAGCGCGCACGATCTGCAGATTATCGTGACCGACGACGGGTTGCAGCACTATAAGCTGGCGCGGGACAGAGAAATTGTCGTTATCGACGGCGTGCGCCGCTTTGGCAACGGCTGGTGGCTGCCTGCCGGGCCGATGCGCGAGCGGGCGTCGCGCTTGCAAAGCGTTGATGCGGTTATCGTTAACGGCGGCGTGGCGCGTCCGGGGGAGATCCCGATGCAACTGCGTCCAGGGATGGCGGTTAACCTGCTTACCGGCGAACGTCGCGATGTCTCGACTTTCACGAACGTAGTGGCGATGGCCGGCATCGGCCATCCGCCGCGCTTTTTCGCCACCCTTGAAAGCTGTGGCGTCCAGCCGGTCAAAACCGTGGCGCTGGCAGACCATCAGGCGCTGAGCCAGGCCGATGTCGCCGCCCTGGTAACCACCGGGCAGACGCTGCTAATGACCGAGAAAGACGCGGTGAAATGTCGCGATTTCGCCGCCGCAAACTGGTGGTATTTACCGGTCGACGCCATAATGGCCGATGAACGCGCACAGCGGTTGCTTGCGGACTTAGCGACGTTGGCGCAACGTTAACTGACGCGCCGGCTTTGCTCGCCGCTGTGCTGGAATTCCTGACGGAGAACCTGCATGTCGGTATTGCAATTATCGCTTAACGAGGCGCGCCACCTCCATCTCGCGGCGCAGGGGTTGTTAAAGAAGCCCCGACGTCGCGCTCGCCCGAAAGACATTCTTTCCACCATCCAGCAGATGTCGCTGCTGCAAATCGATACCATCAACGTGGTGGCCCGCAGCCCCTATCTGGTGCTGTTCAGCCGCCTCGGCAGCTATCCGCAGCACTGGCTGGATGAGTCGTTGCGCAGCGGCGAGCTAATGGAATACTGGGCGCATGAAGCCTGCTTTCTACCGCGCAGCGATTTCGCCCTGGTGCGCCATCGCATGTTGAATCCCGACAATATGGGCTGGAAATACCATCGCGCGTGGATGGAGGAGCATGCCGGGAGTATTGCAGAGCTGCTGGCGCATATCGGGCAAAACGGCCCGGTTCGCTCGGCGGATTTTATCCACCCGCGCAAAGGCGCCAGCGGCTGGTGGGAGTGGAAACCGCATAAGCGCCATCTGGAAGGGCTGTTTACCGCCGGCGAAGTGATGGTGGTGGAACGACGCAATTTTCACCGCGTGTATGATTTAACCCAGCGGGTGATGCCGGACTGGGATGACGAACGCGACGCGCTGTCCCGCGAAGACGCAGAGGCCATCATGCTGCGCAACAGCGCCCGCAGCCTCGGTATCTTTCGTCCCCAGTGGCTGGCCGATTACTATCGCTTGCGCCAGCCGTCGCTACCGGGTCTGCTGGCTGCCTGGCAGGAAGAGGGCCTGGTGGTGCCGGTTAACGTGGAAGCACTCGGCGAGATGTGGTTGCATCGCGACGCGCTGGCGCAGCTTGAGTCAGCGCCTGGTGGTAAGCTGATCGCCAGCCATAGCGCCGTGCTCTCTCCTTTTGACCCGGTGGTCTGGGATCGGAAACGCGCGGAGCAACTCTTCAACTTCAGCTATCGCCTGGAGTGCTATACCCCAGCGCCGAAGCGGCAGTATGGCTACTTCGTACTGCCCCTGCTGCACCAGGGAAAACTGGTTGGGCGGATGGACAGTAAAATACATCGCAAAAGCCAGGAGCTGGAGATCTTCTCTCTGTGGCTGGAGGAGGGGGTGAAGATCACCCGTGGCCTTGAGCAGGGGCTGCGCCGGGCGATTAACGACTTCGCGCGCTGGCAATCGGCGGAGCGGATCCTGTGCCGAGGCTTGCCGGAAGGGCTGTTTGTCGGCCAGGAGCAGGGGTGGGAAATCAACGCCGATTGATCCCGGCGCCGACCTTCCTGTGATATGCTGCTGTGAAATCTATCCGGTCCATCAGGAGGAAACATGGATCACCGTTTACTTGAAATCATCGCCTGCCCGGTCTGTAACGGTAAGCTGTATTACAGTCAGGATAAGCAAGAACTTATTTGCAAACTTGATAGTCTGGCGTTTCCGCTGCGCGATGGTATTCCTGTGCTGCTGGAGACAGAGGCCCGAGCGCTGACGGTTGAAGAGAGTCACTCATGAGTTTCGTGGTTATTATTCCTGCGCGTTTCGCCTCTACGCGCCTGCCGGGAAAACCACTGCAGGACATTAACGGCAAACCGATGATTGTCCACGTGCTGGAGCGCGCGCGCGAATCCGGCGCGGATCGCATTATTGTCGCCACCGATCATCCGGACGTGGCCAGCGCCGTTGAAGCGGCGGGTGGTGAAGTGTGCATGACCCGCGCCGATCACCAGTCCGGCACTGAACGGCTGGCGGAAGTGGTGGAGAAGTGCGCATTCAGCGATGACACTATCATCGTCAATATTCAGGGCGATGAGCCGATGATCCCCCCGGCGATCGTCCGCCAGGTGGCGGAGAATCTGGCGTCCAGCAGCAGTGGAATGGCGACGCTGGCGGTACCGATCCACGATGCGGAAGAGGCGTTTAATCCAAATGCGGTGAAAGTGGTGATGGATGCGCAAGGTTATGCGCTTTATTTCTCCCGTGCCACCATACCCTGGGATCGCGATCGCTTTGCCCACTCCCGCGAGACCATCGGTGATTCCCTGCTGCGTCACATCGGCATTTATGGCTACCGCGCTGGCTTTATTCGCCGCTATGTTAGCTGGGCGCCGAGCCCGCTGGAGCAGATTGAAATGCTCGAGCAGCTGCGGGTGCTGTGGTATGGCGAGAAAATCCATGTTGCCGTGGCGGCAGAAGTGCCCGGCACCGGTGTGGATACCCCGGAAGATCTGGAGCGCGTCCGCGCTGAACTGCGTTAATCCCCTGTCCCCTCCTTGCAGGGGGGGATATCCCCGCCGGTTTTTCGCTTTTTTTGTCCCTTTTTGATCTTATTCGATGACAACCCAGGTGCGGGCGCTCATTATGAAACCAGTAGTGTTCATAGGGGTAATCGACAATGGAACAGTTGCGAACCGAACTCAGTCACCTGCTTGGCGAAAAGCTGAGCCGGGTGGAGTGTGTCAGTGAAAAACCCGCTACGGCGCTGTGGTCCCTGTACGACGCGCAGGGAAACCCGATGCCGCTGCTGGCGCGCAGTTTCACCACGCCCGGTGTGGCGCGGCAACTGGCATGGAAGATCTCCACCCTCGCGCGCAGTGGTACAGTGCGCATGCCGGTGGTTTACGGCGTGATGACGCATGAAGAGCATCCCGGGCCGGATGTGCTGCTGCTTGAGCGCTTGCGCGGCGTTCCGGTGGAGGCCCCCACGCGCACACCAGCGCGCTGGGAGCAACTGCAGGAGCAAATCGTCGAGGCGCTGCTCGCCTGGCATCGTCAGGACAGCGGCGGCTGCGTAGGAATGGTCGACAATACCCAGGACAATCTGTGGTCGAACTGGTACCGCCAGCGGGTAGAGATGCTGTGGAGCACCCTGAACCTGTATCAGGATACCGGCCTGACGATGCAGGATAAGCGTATTTTGTTCCGCTCCCGCGAGTGCCTTCCGGAGCTGTTTCGCGATTTCAATGACAATGCCGTGCTGGTACACGGTAATTTCACCTTGCGCAGTATGCTGAAAGACCCACGCAGCGATCAGCTGCTGGCGATGGTGGGCCCGGGGATGATGCTGTGGGCGCCACGCGAGTATGAACTGTTCCGCCTTGCAGAAGGCGGCCAGGCGGAACAGTTGCTGTGGCGCTACCTGCAGCAGGCGCCAGTTTCCGAGGCCTTTGTCTGGCGGCGCTGGCTCTATCTGCTGTGGGATGAGGTGGATAATCTGGTCAATACCGGGCGCTTTGACCGCGCCCGTTTCGACCTCGCGACAAAATCACTCCTGCCCTGGCTCGCCTGAGCCACCTTTCAGCCATTGCCAGACGCGACCGAGGGTTTCATAGCCGACCCGGTCGCTGTGCATCAGCCATACCGGGGAGGGGATGGCTCGCTCCCACGGATTAAGCGGCGAGGTCACCGCTAACTGATTTGCCGGCGCGGGCAGGGGATCCAGACCGGCATGACGAAAGAAAATCATCGCCCGTGGCAGGTGTGACGCCGAAGTGACCAGCAGGAAGGGCGCATCGCCGATGGCGCGCTTCACCGCCTGCGCTTCCTCTTCTGTATCTTTCGGCCGATCGAGCACGATGATATCGCTGCGTGGTACGCCGAGGCTCTCCGCGACTCTCGCCCCAGCTTCTGCCGTGCTGACGGGATTCGTTTTCGCTGCCGCGCCGGTGAAGATCATTTTCGACCCGGGATTCGCCTGCCACAGGCGAATGCCCTCCGTCAGGCGCGGCAGGCTGTTATTGATAAGATTAGAGCTTGGCGCCCACTCCGGATTCCAGGTATAGCCGCCGCCCAACACCACCACGTAGCTCACCGGCTGCTCGCCGCGCCAGGTGGGGTAGCTATCTTCAATCGGTTTCAACAGGCTGTCGGCCACCGGTTGCAGGCTCAGCAGCGCCAGCAGCAGCCAGCCGAGGCTCACGCATAGCTTGCCGGTACGTTGAAAGCGGCTGAACCATAACAGCGCGATCCCGATCCCGATCAGCAACAGCAGGGCGGGAAGCGGCAACAGCAGACCGCCGACGATCTTTTTTAGCGTGAAAAGCATGCCAGATGGTTCCTTTTTTAACCATATAACCAAAGTTATGTTCGGATCTTATAACAGATCGCTTCATTCTCGGCGTGGGTATGACAAAATAGCGGTTTTGTGTTGGCTTGTGGAGTCGCCCGTGCAGGATCGCAATTTCGATGACATTGCTGAAAAGTTTTCGCGCAATATTTACGGCACCACAAAAGGTCAGCTGCGCCAGGCGATCCTCTGGCAGGATCTGGAACCGCTGCTGGCGCAGCTGGGGCCGGGACCGCTGAGGGTGCTGGATGCCGGCGGCGGCGAAGGGCAAACAGCCATTAAAGTGGCGCAACTGGGCCATCACGTGACGCTGTGCGATCTCTCCGCTGAAATGGTGGCGCGCGCCCGCCAGGCGGCCGTCGATAAAGGTGTGATCGACAACATGCATTTTGTACAATGCGCGGCTCAGGATATTGCGCAGCATTTGGAAAGCCCGGTTGATCTGGTACTGTTTCATGCGGTGCTGGAGTGGGTGGCGGAGCCCCAGGAGGTGCTGCGTACGCTGTGGTCGACACTGCGTCCTGGCGGTGGGCTGTCGTTGATGTTCTACAATGCTAACGGCCTGCTGATGCACAATATGGTGGCTGGTAATTTCGATTACGTACAATTGGGCATGCCAAAAAAGAAAAAACGCACGCTGTCGCCGGATTATCCGCGTGAGCCGCAGCAGGTTTATCACTGGCTGGAAGAGATTGGCTGGCAGATTGTCAGCAAAACCGGCGTGCGGGTGTTTCATGATTATCTGCGTGAAAAACGCCAACAGCATGACAGCTATGCGGCGCTGCTGGAGCTGGAAACGCGCTACTGTCGTCAGGAGCCGTATCTCAGCCTGGGCCGTTATATTCATGTCACCGCGCTTAAGAGCCAGGCTCATAGCCGCAGATGCAAGGATAAAGTATGAGTGAATTTTCCCAGACAGTCCCCGAACTGGTTGCCTGGGCCAGGAAAAATGATTTTTCTATCTCGCTGCCGGTCGACAGACTCTCTTTTCTGCTGGCGGTCGCCACGCTGAACGGCGAACGGCTGGAAGGGGAAATGAGCGAGGGAGAACTGGTGGATGCGTTCCGCCACGTCAGTGATGCGTTTGAGCAGACCAGCGAAACCATCAGCCAGCGCGCCAATAATGCGATCAACGATTTGGTGCGCCAGCGTCTGCTGAACCGCTTTACCAGCGAAATTACCGAAGGCAATGCGATCTATCGCCTGACGCCGTTGGGGATCGGGATCACCGATTACTATATCCGTCAGCGTGAATTCTCGACGCTGCGTCTCTCGATGCAGCTGTCGATCGTCGCCGGCGAGCTGAAGCGTGCGGCGGATGCGGCAGAAGAGGGCGGGGATGAGTTCCACTGGCATCGCAATGTTTTCGCTCCGCTGAAATATTCCGTGGCGGAAATTTTCGACAGCATCGACCTGACGCAGCGCATTATGGATGAGCAGCAGCAGCTGGTGAAAGACGATATCGCACAGTTGTTAAATAAAGACTGGCGCGCGGCGATTTCCAGCTGTGAACTGCTGCTGTCGGAAACCTCTGGCACCCTGCGCGAACTGCAGGATACGCTGGATGCGGCGGGGGATAAACTGCAGGCGAATCTGCTGCGCATTCAGGATTCGACCATGGCGCGCGACGATTTGCATTTTGTCGACCGGCTGGTATTCGACCTGCAAAGCAAACTCGACCGCATCGTCAGCTGGGGTCAGCAGGCGATTGACCTGTGGATCGGCTACGACCGCCATGTGCACAAGTTTATCCGTACCGCTATCGATATGGATAAGAACCGCGTCTTCGCCCAGCGTCTGCGCCAGTCGGTACAGACCTATTTTGATGAACCGTGGGCGCTGACTTACGCCAACGCCGACCGTCTGCTGGATATGCGCGATGAAGAGATGGCGCTGCGCGATGAAGAGGTCACCGGCGAACTGCCGGCGGATCTCGAATTTGAAGAGTTTAACGAAATTCGCGAGCAGCTGGCGGCGCTGATCGAAGCGCAGCTGGCGGTCTA
This sequence comes from Klebsiella sp. RC2, assembly GCF_014192815.1. Lineage (NCBI taxonomy): Bacteria > Pseudomonadati > Pseudomonadota > Gammaproteobacteria > Enterobacterales > Enterobacteriaceae > Klebsiella > Klebsiella sp. RC2. The sequence continues at coordinate 114,222 of NZ_JACHYL010000002.1, read as the reverse complement.
TAAAGAGAAGGGAATACCGCTGGACCTCGGCCTGGTGGCGCGGGAGTTCCTGGCGCAGTATCCGCGCGGACGTCACTTCGACGTGGCGCGGATCGTCGTGGATCAGGCGGTACAGCTGGGCGTCGCCCAGGCAGATTTCACCGGACTGCCGGCAAAATGGCAGCCGATTAATGATTACGGAGCCAAGGTACAGGCGCATGTCATTGACAAATATTGAACAAGTGATGCCGGTTAAGCTGGCGCAGGCGTTGGCCAATCCGTTATTTCCGGCGCTGGACAGCGCCCTGCGCGCGGGCCGTCATATCGGTCTCGACGAGCTGGATAATCACGCATTTTTGATGGATTTCCAGGATTACCTGGAAGAATTTTACGCTCGCTATAACGTCGAGTTGATCCGCGCTCCGGAAGGGTTCTTCTATCTGCGCCCGCGCTCCACCACGCTGATTTCGCGCTCGGTGCTGTCGGAGCTGGATATGATGGTGGGCAAAATTCTTTGCTATCTCTATCTCAGCCCGGAGCGCCTGGCAAACGAAGGGATTTTCACCCAGCAGGAGCTCTATGACGAACTGCTGACCCTGGCGGATGAATCCAGGCTGCTGAAGCTGGTGAACAATCGTTCCACCGGTTCGGATCTGGACCGCCAGAAGCTGCAGGAAAAAATGCGCGCGTCGCTTAACCGCCTGCGCCGCCTGGGGATGGTGTGGTTTATGGGCCATGACAGCAGCAAGTTTCGCATTACCGAATCGGTATTCCGCTTTGGCGCCGATGTGCGCGCCGGCGACGACCCGCGCGAGGCGCAGCGCCGCCTGATCCGCGACGGGGAAGCGATGGCTCTGGAAAATCACCTGCAGCTCAATGATGAGAATGAAGAAAACCAGCCGGATAGCGGGGAGGAAGAGTAATGATTGAACGCGGTAAGTTTCGCTCGCTAACGCTGGTTAACTGGAACGGTTTCTTTGCCCGGACCTTTGATCTTGATGAACTGGTGACCACCCTCTCCGGGGGGAACGGCGCGGGTAAGTCCACGACCATGGCGGCTTTCGTCACGGCGCTGATCCCGGATTTAACCCTGCTGCACTTCCGTAACACCACCGAAGCGGGGGCCACCAGCGGCTCACGCGATAAAGGCCTGCACGGTAAGCTGCGCGCCGGGGTGTGTTACTCGGTACTCGATGTGATCAACTCCCGCCACCAGCGCGTGGTGGTCGGCGTGCGCCTACAACAGGTCGCCGGACGCGATCGTAAAGTCGATATTAAGCCGTTCGCCATTCAGGGACTGCCGACCTCTATCCTGCCGACCCAGCTGTTGACCGAAACGCTGAACGATCGTCAGGCGCGCGTGGTCAGTCTCAATGAGCTGAAAGACAAACTCGAGGCGATGGAAGGCGTCCAGTTTAAACAGTTCAACTCGATCACCGAATATCACTCGCTAATGTTCGATCTGGGCGTGGTGGCGCGTCGTCTGCGTTCCGCCTCCGATCGTAGCAAATACTACCGCCTGATTGAGGCCTCGCTGTACGGCGGGATCTCCAGCACCATTACCCGCTCGCTGCGCGACTACCTGCTGCCGGAAAACAGCGGCGTGCGTAAAGCGTTCCAGGATATGGAAGCGGCGCTGCGGGAAAACCGCATGACGCTGGAAGCCATTCGCGTTACCCAGTCCGATCGCGATCTGTTTAAACACCTGATCAGCGAAGCCACCAACTACGTGGCGGCGGACTATATGCGTCACGCCAACGAGCGGCGCATTCACCTGGATAAGGCGCTGGAGTATCGTCGCGATCTCTTTACCTCGCGTTCGCAGTTGGCGGCCGAGCAGTATAAGCACGTCGAGATGGCGCGCGAGCTGCAGGAGCACAACGGCGCGGAGGGCGATCTGGAAGCCGATTACCAGGCCGCCAGCGATCACCTGAACCTGGTGCAGACCGCCCTGCGTCAGCAGGAAAAAATTGAGCGCTACGAAGCGGATCTCGATGAGCTGCAGATCCGTCTGGAAGAGCAGAATGAAGTGGTGGCGGAAGCCACCGACCTGCAGGAAGAGAACGAAGCCCGCGCCGAAGCCGCAGAACTGGAAGTGGATGAGCTGAAAAACCAGCTCGCCGACTATCAGCAGGCGCTCGACGTCCAGCAGACCCGCGCCATTCAGTATAACCAGGCGCTGCAGGCGCTGGAGCGCGCGAAGGCGCTGTGCCATCTGCCGGATCTGACGCCAGAGAGCGCCGACGAGTGGCTGGAAACCTTCCAGGCGAAAGAGCAGGAAGCGACGGAGAAAATGCTGTCGCTGGAACAGAAAATGAGCGTGGCGCAAACCGCGCACAGCCAGTTCGAACAGGCGTACCAGCTGGTGGCGGCGATTAACGGCCCGCTGGCGCGTAATGAAGCCTGGGACGTGGCGCGCGAATTGCTGCGCGACGGCGTTAACCAGCGCCACCAGGCCGAGCAGGCGCAGGGGCTGCGCAGCCGTCTCAACGAGCTGGAACAGCGTCTGCGCGAGCAGCAGGACGCCGAGCGTCAGCTGGCTGAGTTCTGCAAACGCCAGGGCAAACGCTACGATATCGACGATCTGGAAACGCTGCATCAGGAGCTGGAAGCGCGCATCGCGTCGCTGGCCGACAGCGTCTCTAACGCTCAGGAACAGCGCATGACCCTGCGTCAGGAGCTGGAGCAACTGCAGTCGCGCACCCAGACGCTGATGCGCCGGGCGCCGATCTGGCTGGCGGCGCAGAACAGTCTCAACCAGCTGTGCGAGCAGAGCGGCGAACAGTTTGAGTCCGGCCAGGAGGTCACCGAATACCTGCAGCAGCTGCTGGAGCGTGAGCGTGAGGCTATCGTTGAACGTGACGAGGTCGGCGCCCGCAAGCGTGCCATCGACGAAGAGATCGAGCGACTCAGTCAGCCGGGCGGCTCTGAAGACCCGCGTCTGAACGCGCTGGCGGAGCGCTTTGGCGGCGTCCTGTTGTCGGAAATTTATGACGACGTTAGCCTCGAAGATGCGCCGTACTTCTCCGCGCTGTATGGCCCATCGCGCCATGCGATCGTGGTGCCGGATCTGTCGCAGGTGGCGGAGCAGCTCGAAGGGCTGGAAGATTGTCCGGAAGACCTGTATCTGATCGAAGGCGATCCGCAGTCCTTCGACGACAGCGTGTTCAGCGTTGACGAGCTGGAAAAAGCGGTGGTGGTGAAGATTGCCGACCGCCAGTGGCGTTATTCACGTTTCCCAACGCTGCCGCTGTTTGGTCGCGCGGCGCGCGAAAATCGCATCGAAACACTGCATGCTGAGCGTGAGAGTCTCTCCGAGCGTTTCGCGACCCTGTCGTTCGACGTGCAGAAAACCCAGCGTCTTCACCAGGCTTTCAGCCGCTTCATTGGCAGCCATCTGGCGGTGGCTTTCGAGGACGATCCGGAAGAAGAGATCCGCAAGCTTAACAGCCGCCGCGGCGAGCTGGAGCGTGCGCTGAACGCCCATGAGAGCGATAACCAACAGAACCGCGTGCAGTATGAGCAGGCGAAAGAGGGCGTGTCGGCGCTCAACCGCCTGCTGCCGCGCCTGAACCTGCTGGCGGATGATACGCTGGCTGACCGCGTGGACGAGATCCAGGAACGTCTGGACGAAGCGCAGGAGGCAGTGCGCTTTATTCAGCAGCATGGCAATCAGCTGGCGAAGCTGGAGCCGATCGTCTCGGTATTGCAGAGCGATCCGGAGCAGTTTGAGCAGCTGAAAGAAGATTACGCCTATGCGCAGCAAACCCAGCGCGATGCGCGTCAGCAGGCCTTTGCGCTGGCGGAAGTCGTGCAGCGCCGGGCCCACTTCAGCTACTCCGATTCGGCGGAGATGCTCAGTGGCAACAGCGATCTCAACGAGAAGCTGCGCCAGCGTCTGCAACAAGCGGAATCTGAGCGTAGCCGCGCGCGCGAAGCGATGCGTAGCCACGTTGCGCAGTTGAACCAGTACAACCAGGTGCTGGCGTCGCTGAAGAGCTCGTATGACACCAAAAAAGAGCTGCTCAACGATCTGTATAAAGAGCTGCAGGATATCGGCGTGCGTGCCGATGCCGGGGCGGAAGAGCGCGCGCGTCAGCGTCGTGACGAGCTGCACACGCAGCTGAGCAACAACCGCTCCCGTCGCAATCAGCTGGAAAAAGCGTTGACCTTCTGCGAAGCGGAAATGGACAACCTGACCCGTAAACTGCGCAAGCTGGAACGCGATTACTGCGAAATGCGTGAGCAGGTTGTCAGCGCCAAGGCGGGCTGGTGCGCGGTGATGCGTCTGGTGAAAGACAATGGCGTCGAACGTCGTCTGCATCGCCGCGAACTGGCCTATCTCTCTGCCGACGAACTGCGTTCGATGTCGGATAAGGCGCTCGGTGCGCTGCGTCTGGCGGTCGCCGATAACGAACATCTGCGCGACGTGCTGCGTATTTCGGAAGATCCGAAACGTCCGGAGCGCAAAATCCAGTTCTTCGTCGCCGTCTATCAGCATCTGCGCGAGCGTATCCGTCAGGATATTATTCGTACCGATGACCCGGTGGAAGCGATCGAGCAGATGGAGATCGAGCTCAGTCGTCTGACCGAAGAGCTGACCAACCGCGAACAGAAGCTGGCGATCAGTTCCCGCAGCGTGGCGAATATCATTCGCAAAACCATTCAGCGTGAACAGAATCGTATCCGGATGCTCAACCAGGGTCTGCAGAGCGTCTCGTTCGGCCAGGTTAACAGCGTGCGTCTGAACGTTAACGTGCGCGAGACCCACTCGACGCTGCTGGATGTCCTGTCTGAACAGCATGAGCAGCATCAGGATCTGTTTAACAGCAATCGCCTGACCTTCTCGGAAGCGCTGGCCAAGCTGTATCAGCGCCTGAACCCGCAGATCGACATGGGGCAGCGCACGCCGCAAACCATCGGCGAAGAGCTACTCGACTACCGCAACTATCTGGAGATGGAAGTGGAAGTTAACCGCGGCTCCGACGGCTGGCTGCGCGCGGAGTCCGGCGCGCTGTCGACCGGGGAAGCGATCGGTACCGGGATGTCGATTCTGGTAATGGTGGTGCAGAGCTGGGAAGATGAGTCTCGTCGCCTGCGCGGCAAGGATATCTCGCCTTGCCGTCTGCTGTTCCTCGATGAAGCGGCGCGTCTCGACGCCCGCTCCATCGCCACGTTGTTCGAGCTGTGCGAACGTCTGGAGATGCAGCTGATTATCGCGGCGCCGGAAAATATCAGCCCGGAAAAAGGCACGACCTATAAACTGGTGCGTAAAGTGTTTAATAATCACGAACACGTACACGTTGTCGGCCTGCGCGGTTTTGCCGCACCGGTACCGGAAGCACTGCCGGGAACGGCCGACGCCTCCTGAGGCTGCGGCTAAATTCTGGCGGCTAAGCGCTGAAAAGGGCAACGTTAAGTTGCCCTTTTTGCTATCCAGCCTGGTATGCCTGGGTGGTATAATCTTTAAGCTTCTTTACATTAGGTAAGGCAAAAGCCTTTCCGTCTTTATATACTGTGATAAAGCCCACTAATTTGTGGGCGGCAATGTGTGACAACAGGGGGCAAGGGATGTTGCTAAAGAAACGGTATGGTCGTCCATTGTCAGCGCTCAGCCTGAGCCTGGCACTGGCATTTGCTCCGCTGTTCAATGTCCAGGCCGCAGAGCCTGAAGTCGTACCTGGTGATAGCTCCGCTACGCCTGGAGAGCTTTCCGTCGCGCTGACGCAAAGCGATGGGCAATCGCCGGCGGTCGCGAAGCTGGCCGGTGAGCAGCCGCTGTCGATGGAGGCGGCGGCAAACAGTCGCGCCCAGATCGAGGCGCTGTTGCCGGCAGGGTACAAACCTGTCTTTATCAATCCGCTGGTGTCGCTGTACGCCGCCAGAGATATGAAACCGATGTGGGAGAACCGCGAGGCGGTGCAGGCGTTCCAGCAGCAGCTGGCGGAGATCGCCATCGCCGGTTTTCAGCCGCAGTTTACCACCTGGGTCAGCCTGCTGACCGATCCCGCCGTCAGCGGCATGGCGCGCGATGTGGTGTTGTCGGATGCCATGATGGGCTATTTGCACTTTATCAGCGGCATCCCCACCCAGGGGACCCGCTGGCTATATAGCTCGACGCCGTACAAGATGGCGACCCCGCCGCTATCGGTGATTAACCAGTGGCAGCTGGCGCTGGACAATGGCTCCCTGCCAGCGTTTATCGCTGGCCTGGCGCCGCATCATCCGCAGTATGAGGCCATGCACCAGTCGTTGTTGGCGCTGGTGGCTGATTCTCGCCCGTGGCCGCAGATGACCGGTAGCGGCTCGCTGCGCCCCGGCGAATGGAGCAATGATATCGGTGCCCTGCGCGAGATCCTCCAGCGTACCGGGATGCTGGACAATACCGCCAATATCGTTCTGCCCGGCGATGTGGTGAGCCCGTCGGCGAAGAAAAAGAGCAAACCCGCGGCGCGCGGCGTGTACGATCGCCAGCTGGTGGAGGGGGTTAAGCGCTTTCAGGCCATGCAGGGGCTGGGTGCGGATGGCGTCATTGGCCAGTCCACCCGCGACTGGCTCAACGTCTCTTCCGCGCAGCGTGCGGGGGTGCTGGCCTTGAATATTCAGCGTTTACGCCTGCTACCGGGCAAACTGTCGACCGGCATTATGGTGAATATTCCCGCTTTCTCGCTGGTCTATTACCAGGATGGCAGCCAGGTGCTGGCCTCGCGGGTGATCGTCGGGCGTCCGGACCGCAAAACGCCAATGATGAGCAGCGCGCTGAACAACGTGGTGGTCAATCCACCGTGGAACGTGCCGCCGACGCTGGCGCGCAAAGATATCCTGCCGAAGGTGCGTAACAATCCAGGCTATCTGGAGCAGCATGGCTACACCGTGATGCGCGGCTGGAACAGTAAAGAGACCATCGATCCTTATCGGGTCGACTGGTCGACCATCACCGAGAATAATTTACCGTTCCGTTTTCAGCAGGCGCCTGGAGCGCGTAACTCACTGGGCCGCTACAAGTTTAATATGCCGAGTTCAGATGCTATTTATCTGCACGATACGCCGAACCATAATCTGTTCCAGAAAGATGTTCGCGCGCTCAGCTCCGGCTGCGTACGCGTCAATAAGGCCTCGGAGCTGGCCAATATGTTGCTGCAGGATGCGGGCTGGAACGACACGCGTATTTCCGATGCCCTGAAGCAAGGGGATACGCGCTATGTCAATATTCGGCAAAATATACCGGTGAATTTATATTACTTAACGGCTTTTGTGGACGCTGATGGACGTACACAATATCGAACAGATATTTACAATTACGATCTCACCGCGCGATCCAGTGCACAAATTCTGACGAAAGCGGAACAATTAATCAGGTAAATGAAGTAGTTCAATGGATTTTGTTGTCCTAGCACTGGGTAAAAAAGGGCGCTGCTCCTCTGCAGCGCCCGATTTTCCTGGGGTGAGGCTGCCTTGACGTTGGCAATAATGCCCGGTAAGGTGCCTTTCGTGCGCCAGAAGTGCATATACATATCATTCCGCTCAATGCGTAGCGCGGTCAGCGCGAACGCTCTCCTTTGCCGGACAGCATCACGGCTGTGGCGAGCGATGGCGAGCTGGCGGTTAGCCTCGCGCGATGCGGAAAAAGTATATAACGATTCATTGACTGTAGACCTGATTATCATGGACAAATTTGACGCTAATCGCCGCAGATTGCTGGCGTTGGGTGGTGCTGCGCTGGGTGCTGCCGCCATTCTCCCTGCGCCGGCATTTGCCACCCTCTCGACCCCCCGCCCGCGTATTTTGACGCTGAATAACCTGCATACCGGTGAATCGCTCAAGGCGGAGTTTTTCGATGGCAGAGGCTATATTCAGGATGAATTAGCAAGACTTAATCATTTTTTCCGTGATTACCGCGCGAATAAAATTAAGTCCATCGATCCAAATCTGTTCGATCATCTTTATCGGTTGCAGGGATTGCTTGGCACCAACAAACCTGTCCAGCTTATTTCTGGTTATCGTTCCCTCGATACCAATGATGAGCTTCGCGCACGAAGCCGTGGTGTGGCAAAACACAGCTATCACACCAAGGGGCAGGCAATGGATTTCCATATTGAAGGTATTTCGTTAAGCAATATTCGCAAAGCGGCGTTATCTATGCGCGCAGGTGGTGTAGGATATTACCCACGTAGTAACTTTGTGCATATTGATACCGGTCCCGTAAGGCACTGGTAACGAAAGGAGCGTCATGAACTATCGTATTATTCCGGTTACCGCGTTCGCGCAGAACTGTTCTCTCATCTGGTGCGAACAAACCCGCCTGGCGGCGCTGGTCGATCCTGGCGGCGATGCTGAACGTATCAAAGCGGTGGTGGCGGAGGCGGGCGTCACGCTGATGCAGATCCTGCTGACGCATGGCCATCTCGATCACGTCGGCGCCGCTGCGGAACTGGCGCAGCATTATGGCGTACCGGTTATTGGTCCGGAAAAAGAAGATGAGTTCTGGCTGGAAGGATTGCCGGCGCAAAGCCGGATGTTCGGCCTGGAGGATTGCCAGCCGCTGCGTCCGGATCGCTGGCTCAATGAAGGCGATGTGGTCAATGTAGGGAATGTGGCGCTGCAGGTACTGCACTGTCCGGGCCATACGCCGGGTCACGTGGTCTTCTTTGATGACGCTTCCCGATTGCTCATTTCCGGAGACGTGATTTTTAAAGGCGGGGTGGGGCGCAGCGATTTTCCACGCGGCGACCATGGACAGCTGATTGCGGCCATTAAGGATAAGCTGTTGCCGCTGGGCGATGACGTGACCTTTATTCCCGGCCATGGTCCGCTGTCGACGCTGGGTGAGGAACGCCGTAACAACCCGTTCCTGCAGGATGAGATGCCGGTCTGGTAACAGACATGACGCGAACACATAAAAAAGGCCGCATTTGCGGCCTTTTTCTTTTATCTCGCTTAGAGCACGCTGTCGCTTACAGTACTGCGACGATGGCTTCGCACAGCGGCGCCATATTGTCAGGCGTCATCCCGGCCACGTTGATACGTCCGGAAGCAACCGCATAGATGGCGAACTCTTCACGCAGGCGCAGCACCTGTTCTTTAGTCAGGCCGCTGAATGAGAACATGCCGTTCTGCTGGCTGATAAAGCTGAAGTCGCGGCTCGCGCCTTTCTCCTGCAGGGTGTTGACGAACAGCAGGCGCATACGCTGGATGCGCTGGCGCATATCGGTCAGCTCCTGCTCCCAGATCGCACGCAGCGCATCGTTGCTCAGAATGGTGGCGACCACGGAGGCGCCATGCGCAGGCGGGTTGGAGTAGTTGGCGCGGATCACCGATTTCATCTGACTGAATGCGCGGTCAACGGTCTCCTGATCGGCGGCGACCAGCGTGCAGGCGCCGACGCGCTCGTTGTACAGGCCAAAGTTTTTCGAGTAGGAGCTGGCGACCAGCAGCTCTTTGTGCAGCGCAGCAAAGGCGCGCAGACCTTCAGCATCTTCTTCCAGACCGCGGGCAAAGCCCTGGTAGGCGAAATCAAACAGCGGGAGCCAGCCTTTTTCCACTGACAGCTGAGCCAGCTGCTGCCACTGGTCGAGCGTCGGATCGATACCGGTCGGGTTGTGGCAGCAGCCGTGGAACAGCACCACGTCGCCGGCCTGGGCTTCGGTCAGGCTGGCCAGCAGACCCTCAAAGTCCAGCGCATGGTTAGCGGCGTCGTAGTAGGTATATTCGCGCACTTCCAGCCCGGCAGAGGTAAACACGCTCTTGTGGTTCGGCCAGCTTGGGTTGCTCACCCACACGCGTTTCACGTCGGTGTTTTTGGCGAGGAAGTCAGCCGCGACACGCAGAGCGCCAGTACCGCCAGGGGTCTGCGCAGTGCGGGCGCGTTTATCAGCGATAATCGCATTGCCTTTACCGAACAGCAGCTCCTGGGTGCAGCGACCAAATTCAGGAATACCATCGATGCCCAGATAGTTTTTAGTCGTTTCATTTTCCAGCAGGTACTGCTCTGCTTTCTTGACGCTGGTCAGAACGGGTGTTTTACCGGTTTCATCCTTGTAAACACCAATTCCGAGGTTAATTTTTTCAGGGCGGTCATCGGCACGAAACAGATCGGCCAGACCTAAAATCGGGTCGGCTGGGGCGGCGGTAATGTTCTCAAACATGACGAGGTTCCATTGTGATTACTGAAGGGAAATCCGCTATCAGGTTAACGGGAGAATAACGAATTGCCAACCGTTTGCGACAAAAAGCGAGAAGGTTTTCGAAAGATACGATCTTTGCCTCACGAATACAGAAAAGCAGGACCGAAGTCCTGCTTTGAAGGCATATCACGAAGGGGTGTACTGCAGATTAGAACTGGTAAACGATACCCACGGCCGCCTGGTCGTCGGTGGCTACGCCAGCCGCTTTGGTGTAATCGTTGTCGTCCAGCTGGTTGAATTTATACGCAGCGTAGACGTTCATGTTCTTGTTGAAGTAGTACCAGGTACCCACTTCGATGTATTTAACCAGATCCGCATCGCCGCCGGAGAAGCCAGCACGTGACTGCAGGTCTTTACCTTTGGTCTGCACGTAACCGATGGACGGACGCAGGCCGAAGTCGAACTGATACTGTACGACAGCTTCAAAGTTCTGGGTTTTGCCCGCGAAGTGGTTATCTTCTTCCGGAGTCATGTTGTAGGTCTGAGAGTACATGACCGCTGCATAGACGTTGTTGGCGTCATATTTTGCAGAGGTTGCCCAGGCTTCGGCTTTGTCGCCATTGCCGTCAGCTTTCTGATCGACGCTACGGTTGGAGCCGGAGTAGCCTGCAGACAGTGCGATACCGTTGTCGAACGCGTAGGTGGCTGCGGTGCTGAAGCCGTCGCCATTCTGCTTGCGAACCGCACGGTCGTGGTCGTTTTTACCCTGGTACTGCAGCGCGAAGCTCAGACCGTCAACCAGACCAAAGAAGTCAGAGTTACGGTAGGTTGCCACGCCGTTGGTACGGCCGGTCATGTAGTTGTCGGTGTAGTTCCAGCCGTCGCCGCCCCATTCAACCAGCATATCGGTTGCTGCTTCGACATCGTAGATCGCGCCGTAGTTACGGCCGTAGTCGAATGAACCGTATTCGCCCGCTTTCAGACCCGCGAACGCCAGACGGGTTTTCGTCGGTTGGGAACCTTCAACGTTGGACGCATCCATGTTGTATTCCCACTGGCCGTAACCGGTCAGCTGATCGTTGATCTGAGTTTCGCCTTTCAGGCCGATACGGGCATAGGTGGTATCGTCGCTGCTGGTGTCGCCATTGGTGGTCCAGACGTGCTCGCCGACCATTTTCCCATAGAAGTCCAGTTTGTTGCCGTTTTTGTTATAGATTTCTGCAGCGTTGGCTGCACCGGCTACCAGCAGGGCAGGGATCACCACTGCCAGAATATTGCGCTTCATCATTATTTATTACCCTCATTAATATTTTTTATATGAACACGTGCCACTGCCGTCAATAAGTTCTGTCAATAAAAAATTACAGAACCATTGATGAGAGTTTGGTGTCTGAAGGCATCTTTCCATCCGCGACAACGTTTCGCTAGCCGGAAAATGCTACGAATATCTCATATGAGTAACAAAACGAAAAATCATGTAACTAAATGTGTATTTTGGGGAACTTTGTGAACTTAATCAAAATTCCGTTCCACCTGATGAGGTAAAACGCCATCGCTTATCTATCTATATGAATTATTTATGATTAATTTGGATAAGCGGCAATTCGTTCATTTTATGTGTTGAATTCGTCTTCTTTTTATTCAGCCTCTGTCTTGGCAAGACGTGCGGCGAATGGTTAAAAAATGAGCAAATTTATCAGGGGTTTTGCTCTGATATGAACATAAAGTGCGATCTGCATCACCGGTGTGCACCGAAACAGTGCGTAACATAAATGTGATTTCCAGGTCTTGATGTTTAAGTTTGTTGAATTTTGCTAACAGTAATTGACATAAAAAAAGGCCAGCTTGCGCTGGCCTTTCAGGTTTATGTCAGAAAAATTTAGAATGTCGCGTTGCGCGGGGTACGCGGGAACGGAATGACATCGCGGACGTTCTGCACGCCGGTAACGTAAGCGATCAGACGTTCGAAGCCCAGACCAAAGCCGGAGTGCGGTACGGTGCCGTAGCGGCGCAGGTCGCGATACCACCAGTAGTCTTCTTTGTTGAGCCCCATCTCTGCCATACGTGCGTCCAGCACGTCGAGACGCTCTTCACGCTGGGAACCACCGATGATCTCACCGATACCCGGCGCCAGGACATCCATTGCCGCGACGGTTTTACCGTCTTCGTTAAGGCGCATGTAGAAGGCCTTAATGTCTTTCGGGTAGTTTTTCACCACGACCGGCGCTTTGAAGTGCTCTTCGGCCAGATAACGCTCGTGCTCGGAGGAGAGATCCACGCCCCAGTAAACCGGGTTCTCAAACTGCTTGCCGCAGTTTTCCAGGATAGTGACGGCATCGGTGTAATCCACCTGGGCAAAGTCAGCGGAGACGAAACGCTGCAGTCGGTCGATAGCGTCTTTGTCTACGCGCTCGGCGAAGAACTGCATGTCATCCGCACGCTCTTCCAGTACCGCCTTAAAGACGTACTTGAGCATCGCTTCCGCCAGACCAGCAACATCGTTCAGGCTCGCGAAGGCGACTTCCGGCTCCAGCATCCAGAACTCCGCCAGGTGGCGGCTGGTGTTGGAGTTTTCGGCGCGGAAGGTTGGGCCGAAGGTGTAGATTTTCGACAGTGCGCAGGCATAGGTCTCGCCGTTCAGCTGGCCGGATACGGTCAGGAACGACTCTTTACCAAAGAAGTCTTTATCGAAGTCGACTTTGCCCTGATCGTTACGCGGCAGGTTTTCCAGATCCAGCGTCGACACGCGGAACATTTCGCCGGCGCCTTCGGTATCGGAAGCGGTGATCAGCGGGGTGGAAACCCAGAAGAAGCCCTGTTCGTCGAAGAATCGGTGCAGCGCCTGCGCCAGGGTATGACGCACGCGAGCTACCGCGCCAATCAGGTTGGTGCGCGGACGCAGGTGCGCTACTTCACGCAGATACTCGATGCTGTGGCGCTTGGCCGCCATCGGGTAGGTGTCCGGGTCTTCCACCCAGCCGGTGACTTCCACGCTGGTCGCCTGGATCTCAAAGCTTTGACCCTGGCCCTGGGAAGCCACGACTTTACCGGTGACAATCACCGAGCAACCGGTGGTCAGACGCAGCACTTCCTGATTGTAATTGGGCAGAGAATTATTAATAACGGCCTGTACAGGATCAAAGCAGGAACCGTCATAGACGGCGAGGAATGAAAAGCCAGCTTTAGAATCTCGGCGGGTACGCACCCATCCGCGGACCGTGACTTCGCTGTCAACGGCAACGCGGCCCTGGAGTACGTCGGCTACAGGCACAACGCTCATAATAATCTCTCTATGTAGTCCAATAAAAAAGTCTCTTCCCCCTACAGCGGGGGGATATCTATGTTACCTGTCATCTTCCATCAGACAAGTAGATTTCGCATCATAAGCGGATAATTCGGCAATAAATAATAAAGAAAAAGGAGCCTGAAAGGCTCCTTAGGGGAATTAGCTCGCCTTTTTAATCGGCGGCAGGTCGAACGCCTCGCGCAGGGCGCGGACGAAGGCCTTATCGTGGCAGATGGTTTTCCCCGGGCTGTCGGAGAGTTTCGCCACCGGTTTGCCGTTACATTCCACCAGCTTAATCACGATATTGAGCGGTTTAACCTGCGGCAGATCGCAGGTTAAACGGGTGCCGATACCAAAGCTCAATTTCACCCGCGAGGCGAAGTGGCGATACAAATCGACCGCTTTGGCGAGATCGAGATTATCGGAGAAGACCAGCACTTTGCTCAGCGGATCGATGCCCAGCTTCTGATAATGGGCGATGGCTTTTTCACCCCATTCCACCGGGTCGCCGGAGTCATGGCGCAAACCCTGATAGCGGGTAGCGAATTCCGGACCAAAATCGCGCAGGAACGCATCCATGGTGATGCAGTCGGTCAGCGCGATGCCCAGCTGGTCGGGATACTCTTCCAGCCAGGCGGCAAGGGCCGCCCGCTGGCTGCTGGCGAGGTTCGGGCTGATCTGCTGGTGGGCCTGGAACCATTCGTGCGCCTGGGTGCCCATCGGGGTTAAATGTAAACGACGAGCCAGATCGTAATTGCTGGTGCCGACAAACCACGGCTCCTGCTGCAGACGTTGCACAATGGCCTCTTGCACTTCGCGTGAAAAACGACGGCGGGTGCCGAAGTCCATCAGGCGGAAGGCGCGCATATCGAGGCCAGCGGTCATGCTGGCGAAGTCGCCTAGCTTATGTTCCAGCGTGTTCAGCGCCTGATCGACGCCCATTTCTGGTGAACGATAGCGATGGACCAGCTCGCTTATCACCGCCAGCAGCGGGACTTCCCACATGATGGCTTCACGCCACGGGCCGGTAAGGCGAATGTTCAGCTTGCCGTTGTCATTGCTGACCGTGACCTGGCGCGGGTCATAGCGAAAATCGCGCAGCCAGTCGAGATAATCCTGGCGGAAAAAGGGAAGGGTGGACAACCAGTGATATTCATCATCCCGCAGTCTCAGGTCGCGCATGGACTCCACCTGCTCGCGGATCGCGTCGGCATAAATGCCGAGAAGGTCGTCTCCGCGGCAGCGAAACTCCGCCGCCACATGCACATCGCCGTAGCGGTGGAAGACAGCCTGCTGCATGTGCAGCTTGTAGGCATCCGTATCAAGCAGCGAGTGCAGTACAGGAGAAGTGAATTGTGTCATGGTGCGCAGTAGCATCCTCTCACTGGAGCGTTCCATCCAAACCAACGCGAAAAAAGGAGGCGGAGTATACCTTTATTACCCGGCTCTGTCCCGCGATGGCGAGCGATGGCGACGCTGACGGTCATTTGCGAGGCCTAGTTTAATATATTGAACATGGATCACACCACAAGCTTTGCGTCGGGTCGAGGGCATTTCGTGCCGCGCGTGTTAACAAAATGTAGCGGTTTTCGTGTTTCACATTGAAAAGATGAAGATTCTGCATAGCGCGATTGACACAACGGGAATAGACTGGGACGACACTTTACCCAAGATGCGAAAGGTTTTTTATGACACAACAGCCCCAAGCCAAATACCGCCACGACTATCGTGCGCCGGAGTATCTGATTAGCGATATCGATTTGACCTTTGACCTGGATGCCGCAAAAACCGTCGTTACGGCCGAGAGCAAGGTCTCCCGCCACGCGGCTGCGTCTGATGTGCCATTGCGCCTCGACGGCGAAGATCTGACCCTGATCGCGCTGCAAGTGAACGGCCAGCCGTGGAGTAACTATAAAGAAGAAAACAATCAGCTGGTGATCGGCGGTCTGCCGGAGCATTTCACCCTGACCATCGTCAATGAGATCAGCCCGGCGGCAAACACCGCGCTGGAAGGCCTGTATCAGTCAGGCGAAGCGCTGTGTACTCAGTGCGAAGCGGAAGGTTTCCGCCATATTACCTGGTACCTGGACCGCCCGGACGTGCTGGCGCGGTTTACCACCAAAATCATCGCCGACAAAGCGAAATACCCGTTCCTGCTCTCCAACGGCAACCGCATGGCGCAGGGAGAGCTGGAGAATGGCCGTCACTGGGTACAGTGGCAGGATCCGTTCCCGAAACCGTGCTACCTGTTTGCGCTGGTGGCCGGTGATTTTGACGTCCTGCGTGACACCTTTACCACTCGCTCCGGTCGTGAAGTGGCGCTGGAGCTGTACGTCGATCGCGGCAATCTCGACCGCGCGCCGTGGGCAATGACCTCGCTGAAAAATTCCATGAAATGGGATGAGGAGCGCTTTGGCCTCGAGTACGACCTCGACATCTATATGATTGTCGCTGTCGACTTCTTTAATATGGGCGCGATGGAGAACAAAGGACTCAACGTCTTTAACTCCAAATATGTCCTGGCCCGTACCGATACCGCCACCGATAAAGACTATCTTGATATTGAGCGCGTGATTGGTCATGAATATTTCCATAACTGGACCGGCAACCGCGTCACCTGTCGTGACTGGTTCCAGCTCAGCCTAAAAGAGGGGCTGACCGTGTTCCGCGATCAGGAGTTCAGTTCCGACCTCGGCTCACGGGCGGTGAACCGCATCAACAACGTGCGCACCATGCGCGGGCTACAGTTTGCCGAAGACGCCAGCCCGATGGCGCACCCGATCCGTCCGGATATGGTTATCGAGATGAACAACTTCTACACCCTGACGGTCTATGAAAAGGGTGCCGAAGTGATCCGCATGTTGCACACCCTGCTGGGTGAAGAAAACTTCCAGAAAGGGATGCAGCTGTACTTTGAACGCCATGACGGCAGCGCCGCCACCTGCGATGATTTCGTCCAGGCGATGGAGGATGCCTCTAACGTCGATCTGTCACACTTCCGCCGCTGGTACAGCCAGTCCGGTACGCCAATCGTCACCGTGCATGACGACTACAACCCGGAAACCGAGCAGTACACGCTGACCATCAGCCAGCGTACGCCGCCGACCGCCGAGCAGGCCGAGAAGCAGCCGTTGCATATCCCGTTTGCCATTGAGCTGTACGATAACGAAGGCAAGGTGATCCCCCTGCAGAAGGGCGGCCATCCGCTGCACCCCGTGCTCAATGTAACTCAGGCCGAGCAGACTTTCGTCTTCGATAACGTCTATTTCCAGCCGGTGCCGGCGCTGCTGTGCGAATTTTCAGCACCAGTGAAACTGGAATATAAGTGGAGCGATCAGCAGCTCACCTTCCTGATGCGCCATGCGCGGAATGATTTCTCGCGCTGGGATGCGGCGCAGAGCCTGCTCGCGACCTACATCAAGCTGAACGTCAACCGTCATCAGCAGGGACAGCCGCTGTCGCTGCCGGTGCATGTGGCGGACGCCTTCCGCGCCATCCTGCTGGACGAGAAGATTGACCCGGCGCTGGCCGCCGAGATCTTAACCCTGCCGTCGGCCAACGAAATCGCCGAGATGTTCGCCATTATCGATCCGATCGCCATCGCCACCGTGCGCGAAGCGCTCACCCGCACTCTGGCGAACGAACTGGCGGACGAATTCCTCGCTGTTTATCACGCCAATAAACTCGACAGCTACCGTGTGGAGCACGCCGATATTGGTAAGCGTGCCCTGCGCAATACCTGCCTGCGCTATCTGGCGTTTGCGGAGCCAACGCTGGGCGATAAGCTGGTGTCGGCGCAGTATCACCAGGCGGATAACATGACCGACGCGCTGGCCGCCCTGTCGGCAGCGGTTGCCGCCGAGCTGCCGAGCCGCGATGCGCTGATGCAGGAGTATGACGATAAATGGCATCAGGACGGTCTGGTGATGGATAAGTGGTTTATCCTGCAGTCCACCAGCCCGGCGGCCAATGTGGTGGAAACAGTGCGTGGTCTGCTGAATCACCGTTCATTCAGCATGAGCAACCCGAACCGTGTGCGGTCGTTAATCGGTGCTTTCGCCAGCAGCAACCCGGCGGCGTTCCATGCTGAAGACGGCAGCGGCTACCAGTTCCTGGTGGAGATGCTGACCGAACTTAACCAGCGCAACCCGCAGGTGGCGTCGCGACTGATTGAGCCGTTGATTCGTCTGAAGCGTTATGATGAGAAGCGACAGGCGCTGATGCGCGCTGCGCTGGAGCAGTTGAAGGGGCTGGAGAATCTCTCCGGCGATCTGTTCGAGAAAATCAGTAAGGCGCTGGCGTAACGGTGGCAAAATCCCCGGTTGCGCTCTCGCTTACCGGGGCTACAGCGCTGTGCGATTTGGTAGCCCGGCCGAGCGAAGCGCGGGCCGGGGACGTTAGTTAGCCATGACTAAACAAACGCGGCGCACGCTCGCTGTCGCCGCGTTTCATCACCCGATCCAGCACCTCTGCCTCCAGCTCGGCCAGCTTCGCCGACCCGGTGCGCCGCGGTCGCGGAATATCCACGTTCAAATCGAGGCCAATTTTCTTCTCTTCAATTAACAGCACCCGGTCGGCCATGGCCACCGCTTCACTGACGTCGTGCGTCACCAGCAGGACCGTAAAACCATGCTCCTGCCACAGAGAGACGATCAGCTCCTGCATCTCCAGACGGGTGAGGGCGTCCAGCGCTCCCAGCGGCTCGTCCAGCAGCAGCAGGCGCGGGCGATGGATCAGCGCGCGGGCCAGCGCAACGCGCTGCTTTTGCCCACCTGACAGCGCCGCCGGCCACTCCTGCGCACGGCTCTCGAGTCCGACGCTGGCCAATGCCTGTAGGGCGGCGTCGCGCCAGGCGCCTTTTAACCCCAGCCCGACGTTATCAATCACCGTTTTCCACGGCAGCAGGCGCGCATCCTGAAACATCATCCGGGTGTCGTCCTGGATCGCCGCCAGGGGTGTCGCGCCCGCCAGCAGCTCGCCAGCGTTCGGTTTTTCCAGACCCGCCAGCAGGCGCAGCAGGGTACTCTTGCCGCCGCCGCTGCGGCCCACCACCGCCACAAACTGGCCGCTGGGAATATGCAGATCCAGCTCGTTAAGAATAGTGTTATCGCCATAGCGTTTCGTCACCCCGTTCAGCAGCAGCGGGATACCTGGGGTCAGACGGGCAGTGTTCATGCGTTAGCCTCCTGAAGATGATACGCCGGGTTCCAGCGCAGCCAGAGCCGTTCCAGCAGCTGGGCGCAGACATCGGCCAGTTTGCCAAGGATGGCGTAAAGAATGATGGCGACCACCACCACGTCGGTTTGTAGAAATTCACGCGCATTCATCGCCAGATAACCGATACCGGCATTCGCCGAGATGGTTTCAGCGACAATAAGCGTCAGCCACATCAGGCCAAGAGCGAAACGCACGCCGACCATAATTGAGGGCAGGGCGCCGGGTAAAATCACGTGACGGAACAGCGCGAAGCCGGATAAACCATAGCTGCGCGCCATCTCTACCAGCCCACGGTCGATATTACGGATCCCGTGCCAGGTGTTGATATAGATCGGGAACAGAGTGCCCAGCGACACAAGGAAGATCTTGGCGGTCTCGTCGATGCCGAACCATAAAATCACCAGCGGGATCAGCGCCAGATGCGGCACATTGCGCAGCATCTGGATCGAGGTGTCCAGCAGGCGCTCGCCCCAGCGTGACAGGCCGCTAATCAGGCCGAGCACCAGCCCGATGGAGCCGCCGATGGCGAAGCCGACCAGCGCCCGCCACGAGCTGATGGCCAGATGCTGCCACAGCTCACCGCTGGCCGAGAGCGTCCAGAACGCTTTCAATACCCCCTCCGGCGAGGGAAGCACCCGCGTCGAGAGCCAGCCGACGGACGAGGCCAGCTGCCAGACAATGACCGTCCCCACCGGCAGCAGCCAGGGGGCGAGGCGTAACAACAGGGGATGGGTTGATTTTGCCATCAGTGTCTCCTCAGCTTTGCGCCACTTTACGCGGGATAAACTCGTTGGCGACCGCTTCCCCCTGCAGGCGCAGGTTTTGCGGCTGCGGGATAGACGGCACGGCGACGTCGAGCAGGGGGAACAACAGCTCGCCGACCCGATACGCCTCTTCCAGATGCGGATAGCCGGAGAAGATAAAGCTATCAATACCCAGCGCAGCGTATTCATTGATTCGTTCGGCAACGGTGGCGGCATCGCCCACCAGCGCAGTACCGGCGCCGCCGCGCGCTAAGCCGACGCCGGCCCACAGGTTGGGGCTGATCTCGAGCTGATCGCGTCGACCGTTGTGCAGCGCCGCCATTCGCTGTTGACCGACGGAGTCGGTTCTGGCGAAGGCCGCCTGGGCGCGGGCGATCGTTTCATCATCAAGGTGGGAGATAAGGCTGTCCGCCGCCTGCCAGGCTTCCTCGTTGGTTTCCCGCACGATCACGTGCAGACGGATGCCAAAACGCACCCGGCGCCCATGCCGGGCCGCTTTCTCCCGGACCTGAGCAATCTTCTCTGCCACCTGCTTCGGCGGTTCACCCCAGGTGAGATAGAGATCGACCTGCTCGGCGGCCAGATCCTGCGCGACGTCAGACGATCCGCCGAAATAGAGCGGTGGACGGGGCTGCTGGAGCGGCGGGAACAGCAGCTTAGCGTCGCGAACGCGCTGATGCTTGCCGTTAAAGGTGACGGTTTCTCCCTCCATCAGCTTGCGCCAGATGTGGGTAAATTCAGCTGAGGCCTCATAGCGCTCGGTGTGGTCGAGGAAGACGCCGTCGCCGGCCAGCTCGGCGGGATCGCTGCCGGTGACCAGATTGAACAGCGCCCGGCCGTTTGACAGTCGGTCCAGGGTCGCCGCCTGGCGGGCGGCTACCGTCGGCGACACCACGCTAGGCCTGAGGGCGACAAGAAATTTCAGCCGCTGCGTCACCGGGATCATCGAGGCCGCAACCAGCCAGGCATCTTCACATGAGCGTCCGGTCGGGATCAGCACGCCGGTGAACCCCAGCCGATCCGCCGTCTGCGCGATTTGCTGCAGATAGCCGTAATCGACCGGACGGGCGCCCTCTTCGGTGCCCAGATAACGACCATCACCATGGGTCGGTAAAAACCAGAACATATTCAGACTCATGATTTCGCTCCTTGTGCGGCGGCGGGCTGCCAGATACGGGCCCGGATATCAACTTTTTTCGGCACCAGCTTGTTCTCATAGAACAGGTCGGCCGTCTGCTGCTGGCGAGCGGCGGTTTCGGCGCTCACCGGGGTTACTGAGGTGGGGGGACGATGGTCCAGATAGCTGGCGATCACCGCTTCCGGTAATCCCATCGTTTTCGCCAGCAGCGTAATGCTTTGCGCGCGCTGGCTATGGGTCAGGGCATCGGCCTGAGTAAAGGTATCGAGTACGCCTTCAATGAAAGCGCCATTGCGTTCAGCGTAGGGTCGGGAAGCAAGATAGAACGATCCCGTCTGTTTCAGATCGGTTCCGTCAGTAAGTACCCGTGCGCCGCCCTGCAGCAGCGCGGCGGAGTAGTACGGATCCCAGATGGCCCAGGCGTCGACATTACCCTGCTGGAAGGCGGCGCGCGCATCGGCGGGGGCAAGGTAAACCGGCTGAATATCGCTAAATTTCAGGCCCGCCAGCTGCAGGGCGCGCAGCAGCAGATTGTGGGAGCTGGAACCTTTCTGGAAAGCGACCTTTTTCCCTTTTAATTCGGCAACGTTGTGAATAGGACTGCCTTGCGCCACCAGGATGACTTCCGCTTTGGGCTTGGGCGGCTCCGAACCGATATAGACCAGATCGGCGCCCGCCGCCTGAGCAAAGATAGGCGGAATGTCGCCAGTACTGCCGATGTCAATGCTGCCGACGTTCAGCGCCTCCAGCATCTGCGGACCGGCCGGGAATTCAATCCACGAGATATGGGTGCCCGGATAGCGCTGCTCCAGCAGCTGATGGCTCTTCGCCAGCACCATGCTGACGCTGCCTTTCTGATAACCAATGCGCAGGGCATCGGGCGCCGCCGGGGCGGCGTGGCCCAGCGCGGAGAACAACAGCAGTCCGCCGAGGGTCAGCGCGCGGAGAGGATTAAACATGTTCCACCCCACGCAGAGACGTTAACGACGGGGCGCGGCTGCTGGGACGATGCAGCGCCTGCCAGAAGGTCTCCAGGGACTCATCCAGGCGCCGCTGCAGGTTAGGGGTGAACTGCGGCTTATGCTGGTAATCCGTGACCTGGCTGTCATCGGCGAAGACGCCATGGAGGATCTCCTGGGCCTTCAGGGCATTCAGGACGGGTTTCAGAGCGTAGTCCACCGCCAGCATGTGGGCGATGGTGCCGCCAGTGGCCAGCGGTAGCACGATTTTGCCCTCCAGCGCGCGCTCAGGAAGCAGATCGAGCAGGGTTTTCAGGGCGCCGGAAAACGAGGCTTTATACACCGGCGTGGCGATAATCAGACCGTCGGCCCCGGACAGTTGCTCATTGAGCGTTTGTAGCGCCGGGTTGTCAAAGCGAGCGTACAGGAGGTCTTCCGGGGCAAAGTTCTGCAGATGCCAGTGGCAGACTTCGATATCGGCGGCGGTGAGCGTCTCTCTGGCATATTCCAGCAGGGCGCTGGAACGGGAAGGGTAACGCGGGCTGCCCGCAAGCGTAATGACGCGCATCTCTCTCTCCTTATAACTAAATGTTTGCATTTATCTATAATTGATAACATTTGCAGTGAGTGTGACAGAGCACCATTATTTCCCTAAATGATTTATCCACCGTTAGATAGCCGAAAAGCGCATAACGGCGCGGGGAGAGGTAATCGTTTGCGCTGATGGGTGATTTTTTGTCGCAGGTCAATTCCCTTTCAGCTGCGGATCGCACATAATACGCCCCCGGTTTGCACACCGGGAATCCAGGAGAGTTCATGTACTACCCCTTCGTTCGTAAAGCCCTTTTTCAGCTCGATCCTGAGCGCGCTCATGAAGTTACCTTTCAACAATTACGCCGTGTCACCGGGACGCCGCTGGAAATGCTGGTTCGCCAGAAGGTACCGGCCAGGCCCGTTACCTGCATGGGGCTGACCTTTAAAAATCCGCTGGGTCTGGCGGCCGGGCTGGATAAAAATGGGGAATGCATTGACGCGCTGGGCGCGATGGGTTTTGGTTCGATTGAGATCGGCACCGTCACCCCGCGTCCGCAGCCGGGCAACGATAAACCGAGGATCTTCCGTCTGGTGGATGCCGAGGGGTTGATCAACCGCATGGGCTTTAATAACCATGGCGTTGATAACCTGGTTGAGAACGTGAAAAAGGCGCATTTTGACGGCGTGCTGGGCATCAATATCGGCAAAAATAAAGATACGCCGGTGGAGCACGGTAAAGATGATTACCTGATTTGTATGGAAAAAGTCTATCCTTACGCCGGGTATATCGCCATTAATATCTCCTCACCGAATACCCCGGGGCTGCGTACGCTGCAATACGGTGAAGCGCTCGATGATTTACTCTCCGGTATTAAAAATAAGCAGCTTGAGCTGCAGCAAAAGCATCAGAAATATGTTCCGGTCGCCGTGAAGATCGCGCCGGATCTTTTACCAGAGGAATTGATCCAGGTTGCCGATAGCCTCGTGCGTCATAATATTGATGGGGTAATTGCAACCAATACCACCCTCGATCGTTCTCTGGTTCAGGGAATGAAACATTGCGATGAGACCGGTGGGCTTAGCGGTCGTCCATTACAATTAAAGAGCACTGAAATTATCCGTATGCTCTCCGCTGAGCTGAATGGTCGTTTGCCTATCATCGGCGTGGGCGGTATTGATTCGGTGATTGCTGCGCGAGAAAAGATAGCCGCCGGAGCATCGCTGGTGCAGATCTATTCCGGATTTATTTTTAAAGGTCCGCCGCTGATTAAAGAAATTGTTACCCACATCTAATCTTTTCCTCCGCTGAAACCCACCCAGGGCTTTATTTCCGGCCCTGGTTGTTTTATATTCCCTCACTGTTGCTTATTTAAACATTTTAGACTTTTCTTAATTTTAGAAAATATTCTGCGGCAAGTCGCAACAACTTTGCAGAGGCGTATGAAAGGGGACAGGGGGAAAAATGCGCATTAAACCTGACGATAACTGGCGTTGGTATTACGATGAAGAGTATGACCGCATGATGCTCGATTTGGCCAATGGCATGTTATTTCGCTCGCGCTTCGCCCGGCGAATGCTGACCCCGGATGCCTTTGCGCCGTCGGGATTCTGCGTCGATGACGCCGCGCTCTATTTCTCCTTTGAAGAAAAATGTCGCGATCTCGAACTGTCGAAAGAACAGCGAGCGGAATTAGTCCTCAATGCGTTAACCGCGATCCGTTTTCTCAAACCGCAGATGCCGAAAAGCTGGCACTTTATCGCTCATCCCCACCAGTGGCAGCCGAGCGGCGGCGACGCCGCCTGCGTCTGGCTGAGCGATACCGGGGAGCAGGTGAATTTGCTGGTGGTGGAGCCGGGAGATAACGCCGCGCTTTGTCTGCTTGCCCAGCCGGGTCTCACCCTTGCCGGGCGCGTGATGCAGTTAGGCGACGTTATTAAAATCATGAACGACAGGCTGCAGCCGGCGCAGAGCGCGGTCAGCTACAGCCTGGGACAGGCGGTTTAAGGCGCCAGGCGCAGCGCCGTTTTCGGTACGCAGCTGCAGGCGAGAATGGTGCCGTCCCCGGCGACCGCATTTTTCTTTAACGCGCTGACTTCGCCCTCTTCCAGCCGAATGCGGCAGCTGCCGCAGATCCCTGCCCGACACGAATAGGGTACGCGAATGCCCTGTTGCTCCAGTTGCTCCAGCAGCACCTGCTGGTTATTCCCGCTAAACTGTTGACCCTGCCATTCGATGGCAACCGTAGCTTGCTGCTGCGCTTCCGGGGCCGGAGTATCGTCGCTCTCGCCGGCGCCGTAGGCTTTCGCCGGGCCGCGGGCGAGGATTTCGACTTCATCACCCACCCGGATCACCCCGCTGTTGCGGGCAATCAGGTTCTGGCCAAAATCGACATCGCCATTGTCCAGCGCAGTACGAAAACGCTTTAAGGTTTCCAGCGGCTCCCCGGTGGGATGCTTCTGCCCGCGCTCTGGACTGACGGTGGTAAAAATGCAGCGGCTGCATGGCTTAGCGACGTCAAACACCACTTCGCCGACGCGGATCACTTTCCAGCTATCTTCATCCCAGGCGGCCGCGCCGGTGACCACGAGGTTAGGACGAAACTGTTCTATGCTTACGCTGGCCGGGCAGCGTTGCTGCAGATCGCGCAGCGAGGCCTCGTTAGCCAGCAGGTACGGGTAGCCGTCGGCGAAGGAGAGCGGTACCGCATCGTGGCGCTTCACCCGGCGGGTTAACTGCGGTCCCAGCCAGCGCAGCTGGACATCGCGCTTGAAAAAGCCGCTGAGCCACTGGTTAACGGCGGCGGGTGCGATAAGGGCGGTGAAATGGTTGCCCCAGACTTCGGTGGGCTCGGCCTGCAGGGCGAAATCGCTAAAACGCACCACGGCGCTGCTGCCGTCCGGCGCGGTCAGGTGAAGGCCATCATGCAGCGGCGCCGGAATAAATTTTACCATTTGCGGAAACTGGCGGGCGGTAATAAAGGTCCCGTCGGTTTCGGTGACCATAAACAGGCGATCGAAGGCCAGGCCGCTGATATCAGCAAAGGCGTGGGTCAGGCCCATGCCGCGCATGGATTTAACGGGATGAATAAAAAGTCGCGAGAGCGTTACCATACGCTGCCTCCGGGTTCCAAAAATAAGCCTATAACTTTATGACATAGGGCACATATTGGCTATAATGCGCACCAATTTTCTTTAAGTAAAAGTGACGATATGAATTCTCTGTTTGCCAGTACGGCTCGTGGGCTGGAAGAGCTGTTAAAAACTGAACTGGAAGGACTTGGCGCGACGGACTGCCAGGTCGTCCAGGGCGGGGTCCATTTTCAGGGGGAT
The DNA here is from genome assembly GCF_014192815.1 of Klebsiella sp. RC2. Taxonomy (NCBI): domain Bacteria; kingdom Pseudomonadati; phylum Pseudomonadota; class Gammaproteobacteria; order Enterobacterales; family Enterobacteriaceae; genus Klebsiella; species Klebsiella sp. RC2. The sequence goes on along the minus strand of NZ_JACHYL010000002.1, from coordinate 88,891 downwards.
ACGCGCCTGCTGTATCAAAGCCTGATGTGGAGCCGGCTGGCTTCGCGCATCATGCTGCCGCTGGGCGAGTGTCGCGTATACAGCGATCTGGATCTGTACCTCGGCGTACAGGCCATTCCGTGGACGGAGATGTTTAACCCTGGCGCCACCTTCGCGGTACATTTTAGCGGCCTCAATGACGAGATCCGCAACAGCCAGTATGGCGCATTAAAAGTCAAAGACGCCATCGTCGACAGCTTCACGCGTAAAAACCTGCCGCGCCCGAATGTCGATCGTGAGTCGCCCGATCTGCGGATCAACGTCTGGCTGAACAAAGAGACGGCGCATATCTCCCTGGATCTGAGCGGGGAAGGGTTGCATCTGCGCGGCTACCGCGATGGTACCGGTATGGCGCCGATCAAAGAAAACCTCGCGGCGGCGATCGTCATGCGCTCTGGTTGGGTACCGGGTACGCCGCTGCTCGATCCGATGTGCGGCTCCGGTACCCTGCTGATTGAAGCGGCGATGCTGGCGACCGATCGTGCGCCGGGTCTGCACCGCGGCCACTGGGGCTTTGGCGGTTGGGCGCAGCACGATGACGCTATCTGGAAAGAGGTGAAGGCGGAAGCGCAAACCCGCGCCCGCCAGGGGCTGGCGGCCTATGGGTCGCGCTTCTATGGCTCTGACGTCGACGAGCGCGTCATTGAGCGCGCGCGCCGCAACGCCCGCCGGGCCGGCATCGGCGAGCTGATCGATTTTGCAGTCAAAGACGTCGCCCAGCTGAATAACCCGCTGCCGAAAGGCCCGTACGGCACCGTGATCAGCAACCCGCCGTACGGCGAGCGCCTGGAAAGCGAACCGGCGCTGATTGCCCTGCACAGCCTGCTGGGCCGGATCATGAAAAGTCAGTTTGGCGGCTGGAACCTGTCGGTGTTCAGCGCCTCGCCGGAACTGCTGAGCTGCCTGCAGCTGCGTGCCGATAAACAGTTCAAAGCGAAGAACGGCCCGCTGGACTGCATACAGAAAAACTATCACCTGGCGGAAAGCGAAGGCGGCAAGCCGGCGATGCTGGCGGAAGATTTTGCCAACCGTCTGCGTAAGAATCTGAAGAAATTTGAAAAGTGGGCCCGTCAGGAAGGCATTGAATGCTATCGCCTGTACGATGCCGATCTGCCGGAATATAACGTGGCGATCGATCGCTACGGTGACTGGGTGGTGGTCCAGGAGTATGCGCCGCCGAAAACCGTCGATGCGCACAAAGCGCGCCAGCGTCTGTTTGATATTATCGCGGCGACCATCGCCGTGCTGGAAATCGCCCCCAACAAGCTGGTGCTGAAGACCCGCGAGCGGCAAAAGGGTAAAAACCAGTATCAGAAGATGGCGGAGAAGGGCGACTTTATCGAGGTGCAGGAGTACAACGCGCGCCTGTGGGTTAACCTCACCGACTACCTCGATACCGGTCTGTTCCTCGACCACCGTATCGCCCGTCGTATGCTCGGCCAGATGAGCAAGGGTAAGGATTTCCTTAACCTGTTCTCCTATACCGGCAGCGCCAGCGTCCACGCCGGTCTGGGCGGCGCGCGCTCTACGACCACGGTGGATATGTCGCGTACCTATCTGGAGTGGGCGGAGCGCAACCTGCGTCTCAATGGCCTGACCGGTCGTGCGCATCGCCTGATGCAGGCTGACGTGCTGGGCTGGCTGCGGGAAAGCACCGAGCAGTTCGATCTGATCTTTATCGATCCGCCGACTTTCTCTAACTCCAAACGAATGGAAGATGCCTTTGACGTGCAGCGCGATCATATTCGCCTGATGACCGATCTGAAACGTCTGCTGCGTAAAGGCGGCACCATTATGTTCTCGAACAACAAACGCGGTTTCCGTATGGATCATGACGGGCTGGCGGCGCTTGGCCTGAAGGCGCAAGAGATTTCGCAAAAAACGCTGTCGCAGGATTTTGCCCGCAACCGTCAGATCCACAACTGCTGGCTGATTACTGCAGCCTGAAAGGAATAAAGAATGTCACTGATTAGTATGCACGGCGCCTGGCTTTCATTCAGCGATGCGCCGCTGCTGGATAATGCTGAACTGCATATCGAAGATAACGAACGCGTCTGTCTGGTTGGGCGCAACGGCGCCGGTAAATCGACCCTGATGAAGATCCTTAACCGTGAACAGGGGCTGGATGACGGGCGTATTATTTATGAACAGGATCTGATCGTCGCGCGTCTGCAGCAGGATCCGCCGCGCAACGTTGCCGGTACGGTGTACGATTTCGTCGCCGAAGGGATCGCCGAACAGGCCGCTTACCTGAAGGCCTACCATGATGTTTCGCATCAGGTGATGACCGACCCGAGCGACAAAAATTTAAATGAACTGGCCCGTCTGCAGGAACAGTTGGATAACCTGGGCCTGTGGCAGCTGGATAGCCGCATCAATGAAGTGATCGAGCAGCTTGGTCTTAACGCCGACGCGCAGCTGGCTTCGCTTTCCGGCGGCTGGTTGCGTAAAGCGGCGCTGGGCCGTGCCCTGGTCAGCGGGCCGCGCGTGCTGTTGCTGGATGAACCGACGAACCACCTCGATATCGAAACTATCGACTGGCTGGAAGGGTTCCTGAAAAGCTTTAAAGGCACCATTATCTTTATTTCGCACGACCGCTCCTTCATCCGCAACATGGCGACGCGCATCGTCGATCTCGATCGCGGCAAGCTCGTGACCTATCCGGGCAATTACGATCAGTATCTGCTGGATAAAGAAGAAGCGCTGCGGGTTGAAGAGCTGCAGAATGCTGAATTCGACCGCAAGCTGGCCCAGGAAGAGGTGTGGATCCGCCAGGGGATTAAAGCGCGTCGTACCCGCAACGAAGGCCGCGTTCGCGCCCTGAAAGCGATGCGTCGCGAGCGCGGCGAGCGCCGGGAAGTGATGGGCAGTGCGAAGATGCAGGTGGAAGAGGCTTCGCGCTCCGGCAAAATCGTTTTCGAAATGGAGAACGTCAACTATCAGGTTGACGGCAAAGTGCTGGTGAAAGATTTCTCCGCGCAAATCCAGCGCGGCGATAAGATTGCCCTGATCGGCCCCAATGGCTGCGGGAAAACCACGCTGCTGAAGCTGATGCTTGGCCAGTTGCAGGCCGACAGCGGGCGGATCCACGTTGGCACCAAGCTGGAAGTCGCCTACTTCGACCAGCACCGTGCAGAGCTGGATCCGGACCGGACGGTGATGGATAACCTCGCCGAAGGTAAGCAAGAGGTGATGGTTAACGGTAAGCCGCGGCACGTGCTGGGCTATCTGCAGGACTTCCTGTTCCATCCGAAACGGGCGATGACGCCAGTCCGCGCGCTGTCCGGCGGGGAGCGTAACCGTCTGCTGCTGGCGCGACTGTTCCTGAAACCCAGTAACTTATTGATTCTCGATGAACCGACAAACGACCTTGATGTCGAAACGCTGGAGCTGCTGGAAGAGCTGATCGATGGCTATCAGGGCACCGTGATGCTGGTCAGCCACGATCGTCAGTTTGTCGACAATACCGTGACCGAGTGCTGGATCTTCGAAGGCGGCGGCCATATTGGTCAGTACGTAGGCGGTTATCACGACGCCCGCGGTCAGCAGGCCCAGTCTTTGGCGCAAAAGCAGACGATCGTTAAAAAAACGACGGAAGTCGCTCATCCAAAAGCAGAAACTGTCAAACGCGGCGGGAACAAACTAAGCTATAACCTGCAGCGCGAGCTGGAGCAACTGCCGCAGAAGCTGGAAACGCTTGAGGCCGAACTGCAAACGCTGCAGGAGCAGGTAGCCGATCCTGACTTCTTTGGCCAATCGCACGATCGTACGCAGCAAGTGCTGGCGCAGCTGGCCGAAGCGGAGCAGGCGCTGGAAGCCGCCTTTGAACGCTGGGAATATCTCGAAGGATTAAAGAACGGCGCCTGAGCCGAGGAGTTGTCATGTGCGATCACCATCATGCTGCGCGACATATTTTATGTCCCCAATGTGATTTGCTGGTGGCTTTGCCGCAGCTTGAGCATCGCCAGAAAGCCGCCTGCCCGCGCTGCGGTACAACGTTAACCACCACGTGGGACGCGCCTCGCCAGCGTCCCACGGCTTACGCGCTGGTCGCGCTGTTTATGCTGCTGCTGGCCAACCTCTTTCCTTTTATCTATATGAAAGTGGGTGGCATCAGCAGCGAAATAGCGCTGCTGGAAATTCCCAACGTGCTGTTTACCGAGGATTACGCCAGCCTCGGCACCTTCTTTTTACTCTTTGTGCAACTGGTACCGGCCTTTTGTCTGGTCACCATTTTGCTGCTGGTCAATCGGGTCAGGATGCCCGCTGGGCTTAAGGCGTTTCTGGCGCGCATTTTGTTTCACCTCAAGACCTGGGGCATGGCGGAGATCTTTCTTGCCGGCGTGCTGGTGAGCTTCGTCAAACTGATGGCCTACGGCGATATCGGCATCGGCCTGAGCTTTATTCCCTGGTGCATGTTTTGCCTGCTGCAGTTACGCACCTTCCAGTGCGTCGACCGCCGCTGGCTATGGGATGATATTGCCCCTATGCCGGCGATTACCCAGCCGCTGAAGGTCGGGGTAGCCGGGATCCGCCAGGGGCTGCGCTCCTGCGGCTGCTGCACGGCGGTGTTACCGGCCGACCAGACCGTCTGCCCGCGCTGTCACAGCAAAGGGACGGCGCGGCGTAAAAATAGCCTGCAGTGGACGCTGGCGCTGCTGGTGACCTCATTTATTCTCTATCTTCCCGCCAATATTATGCCGATCATGATCACCGATCTGCTGGGCGATAAAATGCCGTCGACCATTATGGCCGGGGTGGTGTTACTGTGGAGCGAGGGCTCCTATCCGGTGGCGCTGGTGATCTTTATCGCCAGTATTATGGTGCCGACGCTGAAGATGATCGCTATCGCCTGGCTGTGCTGGAATGCTAACGGCAACGGCGCGCGCGATTCGGAACGCATGCATCTGATTTATGAAGTGGTGGAATTTGTTGGCCGCTGGTCAATGATTGACGTTTTTGTCATCGCCGTGCTCTCTGCGCTGGTGCGCATGGGAGGGTTGATGAATATCTATCCCGCCATCGGCGCGGTCATGTTTGCGCTGGTGGTGGTGATGACCATGTTTTCAGCGATGACGTTTGATCCCCGTTTACTGTGGGATCGTGAGCCAGATTCAAGCCATGAGGAAATACAACAACATGGAAAATAAGAGCGGAGAAGCGAAAGTGCAGAAGGTGAAGAACTGGTCACCGGTGTGGATCTTCCCTATCGTCACTGCGCTGATCGGAGCGTGGATCCTGTTTTATCATTACAGCCATCAGGGACCAGAGGTCACGCTGATCACCACTAACGCGGAAGGCATTGAAGGGGGAAAAACCCGGATCAAGAGCCGCAGCGTGGATGTTGGGGTGGTAGAGAGCGCGACGCTGACCGACGATTTAACCCACGTGGAAATCAAAGCTCGCCTCAATTCCGGCATGCAGAAATTACTGCATAACGATTCCGTCTTCTGGGTGGTGAAACCGCAGGTAGGGCGCGAGGGGATCAGTGGTCTCGGGACATTATTGTCCGGGGCCTATATTGAACTGCAGCCGGGGTCGAAAGGTTCGGTGCCGGCGCAGTATCCGCTGCTGGATTCTCCGCCGCTGGCCTCGCCGGATGCCAAGGGGATCCGGATTTTGCTGGAAAGCAGCAAGGCAGGCCAGCTGTCGCCAGGCGACCCGGTGCTGTTCCGCGGTTATCGCGTGGGGTCGGTGGAAACCAGCACCTTTGATGCGCAGAAACGTCATATCACTTATCAGCTGTTCATCAACGCGCCTAATGACCGCCTGGTGACCACTAACGTTCGCTTCTGGAAGGACAGCGGGATCGCCGTTGATTTGACCGCGGCGGGGATGCGCGTCGAGATGGGCTCGTTGTCGACGCTGTTTGGCGGCGGGGTGAGCTTCGATATTCCGGAAGGACTGGACCTCGGCGAGCCGGTGGCGAACAAAACGGAATATCACCTGTTTGACGATCAGAAGAGCATCCAGGATTCGGTCTTTACCGAGCATATCGATTACGTGATGTTCTTCAAAGACTCGGTTCGTGGCCTGCAGCCCGGCGCGCCGGTGGAGTTCCGCGGCATCCGTCTGGGAACCGTCGGCAAAGTGCCGTTCTTTATTCCTGGGCTGAAGCAGCGTTTGAACGATGACTATCGCATTCCGGTGGAAGTGCGGGTTGAACCGCAGCGTCTGGTCAACCAGCTCGGCGGCGATCCGAATATTCGCGCTCACATTGACGATCTGATCAACCGCGGACTGCGCGGCTCGCTGAAAACCGGTAACCTGGTGACCGGCGCGCTGTATATCGATCTCGACTTCTATCCGAAAGCGCCGCCGCGTGGGAAAATTCAGGAGTTTAACGGCTATCCGATTATCCCGACCATTAGCGGTGGACTGGCGCAGATCCAGCAGCGTCTGATGGATGCGCTGGATAAAATCAATAACCTGCCGCTCAATCCGCTACTGGAACAGGCAACCAGTACGCTGGCGCAAAGCGAGAAGACCATGCAGCATGTACAGACCACGCTGGATAGTCTGAATAAGATCACCTCCAGTCAGTCGATGCAGCAGCTACCTGCCGATATGCAGACGACGCTGCGCGAGCTGAACCGCAGCATGCAGGGCTTCCAGCCGGGCTCCGCGGCCTACAATAAGATGGTGGCCGATATGCAGCGTCTGGATCAGGTGCTGCGTGAGCTGCAGCCGGTCCTGAAAACGCTCAATGATAAGAGCAATGCGCTGGTATTTGAGGCGAAGGATAAAAAAGACCCACAGCCGAAGGGAGCGAAATAATGAAAAAATGGTTACTGGTGGCAGCCGTTTGCGTGATGACGGCGTGCAGTAGCGGCGGTGAGAGCAAAACATATTACCAGTTGCCGGTGGTGCAGGGCGGCGCGCAGAGCGCCGCCAGCCAGGGGGCACGTCTGCTGTGGGTTGAGCAGGTCAGCATCCCGGATTATCTGGCGGGCAATGGAGTGGTCTATCAAACCACCGATGTGCAGTATGTAATCGCCAATAATAATCTGTGGGCCAGCCCGCTGGACCAGCAGCTGCGTACTACGCTGGTGGCAAACCTCAGCCAGCAGTTGCCGGGCTGGGTAGTGTCGTCCCAACCCTTGGGCAGCGAGCAGGATACGCTCAATGTGGCGGTAAATGGCTTTCACGGGCGCTACGACGGGCGGGTTATCGTCAGCGGCGAGTGGCTATTGAAGCATCAGGGACAGCTGATTAAGCGCCCGTTTAACATCGTGCTCAAGCAGCAGCAGGATGGCTATGACGCGATGGTGAAGACCCTGGCCCAGGCGTGGAGCCAGGAGGCGGTGGCCATTGCCGGCGAGCTTAACCGTCTGCCATAAGTAAATTTCATAAAAGTGATATGCCGCGCGGTTCATCTGAGCCGCGCGGCATTTTTTTTGCCAGGTCAGCTCGTTACCGAGCGCTGCGCCGAATGAACAAAAAATGAACTCTTATATAGGTCACAAATATGACACTGGCGTGAATTTTGCGCATTGACGTTGTCTTCATTTCGCGGTATTCGTAACCCGTGGCTGCACAATTTGCGACCACTGTTTTCTTTTCCACCAGATCAAAGAATGAGGGAAACGAGGCATGAAGAGACAAAAACGAGATCGCCTGGAACGGGCACATCAACGTGGATATCAAGCGGGTATCGCGGGGAGATCGAAAGAAATGTGTCCATACCAGAGCTTGAATCAACGCTCATGGTGGCTGGGAGGCTGGCGAGAAGCCATGGAGGACAGGGTACTAACGGCCTGACACTGTCTCTTTAAAAAAGAAGCCTCCGCATAGCGGGGGCTTCGCCTTTTAATCGCTGCCGATAATTATCAGAAAGCGGAAGTATCCTGGAACAGGCCGACTTTCAGATCGTTCGCGGTATAGATCAGACGATCGTCAACCAGCACTTCGCCATCCGCCAGGCCCATAATCAGACGACGGTTAACAATGCGCTTGAAGTGGATGCGGTAGGTGACTTTTTTCGCGGTCGGCAGAACCTGACCGGTGAATTTCACTTCGCCAACGCCCAGCGCACGGCCTTTGCCTTCGCCGCCGAGCCAGCCAAGATAGAACCCGACCAGCTGCCACATCGCATCCAGGCCCAGGCAGCCCGGCATCACCGGATCGCCGATGAAGTGGCAACCGAAGAACCACAGGTCCGGGTTGATGTCGAGTTCCGCCTCAACATAACCTTTGTCATAGTTACCACCGGTTTCGCTCATTTTGATGACGCGGTCCATCATCAGCATGTTTGGTGCTGGCAACTGCGGGCCTTTCGCGCCGAACAGTTCACCACGACCAGAGGCAAGAAGATCTTCTTTTGTATAGGATTCGCGTTTATCTACCATGTTTTCAGTAAGCCTTATTTTAAGTTCGGGACGCAGGATAGCTAACACGTGTAAGCTGAACAAGTCCGATCAGTTAGAACTTGTCCCACCTAACCAGCGTAGCGGCCACGGAAAACGATGGCGAGTCTCTTGCTGGGTCGCCTGCGCTATCCGCTCCTGAATGGTTTGTCGCAGCGTCTGCCCTTCACCGTCCCACATCAGTTGGGTCAGCATCGGCAGCGCTTCGGTAATATCGTCAATGGCCCAGATGGCAAACTGGTTTTCGGCAACGGCCTGACGGAGCTCATGGCTAAGACTGAGATGACGAACGTTGGCCGCAGGGATAATGACGCCCTGTTTACCGGTTAGCCCGCGCTGTTGACAGATAGTGAAGAAACCTTCAATTTTTTCGTTCAGACCGCCGACCGGCTGCACGCGACCAAACTGGTCAACGGAACCGGTAATCGCAATGCTCTGATTAATCGGCACATTGGCCAGCGCGCTGATTAAGGCGCAGAGTTCAGCCATGGAGGCGCTGTCGCCGTCCACTTCACTGTAGGACTGTTCGAAGGTCAGCGAAGCGGAGAACGGAAGCTGCTGCTCCAGCTCCAGCTCGGACATCAGAAAAGCCTGCATGATCATCATGCCTTTCGCATGAATATTGCCGCCGAGCTCGGCTTTGCGTTCGACATCAATAAACTCGCCATCACCAATGTGCACGACGCAGCTGATGCGCGAAGGCTCACCGAATGCGCGCGGATGGCCGGGGAATTCAATCACCGACAGGGCGTTGATCTGCCCGACGCATTCGCCTTCGGTTTCAATCAGGATCTGTTCCTGCAGGATTTCATCCTGCATTCGTTCTGCGAGGTAGCCTTCACGCCACTCCCGGCGTGCCAGCATCGTCTGCATTTCTTCGCCAGTAATCTCCTCGCCTTCGCAGAAGGCGGCGGCCTCCCGCAGCTGGCGGGCTATCCATAGCGGACTGAGTGGCAGGGTCTCCTGATCGCCGGTGTAGCGCGTCCCCTCATCGATCAGCAGTGGCCAGGCGTCGGCCGCCGGACCTGGCAGCGTCAGCTGCTGGGCATTTTGCCATACCCACTGGCACCAGGCTTTCAGCGTCTCGGCGTCAGCAAACTGCAAAGTGTCTTCATACTCACTGTAGATCGCCTGAGCGCAAAGCTCTGGTTCCATTTCCTGGAAATCCGCCAGCGATTCGCGTTCGCCGACCAGCATGACTTTCAGGCTCAGCGGCATGGAGGGAATGCTGACCGGCAGCGGGCGCGACTCATCGATGGAGAGCCAGTCAAACCGCTGACGGGTCACCATATTTTTCAGGCGCACCCACAGAAGCGGCTGCGCCAGCAGTGTGCGAAGCGAGATTACCAGCACGCCACCATTGGCCTGATGAACCAGGCCTGGCTGGAGGGTGATGTCGCCGTTAAACTGGCGTACGCAGCCAAACAGCTGTTCCGCCTCTACCCAATCGGCCGCGACGACCGGGGCGGTGCTGGCAAAATTATCCTCAGCCCGTTGCGCCGGGGAGAGCGTCACGCGAGCGCCGTCAACGTCATAGCGGACCCCGTAGAGCGGGGCGGTAGGTTCATGCAGCGTACGGGTTTCTGCCGTCAGCCATTGCAGATACTCCGGTTCTTCGGGGGCTTTCACCAGCATGAAGGAGGAGACTGCCGGCGTGCACAGCAATTGCTCAAGCGCGTAGAACAGACGCGGCTGCAGATCGCCCGAGAGGGAGGGGGCCGGTTGAGAGAGATCAGCTTGGGCAAACAGCGCCTGATAAGGTTCCATATCGGGCGCAAGGTCGGTTCGGGTCAGTTTCGTAATGGTCAAAGTCGCTGTTTTTTAGTTAGATGTAAAGCGCGCAATTATACCTGATGCCGCGACTGAGCACACGGAGGATTATGATTACCCCGATGATTCCCCGGCCATACACCTCACGAATAATGATTTATATTCAGCACATCAGGAAAAAACTGATATCCTGAAATGAGTTACACGGTCACATTGAGATCGCAATGAAATATCAACAACTGGAAAATCTTGAAAGCGGCTGGAAATGGAAATATCTGGTAAAGAAGCACCGGGAAGGTGAGCTGATTACCCGCTACATTGAGGCCAGCGCTGCGCAAGCTGCGGTAGATGACTTGCTGACGCTCGAGAATGAACCTGTGCTGGTGCATGCCTGGATTGAGCAGCATATGAATCCGGCGCTGATGAACCGCATGAAGCAGACCATCCGCGCGCGACGAAAACGGCATTTTAACGCGGAGCATCAGCACACGCGTAAGAAGTCTATCGATCTGGAGTTTGTCGTCTGGCAGCGTCTTGCCGGCCTGGCGCAGCGGCGGGGTAAAACCTTGTCCGAAACCATCGTGCAGCTGATTGAGGATGCTGAGCATAAAGAGAAGTACGCCAGCAAAATGTCGAGCCTGAAACACGATCTGCAGGAACTGTTAGGCAAAGAGTAGTCTTTACGGCGGCCTGTCAGAGGCTACTCTGATATGGGGCCCACCACCGCAAAAGCGGGAGAGAAGGCATAAAAAAACCCGCCGAGGCGGGTTTTTTCATCAGTTATAACTTAAGCCGCTGGCTGAGTTACAACTTCTTTGTAGCCTTTAACTTCGATCTCTACACGACGATCCGGGGCCAGGCAGTCGATCAGTGCAGCGCGAGCTTTCACGTTGTCACAGGTGTTGCCAGTAACCGGGTTGGATTTACCCATACCGCGTGCGGAGATTTTGCCAGCCGGGATGCCTTTAGCAACCAGGTAGTCAACAACGGACTGAGCACGTTTCTCAGACAGCTGCTGGTTGTAAGCTTCGGAACCGATACGGTCGGTGAAGCCCATAACAACTGCAGAACCGTCTTTCGGATCCATGTTGCTCAGCTGGGTGTACAGCTGATCCAGAGCCTGCTGACCTTCCGGTTTCAGGGTTGCTTTGTTGAAGTTGAACAGAACGTCAGACTTCAGGGTGAAGTGCTTGGTAGTCACTTCCGGAGCCGGAGCCGGAGCCGGAGCTACAACCGGTGCAGCATCTTCCTGACCGAAACGGTAGGAAACACCCACGCTCAGCATGCCGTTGTCCGGACGAACGCCAACGGTGCCCGCGTCGCCGATGTTGTTAACCCACTGGTATTCCAGACGGGTAGCGATGTCACGAGTCACAGCCCACTCTACGCCGCCAGCAAATACCGGAGATACGCCAGTGTCGTGGTTGTCGCCAGCGATGCTGTTGCTGGAGTCTGCGCGCCATACCATGCCGCCCAGACGGGTGTAGATGTCCAGATCGTCAGTGATCGGGTAACCCAGTTTAGCGGTCAGCTGAACGCCCTGAGCTTTGAATGCGCCATTAACCTGGTCGCCTTTGTACGGCATACGGCCCAGCCAGTCGTAACCCATTTCGAAACCGAGGTACGGGTTAACCTGGTAGCCACCGAACGCACCAGCGCCCAGCTGGCTTTCGTGGGTCGGGCCATTGTTGTTCAGAGAGCTGTTGTACCAGCCAGTGTCATGGAACTGGGACCAACCCAGTTTACCACCTGCATACCAGGTGTTATCTTTCGGAGCGGCCTGCGCTACGGTAGCGAAGCCAGCCAGTGCCACTGCAATCGCGATAGCTGTCTTTTTCATTTTTTGCGCCTCATTATCATCCAAAATTCGCCATGAAGTTACAAAAGACCTCACGGTTAAATCCTTCACCCGGGGCGTGACTTGTTGTTAACTATGCTGATACATGCAGCGTAAGCCGATCACCCCTGGCGATGTAAAGTCTACAACTTAGTTCGAAACTTACAAGTGTGAACTCTGTCAGGCATATGAAAAAAAAGGGTTGTGTACACAATATTTAACAAATATGGTTGATTTTCGTACGCAGAAAAAAGGCAGAAATCCCCGTGTGACAGGCATTGCGCGAAAAAGTCCCTGAAAAACGCTGTGTCTTTACCATCGGTAAAAAAAATTCCAGGAATAATCCTAATTTCACTCAATGATACAAATTGGAGTGAATTTTTAGCCCGCTGAGTTGTCTGCCGAGCGTGCCTTGATTTCTCACCGGGCGCATGATGAATCCCATCGCGCAACCTTCCTGGGCGGCATTGACCAGACGCTCGTGCTCTTCCGCGGTTAGCTCCTCCGTTAGCCAGCAGATAACCACACTATAATTACCGGTGCGCAGCGCGCGGATCATTGAGTCTACGGTATGGCAGGGTGACAGCTGGCTAATTTGCATGACTTTAGACAGCGGCAGACCGGCAGACTGGACCCACTCACGGCTAAGCTTTTGTTGCGGCGTGAGCCACAGCTGCCAGCGAGACTGTTGACCCAGCTGCTGTAATAAAGGTAGCAGCAGTAACTGTGTCATCATGGGTTGATCTTCACGATAGACAATTTCACTGATCAGCCCATTGGCGGTCTGTTCGCCAGAACGATGAGCGTAGTGGCCTGCAGAAGCAGAAGCCTGTGCTGAACGATTTGCGTGAGCTGAAGTAAACATAGTCTATCCCGCCTGTAGTTACTGTATGCATATACAGTATATCTACCTGGGGAAAAGATCAACCGCAATTTGCCATTTTGCTGGCTGAAATTTAATCATTTCCCGCCGCGTCTGATTTATAGCGATGCGCACCTCTCCTCAACGATATCCTTAATGCCGGCTAATGATTTCTTTCCACCCTGTTGATTGCAGCAACGTCAGTGATTTTCTGAAAGCGTCTCGCAAAACCGCATTCTGGTAGAAAAGTCGGCGAAAATCATCTTGCTGCTGTTCGGGAAGTCCCTTATGTTTTCTCTTAGCGGATCCGTTAACAACTTAAGTTTAATTACATGATTAACAAAGGAATGATCATGAGAAAACTAGTATGTCCGCGGTTCCCGCAATTTCAGGCCTGCGTCTCGCCGCTGGGTCAGTTACATTCTCGTCCGCTTTTTGGCGGCTATAGCCTGGCCATTGATGATACGGTGTTTGCGATGGTGGCAGAGGGCGATATTTACCTGAGGGCCTGCGAGCAGAGCGCCGCGTATCGGGTTGAACATCGCAATCCTTTATTAACGCTGCGCCGACATGGGCGCATCGTGCCGATGAAGTATTATCAAATTGACGACGCATTGTGGTGCGATGAGACTCAGCTTTTTCGGCTGTCGCTGTTGTCGTGGCAGAGTGCGCAGCGTGAAAAGAACCACCGACGGGCGTCGGGCCGTCTGAAGGATTTACCCAATATCAGCTTTCATATGGAATTGCAGCTGATCCACGCGGGCATACCGGATGTCAGGACGCTTCGGGAGGTAGGCGCTCAGCAGGCCTGGCAACGGCTACGAGAAAACAACGCCTCTCTGTCGCTCAACGTCTTGCTGGCGCTGGAGGGGGCGATTGTCGGCGTTCACGCCGCCGCGCTCCCGACGCTGCGGCGTCAGGAGCTGCTCGAATGGGCAGGGGACAGCCGCCGTTATTCTGTCTGAGCGTGAACGCGTTGTTGCAGGCGGCAAATTTCAGGCAGCAGCGCGAGCAACAAGCCAATCTGCTGTAATACCAGCGGCTCTTTACTGTCCGCGCGCGGTTCCAGATGCTGGATCCGGCTTTGCAGGCTGGTCAAAGACTTCTGCACCCGATGTTCATCGGCGGGGGTATGGTGCAGGGCGTCATCAACATAACAAACAGCATCATCCAGCAGGGCAAGAATATCGGGGGTGGACAGTTTTTCCCGATGCGCACCGAGAGCGGAGATGTAGCTGGTGAAGGTATGGTTGAGACACAGCAAGCGAAAAGCGGTCTCGCGCTGGGCGCCATCCGCGCGCGGTTCAGTCGACAAATTCGAGACCACGGAGGCCAGTTCGGCATCACGGTTGTAGGCATCACGGCGGGCGACACGATAGGCCAGACGGTTGTCGCGGCCCTGGTGATACTGCTCCAGAATGGCATCCAGATAACGGCAGTTTGCGTTCATCGCCCGGTCCAGGACGCGCGGCAGATTGCGAAATTTCCAGTCCGGCCAGATGAAGCTGACCGCCGCCCAGGCGATGGCGCAGCCGATCAGGGTATCAATAATGCGCGGTAGCGCGACCTCAAAACCTTCGCCAAGCAGGTTAAAGCACAGCAGCACCAGCAGCGTAATAAACATGGTGGCATGGGCGTACTGCACGTTACGAAAGGCAAAGAACAGCACGCCGGTGAGCACGATCAACACCAGTTGCCCTTCAATCGAAGGCACCAGCAGCAGGACGGGCAGGCCGATCGCCACCCCCACCAGCGTGCCGATGATCCTCAGCGCCAGTCGGTGGCGGGTGGCGTTATAGTTCGGCTGACAGACAAACAGGCTGGTCAGCAGGATCCAGTAGCCATGCTGGAGCCCGGTAAACTGGATAAAGGCATAGCCGGCGCAGAGCACCAGCGACATACGTACCGCGTGGCGAAAGAGAGCGGACTCCGGTGACATGTTGCGCCGCAGACGCAGCCAGATGTCGTTCAGCCCGCCGAGTCTGTCGTCGGCCAACAGCGTCTCGGTGTTGCTCCCGGCAGGCGCGGTCGTTTGCACCGATTCAATCGTGGCCAGCTGCGCATCGATAGCGCGCAGGTTATTGAGTAAAAACCCAAGGGCATTGATCTGCTCGTCGGACGCGCCGCTGGCGCGCACACGGTCAAGCGCCGCGTCGAGATGCATAAACGCGCGTTCAAAATGGGCGTCATGTTGGTAGGGTTCGCGCAGTAAAATCGCCCGCGAGAGCTTCTGGCAGGCCTGGGCCTGCATCGAGAGCATGCGCTGGAAACGGAACATCACGTCGCTGTAGCGGAATTGATCGCGCAGAGTCTGGTACTGAATATGCGATGAGCTGGCGCGTTCATGAATATCCTGGGCCACAAAGTAGTACTGCAGGGTGCGGCGGGTGCCGCGCTGGCCCCGATCGCCTCGCAGTCGGGTTAGCAGCGAGACCTTGGTTTGGTTAAGCGTAGCAACCAGCTGGCCGTTGGCGAGGGCCAGATCGTACAGCGGCGCCTGGCTCTCATCCTCCAGGTCAGGATCAAACAGCCGGGATTTGAGCTCCAGATAGCGAGCCAGTTGCTCATAGCTACGCGCCAGGTTGTCCTGCAATGGACGAATCGGAAAAATCAGGTGCCCGGACAGCGTCAGCAGGTTGTACCACACGGCCCCCGCCAGCAGGAACAACGGCTGTAGATACCAGTGATCGTACAGTGTGACGCCGAGCATGGTGTAGATGGCGATGAGCAGGGCGCCGAAGGCGATGGTGGCATAGCGCTGGCCGAGGCCGCCGAGCAAAATAAAGCCGATGGTAGACACGGTCAGGCCGAGGGCAAACAGCGGCGGCCACGGAAACAGCAGCTCCACGGAGGCGGAGGCGATAAAAAAACAGACCAGGGTAATGGCGAGGTTGCGCAGACGACCGGTCAGCCGGTCGTCGAGGTCGGTCAGGGCCGCGGCAACAACGCCAAGGGTGAGAGGGATGGTCAGTTTGACTTCGCCGATCCACCAGGGAAACAGCGTTGTGCCGCAGAGCGCAATAAAGATCCGTACGTTATAAAGCCAGGCACTGTTCCAGGTATAGCGGCGTAGCAGGGGGCTAATCATGTCCGTGTTCCGTTCGGTTACTGAAAGCGACGACGCGCATTGGCTTCACGTGCGGCACGCGCGGTTTCCACAGAGACGACCCGACGTCCTACCGGCCAAAGGGCAATGGCAGCAATTTTAAAGTTCGCGATCCCCACCGGGATGCCAATAATGGTCAGACATTGAGCTATGCCGCTGAAAATATGCATCAGGCACAACCACCAGCCGAAAAAAATGAACCACAGAATATTCAGCACGGTGCCGCCGGCGTTGAGGAGGCCATTTTTACGGCCCGGCTCCAGCTCATCCACATGAATCGCCTCGTTACCGTATGGAAATAAGGAGAGTCGGGTGATTTCCCAGCAGGAGCGGGTCAGCGGCAGCGTGACGACCAGAACGATGCTAACCAGCGTGGCGAGCAGCCAGCCTAGAGTGGTGGCGAAACCGCCAAGGATAAAGTTCAAAATATTCAGAATGGTACGCATAAAGCCTCGGTTTTGCCCTGTGGATAATAAGACCTGACAATTGTAACGTTTTTTTGCGCTGGAGCACCTGGTCCCGGGCGGTTAAACTGAAAAACAATCCACCCTGATTGAAAATCGACATTATATGGAACTTAAAGCGACAACATTGGGCAAACGCATGGCTCAGCACCCTTATGATCGGGTGCAGTTACTGAACGCCGGCGTAAAGGTTTCCGGCGACCGTCATGAGTATCTTATCCCTTTCAATCAGTTATTGTCAGTGCATTGTAAGCGCGGTCTGGTCTGGGGCGAACTGGAGTTTGTGTTGCCTGACAGCAAAGTCGTGCGTTTGCACGGTACCGAGTGGAGCGAAACGCAGCGCTTCTATCACCATTTACAAACGCTCTGGGAGCAGTGGAGCGCGGAAATGAGTGACATCGCCGCTGGCGTACTGAAGCGGCAGCTGGCGACGATCGAGCGCACCCGTGCGGAAGGCAAATGGTTGACGCGTCAGCAGGTGGCGGATGTGCAGGATAACATTCGCCAGGCGTTGACTGGTTTGCCGATGCCCACCAGCCGGCTTGAGGCCTTTGACAACTGTCGGGAGCTGTGGCGGGAGTGTCAGCGCTGGTTAGGGGATATTGAAGCGACACGCCTGGCCCATAACCAGGCCTTCACCGAGGCGATGCTTGAGCAGTATCGCGGCTTTTTTGACGGCGTTGAGTCGTCCCCTCTTAATGCCTCACAGGCACGGGCGGTGGTGAACGGCGAACGTTCCCTGCTGGTGCTGGCGGGCGCGGGCAGCGGCAAAACCTCGGTGCTGGTGGCGCGGGCAGGCTGGCTGCTGGCGCGGGGAGAAGCGGCAGCAGAGCAAATTTTGTTACTGGCATTCGGCCGCCAGGCGGCGCAAGAGATGGATGCGCGGATCCGCGAGCGTCTTGCATCCGACGATATCACCGCGCGTACCTTCCACTCGCTGGCGCTACATATTATTCAGCAGGGCAGCAAAAAAGTCCCCACCATCAGTAAACTGGAAAGCGATAGCGCAGCTCGTCAGGCGCTGCTCGTGAAAAGCTGGCAGCAGCAGTGTCAGGAGAAAAAAGCGCAGGCGAAAGGCTGGCGCCTGTGGCTGGAAGAGGAGATGGGCTGGCAACTGCCGGAAGGCGATTTCTGGCAGGACAAGAAGGTGCAGCGGCGTATGGCCAGCCGGCTCGACCGCTGGGTCAGCCTGATGCGTATGCACGGCGGCTCCCAGGCAGAGATGATTGCCGGGGCGCCGGAGGCGGTACGCGATCAGTTCAGTAAACGGGTGAAACTGATGTCGCCTCTGATGAAAGAGTGGAAGGCGGCGCTGAAGGCCGAGAATGCGGTCGATTTTTCCGGCCTGATCCATCAGGCGGTCAATATTCTCGATAAAGGCCGCTTCGTCAGCCCCTGGAAACACATTCTGGTGGATGAATTTCAGGATATCTCGCCGCAGCGGGCCTCGCTGTTGGCTGCATTACGCCGGCAGAACAGCCAAACCACGCTCTTTGCCGTCGGGGATGACTGGCAGGCGATTTACCGGTTCAGCGGGGCCCAGCTTTCCCTGACCACCGCGTTTAATCATTACTTTGGCGAAGGGGATAGCTGCGCGCTGGATACCACCTATCGCTTTAACGGCCGCATTGGCGAAATCGCCAATGGCTTTATCCAGCAGAATCCGCATCAGTTAAGTAAGCCGCTGAACAGCCTGACGGCGGGCGATAAAAAGGCCGTCACGCTGTTAGCCGACGATAAGCTGGATGATTTACTGGATAAACTGAGCGGCTACGTTAAGCCCGAGCAGCGGATCCTGCTGCTTGCCCGTTACCATCATCTGAAGCCCGACGCGCTCAACAAGGCGGCGACGCGCTGGCCGCATCTGCAGCTTGATTTTATGACTATTCATGCCAGCAAGGGCCAGCAGGCGGACTATGTGATTGTGCTGGGACTGCAGGAGGGAGAGGATGCGTTTCCCGCGCCGGCGCGCGAGTCGATCATGGAGCAGGCGCTCCTGCCGCAGCCGGAAGATTTTCCTGATGCGGAGGAGCGTCGACTACTGTACGTGGCGATAACCCGCGCACGTCATCGGGTGTGGTTGTTGTTTAACAAAGCGCAACCTTCGCCGTTTGTCGACATCCTGCAGGCCCTGGATGTGCCGGTGGCCAGGAAACCCTAATCACGTGTGGGTTATTTCAGGCGCTCGGCAAGATAACGCGGATAATCCGGGATCAGAATATCGAGCGGCTGATTAAAGTGCGGTGACTGGATGATAAAGTCAGCGGTGGAGACGTTAGTGGCGACCGGAATGTTCCAGACGGTGGCCAGGCGCAGCAACGCTTTGACGTCCGGGTCGTGAGGCACGGCGTTCAGCGGATCCCAGAAGAAGATCAGCACGTCGATTTTGCCTTCTGAAATAAGCGCGCCAACCTGCTGGTCACCGCCCATCGGGCCGCTCAGCATGGCATTGACCTCCAGTCCGGTAGCCCGCGAGACCAGGTTACCGGTGGTGCCGGTGGCATACAAAACGTGTTGCGCCAGCAACGCCTGATGGCGAGCGACCCATTTCATCAGCATATCTTTACAGTGATCGTGAGCCACCAGCGCGATATGTTTTTGCGCGGACAGGGTACGAGTTGTCAGTTCCATATTTTCATTCCACATTTTGACCTGCAGACAGATTACTGAATGTGGCTGCCGCTGCAAGCATCGGGGTGAAAATTTTGTCGAATCTGTGGGTTAGCCTGGATGGCCGCCTGCTGCGGATTAGCATACACTTAGGTGAAATAGCAGGAGGAACCCATGAAAGAGAACGATATTGCCGGCATCCTGACGTCGACACGGACGATTGCGCTGGTTGGCGCCAGCGATAAACCTGACCGCCCGAGCTACCGGGTCATGAAGTATCTGTTGGATCAGGGGTATCACGTTATCCCGGTTTCGCCGAAGGTGGCGGGCAAGACGCTGCTGGGACAGCAAGGGTATGCGACGCTCGCCGACGTTCCGGAAAAGGTCGACATGGTTGATGTCTTCCGTAATTCAGAAGCGGCGTGGGGCGTGGCGCAAGAGGCGATAGCCATCGGCGCGAAAACGCTGTGGCTGCAGCTGGGGGTGATCAATGAGCAGGCCGCGGTGCTGGCCAGAGAAGCCGGATTGAACGTGGTGATGGATCGTTGCCCGGCCATTGAGCTACCGCGACTGGGATTAGCAAAATAACAAAAAACCCCGCCTGGCGGGGTTTTGTTTTAGTTGCGAAGGCGCGGAGCCTGCAGCTGCTGACGAATCGTTTTGGCCAGTTCGTCGAGGGACGGCTGTTCCGGGTGTTCCTCGCGGGTTTCGCTGCTCAGCTGCGCTTCTGCCAGATAGGTGTGGATCGGCTGACCATCATCATCTTCCATCACCACATGGTACCAGGGCGCCGCACGCAGTTCGTCATTGGCGGCAATCTCATCCTCTTCCGGTTCCGCGAGTGAATACTCGGGATCGACATCGACGATGACACCCAGGTAGCCCAAGAGCGTATGGCGGACCTGTTGGCCGATACCGAATTTGCTGGCTATCATAGGCACCTCCTGGGAAACATGAATACTCCCTATATGAGGCTCATGTTTCGTTTTTCAAGTTACATGACGCGACAGGCAAACCCCTTCAGATACAGCCCTTCCGGGTAGGTTGCGATCACCGGGTGGTCGGCAGCCTGACGGAACTGTTCTATAAATTGTACATCACGCCCGGCATCAATTGCGGCATCGGCGATGATTTTCTGAAATAAATCGGTGGTCATCAGGCCGGAGCAGGAGAAAGTCAGCAGCACGCCGCCGGGGTTCAGCAGCTGGATCGCCAGCATATTGATATCTTTATAACCGCGGCAGGCGCCCATCAGCTGGCTTTTGTTTTCCACGAATTTCGGCGGATCCATCACGATCACGTCGAATTTCTCTCCCTGATCGCGGTATTTACGCAGCAGTTTGAACACGTCGTCGCGCACAAATTCCGCTTTGGACAGATCCAGTCCGTTGAGCTCGACGTTCTGTCGGGCGACGTCCAGCGCTTCCTGAGAGGTATCCACGCTGGTGACCTGGCGGCAGCCGCCCATCAGCGCTGACACCGCAAAGCCGCCAGTATAAGAGAAGCAGTTCAGCACCCGCTTATCCGCGACATAGCGGCGAGTAGCCAGGCGACTGTCGCGCTGGTCGAGGTAGTAGCCGGTTTTGTGCCCGCCCTGGATATCAACCAATAGTTTCATGCCGTGCTCGGTGATCGGCAGCAGCGCCGGGGGCAGCTCGCCCACCACCGGCCCCTGGGCCAGCTCCAGTCCCTCTTTTTTACGCACGGCGACATCGCTGCGATCGTAAATGGCGCAGTCCGGGAACAGGTTCTGCAGGGCGCTGATGATGGCGGCCCGCTGGTATTCGGCGCCTGCGCTGAGCAACTGCAGCACGAAAAAGTTGCCAAAGCGGTCGATAGTGACGCCCGGCAGCCCATCGGACTCGCCGGCGATCAGACGGTAGCTGTCGAGACCATCGCGCTCGGCCAGCCATGCCCGCCAGGTTTGCGCTTGCTGCAGGCGGCGTTCAAAGAAGGCGCTATCGATGGCTTCATTGCGGTCGAAGGTCCACACGCGGGCGCGGATCTGCGACGACGGCGAGTAAGCGCCGCGGGCCAGCCATTTTCCCTGATGGTCAATAATATCGATGGTTTCACCGCTGCGGGCTTTACCCTCCATGCGGGCGACGCCGCCTGAGAAAATCCACGGATGGCGACGCAGCAGGGATTTCTCGCGTCCTTTGGCTAACACTAAGCGGGGGAATAGGGAATCTGTCATGGAGCTACCTTTAAGCAACGGGAATGTCGGCACCGAAAAATGGCGCGTAGAGTAGCACACCTGGCGCACGCAAGCATCTTTCGCCCGGCAGGCACAGGTGAGCGTTTCGGCACAAAATGCAGGCGCTTCGGCACATTCAGTTTGTGCGGACTCTCATACCCTGTTTTCTCACCCCAACGAGGAGCAGACGATGAAAACAGGTATCCGCATGGCCGTGGCGATGGTCGCGGCAGTGAGTAGTGGCGCGATGGCTGCGCCGTTTAGCGTGAGCAGCGATGATATGCATGACGGGCAGGCGCTGGCCCGGAAGCACTGGTTTGCCGGTTTCGGCTGTACCGGAGGCAATGTCTCTCCGCAGCTGGCATGGAAAAATGCCCCGGCGGGGACGCGAAGCTTCGCGGTCACTGTCAGAGATCCCGATGCGCCTACCGGCAGCGGCTGGTGGCACTGGACGGTGGTCAATATCGCCAGCAGCGTCTTTTCGCTGCCCGCTGGCGCGGGAGATAAAAACAGCGCTACACTGCCGGGCGGAGCGGTACAGGGCCGCAACGATTTTGGCTATGCTGGTTTCGGCGGCGCCTGTCCGCCGGCGGGAGATAAACCGCATCGCTACCGCTTTACGGTATGGGCGCTGGATGTCCCTACGCTGCCGGTGGATGCCGGGGCCAGCGGGGCGCTGGTCGGCTATCTGTTACACAGCCATGCTCTCGCCAGCGTACAGTTGACGGCGATGGCCGGGCGCTAAAATAAAGGGTCGATCCGATGGAGAGTATCCACTTTCAGCATAACGCCTTAACCGCGGCAGAGGTCACCACCCGACGGCTGTGCAGACTGCATCGGGTGCGGCTATTCTCCCCGGCGCTCTGTCGGGTGAAACGCGGCAGCAAAGTGATTGTGCAAGGGGAGAGCCGGGTGCTGGCGACGCCGCAACAGCTGATTGTGTTGCCGGCTGACGTTGAGCTGGAGGTGATTAACCAGCCGGAGAACGGCCTGTTTTGCTCCGATCTGCTGTCGCTGACCCCCGAGCTGCTGACGACGTTTAAGACCCGTTATCTCAGCGAACCACCCCCAGGGCGTCTGACCTCGCTCTGCGCCCCGGTGACGACAGAGCTGGCGTTTATGTGGCAAAGCGTTCTGCAGGCGGTGCGGGAGGGATTATCCACCTCTCTACAGCTCCACCAGACTATGGGCCTGCTGCTGGCCCTGCACGAGGCGGGCTATGCGGGCCCGCTGCTCGTCGAGCGGCAGCAGGATCTGTCGGCGCAGGTTCGACAACTGGTCATGCTGTCGCCGGCGCAGGCATGGAGCGTGTCGCGGGTGGCGAAAATGCTCTTTCTCGGCGAGTCCACGCTGCGCCGTCGGCTGCAGCAGGAATCGCAGAGTTTTCGCCAGATCGTCGAGGAGGTGCGGATGGCTCACGCCCTGGGGCAGCTGCAGACCACCTCGCGGCCAATAGGCGAAATCGCGCAGAACAGCGGTTATCAGTCGGGATCGCGCTTTACCGCGCGCTTCCGTCAGCATTATGGTTTACTGCCGAAGCACGTACGCTGAGCGAATTTGCTATCCTCAGCGTAAAGTGTGAGCGAAAAGGAGATGATAATGGCCAGTATCTGCACGATGGCATGGGTTTACGGTTCGGTTCAGGGCGTGGGATTTCGCTATTCAACACAGCGGGAAGCGCTGCAACTGGGGTTGACCGGCTATGCCCGTAATCTGGACGACGGCGGGGTGGAAGTGCTTGCCTGCGGCGAGGCAGAGCAGGTGGAGAAACTCATCGCCTGGCTGAAAGCCGGAGGGCCGCGCAGCGCGCGGGTTGACCGGGTGTTAACCGAACCCCATCAACCCACCCGCAGCTGGGAAAAATTCGCGATTCTCTATTAGATGCACTTCACCGGCTTCGGCAGCCCGGCGATTTTGGTCGCCTGTTTGGCGGGGCCTTTCGGGAACAGGCGATAGAGATAGCGGCTGTTGCCTTTCTCTTCGCCAAACTTGTTGGCCATCGCCTTCACCAGCATGCGGATCGCCGGAGAGGTGTTGAATTCAAGATAAAACTCGCGCACAAAGCGCACCACTTCCCAGTGTTCAACGGCGAGCGTTATCCCTTCCTGCGCGGCAATGACTTCCGCCATCGCCTCGCTCCACTGGGTGGTATCTTTCAGATAGCCTTCGCTATCCGTTTCAATTTCGTTGCCTTCAAAAATAAACATGATTTTTCACATACCGCCTGAAACTGGCCGCAGTGTAGCAAAAAAAAAGGCCCCGCATAAGCGAGGCCTCGGTGAAGCAGGGGAGCGGTTAGTCCCGGCTGGCGAAGCCCAGGATGCTCAGCAGGCTGACAAAGATGTTGTACAGCGAGACATACAGGCTGACCGTGGCGCGGATGTAGTTGGTTTCACCGCCGCGGATGATGTTGCTGGTCTCGAACAGGATGGCACCCGAAGAGATCAGGATGAACACCGCGCTAATCGCCAGATGAAGCGCCGGCAGCTGCAGGAACAGGTTAGCGACCATACCAATCAGGACGACCACCACGCCCGCCATCAGCATTCCGCCGAGGAAGGACATATCTTTGCGCGTCGTCAGCACGTAGGCCGAGCAGCAGAAGAAGACCAGTGCGGTGCCGCCCAGCGCCAAGCCGATCAAATCGCCCATGCCGGCAGAAAGGTACGCGTTCAGCATCGGCCCAAGGATATAGCCGAGGAACCCAGTGAAAGCGAAGGCGGAAATAATCCCGGTGGGTTTATTCGCCGTTTTGTAGGTCAGGAACATCAGACCGTACATCCCCACGAGGGTTAAAATCAGCCCCGGGGAAGGGAGCATCAGCACCGTGCTGGCGGTGGCGGTGATAGCGGAAAACGCCAGCGTCAGGCTGAGCAGGAAGTAGGTGTTACGCAGAACCTTGTGCGTGCTGAGCAGCGAGGAACGGTCACGCGATGATGTAATTATGCGATCCATGAGTCACTCTCTTATGACAAATGTAATTAGGGATAAAGAATAAGAAAAACAAGCGTGAAGCCCTAATGCTTTTACCCATCTTTACTTAGCTTTTGCCGCTTTTGCCCAGCATAAAATTCTACATGGATTGGGAAAAGCGATATGTTTTCGCGTTTCGCTTCGGTGAGCCGATCGAAATCTTATAGGTTGCTGAAATATATTGCTTTATTTAAATTCTGCGACTAAGTGTGGAAGGGGGAATAACTCCGTACGTTAAAGGCAAAGGGAAATGACATTACACAAAAACAATCACATCACGCGAACGTTCCTGGCAATGAGTCTGATGGTCATAACCGGTGGGGCGCTGGCGGCACAGGTGCCGCCTGGCACCCAGCTGGCGGAAAAGCAGGAGCTGGTCAGAAATAACGGCAGTGAACCTGCCTCACTCGATCCGCATAAAGTCGAGAGCGACATTGAATTCAACATCATTAGCGATCTCTTTGAAGGGCTGGTCAGCGTGACGCCTGCGGGGGCGATCCAGCCCCGGCTGGCGGAGCGCTGGGAAAACAAGGACAACCTGTTATGGACCTTCCATTTACGCCCCGGTCTGACCTGGTCCGACGGCACGGCCATCACGGCGCAGGATATCGTCTGGAGCTGGCAACGGCTGGTCTCGCCGGCCACCGCCTCGCCCTATGCGAGCTATCCCGGCAATATGCATATCGCCAACGCTCGCGAAATTGCCCTGGGGCAAAAGGGACCCGAGACGCTGGGGGTGAAAGCGCTGAATGACTCCACGCTGCAGGTCACTCTGAGCCAGCCGAATGCCGCTTTCCTGGCGATGCTGGCGCACCCTTCGCTGGTACCGATCGACAAAGTGCTGGTGGAGCGTTTTGCCGATAAATGGACCCGACCAGAGCATATCGTCACCAGCGGCCCGTATAAGCTGACCCAATGGGTGGTGAATGAGCGGCTGGTGGCTGAACGTAATGCGAAGTACTGGGATAATGCGCACACCGTTATTAATAAAGTGACTTACCTGCCTATCTCTTCGGAGGCTGCCGATGTCAACCGCTACAAAGCGGGGGAGATCGATATTGTTTATACGGTGCCGATCAATCAGTTTGCGCAGTTGCAGAAAACCATGGGCGATCAGCTGGACGTTTCGCCGCAGCTGGCGACCTATTACTACGAATTCAATACTACCCGCCCGCCGTTTAACGACGCCCGCGTGCGGCGCGCGCTGAATATGGCGCTTGATAAAGATATCATTGCCGGAAAAGTGCTTGGCCAGGGGCAGCGACCGGCCTGGGTGATCAGCCAGCCGGATATCGGCGGCGTGACGCTGCACAACCCGGACTACGCCAGCTGGCCGCGCGAGAAGCGGATTGCTGAGGCGAAAAAACTGCTGGCGCAGGCGGGGTATGATGACAGTCACCCATTGGTCTTTACCCTGCTGTATAACACCTATGAGTCGCACCAGCGTATCGCCATCGCCGCCAGCTCTATGTGGAAGAAAAACCTCGGCGTCGAGGTGAAGCTGCAGAACCAGGAGTGGAAGACGATGCTGGATACCATGCATACCCATAACTTTGACGCCGTCCGCTATGCCTGGATCGCCGATTACGACGATGCCGCCACTTTCCTCAATACGTTCCGTACCGGTGATAGCGAGAACACCAGTCAGTACAGCAACCCTGCTTACGATGAGGCCCTGCGCAATGCGGCGAAAGCCTCCGACGTAGCGACACGGGGCAAATACTATCAGCAGGCGGAAGATCTGCTGGCGCAGGATGTTCCCGCCATTCCGGTCTATCACTATGTGCGTACCCATTTAGTGAAACCCAGGGTGGGCGGTTTCACGCCGGATAAGCTGGGGTATTACTACACCAAAGACATGTACATTAAAAAATAGCCCTCTGGATAGCGGTGAGGGCGCTGATTTTCTGTGCGAACTGCCTGAAATTCAGACGAATAACACAAGATTGTTTGTTTTTAAGGCAGTTGAACAAAATGGTGCTTTACAGCATCCGCCGAGGTGTTTATAGTGCGCCTCACACCGGAAGTGTGGCCGAGCGGTTGAAGGCACCGGTCTTGAAAACCGGCGACCCGAAAGGGTTCCAGAGTTCGAATCTCTGCGCTTCCGCCATATAAAAGAAGGGGTTACCGAAAGGTAACCCCTTTTTGCTTTTACCTGTAGCCGTCCTGACTGCACTTCACCTTCACCTCCCGACTCCGCAAACCCGCCATGTCTGTAGCGTTATCGCTGGCGAAAAGGTGACGATCAATCCATTGCAAATGGTTGTTATTTTAATTATTCAGCCTCTTGTTATAAACGGCAATGGTGCTGAGGAATAAAAACCATACGGCAAAATATCTTCGTCTATACTTGGAAAAATGATGATTTACCTGCCATGGTTTTTACGCAGATACAGAGACCAGAGAGGTCAGCATGCCTGACATTAACCCGCAAAATATCAAAGAATTACGGGCGTTGGTTGAACAGCAATTACAGTACACATTGTGTGTTAGCTTAAATAAAGCTACGCATGGCGATATTTTTAACGCGGTGGCGCTGGCCATTCGTCATTTTCAACAGGACCATTTTTTGTTGAGCCAGACGCGGCAACGTGAAGAACGTAAAAAGCGCGTTTACTATCTGTCGATGGAGTTTTTACTGGGACAGTCGCTGCGTAATAACCTTTTGAATATGAATTTACTGGCGGAGATGCACCAGGTGGTGAATGACCTGGGGTTTGATCTTGACCACCTTCTTGACGAAGAGCCCGACGCCGCGCTGGGTAACGGAGGGTTAGGGCGCTTAGCCGCCTGTTTTATCGATTCGATGGCCACCCTTGATATTGCCGCATCCGGGCATGGCATCAAATACGAATATGGTCTTTTTCGCCAATCCTTTCAAAATGACCAGCAGATCGAGCATCCGGATGACTGGCATTCCATGCACTCCCCGTGGTTGGTCGAACATCATGCTCAGCAAATCCTGATCCCGCTGGGAGGTTATATTGAACACAGCGAAGATGTTGATGGCAATTACAATCCAATGTGGCTGGGCTGGAAAACGATTATCGGTATACCCCATGACTATTTCGTTTCCGGTTACCGGGATACGACGACCAACAAGCTGCGGCTTTATAGCGCGGTGGCCTCTGACTCCTTTAATATCCATATTTTCAATCGCGGTGATTATATCAAGGCGGTGAGTGATAAAATCGCGTCGGAGAATATTTCAAAAATACTCTATCCATCCGATGAGGTGCTGACCGGAAAAGAGCTGCGGCTGACGCAAGAGTATTTTCTGGTGGCCTGTACGCTGCGGGATATATTTCGCGACTATGCCGAGGTTAATGACGATATTACTTTCCTGCCGCAGCATGTGGCGATTCAGCTGAATGACACCCATCCGGCATTAGCGGTGGTGGAGCTGATGCGTATCCTCGTCGATGAACACCGGCTGCCCTGGGAGCAGGCGTGGGAGATAACGCAAAACACCTGTGCCTACACGAATCATACGTTGATGCCGGAAGCGCTGGAGACCTGGCCGGTGACGCTGTTTGAAAAACTGCTGCCGCGTCATTTGCAAATTATATTTGAGATCAACCATCGCTTCCTTGAAGAGGTAGCCCGGCGCTGGCCGGATAAAAATCATCTGTTATCCTCGCTGTCTTTAATCGACGAACATCACGATAAGCAAATCCGTATGGCCAATCTGGCGATTGTCGGTAGCCATCGCGTGAACGGGGTAGCATGGCTGCATTCGGAACTGGTCAAGAAACAACTGGTGCCCGACTTCTATTTTATGACCCCGGAGAAATTCATTAATCAGACCAATGGCGTCACGCCGCGACGCTGGGTGCAGCAGGCTAACCCCGGCCTGGCCGCTTTTTTGCACCAACAGCTGGGGGAAGGGTGGCCAACCGATTTACCCTTGCTGTCCAGTCTGGAAAGCCAGGCCGATGATACTGCTGTTATTGATAATATCCGGGCCATTAAATTTGCCAACAAAACCGCGCTCAGCCAGCTGGTCGCTCAACGCTATGGCATCGTCCTCGATCCGCTGGCGATGTTTGATTGTCAGGTCAAACGTATTCATGAATATAAGCGTCAGTTGCTCAATATTCTTCACGTGATCGCGCTTTATCTGGATATCAAAGAGACAGGGAAAACTATCGCGCCTAAGGTGCATTTGTTTGCGGGTAAAGCGGCGCCGGGCTATCGGATGGCGAAGCTGATTATTCAGTTGATTAATACCGTCGCCCGAAAAATTAACCGCGACCCGCAGGTTGCCGGGCAGCTTAAAGTAGTTTTCCTCGAAGATTATAAAGTTTCGCTGGCGGAAAAAATCATTCCGGCCACAGATCTCTCCGAGCAAATTTCCACCGCCGGGACCGAGGCGTCCGGCACCAGCAATATGAAGTTTGCCATGAACGGCGCGTTAACCATCGGCACCTATGATGGGGCGAATATCGAAATCCGCGAGGCCGTGGGGATCGATAATTTTTATCTGTTTGGCGCCGTGGCGGAAGAGATTGAAGAGAGCCGGCGCCTTGGGCATCACCATGATTTCTATCATCAGAACCCGGCTATGGCGCGTGTTGTCGATACCCTCGTGTCTGGGTTGTTCACCAGCGATCGTGAGCTGTTTGCACCACTTCACCACATGTTGACTGAGGGCGATCATTACTGTCATTTACTGGATTTCGACAGTTATTGTCAGGTCCAGCGGCAGGCGATGGCCGATTTTGAACTGCCGGAACAATGGCACCGTCGGGCCTTACTCAATATTTGTCGGATGGGAGAATTTTCCAGCGACAGAACTATACGTGGCTACGCCCGGGATATTTGGGGTATCACCTGCTAAAGAGAGAACACGCCGAGCGGAAAAGGGACTCGTCGACGGATATCAGTCACTATTGAGGATGAGCATGAACGTTGAATTACATATCGAGCAGGGCGTAAAAATTATTGTACCTCTTGTGCGCCGACTGGATGCTTCCGTCGTGCAGGCGTTTAAGCAGCAGGTTCTGGAGGCTATCGACCCGGATACCAAAAACGTGCTGCTGGATCTGAGCCACGTCGATTTCATCGACAGTAGTTGTCTTGGCGCGCTGGTATCCATTCTGAAAAGCGTCAACGGTCAGGGCGAGTTGGCGCTGTGTTCACTCAATGACACGATTAAAAACCTGTTTAAGCTCACCCGCATGGATCGCATCTTTTCCATTAAGGAGACTCGACAGGATGCGCTGAACACGTTCACTCAGTGATGACGTTGGTGCAGGCCCGCGGGTGATGGAGCGCCCGCTTATTCTTCGACAATCCGCGCCTTCGGTTTGCTCAGCAGGAGCATCACCAGCGCGACGTAGGGCATCGGCTTCCAGAAATAGTAGCCCTGCAGCAGATGAATATTCTGGCGATTGAGATACTCCAGCTGGACCTGGGTTTCGACACCCTCGGCAATGATGCGCAGTGACAGCGTCCGGGCCATCTCTATCACGCAGTCCAGCAGCTTGCTTGACGGCGCCTCCCCGGTTACCCGGCCGACAAAACTCTGATCGATTTTGATATAGTCGAAAATCAGCTCGTGGAGACAGGAAAGCCCGGAATAGCCGGTGCCAAAGTCGTCCAGCGCGATGGAAAACCCGCGGGAGTGTAACGTATTGAGCTTGTCCACGACCGCGTCGTTGAGCAACAGCGGCTCCTGCTCCGTGATCTCCAGCATCAGCTTCACCGCTTTCCCCTCAAAGCCGCGCTGATAGTGCAGGCAGTCATCGATAAACGACGGGGCGTTAATGTGTGACACGCTGATATTCAGGCCAATATGAAACCCATCCGGCAGCTTACTGAAGATGGGATTCATCTGGGCGGCGACCTGCGCCATCAGGCTGCGGGTCAGCGGGATAATTAAGCCGGTACGTTCGGCCAGTGGAATAAATTCCGCGGGCGAACGCCGCTGCGCGGTGGTGTATTGCCAGCGGGCGAGAATTTCCACGCCGTAGATCTCCCCGGTTTTCCCGTTCACCAGCGGTTGATAGTAGGGAACGATATCGCCCTGGGCGATGGCGTAGCGCAGGTTCTCTTCTTCAGAGGTATAGACATTGAGGTATTTGCGCAGCAGGAAATAAAACAATAGCGAGACAGAGAAAATGAAAATCAGCAGACCGAAACCATTTTGAAATAAGCGGCCGGGGCTAAAAAAAGGCGACTCGGGATAGATAATGCGAAACGGGTAGTCCGGTGAGCTAAATATATCCTGATGTGGGCTGGCTTTCAGCGGCTCCACATCGCCATATCTGGCGATCATCTGATGGTTGACCGAGAGCGCCAGCCCGGCGTTATCCTCATCGCTATACAAGGCATCGCGCAAATGGATGTCGCTGATACTGACAATGACTCTCACCTGCGCTGAACGCGTGTGATAGATCAGCACCGGCCGCTTGTTAACCATCATCCTGGCGGGCAGCAGTTGCAGCAGCTCATCAGGCAAGGATTCCGGATGGAGCGTCAGTACCCGATTGCCGGGTAGCGACGAGCACCACACCTGGCCATCTTTTACCAGCACGATCGTGCGCAGATGCGGCTGCAGGGCGGCCTCAGTCCCGAGCTGGAACTGACCCTGCACGGAGCAACCGCGGCGGCTAACGTTCATTGCCGTGGCCGTCGCCGCATGGGCCTCATCCAGAATGGCTGCGATCTTTTTCGCCGCCTGACGGGCGGCCGCGACATGAGTCGCCTGGTCCGAATGCCACAGTTGCCAGTTAATGACGAACACGCCAGCAAGAAACACCACCAGCGCCAGGGAAAAGGCAATCCATGCGTTTCGCCGCTTTATCTCTTTCATTTATCGTGCGTGCCAGGGTGAGTGTGCATAAAGTTAATCATCCCTCTGACGGTAAAGGCGTTATCCAATGATCGTAGAAGGGGGATAACCTCCGCGACGACGGAGCATGTAAAAACATGATCAGTATCACAATACCCGCCGGCAAAGACCGCGGATAACGTGCAGAGGCGGCTGTTCTGTCACGAAGGTAATAAAAAAATCGCAGCTTAATGTTTTCTTAATCTAAATTTCGGGAGTGGATGGTTTTAAGCATTTTCTAATCCCTAATAACCGACCGGCGCTATTTTTTGCTTTTTTAAGTTTATGATAATTGTTTTCATTATCATTCTTTTTTTGCTGTGATTTAATCCTCTCCGCTCAGGCTATTTACCGTTTATTGCCCTATTTCATTAAGGATGCGTTCATGAAATTTCGCTTATCGCCCCTCCATACGGCAGCGCTGGTTGCCGCTTCTCTGTTTCTGGCGCCGCAGGGGATGGCGGCTGACGCTCAGAACGGGATTGTGGTTTACAACGCCCAGCACGAAAATCTGGTGAAGTCGTGGGTGGATGGATTCACCAAAGAGACCGGTATTAAGGTCACGCTGCGCAATGGCGATGACAGTGAACTGGGTAATCAGCTGGTTCAGGAAGGCTCCGCGTCGCCGGCCGATGTGTTTCTGACCGAGAACTCGCCGTCGATGGTGCTGGTCGATAATGCCAAACTTTTCGCCCCGTTGGATGCCGCCACCCTGCAGCAGGTTCCGGCGCAGTACCGTCCGCAGCATGGGCGCTGGATCGGCATTGCCGCGCGCAGCACCGTTTTTGTCTACAACCCGGCGAAAATCAGCGAGGCGCAGCTGCCGCATTCCCTGATGGATCTGGCAAAACCGGAGTGGAAAGGGCGCTGGGCGGCTTCGCCATCGGGGGCTGATTTCCAGGCTATCGTCAGCGCGATGCTGGCGCTGAAGGGTGAGCAGGCGACTCTCGACTGGCTGAAGGCGATGAAAACCAACTTTGTCGCCTATAAAGGCAACAGCACGGTGATGAAAGCGGTCAACGCCGGACAGATCGACGGCGGGGTGATCTACCACTACTATCGCTTCGTCGATCAGTCCAAAACCGGCGAGAACAGCAAAAACACCCAACTGTATTACTTCAAACACCAGGATCCGGGCGCCTTCGTCAGCATTTCCGGAGGCGGTGTGCTGGCTTCCAGCAAACATAAGGCGCAGGCGCAGGCCTTTATTAAATGGATCACCGGCAAGCAGGGGCAGGATGCACTGCGCACCAATAACGCCTTCGAGTATGCCGTGGGGGTAGATGCGGCCTCTAACCCGAAACTGACCCCGCTGAAAGATCTGGATGCACCGAAGGTAGAACCTTCCTCGCTGAACAGTAAAAAGGTCATTGAGCTGATGACGCAGGCTGGCCTGCTCTGATCCTGAGGAAGTGATGTTGCTATGTCTGTTCTGAGTTTGTCGCTCGGAAAGAAAACAGGACGCCTGCCCGAGCGCAGGCGTCCTGCATTTCCGATGGTGGCGTTAGCGCTGCTGTTTTCATTGCTGGCGCTGTTGCCGTTAGGGTTTGTGGTGGCGGTTGGGTTCGACACCGGCTGGCCGACCATTAAAGCGCTGGTCTTTCGTCCGCGGGTAGGGGAGCTGCTCAGCAATACCCTGTGGCTGACGGTGCTGGCGGTCCCCATCAGCATTGTGCTCGGCGTGACGCTGGCCTGGCTGACGGAACGTACTGCCCTTGCCGGTCGGCAGCTGTGGTCGGCGCTGGCGGTAGCCCCGCTGGCGATCCCGGCCTTTGTCCAGAGCTACGCCTGGGTCAGTGCCGTGCCTTCGCTGCATGGCCTCTCCGCCGGGGTGTTTCTCTCGGTGCTCGCCTACTATCCGTTTATTTATATGCCGGTGGCGGCCGTGCTGCGCCGCCTCGATCCCACCCTTGAAGATGTCGCCGCGTCGCTGGGCACGCCGCCGTGGAAAGTGTTCTTCCGGGTGGTGCTCCCGCAGCTGCGTCTGGCAATCTGCGGCGGTGCGCTGCTGGTGGCCCTGCATCTGCTGGCGGAATATGGCCTGTATGTGATGATCCGCTTCGATACCTTCACGACCGCTATTTACGATCAGTTCCAGTCGACCTTCAGCGGTCCGGCCGCCAATATGCTGGCAGGCGTGCTGGCCTTGTGCTGCCTGGCGATCCTGCTGCTTGAGAGCGCCTCACGCGGTAAAGCGCGTTACGCGCGTATCGGCGCCGGGGCGGCCCGCGAGCAGAAGCGGCTTGTGCTGGGTAAAGGGGCCGCTTTTGGCGCGCAGCTACTGCTTCTGCTGCTGGTGATGCTGGCGATGGGGGTTCCCTTACTGGTCCTGTGCCGCTGGCTATGGCTGGGCGGCATCGACAACTGGCTGCATGCCGATCTCTGGCATTCTCTGCGCCAGACCCTGCTCCTGGGGGCGGGCGGGGCGCTGCTGACAACGGTTTGCGCGATCCCCATTGCGTGGCTCGGCGTGCGCTATCCGCGCCCGCTGTTCCGCCTGCTGGAGGGGTGTAATTACATCACCAGCTCGCTGCCCGGTATTGTCACCGCGCTGGCGCTGGTGACGGTCACCATCCACTACGCCCGTCCGGTGTACCAGACCGAAGTGACGCTGTTTCTGGCCTATCTGTTGATGTTTATGCCGCGTGCGCTGATTAACCTGCGCGCCGGTATCGCGCAGGCGCCGGTGGAGCTGGAAAACGTTGCCCGTAGTCTTGGACGCAGTCCGGCCCGCGCCCTGTGGAGTATCACTATGCGGCTTGCCGCGCCGGGCGCGGCTGCAGGTGCCGCGCTGGTGTTCCTTGGCGTCAGCAATGAGCTCACCGCCACACTACTGCTTTCGCCGTTAGGCACCCGCACCTTGTCGACCGGTTTCTGGGCGTTAACCAGTGAGATCGACTACGTAGCGGCGGCACCGTACGCGCTATTGATGATCGTCATTTCGCTGCCGCTGACCGCGGTTCTTTATATGCAGTCGAAAAAAATGGCAGGGTTGTAACATGCTGGAATTGTCTTCTATTTCGAAATCCTTCGCTGATGCGCTGGTCCTCGATAATCTCAATCTGACCGTAGCGCCGGGGAGCCGGACGGCCATTGTTGGTCCGTCCGGCTCGGGGAAGACCACGTTGCTGCGCATTCTCGCCGGTTTTGAAACGCCCGATCACGGGCGGATCGTCATGCACGGTAAGTCTCTGTTTGCCGACGGTGTGTTTGTCCCCGCCCACCAGCGACGGATCGGCTATGTTCCGCAGGAAGGGGCGCTGTTTCCTCATCTTAATGTTGCGGACAATATCGCCTGGGGGCTCGACGCCAGCCGTGAGGAGAAGCGTCGCCGCGTGGGGGCGTTGATGGAGATGGTCGCCCTCGACGCTGGTCTGGCGAGTCACTGGCCACACGAAATTTCCGGTGGCCAGCAGCAGCGTGTTGCCCTGGCCCGCGCGCTGGCTCAGCAGCCGGCGCTGATGCTGCTGGATGAGCCGTTTTCTGCACTGGATACCGGGCTGCGCGCCAGCACACGCAAAGCGACGGCGGACCTGCTGGCCGAGACGGGGATCGCCTCGATTCTGGTGACTCATGACCAGAACGAGGCGCTGTCGTTCGCTACGCAGGTGGCGGTAATGCGTCAGGGGCGCTTCGCCCAGGTTGGAACCCCGCTGACGGTTTACTCGCAGCCGGTGGATGAAGAGACGGCGTTATTTCTTGGCGATGCCCTGATCCTCCCCGCACGCCTGAGCCCCGGCCGGGCAAGCTGCGCGCTGGGGGTCCTGGCGACGGACGCACTGCATCCTGCTGGCGAAGGTAGGGTGATGCTGCGTCCGGAACAGCTGAGCGTCAGTGTGAGCGGGCCGCAGGAAAGTACCGCCATTATCCGCGATGTCGATTTCTCAGGCCAGCTTTCCACGTTGACGCTGTCGATGGCTGGGCACGAGCGGCCGATTGTCCTGCGAACCGTGAGCCAGCCGGCGTGGCAGCCCGGCGCGATGGTGAGACTGACGGTCAGCGGCAAGGCGCGAGTGTTTAGCGGCTAATCCCTGAGCAGGCGGCGCCGGCTATCGACGGCGCCGCACGGAAAGCTAATTAGATGGCGGATGAAGCCGCTAGTATCCGCGCCACTGACCTCGTCGCCATGGAGTGGTAGTACGTTGGAACAATTCCGCGGGGTCAGTCCAGTTCCCGCCATTTTACCGAACCGTCGCTTTTTCATTCGTCCCGCTACGCTTAACTGTTATCCTGTCTCGCGATCGGCCCTGTTGTTACCATGAGACACCGCTATGCCTGAACTCCATACTCCTGCGAATCGCCCCGGCCCGGCCGCTGTGGCCCGGGTGACGCTCCTGCCTGCGCTGCTGGTTATCGTCGCTGTTGCTGTCGGCTGCGCCCTGGTGTCGCCTCCGGTCGGTACACGACACGAGATCCTGACTAACCCCGGCCTCTATATCGATCTGCTGGCGTTGTTGTTTCTGGTGTTTATGCTGTGGAGCTCGGCGAAGGTGCGGATGAGCCACATTGCCGTCAACTGGGTACGCTATGGGCTGCTGTTGTGGATTGCCGGCGGCACCTTTGATGTGATGGATGAGATCGTGGTTCAGCCGCGCTGGATGGGCTACTACTGCGAAGATCTGCTGCGCCTCTCCGGGATGCTGCTGACCGTGGTGGGGGTCTACAAAATTATTGAGCGAATCAATTTGCTGTACGTCGATGCGCGCTCGCAATCCCTGAAGGATGAACTGACCCAGTTACCCAACCGGCGTTTTTTCATTGATACCATTCGCGAGAAGTCCGGGCATGCGCTGGGACTCATGATTCTGGATATCGATTTTTTTAAGAAAATCAACGATAGCTGGGGCCACCTGGTGGGGGATGAAGTGTTATTTTCGCTGGGGAAACAGCTGGCGAAACTAACCAGCGAGCAGGTCCAGCCGGCGCGGATCGGTGGGGAAGAGTTCGCCATTATCGTCGATGGCCTGTCGGAGCCCGAGCTGCACGCTCTGGCGCAGTCGATCCTTGCTAACGCTCGCACCATCCTGATCAATCATCAGACGCCGCTGTCGATCAGCATTGGCGTCGGAACCTGGCGGCCAGGCGAAGCGCAGGAGACGTTTATCCGTAAAGTCGACGAGGCGCTGTACAAGGCCAAGCATAACGGCCGCGGCCGCGTGGAGTGGGCGCCATCTGCCGGTGCGGCAGGTTAGGCCTGCTGCGCGCTACGGCAGTGTCGCCGATACTCCGATGGCGAGCGTTCTGTGTAGCGTTTAAAAACCCGGCAAAAATAGTTGCTGTCGACAAAGCCGCAATTGTGCGCAATCTCTTTCACCTTCAGGTCATAGCCGCGCAATAGCTGCTTCGCCTTTTCCAGGCGAACCCGGGTCAGATACTCATTAAATCCCACCGAGCCTGATTTCTGAAAAATATGCGATAGATAGTTGGGCGTGATGTGAAAACGTTTGGCTACCGATTCCCGCGTCAGCGGTAGACTGAGATTTTCCTCGAGGTAGTCCTGGACGGCGAGAAACAGATCCCGGCTGCGGCTGACGCGCATCTCCAGCCCGACCAGCTGTTCACGACAATGACTCAGCAGCGCGGCGATCACCAGTCGCGCGGTCAGCGGATCGGGCTGCAGGCTGACTTCATTCAGGCTCAGCAACAGGTAGGAACCCACGCGCGGCCCAAGCCGGGAAACGCTCTGTTTTTCCGTGTGCAGGCTTTTTCCGTCCCAGCGCTGAATACTGAATCCCAGTTTCTGCCGACCAAACAGAATGCTCAGGGTAGTGGCCGGACCGGTCCACTGCGGCAGCGTCCACTTCCCCGCCTGCACGTACAGTACCTGCAGCGTGGTTAACGTCGAGGCCGCCAGCGGCAGTCCCTGTTCATTCAGTTGGCCCTCCAGCACAATTTCCAGACGCGGAAACGGCACGTTGAAGGCGAGGGCAGGCACGGAGATATCCGGCTCAGGAAATCTCACCTGTAGGTGATCTTTTTGACCGATTAACCGATGCAGTATATCCGGCAGATCTTCAATCATTCTTTGCCCTCAGCATGCGCATTATCCTGTTGATGGTAATCTATTTTTTCCTTCCCGGCAGCGTTAGTTTAGCCATTTTGCGCAGCGGATTGCCGGCCAGCTGTAGCGCATGCATCGCCGGAAAAGAGATTATTGATGTCCATCACACTTTGTGGGCTCGCGTACGTATGTCCAGTTTTTTGTAGCGCTCGCCTCGTGTCATGCCGCGGAGGGACCAGTAGAGTTTGTTTGTGTTATCGGAACGTTAAAAAGGAACGTAAAATGAACTCATCATCGGCTAACTTTCTCGATGCGTTAGGCGCCAGCCAGACGCTCAGCGCGCAAATGAAACACGAGCTCGACACCCTCGGCTACACCGTCGTGCATAACGTCGTTGACGCCCAGTGGCTGAGCGAAATGCGCCTGCTCATTGACACCCTGGTTGAACGCGAAGGCGATAATCTGGCGATGGAGCACCATCAGGAGGCGACGGCGACGCGGATCGCTAACCTGATTAATAAGGGGGTTATCTGGGAGAAAGTCTGGTCACACCCGCTGATCCTCTCCGCTTGTCGCTATATCTTCAACGGGGATTTTAAAGTCTCCAGCCTGAACGCCCGCGAGGCGCTGTATAACGGCGGCCACCAGCCGCTGCACGCCGACTGGAAAAAGCCGCGCCCGGATTTTCCCAAAGTCCACCTGGTGAATACCATCTGGGCGATAGACGATTTGAGCGCCGCCAACGGCGCGCCGCGGATCATTCCTGGTACCCACCTCCGCCCCGAGTTACCGGAGGAGGTGCTGGCCGACCCGGAACAGGCCCATCCCGATGAGATTGTGTTTGCCGCGCCGGCTGGCAGCGTGATGATCTACAACGCCCACGCCTGGCACGGCGGCACCCGTAATCGTGAAGGCAGCAGACGACGCGTACTGCATGGGTTATATATCGATCGTGCGGATACGCCGCAGCAGGACCAGCGGCGCTGGCTCACGCCGGAGACGGCAAGCCGCCTGACGCCGGCGCAAAAATGGCTGCTGGATGTAGAATAAGGCCTGTCGCCGGTCAGGGAAGTTCTACATAGACGACCGGCTTTTTCATGATGCTTTTCACGGCCTCGACGATCTGCTGCGGCTGCAGCAGGAAGCTCTTGATGCTGGTTTTAATCGTCCGCAGGCCGCGAAAGCGCTGGGGGTCGTCGATTTCGATATCCGTCACCAGCAGCACCACTTCGGCGCGGGCGATATCTTCCGCGGTGATCCGATTTTCTACGCCGAGCGCCCCCTGGGTTTCCACCTTCAGGTGCCATTTTTCATGATGACCGACCTTTTCCAGTCGTTCGGCGGCCATGTAGGTATGCGCCACCCCGCTGACGCAGGCGGTGACGGCGACAATATTGAAGTCCATAACATCCTCCTGGCGTTAACCGCCGATAGTGACGTGGAAACCGGCCGCTTCGGCCATCACCCGATATGGTTGAATTTCCGCTTCGTCAGGCGCTTTCACGCTGGCCAGCGTCCAGGGGTTGCCCAGCAGACGGTATTTGGGCTCGCCATATTGATGAAACGGCAACAGGTGCATTTCTTTTAGCGCGAAAGGGGCGAGGAACGCCAGAATTTGGCGAAAATTATCGGTATTCAGTGTGTAGCCCGGGATCAGCGGCACCCGCGGGATCAGGTTGATTTTTCTCGCCGCCAGCTGGCGAAAATTGTCCAGCACCCGTGGCTGATTCATTCGCAGCAGCGACCGCGCCCGCTCAGGTTCCATGATTTTAAAATCAAACAGCACTTCATTGCAGGCTTCGGCCACCGGCAGGAAGCGGTCAAAAGCGCCGTCGCCCGCGGTTTCGATGGCGGTGCGGATCCCCCACTGGCGCAGGCGCTGGAGAAAGCGGGCGGCAAACCCGGCCTGCATGAGCACTTCGCCCCCGGAGAGGGTGACGCCGCCGCCGGAGGCGCGAAAGAAGACCTCATCCTTCAGCACCTCCTGCAACAGGTTATCCAGCGTCACATCGCGGCCAATCTGTTCCCACGCTCCGGACGGACATTCGGCGACGTCCTGCTGGCAGCGGGTGCAGCGCAGGCATTTACTCTCCCGGCGCAGGGTCTGAATCCTGGGTGAAATTGATTCGGGATTGGCGCACCACGGGCAGGTATGAGGGCAGCCTTTAAAAAAGACCACCGTGCGGATCCCCTGGCCATCGTTGAGCGAGTAGCGCTGGAGGTTAAAAATACGCGCCCGGTCGGCGCGCGTGTCGATGACCTCACAGCTGATGCGCGGTGCGGCGGATAATGTCATCC
The DNA here is from genome assembly GCF_014192815.1 of Klebsiella sp. RC2. NCBI lineage: Bacteria > Pseudomonadati > Pseudomonadota > Gammaproteobacteria > Enterobacterales > Enterobacteriaceae > Klebsiella > Klebsiella sp. RC2. The sequence continues at coordinate 49,533 of NZ_JACHYL010000002.1, read as the reverse complement.
TGAATCTCCTTTGACAGCTCAACAAAGAAGGCGCTGTAGCCCGCGACCCGTACCACCAGACCGGCAAAGTCCTGCGGCCGCTGCTGCGCTTCACGCAGGGTGTCGGCATTGACCACGTTGAACTGAATATGCTGCAGCTTGAGCTTGCAGAAGGCCTGTAAAAAATCGGCCAGTTTGTTCAGGCCGCCGTCGCCGGCCAGCGTTGCCGGAGTGAATTTGACGTTCAGCAGCGTACCGTTCGACAGCAGATAGTTATCCAGCTTGCTGACCGATTTCAGCACTGCCGTCGGCCCCTGGGAATCCTGACCGACCATCGGCGACAGGCCGCCGTCCGCCAGCTGTTCGCCGGCCAGTCGCCCGTCCGGGGTGGCGCCCACCACCGAACCCAGCGGCACGTGCGCGGAGACGGTGTAGGAGCCGGGGGTAAAATGGCCGCCGCGCGGGTTCAGATACTGCTCGACTTCTTTGCAGTAAAAACGCAGCAGATCGGCGCTAATATTGTCGACATCGTCGATATCGTTGCCGTATTTGTCAAAACGGTTAATCAGCCGGGCGCGGATCTTTTCCCCTTCCGGCGTCTGGAAATTGGCTTTCAGCACGGCCATCAGTTGGTCAAAGCTGAGACGCTGCTGGTCGAAGACCATACCCTTCAGGGCGTACAGCGAATCGCTCAGGTTAGCGATCCCGATACCCTGGACGCCGGAGAAGTTATAGCGCGCGCCGCCGGCGGTGATATCTTTGCCGTGCTGCACGCAATCTTCAATGAACGAGGAGAGCAGCGGGACCGGCGCCCAGTCGCGGTGGCCGATATCGCAAATGTTGCTACCCTCGACCATCAGCTTGATGTAATGGCGGATTTTGTCGCGGATCTGGCAGATAAGGCCGTCCCAGGTGACGTCAGGCTGATGTTCATTTTCCTGCAGCACAATTTCCATCACCTTCAGCAGATTAAACATGGCGATATCATGCAGGCCGTAGGTGCGCCCTGGAATAGAGAGCTCCACGCAGCCGACCACCGCGTAATCGCGGGCATCTTCCAGCGACACGCCGCGGTTAAGGAAGGCCGGCACGACCACCTCATCGTTGAAAATCTGCGGGATCCCGGTACCCAGGCGAATGGTCTCAGCGGTTTTACGCAGGAACGGGCGATCAATCAGCTCGTTGACCCGCACGCCCAGATTCGGCTGCGGCAGCTGAACGTTTTGATAGGCGTCGAGGCATAAAAATGACAGCACGTTGACCGCGCTGCGCCCGGTGTCCGTCAGCCCGCCGAGCAGGGCGGTATAGCCGGTGGGAAAACCCGCGAAATAGCGCGCGCTGCTGGAGGAGCGTAGCAGGACGATATCGTTGCATTTCACCCACAGCGACTCCAGCAACTCCTTGAGATACGCGGGATCCTGACCCTGATTCAGCGATGCCTGATAAAACGGCAGCATATACTGGTCAAAACGCCCCAGCGAAATCGAGCTGGCATTGGATTCGTACTGCAGAATGATATTCATATACCAGAACAGCTGGCAGGCCTGGGGAAAGTCCGTTGGCCGGTGTTGCGCGTTGTGGCGCGAAATAGCGGCGATGGTTAACAGCTCCTGCTGACGCTGCTGGTCCTGACAGTGCCCAGCCATCTCCTCGGCCAGCGCGGCGTAGCGCAAAATATGGCGCTGGGAAGCTTCCAGCAGGATCAGTACCGCCTGATAAAAGGGGTTCTCCGGTTGCTGGGCGCAGTGCGTTTTGAGTTCGGCGACCAGGGCGCCAAGGCCATGATTCAGCAGCCGTGGATAGTCGATGATGATATGGCCCTGGCCTTTATCGGTCTGGTTCACGCTAAATATCTGGGTGTTGACGGCGGCCTTGACCTCTTCAGTCATCTGGCCGTTGATGAAATCTTTCATTGAACGCTTTTCCCAGTAGGGGTACAGCGTTTCGCGGTAGATTTGCTTATCTTCTTCGCTTATTGCGAAGCGGTCCTGGGGGCGGGTCGGGAAGGCGTCGAGCTCGTTGAGCAGCCAGTAGGGGTCCATCTCGGGCGACATAATCCCTGCCCGCGGTTTGACGGTGCGGTTGCCGGCGATCAGTTCATCCTCACGAATCGAAATCATCACCTTATCGAGGATCCACGCGGTGGCTTTCGCCCGGCGGATAATCACCGGCTCGCCCTCCGTCTGCCGATGGCTGGCAGTGTAGAGTAATGCGCGCTCAAGGGAGATTTCGCGCGGCTGGGCGAACAGGCTGGCTTTCAGGCGTTGGGTACGATTCGTCATGATAAACTCCATGTTGTGGCGAAGGGCGCGAAGGCGCCCTTTTAAGGCTTCAGGCGCTCTGGGAAAGGTGGCTGTCTATCTTGTTCATGATGGCGTCGGCGCGCTTGACCGCATCGCTGATATTGACGCGCACGATAGTTTTCCCGGCAAAACGCTCTTCGAATTTGATGCCGATATCTTTGGTTAGAATGACCATATCGGCGGCGGCAATCTCCTCCGCCGTCAGTTCGTTTTCAATGCCAATGGAACCCTGCGTTTCAACCTTGACCTGCCAGCCTTTGGCTTTGGCGGCGCTTTCCAGCGATTCAGCGGCCATGTAGGTGTGAGCCACGCCCGACGGGCAGGCGGTGACAGCGATAATGTGGGTCATAATCTGTTCCTTCCAGTCTGTTAGTTAATTTCGAAATCAAGGTCTAGTTCATCGTCAGCGGCGACGTCAGTGGGTTTCTTTTTGGCGAAGGCTTTCAGCAGGATGACGCAGGCAGCGCTGACGCAGGCGCCGACCAGCAGCGCGGCAACAAACCCGAGCTTGCCCTGGACCACCGGCAGCACGATGAGCCCGCCCCAGCCGGCGTAACACTGGGCGCCCATCAGCGCGGCGGTGACGCAGCCGCTGGCGGCGCCAATCATATTGGCCGGAATGACGCGCAGCGGATCCGCGGCGGCAAAGGGAATCGCCCCTTCGGTCACGCCGACACAGCCCATCACCAGCGCGGCTTTGCCGGTTTCCCGCTCTTCGGCGGTGAAATATTTGCGGCCAATCAGCGTCGCCAGCCCCATGCCCAGCGGCGGTACGGCGATACCGACGGCAGCGATAGCCACCACGCTGTAGACGCCCTGCGAAACGCAAATCAGCATGAAGGCGTAGGCTACTTTGTTCACCGGGCCGCCCATATCAAAGGCCAGCATCAGACCCATAATGATGGCCAGCACCACGATGCTGCCCTCGCGCATCCCCTGCAGCCAGCCGGTCAGGTTAGCGGTCAGCGCGCCAACCGGCTCGCCAAGCCCCCACATCATGATCCCGGCGGTGATAAAGGTGCCGACGATGGGAATGATGAAAATCGGCATCACCGAGCGCAGAACTTTATGTACGGGGATTTTTTTCAGGTAATAGACCACCAGGCCGCCAATCATGCCGGCGATCAGCGCGCCGAAGAAACCGGCGCCAAAGCTGTTGCCCACCCAGGCGCCGATGGCGCAGGGGGCCAGCGCGGCGCGGTCAGAAATGGAGTAGCCGATGTAGGCGGCGAGAAAGGGCACCATCAGCGTCAGCCCGGCGACGCCGATATCAAAAAGTTTCTTCAGATTAGGGTCGGTGGCGGCATCGGGTACCGCGCCTTTGCCATACAACATGACGGAGACCGCCAGCAGGATCCCGCCGGAGACCACGAAGGGGATCATATGTGACACGCCGGTCATCAGATGCTGGCGGGTATTTTTTAGTATTTGCACCAGTTCGTTCATTGCTTACTCCTGAGCGCTGTAGGGCCCGTGACAGTATGGATGGCTCAACATTAGAAAAAGGGCGTCGCATAAAACAGTAGAGAAAAAGTGCATTTACTGGATATTTGTAAGGTGAGAAAAGAATTGCGATCCACCTCAAATCTTAGTGATGACAGGAGAGATGAGCGCTAACAGGGTGGAATTGTGATGGCGGGCATAAAAAAATATTGTGTGTACAATTGTCCAGTAATTGCCAGTTTTATCACCTAGTCCCGGGGGCCGTCTTTTATTACTTTTGAGGAAATAATGGATTGCTCTGGAGGAAGGCGATGGCTCTGGTCATTGAATTTACATGTGATTTGCCCAACGGCGTGCATGCGCGTCCGGCCAGTCTGGTCGAAACGCTGTGTAACCGTTTTTCATCAGCGGTTGAGTGGCGGAACTTGCGCCGCGAGACCGGCGGAAATGCCAAGAGCGCGCTGGCGATTATCGGCAGCAATACCCTGAAGGGCGACGCCTGCCAGCTGCTTATCAGCGGCGAAGATGAAGCTGAGGCATTCGCCGCGTTAACGGCTTTTATGCGCGATGAATTTCCCCACTGTGACGCGCCGCTGCCCGCTGCGCCAACGCTGGATGTCCAGCCGGTGCCAGAGTCGCTTTCGCGGCTGAACCCGACGCTGTTTCATGCCCACCCGGTGTGCGCCGGCAGCGCGGGAGGGACGCTGGTTCATCTCAAATCACGCGATCTGCACGAGCTGGGCGAACTGCCCGTCGCCGCCAGTCCCGAACAGGAGCAGGCGGCGCTGGATAATGGCCTGCGCCTGCTGGTGAAAGATATCGAGCTGCGGCTGCTGGACAATGACGGCACCGCCAGCGCGATCCTGGAAGCTCACCGTTCGCTGGCGACGGATGCCTCGCTGCGCCAGCACCTGCTTGGCGGTATTCTCACCGGGTTGAGCTGCGCCCAGGCGATTGTCGCCACCGGCGACCACTTCTGCGCCCAGTTCCGCGACTCCGGCAACAGCTATCTGCAGGAGCGGGTACTGGATGTACGCGACGTTTGCTTCCAGCTGTTACAGCATATCTACGGCGAAGCCCGTTTCCCGGCGCCGGGCCAGTTGCGGGAAGCGGCCATTTGTCTTGCCGACGAGCTGACCCCCAGCCAGTTTCTGGAACTGGATAAAACGCATCTCAAAGGGCTGCTGCTGCGCAGCGGCGGCACCACCTCGCATACCGTGATTCTGGCACGCTCATTCAATATCCCTACTCTGGTAGGCGTGGATTTAGCCGCGCTGCTGCCGTGGGTGGATACGCAGGTGCAGATTGACGGCAACGCCGGGCTGCTGGTGGTGGATCCGAGTCCGGCGGTAGCGCGCTACTATCAGCAGGAGGCCTGGCTACAGGCGCAAATCCGGCAACAGCAGCAGGTATGGCTGGATAAAGCCGGGCAGACGCAAGACGGTATCCGCGTGGAGATCGCCGCCAATATCGCCCATTCGGTGGAAGCGGTGGCGGCATTCAACCAGGGCGCGCAGTCGGTAGGGTTGTTCCGCACTGAAATGCTGTATATGGATCGCCCGAGCGCGCCGTCGGAAGATGAGCTCTACAACATCTTCTGCCAGGCGCTGGAACCCGCTGCCGGGCGCAGCATTATCGTGCGGACTATGGATATCGGCGGTGATAAGCCGGTGGCCTATCTCAACATCCCTGCGGAAAACAATCCGTTCCTCGGCTACCGCGCGGTGCGCATCTATGAAGAGTATCAGGCGCTGTTTCACACTCAGCTACGGGCGATTTTACGCGCCTCGGCGCACGGCTCGCTGAAGATTATGATCCCCATGATTTCATCAATGGAAGAGATCCTGTGGGTGAAAGAGCGACTGGCGGAGGCCAAACAGTCGCTGCGCGCCGAGCAGATCCCGTTTGATGAAAAGATCCCGCTCGGCATCATGCTCGAAGTGCCGTCGGTGATGTTTATCATCGATCAGTGTTGTGAAGAGGTGGATTTCTTTAGCATCGGCAGCAACGACTTAACGCAGTATCTGCTGGCGGTCGATCGTGATAATGCGAAAGTGACGCGCCATTATAACAGCCTGAATCCCGCCTTCCTGCGCGCGCTGGACTATGCGGTACAGGCGGTGCATCGGCAGGGGAAATGGATCGGTCTGTGCGGCGAACTGGGGGCCAAAGGATCGGTGCTTCCGCTGCTGGTAGGCCTCGGTTTAGATGAATTGAGCATGAGCGCGCCGGCGATCCCGGCGACCAAATCGCGCCTGGCGCAACTGGACAGCCGCGCCTGCCGCCAGCTGCTGAATCAGGCCATGCAGTGCCGTACCTCACTGGAAGTGGAGCATCTGCTGGCCCAGTTCCGCATGCGTCAGCAGGATGTGCCGCTGGTGAGCGCCGAGTGCATTACGCTGAATAGCGACTGGCGCAGCAAGGAGGAGGTGCTGAAAGGGATGACGGATAACCTGCTGCTGGCCGGACGCTGCCGCTATCCGCGTAAGCTGGAGGCCGACCTGTGGGCCCGCGAGGCGGTGTTCTCCACTGGTCTGGGCTTTAGCTTCGCCATTCCGCACAGTAAATCCGAGCATATTGAGCAGTCGACCATCAGCGTCGCCCGCCTGGCGCAGCCGGTGGTGTGGGGCGATGAAGAGGCGCAGTTTGTGATTATGCTGACGCTGAATAAGCACTCGGCGGGCGATCAGCATATGCGTATCTTCTCGCGGCTGGCGCGGCGCATTATGCACGCGGAGTTCCGTCAATCTCTGGTATCCGCGGAGAGCAGCGAGGATATTGCCGACCTGCTGCGCCGCGAGCTGGAACTGTGATCTGCACACCGGCCAGCGGTGCCGGCCGGTGTGCGCTTTACAAATCCAGCACTAACCGGCCGCCTTTGGCGCGCGAGCAGCAGATCAGCATACTCTGCTGGCTGGCTTTCTCTTCCTCGCTGTAATACTGATCGCGGTGGTCCGCTTCCCCTTCCAGAATCATCGTTTCGCAGGTGCCGCACACCCCTTCGCGGCACAGGCATTCCACCTTCGCCGCTTTGTTATTCTCAATAACCTGCAAAATGGTCATGTCCTGCGGTACGGTAAATTCGCGTCCGGAACGCGCCAGCACCAGGGTAAACGCCTCTCCGCCTTTATCCTCAACGATAAACTGCTCAAAGTGCAGCTGACTGGCGGGCACCTGATGGCGTTCGGCGGCGGCTTTCACCGCCTCGTTAAGCGCCGCCGGGCCGCAGGTATACACGTGGGTTCCGGGCTCGAGGTCGGCGAACAGGCGCGGCAGGTCGAGACGGCTGCCGAGCGCTGATACATGAACATTGACCCGATCTCGCCACGGCGCGGCGCTGAGCGCATCGACGAAAGCATTATTGTCGGCGTCGTGGAAACAGTAGTGCAGCTGCCAGTCGGCCTGCCGTTGTTCCAGTTCCGGAATATGGGACAAGAATGGCGTGATGCCGATACCGCCGGCGATCAGCAGATGTTTTCGCGCCTGTGGTTCGATGGCGAACAGGTTGTTGGGCGTTGACACCGTCAGGGTATCGCCCGGGCGCACCTGCTGGTGCATAAAGCGCGAGCCGCCTTTGGAAGGCGACTCAAGACGCACCGCAATCTGCCAGCTGGTGGTATCCAGCGGCGAGCTCATCAGCGAATAGGCGTTACTGTAGCGCTGCTCGCCATCCTGCATCTGGACGATAATATGGCTGCCGCCGCTGAATCCCGGCAGCGGGGCGCCGGTCGGCGACACTAGCGTAAAACGCTTCACCTGGGCGGTGATCTGTTCAACATCGCGAACGATCGCCTCAAACATTTGATAATCAGACATCGCTGAACTCCATCAAAAATCCCGGCGTGGCCAGCGCCGCCGCCGGGAGAGGACATTTACAACCCCTGGCAGAGATACTTCATCTCCAGGTAATCTTCGATTCCGTGTTCCGACCCTTCGCGGCCAAGGCCGGACTGCTTCACTCCGCCAAATGGCGCGACTTCGTTGGAAATCAGCCCGGTATTGATGCCGACCATCCCGTATTCCAGCTGCTCGGAGACGCGCCAGATACGGGCGGCATCGTTGCTGTAAAAATAGGAGGCGAGGCCGTAGATAGTGTCATTTGCCTGTTCGATGACCTGCTGCTCATCGTCAAATTTCACCAGTGCGGCCACCGGGCCGAAAATCTCTTCCTGCAGCAGCAGTGACCCCGGCTGTACGTCGCCGATAACCGTAGGGGTGAAGAAATTACCGCCCAGTGGGTGCGCTTTACCGCCGGTTAACAGCGTTGCGCCGCGGGTCAGGGCGTCGTCGAGCAGGGACTGGACTTTGCGCCCGGCGTCGGCGTTGATCAGCGGGCCAATCTGTACATCGGACTCGCTGCCATCGCCCACTTTCAGGGCGGCGACGCGGGCCACGAACTTATCGCAGAATTGGTCGTAGACGGCGCGATGAATATAGAAGCGGTTAACGCAGACGCAGGTTTGCCCGGCGTTGCGGAACTTGGCGATCAGCGCTCCCTCGACCGCTTTATCGATATCGGCATCGTCAAAGACGATAAACGGCGCGTTACCGCCGAGCTCTAAAGAGAGCTTTTTGATGGATTCCGCGCACTGGCGCATCAGTACGCGGCCAACTTCGGTCGAGCCGGTAAAGGAGAGTTTACGCACCCGCTCATCGCCGGTGAACACCGCGCCAATTTCGCGCGACTGGCCGGTAACGACGTTAATAACGCCCTGCGGGATCCCGGCCTGATTCGCCAGTTCCGCCATCGCCAGCGCGGTAAACGGCGTTTCGTTAGCCGGCTTAATCACCATCGTGCAGCCAGCGGCCAGCGCCGGGCCGGCCTTACGGGTGATCATCGCCGCCGGGAAGTTCCACGGGGTGATCGCCGCGCAGACGCCCACGCCCTGGCGGATCACCATCAGGCGTTTATCCGCGCCAGGGGAGGGGATTATTTCGCCGTTGGCGCGTTTGCCCTGTTCGGCAAACCACTCGATAAACGAGGCGGCATAGGCGATTTCGCCTTCCGCCTCCGCCAGCGGCTTGCCCTGCTCGGCGGTCATGATCTGCGCCAGCGCGGTTTTGTTTTCGAGGATCAGGCGGTGCCAGTTCTTAAATAGCGCGGCGCGCTGGGCGGCGGTAAGCGCGCGCCAGGCCGGCAGCGCGGCCGCGGCGGCATCCACGGCCTGCTGCGCTTCCGACCGACCCATATTAGGGATCTGGCCGAGCGTCGCGCCGGTGGAAGGGTTGCTGACGGCAAGCGTCGTGCCGTCGGCGGCGTCGCGCCAGCTTCCGGCAATCAGCGCCTGCTGGCGAAACAGATCTGAGTGAAACACGGACATAGCAAACTCCTTCAACGATTACGGCTGGAACACCTGGGCCACCAAATTGTGGAAATGGGCGATACCGTGCTCGGAGATACCGCTGCCGCTGTTATCCGCCATAATGCGCCCCTGGCCGCGATAGCCGCGGGACTTCAGCCCCTTCTGCACGCTTTCCACCAGGCGTAAATCTTCCGGGCGGAACACGTCGCGATACCACTCAATCAGCGCTTTCTGATCGTCAGTCAGCTCTTCGTTGGTGAAATAGATGTCGTAATTCTGCAGAGTGGTCTCTTCATCCACCGGGAATTCATAGATCACGGTCATCATGCCCTTGATCGGTGTCACGTTGAACATGGTGCACGGCCATAGCCAGAAACCGTGGAACGCGGCTTCGGTACCTTCTTCGAATTTAAACGACTGCTCGGACGGCTTGGCGAAGCCATACTGCAGCGTCCATTTGCCGTGCATGGTGTGCCAGTAACGGTCAACCTGTACGGAATCCGAGAAGCCCGGGTGCGCCGGGCCGCAGTGGTAACATTCCAGATAGTTATCGACGATATTTTTCCAGTTCGCCGGGGTGAGAGTGGTAAAGCGCGCTGCCAGTTTCAGGTCATGCACGTCCGGGCAGGCTTCCAGCACTTTGTCCTGCAGGCCCGGCAGCTGCGTTTCCACGCTCTCCGCTTGCGGGTTCATATTGATAAACACAAAGCCGGCATACTCTTCCAGGCGAACCGGCACCAGCGTTGCCTTTTCGCTATCGAAATTCGCCACGTTTTCGCAGTTGCGGGCGTGGGCGAGATTGCCGTCAAGCTTGAAGGCCCAGGCGTGATAGGGGCAGGTAATCACGTTTTTGGCTTTACCTTCACCGCTCAGCAGCTGGTGGCCGCGGTGCGGGCAGACGTTATAGAAAGCGCGCAGAATGTTGTCGCGGCCGCGGACGATAACGATATTTTCACCAATGATCTCCCGGGTGATGTAGTCGTTCGGCCGGGCGACCTCGCTGCCGTGGGCGACGCAAATCCAGCTATTGGCGAAGATGCGCTCTTTCTCGTGTTCAAACGCCTGGCTGTCGGTATAAAAACGGGCCGGAATGGTCCAGGCATCCTGCGGATTGGCGCAAAAGTTAATCGGCAGAGTAAAGTCAGGGCTCAAATTGCTCATGTAAGGTCACCTTGTGATTATTGTCAGTAAGAGGTTTTACAGCGACTGGCCGTCGCCTTTGAGTACCGTGCCAACCGGTAGCGTCTCGGCTTTAATCATTGGCTCGGGCGTATGGGTTTCTATCTGATTGACCGGCACGTGGGCGTAGTCCTGTTTTAACCAGCGCACGAAGCCGCCGGTTTTAATCAGTAAAATGGCCAGGAACGGTAGGGCGGTCAGCACCACGGTGGTTTTCATGGTCTCAAGCGAAGCGCCAGTAAACAGAATCGATAGCGGGATGAGGGTGATCACCACGCACCAGAACAGGCGCATGCCGCGATCCGGATCGTCGCCTTCGCGCAGGTTACGGGTACTGGTCGCCGCCATGGTGTAGGCCACCGCATCCATGTGCGAGGCGAGGAAAACAATCATCACGAACAGATAGGCGGCGAGGAACAGCTTACCTGCCGGCAGCGACATCAGGACCTGCTGGACGGCGGTTTCGCCGCCGAGAGTCTGCATCACCTGCGGTACGTTAATCACGCCGTTAACGAACTGGTGCATGGCGTAGCTTTCCATCACCCCAAAGAAGAACCAGCAGCCGGCGGTGCTACCAAGGAGCAGTCCCCATATCACCTCTTTGATTTTGCGCCCGCGGGAGACGCGGGTGACGAACATCGCCACGCCCGGAGTATAGGAGATCCACCACAGCCAGTAGAAGACGGTCCAGTTGCGGGTAAAGGCGCCGTCGCCGAGGGGATCGGTAAACAGACTCATCTGCAGGAAGTTCTGAGTCGTCAGGCCGACGGCGTTAATGATGTTATTGGTGATGAATTCGGTCGGACCAACCAGTAATACCACCAACGGCAGCAGAAACGCCCCCCAGCCGACCATTTTGCTCAGGCGCTGCAGGCCGTTGTTGATGCCAATCCACGAACTCATGCAGAAAATACCGCCGGAGAGCAGGATCACAAACGCCTGGACGGTGAAGTTATCCGGCAGCCCGGTCAGCGCTGACAGGCCGCGGGTGAAGGTGGCGGCAGTGACCACCAGCGAAATGGTTAACGCGCCGACGGTAGCGATCAGGAACATCAGATCGACCAGACGGCCCCAGAAGCCCTGCGGACTCACTCCGGTGATCGCTGAAATGATCCCGGAGAGGCTGAGGCCTTTATTTTTCCGCACGTGGAAGTGATAGGCCATGATCAGCGAAGCGAGAGTGTAGGTCGCCCAGGCGCTAACCCCCCAGTGGAAGAAAGAATAAGGGATGCTGTATTCCAGCGCTTTCGGCGATTGCGGAGCAATGTTCAGGCCCGGGGTCTGGTAGTAATAAGCCCATTCGGCAACGCCCCAGTACAGCGTGGAGGAGCCGAGCCCGGCGCAGATAAACATAAACAGCCATGAGAGGGTACTGTATTCGACTTTACCTTCGCCGAGACGGATATTGCCGTATTTGCTGGTCGCCAGATAGAGCACCAGTCCCAGCGCCAGCAGCACCAGTACCTGTACCGTGGAACCCAGCAGGCGGGTCACGCCGTTAAAAATCGAATCAGCCGCCTGCGCGGTTTGCTGCGGGAAGAGACTTAATGTAGCGGCGATGAAAACAATGGCCGCCAGGCTGATGGCAATCAGCGGCACATCTTTTTTCTTTACGTTGCTCAACATGGGTGATCTCCTGGGCATGATTGCCCGTCGGTGGCTTTAGCCTGTCGTTGTTATCACGCTGTAGGGTCAAGGTTCGTAGCAAAAAGCTATTAACAATTGGATTATTTCTTCGTTACATGAATTAAACAATTGGCCGATTCGTGAAGCAATAAAACACGGAACGGAAATAATAAAAGGTGAATTGGCGCAGGTTCTGTCCTTTCAGGAATTAATAAAGTTCACCGCTGTGATGCGGTCCACTTGTCAATCGTGGGGGATTCTGCATAGCGAAAAGAGAGGGGAGTTGGAGGACCAGGCGCGCGGGTTTTCCCGGGTAGCGGCTGCGCCTTACCCGTGCTCGCTACTCGCGGTGTCGTTTTTTTGTCGGGTGGCGGCTAACGCCTTACCCGACCTACGGTCCGTGCCATTGCGAGCTTAAGATCTCTACCTTGTCCTCATGGCTACTGAAACTGCCGGTGTTGGCGGCCTCAACATCGCTGAGACGTTCCCTGCAGGCCGGGGCAGCCCGCAGGGATGCGGGCTGAGGGCCGTGTTTTGCACGGACGCTGCCTCGGCCCGACCCGAAGCCTGCAGGGATAAGTCGAAGGCACCACGAAGTGGCGATGTTGCTGGCCGGAGCCCGGGGGTACAGGGGGCGGCGGCGACTGGCCGCCCCCTGTGCGCTCCCTGCGCCAGAAGAGACATAACACGGAAGACATATCGGGAGCGCAATGTGCCCGGAAATAACACAGAACAAACGTTTTTCCCGGGGCGAAACTGTTGCAAACCGATAACAGTATCTACATTATCGTGCCTTTTGTAGCCCCGGTAAGCGCCGCGCCACCGGGGAGCGGCCGGGGTAATTACGCCAAAATGGCCTTGCAGATGGCGTCGCTGACCTGTTGCGTTGACGCGCTGCCTTTCATATCCGGGGTTTTCGGCCCGCTGGCAATCACCTGCTCAATCGCCGCCAGGATGCCGTTGTGCGCGGCGTGATAGCGCGCATCGCCGTTGCCGAGGAAATCGAGCATCATCGCCCCGGCCCACACGGTGGCGATCGGGTTGGCGATATTTTTACCGTAGATATCCGGCGCGGAGCCGTGAACCGGCTCGAACAGCGACGGGAAGGTGCGCTCCGGATTGAGATTGGCCGACGGCGCAATACCGATTGTGCCGGTACAGGCCGGGCCGAGATCGGAGAGAATATCGCCGAACAGGTTGGAGCCGACCACCACGTCAAAACGCTCCGGCTGCAGCACGAAGCGGGCGCACAGGATATCGATATGCTGCTTGTCCCAGCGAATATCCGGATAGTTTTTGGCCATCTCTTCCACCCGCTCATCCCAGTAGGGCATGCTGATCGCCAGACCGTTGGATTTGGTCGCCGAAGTCAGCGTTTTGCGTGGGCGGCTTTGCGCCAGTTCGAAGGCGTAGCGCAGGATCCGGTCCACGCCGCGGCGGGTAAAGACCGACTCCTGAATCACCACTTCATGCTCGGTGCCTTCATTGGCGCGCCCGCCGAGGGCGGAATATTCGCCTTCGGTATTTTCGCGCACCACGTAAAAATCGATATCGCCGGCCTTTTTACCCGCCAGCGGGCAGGGGACGCCGGGGAACAGACGCACCGGACGCAGGTTGACGTATTGGTCAAACTCACGGCGGAACTTCAGCAGCGACCCCCACAGCGAAATGTGGTCGGGAACGGTATCCGGCCAGCCGACGGCGCCGAAGTAGATGGCATCGAAGCCCTGCAGCTGCTCGCGCCAGTCGTCCGGCATCATCTTGCCGTGATGGGCATAATATTCGCAGCTTGCCCACTCCATCTGCTCGAAGCTCAATGACAGATCCCAACGCTGTGCGGCGGCTTGCAGCACGCGAATCCCTTCAGGCAGAACTTCTTTGCCAATTCCGTCACCCGGGATGGCGGCAATACGATAGGTTTTTTTCATTCCGGTTCTCACTTTTTAGCGATGATGTTTGACCACCTGCCTATCCTATAATTGACTGGTTCATAATTAATCACGCTAACTGGTGAAACATAAAACACAGATCATGAATAATCTGCCGCTGCTAAATGATTTACGCGTCTTTATGCTGGTCGCTCGCCGGGCCGGGTTCGCCGCCGCCGCCGAAGAGCTTGGCGTATCACCGGCGTTCGTCAGCAAGCGGGTTTCGCTGCTGGAGCAAACCCTGAATGTGGTGTTGTTGCACCGGACCACCCGCCGCGTCACCATTACCGAGGAGGGGGAGCGGATCTACGAATGGGCGCAGCGCATTTTGCAGGATGTCGATGAGATGATGGACGAGCTTTCCGACGTACGTCAGGTGCCGCAGGGAACGCTGCGTATTATCAGTAGCTTCGGCTTTGGTCGCCGGGTGGTGGCCCCGGCGCTGTCGGCGCTGGCCCTTCAGTACCCGCAGCTGGAACTGCGTTTCGATGTCCAGGACCGGCTGGTGGATTTAGTCAATGAAGGGGTGGATCTCGATATTCGCGTGGGCGATGATATCGCGCCGAATCTGATTGCCCGCCAGCTGGCGGCCAACCACCGCGTGCTCTGCGCCTCGCCGCAATTCCTTGCCCGCCATCCACCGCCGAAACAGCTGAGCGATCTGGCCGCCTTACCCTGCCTGGTGATTAAAGAACGCGATCATCCGTTTGGCATCTGGCAGTTGCACAGCAAAGAGGGGCAGCATGCGATCAAGGTGACCGGGCCGCTGTCGTCCAACCATGGTGAAATTGTGCATCAGTGGTGTCTTGACGGGCAGGGGATTGCGTTACGTTCATGGTGGGACGTCCGGGAGAATATCGCCAGCGGCCATCTGGTGCATGTGCTGCCGGAATTCTTTCAGCCTGCAAACGTCTGGGCAGTCTATGTCTCCCGGTTGGCGACGTCGGCTAAAATTCGCACCACCGTGGAGTTTCTGCGCCACTACTTTCAGCAGCACTATCCGCAGCATGAGCCGACGGCCAGCGCCGTCGGCAGAGGCGATTAAACCCCAAGGCGGTCGCGCAGGCTGTAGTAGGCGGCGCCCATGGCGGTAAAAGGAATGCGCAGGCTGCGGCCGCCCGGGAACGGGTAGTGCGGCAGTTTGGCGAAGGCGTCGAACCGCTCGGCGTCGCCGCGCAGCAGCTCTGAAATCAAGCGTCCGGCAAGGTGGGTACAGGTCACGCCGTGGCCGCTGTAGCCCTGCATGTAGTAAATATTGTTATCGAGACGGCCGAACTGCGGCATCCGCGACAGGGTCAGCAGGAAGTTGCCGGTCCAGCGGTAGTCAATTTTCACCCCCTGCAGCTGCGGGAAGGTTTTCAGCAGCTTCGGCATAATCAGCCGCTCCACGTCGTCCGGATCGCGCGCGCCGTAGACCACGCCGCCGCCGTACAGCAGACGGTTGTCGCCGGTCAGACGGTAGTAGTCCAGCAGGTAGTTACAATCTTCCACACAGTAGTTTTTCGGGATCAGCGAGCGGGCGACCTCTTCCGACAGCGGAGCGGTAGTGACCACCTGGGTGCCACACGGCATGCTGCGTTTCGCCAGCTCCGGCTCCAGTTTATCGCCAAGATAGGCGTTGCCGGCGACGATCACGTAGCGCGCGGTGACCTGGCCGCGCGCGGTGCTGACCACCGCCGGGCTGCTGTGCTGGATGCGGGTGACCGGCGACTGCTCATACACCCGGCCGCCGTTCAGACGAATGGCGTCCGCTTCGCCGATGGCGAGGTTCAGCGGGTGAATATGGCCGCCGCTGTGGTCAAGCAGGGCGCCGACGTAGCGGTCGCTGTCCACTTCACGACGAATGGCCTCTCTGTCCAGCAGCTCCAGTTGGGTGTTGCCGTAGCGTTCCCAGTTGGCTTTCTGCTCTTCCAGGGTTTCCAGCTGCTTATGGTTCATCGCCACGAACAGGCCGCCCGGGCGGTAATCGCACTGGATCTGGTAGCGCTGGATGCGCTCGCGAATAATATCGCCGCCTTCGAACATCATGCTGCCGAGCATTTTGGCCGCATCCGGGCCGTAGTTTTTCTCAATGACGTCGATATCGCGGCTATAGGAGTTGACCAGCTGACCGCCGTTACGGCCGCTGGCGCCGAAGCCGATGCGCGCCCCTTCCAGCACCACCACGTCGTAGCCCATTTCGGCCAGATGCAGAGCTGAGGAGAGGCCGGTGTAGCCGCCGCCGACGACGCAGACGTCACAGTTGATGGATCCCTCCAGCGTCGGGAACGGTTCATACTTATTGGCGCTGGCGGCGTAGTAGCTAGTGGTATGTTCAGTCATGATCAAGACTCCAGGGCAATCCAGATGGTTTTCAGTTCGGTGAATTTTTCCAGCGCGTGCAGCGATTTATCGCGCCCGTTGCCGCTCTGCTTGTAGCCGCCGAACGGAACGGTCATATCACCATCGTTATAGTTGTTGACGAAGACCGAGCCAGCCTTCAGGCGACGGCTCATGCGGTGGGCGCGTGACAGATCGCGGGTCCACACGGCGGCGCCGAGACCGTAGTCGCTGTCATTGGCCAGCAGCAGCGCCTCTTCTTCGCTTTTGAAGCGCGTGACCACCAGTACCGGGCCGAAGATCTCTTCCCGGCTGAGGGTCGATGCCGGGTCGACGTCAACGAAAATGGTCGGGCCGACGGCGGCAGGCCACGGATTTTTCCGCCCGTCGAGGAATAGCGTGCTTTTGGTTTCACCGCCGCGGATAAAACTGTGCACGTTGTCGGCATGGGCGTTATCAATCAACATGCCCATGGTGGTGTCCGGATCGAGCGGGTTACCCGGCTGCCAGTGTTGTGCTTCGGTTTTCAGCCGCGCCAGAAACTCGTCAGCGATGCTCTCCTCGAGCAGCAGACGGGTCCCGGCGATGCACACCTGGCCCTGGTTATAGAAGATGCCGCCGGCGGTGGCGCTGACCGCTTGTTGCAGATCCGGGCAGTCGGCGAAGACGATGTTGGCGCTCTTGCCGCCCGCTTCCAGCCACACGCGCTTCATATTGCTGTCGCCGGCGTCTTTCAGCAGCTGCTTGCCGGTGCGGGTGGAGCCGGTGAAGGTGATGACTTCAACATCAGGATGCAGGGCCAGCGCCTGCCCGGCCTCGTCACCAAAGCCGCTGACCACGTTCAACACGCCGTCCGGCAGGCCGGCCTCTTTCGCCAGCCCGGCCAGACGCAGGGCGGTGAGCGGCGATTTTTCTGAGGGTTTGAGGATCACGCTGTTGCCCGCCGCCAGCGCCGGGCCGAGTTTCCAGCAGGCCAGCAGCAGCGGGAAGTTCCACGGCACCACCGCGGCGATCACGCCAATTGGTTCGCGAACGATCATCGCCAGCTCGTTGCTGCCGGTGGGGGCCACTTCGCCATAGACTTTATCCAGCGCTTCGGCATACCAGCGAATGGCGCGGGCGGCGCCGGGAATATCGTCGCGCAGGCTGTGGCGAATCGGTTTGCCGGTATCCAGCGTTTCCAGCAGCGCCAGCTCTTCACGATGGGCCTCCATCAGATCAGCAAAGCGAGTGAGGATCGCTTTACGCTGTGCGGGGGAGGCCTGCGACCAGTCGCCATTATCAAAAGCCTGGCGCGCGGCCTTCACCGCCCGTTCGACGTCGGCTTTTTTACCGCGGGCGACCTGCGCTAATGTCTGCTGCGCGGCAGGGTCGATCGTTTCAAAGGTGGTATTATCGGCCGCGGCGCAATATTCGCCGTTAATAAATAAGCGCGTTTCAATGGCCAGGTTTTTCGCTTTTTCCTGCCAGTAAGCCAGGTGCTGAAAATTCATCATGACTCCTTAAAAACATTATCGGCACATTAATCAGTTCGGCGTTTTCAGGCTGCACGGGGGCACTGCGCCGGGCGCAGGGCATAATGTATCCCCGGAGTTGAATACCGTTTTATTCCCCTGAATGGCGACAGGTTGTTTACAACCCGAATTATTCAGGAGCGAGTCGCCATTCACTGGCGTTAATTATTTCGGGGCCAACAGGAAATAATATTCCGTACGGCGCAGGCGTAATTACTACGATTTCTTCGCCGCGACGAAAATAGATTTTCCGCCGCGACAGGCCTGAAGAAAGCCTGAACCTCGTTCAGGCTAAATAATCAGAATGTGGTGGGGGTGTGGGCACTGATGATGCGGCAGATGCCTGCCGAGGTGTTGCTGAAGCTGTGCGGGATGCCGGTATTAATGGCATAGCTCTGTCCAGCCACCAGGTGATACGACTGACCGTTAATGGTCAGCACGATCTCACCTTCCAGTATGGTGCCTATCTCCTCACCCTGATGCTTAATTCTCTCCCCGGTCGTGGTTCCAGGCTGGTAAGTTTCAAAAATCATCGCCAGCGTACGGTTCGGATTTCCGTTATGAACCAGCTTCATGGAAACGCCCTGACTTCCCATCTCAATCAGGTCATCCTGATTAATGACCACCTGGGGTTCGTCCGGCTTTTCGGGTTCAGAAAAGAATTCCGAGAGCGACAGCCCATAGACTTTCAGCAGCTTTTGCAGCGTACTGATGGCAGGACTGACTTTGTCCTGCTCTATGGTGCTGATGGCACTATGTGTCAACCCAGACAGTTCGGCGGCACGACGCTGTGAGAGACCCAGCTGTTGGCGGATCTCTGACAGACGTTTCCCTGGCGCCAGTCCGTCATCGCTCATATTTGCATTTCCTTAACGGTAGTGGTCAGCGCCGCCGCTTTTCAGCATGATGGCCCTGACAGGCGGTGATAAAACCATCAAACAACATACGCGACAGGGCGTATTCGCTACTGTTCCATTCAGGATGCCACTGTACGCCCAACGCGAAAGGATGATCGTTCACGCTGACCGCTTCCACCAGTCCATCCGGCGCTCGCGCCTCCACGCGCAGCTGCGGACTCAGGGTTTTTGCCCCTTGCCCATGTAGCGAGTTTACCCAAAACGTGTTGCAGCCCGGTATCAATTGCGACAGCAATCCTCCTTCCTGAACCTCAACCTGATGGGACGGCGCATACTGCTGCTCGACGGGCAGTTCAGGATCTTCACGATGTTCAAGGAGCTCAGGCTGCTCGAACAGACGACGATACAGAGTCCCGCCGGTGGCGACAACCAGTTCCTGCAGTCCACGACAGATGGCGAAAATGGGGATGCGCCTTTCGAGCGCGGCGTTAATCAGCGCCATGCTCAGAAGATCACGCCCGGGGTCGGCGTCAGGCTCATCGCCGTTTTCACCATAAAGGTGCGGCTGCACATTACTGGGGCTGCCTGGCAGGTAAATCCCGTCCAGTTTATCGACTAACGCGTTCAGCAGCTCCGGCTCCGCCAGCGCATGCGGCAGGGCGATCGGCAGTCCGCCGTGGTTAACAATGGCATTCAGGTACTTTTCTTGCAGAGTCTGGGTCTGGTGACCCTTAAGCCTGTTTCTACACATCACGACGCCAATAACTGGCTTGTACATTATATTTTCCATGATCGCCCTCACAAAGTGGACTAAATTATGACCGCCATAGCGGGTTTAACGGCCATATCGTTCAATATTTTCTCAATCTAGCAGTGGAAATAGCCCTTTGCAAACTTAATTTAACATTTGACAAACAATTTATTTGCATACAAAGTCGATGGGGTGGACATTATATTTAACGGTCTGAGCACAGGACCGAAACCCAACCAATGGCGGTGAATCATGGAAACCAATATCGTAGAAGTTGAGAACTTTGTTCAGCAGACGGAAGAGAGACGGGTCAGCGCGTTCGCGAAAGAAGTGAAGCGCTACCTCGAAACCTACCCCGATACCCAGTATGTCGATGTCCTCCTTACCGACCTGAACGGCTGCTTCCGCGGCAAGCGCATTCCGGTTGCTGGCCTGAGCAAACTGGAGAAAGGCTGTTATTTCCCGGCCTCGGTGTTTGCAATGGATATTCTTGGCAATGTGGTGGAAGAGGCCGGCCTGGGTCAGGATATGGGCGAACCGGATCGCAGCTGCATTCCGGTACCCGGCACCTTAACGCCTTCGGCGGCTGACCCACAATCGATAGCCCAGGTACAGCTGACCATGGTTGATGAAGATGGCGCTCCCTTTGACGTTGAGCCGCGGAACGTACTCAACCGCCTCTGGCAGCAGTTGCGCCAGCGCGGGCTGTTCCCCGTGGTAGCGGTAGAGCTGGAGTTCTATTTACTGGACCGCAAACGCGACGCCGAAGGCTACCTCCAGCCGCCGTGCGCGCCGGGCACCGACGATCGCAACACCCAAAGCCAGGTCTACTCCGTCGATAACCTGAACCACTTTGCCGACGTGCTTTATGACATCGACGAGCTGGCCAAACTGCAGCTGATCCCCGCCGACGGCGCGGTGGCGGAAGCCTCGCCGGGCCAGTTTGAAATCAACCTTCACCATACCGATAACGTGCTGGATGCCTGCGATGATGCGCTGGCGTTAAAACGTCTCGTGCGTTTAATGGCGGAGAAGCATAAGATGCACGCCACTTTTATGGCGAAGCCTTATGAAGAGCATGCGGGCAGCGGGATGCACATCCACATCAGCATGCTGAACAATAAAGGGGAAAACGTGCTGGTGGACGGCGACGGGGAAGACTCTGTGCTGCTCAAACGCGCGCTGGCCGGGATGATCGATCTGATGCCGGCCTCGATGGCGCTGCTGGCGCCGAACGTGAACTCGTATCGCCGCTTCCAGCCGGGGATGTACGTCCCGACGCAGGCTTCGTGGGGGCATAACAACCGCACCGTGGCCTTGCGTATTCCGTGCGGCGAGCGGCAGAACCACCGCGTGGAGTATCGCGTGGCGGGGGCAGACGCCAACCCGTATCTGGTGATGGCGGCGATTTTCGCCGGCATTCTGCACGGGCTGGATAACCCCCAGCTGCCTTTGCAGGAAGAGGTGGAAGGTAACGGCCTGGAACAAGAGGGCCTGCCGTTCCCGATCCGTCAGAGCGATGCGCTGTGGGAGTTTATGCAGAACGATCATCTGCGCGAGCGCCTCGGTGAGCGTTTCTGCCACGTTTTCCATGCCTGTAAGCATGATGAATTACTGCAGTTTGAGCGTCTTATCACAGAAACCGAAATTGAGTGGATGTTGAAAAACGCCTGATGGTCGCCCCGCGAGGGGCCCATGAGTTTGGTAATCAGTAGCATCATACGGCCTGAGCGGAGCCTGGTCGTCCTTTTTGCTGGGAGCCCAGCCATTTCCCGGATGTCGCGTTAAGGAGCGCAGGCGGCAACGGGGCTTCAGTTAACGACACAGTGTGTGACGAGGAAATGAGATGATGCAGATGTTCAAATATCCGCAGGGAGAGGGAGGCCGCTCAGGCCGCATGGAATGCCAGCCAGCTACCGCTCACCGGTCCGTCTTACCCTTTTATCTATGCCTTACCCCTTTGCTAAGCAGGTTTGTCACGCGGACGTTGGGCCCGCAAACTGTTAACAGCAAGGGGGGAATGGGCGATGGCTATTAATCTTCCTGCGCATAACGCCGCTCAGGCGGGCAGACCACGCCTGCGTAAATCCCTCAAACTCTGGCAAGTGGTGATGATGGGGCTGGCCTATCTGACGCCGATGACGGTGTTTGATACCTTCGGCATCGTCTCCGGCATCAGCAATGGCCACGTACCGGCGTCTTATCTGTTGGCGCTGGCCGGGGTGCTGTTCACCGCCATCAGCTACGGCAAACTGGTGCGTCAGTTCCCGGAAGCCGGTTCCGCCTATACCTACGCGCAAAAATCCATCAGTCCGCACGTCGGTTTTATGGTCGGCTGGTCGTCGCTGCTCGATTATCTGTTTCTGCCGATGATCAACGTCCTGCTGGCGAAGATCTATCTCTCGGCGCTGTTCCCGGAGGTGCCGCCATGGGTGTGGGTGGTCACCTTTGTCGCCATTCTGACCGCCGCGAACCTGAAAAGCGTTAACCTGGTGGCCAACTTCAACACCCTGTTCGTGCTCGTGCAGATTTCGATCATGGTGGTGTTTGTCATTCTGGTGGTGCAGGGGCTGCACAAAGGCGAGGGGGTGGGGACCGTCTGGTCGCTGCAGCCGTTTATCAGCCAGAATGCGCATCTGATCCCGATTATTACCGGCGCGACGATTGTCTGCTTCTCGTTTCTCGGCTTCGACGCGGTGACCACGCTGTCGGAAGAGACCCCTGACGCCGCACGGGTGATCCCGAAAGCGATTTTTCTTACTGCGATGTACGGCGGCATTATTTTCATCGTCGCGTCGTTCTTTATGCAGCTGTTCTTCCCGGATATTCATCGCTTTAAAGACCCCGATGCCGCGCTGCCGGAGATTGCGCTGTACGTGGGCGGCAAGCTGTTCCAGTCGATTTTCCTGTGCACCACCTTTGTTAACACCCTGGCATCGGGCCTGGCCTCGCATGCCAGCGTCTCCCGTCTGCTGTACGTGATGGGCCGCGACAACGTCTTCCCGGAGCGCATTTTTGGCTATGTGCATCCGAAATGGCGTACCCCGGCGCTGAACGTGATTATGGTGGGCATCGTTGCGTTGTCGGCGCTGTTCTTCGACCTGGTGACCGCCACGGCGTTGATCAACTTCGGCGCGCTGGTGGCGTTCACTTTCGTAAATCTGTCGGTGTTCAACCACTTCTGGCGGCGCAAGGGGTATAACAAAACCTGGAAGGATCGGCTGCACTATCTGCTGTTGCCGATGGTCGGCGCGTTGACGGTGGGCGTGCTGTGGATCAACCTCGAGGCCACCTCGCTAACGCTTGGTCTGGTGTGGGCGGCGCTTGGCCTGCTGTACCTGGCTTACCTGACCCGACGCTTCCGTAAACCGCCGCCGCAGTTCGATGCCACCAAAGCGGAGCAGGCCTGGGAGTCATAAACGTTTGATACTGCGCTTGAGCGAAGGCAGGCCCACAGGCCTGCCTTCGTTTTTGGTTCGGTAAGGGACAGTACAGGACGGTAAAGAAATCAGCAGAAAACGGCGGGGAACGGAAGGTATTATTTCTTCTTTTTATGGACAGGTAACTGACTGGCGCGCCGCTCTTTGAGGTACGACACCAGGCTGTAGATGGCGACGCCCAGCAGCGCCACCGCGACGATAAAGAGAATAAGACCCGACATAGACCAACCTAATATTCTGTTTAGAAAGGGAAAAAGATACAGGGCTCTGTTTGAAGATAACATCGGGATATGTCTGAAAGATGACGCCTCATCGCGAGAATATCCGGCGGCGGGGTTGTGATAAAATATTTCCCGCAGGAATGTGACCGCCCGGGTTTCACCTGAAAGGATGTAACACTCCGTTAAGTGATTTTACAGAAGTGCGGCGTACAGCGGGTTACGCTGACCGCGAATAAGAACGATCTGAGAGTCAGTCATGTATAAGAAATCCCTCAGCCTGCTGGGCGTGGTGCTGGCGCTGTCTGCCTTTGCCAGCCAGGCTGAAAGTGAACGTCAGGCGAGCCGCGAGCAGATCGTGGAGCAGGTCCTCAAGCCGTGTGAAGGCAAAAAAGCGGGCGATAAGGTGGTGATCACCGATCGCCGCGGCGGCGAGCACGAGGCCATTTGTACCCTGACGGCGGTTCCGCTACCGGAGTAATGTCCGCCGCAAGGTGCCGCTTAGCGATACCGCGGCGCAGGCTGTCCGGTTCGTGCGCTGGTAAACAGCGCCAGTCTGGACTGCTCAAAAGCCTCCCACAGTCCCAGGTCATGAACCGGTGGTAAGGTGACCTGTTCCCCCATCTCCAGCCCCCTGAGAGCGGCGTCCACCAGATCCTCTGTGGTCATCACCGTGCCGGTGGGCAGGGCGTTCAACGCCACGCCGGAGGTCGGCCAGAGATCGGTGGCGGTCGCCGCCGGCAATACCGCCTGAATACGCACGCCGCTGTCGGCAAACTCATCCTGCAGACCGCGGGTGAAGCTCAACACCCAGGCTTTACTGGCGCTGTAGACCGCGCTACCTGGCAGCGTATGTAGCGCGAGGATGGAGGCAATATTAATGAGCGTTCCCCGGCGTCGTGGGATGAAAGCGGCCAGCGCGGCATAGCTCAGGCGCAGCAGCGCCGTGGTATTGAGCGTATGAATCGCCTGGTGCTCCCGCGGCGTACTGGCGAGAAAACCCGCCATTTTCGCGGTGCCGGCGTTGTTAATGAACAGGTCGATGGCGGGATCCTGCTGCAGACGCTGCTCTACGGCGGCAATCCCGTGCTCTTCGCTAAGATCGGCTTTGAGGATGCTGGCCTGGATGGCGTAGCGCGCCTGCAGCTGGTCGGCGAGCGCCAGCAGCCGGTCTTCACGACGGGCGGCGAGGATCAGGTTGTAGCCGCGGGCGGCGAGTCGTTCGGCATAGATCGCGCCGATACCTGAGGACGCGCCAGTGATAAAAGCAGTGTGCGATGGTTGGGTCATGAGAATTGCCTCGTAAAAGGTTGCATTATTAAACCAAATTCAGCATGAGATATTAGGTTTAATAATGCAACCATTTTGTCCGGACTTTTTCATTTTTGCCTGCCGCGGGCAGCGTTTAGTCGTTCAGCGGAATAGCGATGGTGATGTCTGCCGGGGCCAGCTCACGGCCATCCGCCGCCTGCAGGACCAGCTTACGCAGGGGCTGGCGCTGCTGACGGTCAATGAGCCGGGTCGCCGGTTCGTCGGGCTCGAACAGATAGTCGTCTGCCCACTGGGAGAGGGCGACCAGCACCGTCTGCAGGGCACGGCCCTTGTCGGTCAGGACATACTCCTGCCAGGCGCTGCCATCGGAGGCCGGCTGCAGGCGCAGGATGCCTTCATCCACCAGCATTTTCAGC
Organism: Klebsiella sp. RC2; assembly: GCF_014192815.1. Lineage (NCBI taxonomy): Bacteria > Pseudomonadati > Pseudomonadota > Gammaproteobacteria > Enterobacterales > Enterobacteriaceae > Klebsiella > Klebsiella sp. RC2. The sequence continues at coordinate 24,985 of NZ_JACHYL010000002.1, read as the reverse complement.
CGCCCGGCGAGCATGTTTTTGGCAATACCGAGGTTTTTCTGGAATTCGCTAAACCGGCGCACCCCGCGTAGAGCATCGCGGACGATCAGCAGCGACCACCAGTCGCCGATAACATCGAGGGAGCGGGCGATAGGGCAACAGCTGTTTTCCAGACGGGTACGTTTCACGAAAGCCTCCAGGTTAATTGTTTCATTATAAAACTCTTTGCCCGGCAGGGGAAATTTTCGGCTACGGTCTAAGTTTGCGAGCGATTACCAGGAAAAATGTCATAAATCCGTCACAATTAACGCGATGATAATAAACGACTAAGGATGAAGGGATGAAAAAACGTCTACTTGCCGCCGCCGTTGCCGGCGCGGTGATGTTATCCGCTGGCGCTCAGGCGCAGGACTCGGCCGCCCCGGAGGGGTATCAGCTGCAGCAGGTGCTGATCATGAGCCGTCACAACCTGCGTGCGCCGCTGGCCAATAACGGCAGCGTGCTCGAGCAGTCCACCGCCAAGGCCTGGCCGCAGTGGGATGTGCCGGGCGGCCAGCTGACCACCAAAGGCGGCGTGCTGGAGGTGTATATGGGCCACTATATGCGCGAATGGCTGGCGCAGCAGAAGCTGGTGACCGGCGGTGAGTGCCCGCCGGAAAACGCGGTTTACGCCTATGCCAACAGCCTGCAGCGCACCGTCGCCACCGCGCAGTTCTTTATCACCGGCGCGTTCCCGGGCTGCGGTATCACGGTGCACCATCAGCCGCAGATGGGCACCATGGACCCGACCTTCAACCCGGTTATTACCGACGACTCCCCCGCGTTTCGCGAGAAAGCGCTGCAGGCGATGGAAAAAGAGCGTCAGGGGATGCAACTGACCGAGAGCTATAAGCTGCTGGAGACGATGATCGATTACCGCAACTCGCCCTCCTGCAAAGAGAAGCAGGTCTGCTCGCTGAGCGAGGGTAAAGATACCTTTAGCGCCGGTTATCAACAGGAGCCGGGGGTTTCCGGTCCGCTGAAGGTGGGCAACTCGCTGGTGGACGCCTTCACCCTGCAATATTATGAAGGTTTCCCGAAAGACCAGGTGGCGTGGGGGGAAATCACCAGCGATAAGCAATGGCAGGTGCTGTCGAAGCTGAAGAACGGCTACCAGGATAGTCTGTTTACCTCGGTAGCGGTGGCACAAAACGTCGCCAAACCGTTGGTTAAATATATCGATAACGCGCTGGTGGGCGAGGAGGCCAACAAGGCGAAAGTCACGCTGCTGGTGGGGCACGACTCGAACATCGCCTCGCTGCTGACGGCCCTGGACTTTAAGCCTTATCAACTACCTGGCCAGTACGAGCGCACGCCCATTGGCGGCAAACTGCTGTTTCAGCGCTGGCATGACAGCGCCGGTAATCGCTATCTGATGAAGATTGAGTATGTCTATCAAAGTACTGAACAGCTGCGTAACGCCGACGCGTTAACCCTGCAGGCCCCGCCGCAGCGGGTCACCCTGGCGCTTAACGGCTGCCCGGTTGACGATCAGGGATTCTGTCCGCTGGAGACCTTTAAAAAGGTGATCAACGAGGCGGCGAAATAATGTAAAAAACCCGGAGCAATCCGGGTTTTTTAGCAGGTTAGGGCGAGACCTGGCGGAAATAAACGTCCTAGACGTTTTTACGCTCAATCGTCTGTTCACCCCAGAACAGCGCATCTTTATCGGTTTTGGCAAAGGCCAGCGCCAGCACTTCGTCGCTGCCTTCCTCCCAGATTTGCTCCGCCAGTTTTTCATCGTAGTGGGCGACTTCGAAAATCGCCTCGGCGATCTCCGGCGAGGTGTTACGTAAACTTGCCCATTCGCCGACGCGATGTGCTTTTGCTTCTTGAGTTGGCATGTTACTCCTCCTGCAGAAGATTAGCCGTGGACTTTAACGGCCAGTTTGGCGACATGTTCGCCCTGATAGCGGGCGATGGCTAACTCTTCCTCGCTCGGCTGACGCGAGCCGTCTCCGCCGGCGATGGTGGTCGCGCCATAAGGGGTACCGCCGCGGACCTGGGAAATATCAAACAGCTCCTGGGCGCCGTAGCCGATCGGGACGATGATCATGCCGTGGTGGGCCAGCGTCGTCCAGGTCGAGGTAATGGTTTGTTCCTGTCCGCCGCCGGTGCCGGTTGAGCTGAATACGCTGGCGATCTTGCCGTACAGGGCGCCGGACGCCCACAGACCGCCGGTTTGATCGAGGAAGGTGCGCATCTGACCGGACATGTTGCCGAAACGAGTTGGGGTACCAAAGATGATGGCGTCATACTCTGCCAGTTCCTGCGGCGTGGCGACGGGCGCGTTTTGCGTTTTCCCGCCTGCTTTGGCAAATGCTTCAGCCTGCATGGTTTCCGGCACGCGCTTCACAACCACCTCAACGCCATCCACCCGGTTTGCCCCATCGGCGACGGCGTGAGCCATGGTTTCAATGTGTCCATACATGGAATAATAAAGCACCAGAATTTTAGCCATTTCCATCACTCCTCGGTTGCGTTATAAGCCAGCCAAATGGCTGGTTACCTTTAAAGATAAAGCCTCCGCCGGAGAGTGCAAATCCAACGGGCATTTATTTGATTTATAACAAAATGACAAAGCGTTATTTACTTTTCCTTGCACCGCGCGGCCTGAAAGGGAGAGAAGGAGGAAGCGTTGCGCCTGCCATTTTGGCTGGTGTGGCAAGGGTGTAGCATCAGGATACATTTTTGCCGACTATTTTTTCTCCGCCAGCAGAGCAGGTTAGAACCCGTACGCGCCGCGAGGGGGCTTTTTTCGCCCGGGTTTGTTTCTGGATATTTCATTTGCCGCCGTCAGCGGCAGTCATTCACTAACCTTATAGATACGCGGTAAGACAGCGGCGTCGCCGCTCCCGCGTAATGCACTATGATGTCTAACCTAATGGAGGTCAGTAATGGCAAACCATCGTGGCGGTTCTGGCAACTTTGCTGAAGACCGTGAAAGAGCATCAGAAGCAGGACGTAAAGGTGGCCAGCATAGCGGGGGGAATTTTAAAAATGATCCTCAGCGCGCCTCAGAGGCTGGCAAAAAAGGGGGTAAAAACAGTCATGGTAGTCGTGAAAGTTAACGCGCGACTCGCACTGTTCTCTTTGATGCGGTGTTAATCTCCCCGACCCAACCGCATCGCCCTCGCCGCCGGCATCTGCCGGCGGTTTTTTTATCTGTCGGTGGTTGCGCTCCCGCCGGGCGGATTGCACACTGGTCGCCCGTTAATCGTCATGGCTGCCTTATGTCTTCGTTAAAATTCTCCATTACCCGCCAGGAAGCTCTTCTCATCATGATCACCATGTTCTGGGGAGGGACGTTCCTTGCCGTGCAGTATGCGGTGAGCCTCAGCGGGCCGCTGTTTTTTGTCGGTCTGCGTTTCGCGACCGCCGCGCTGGCGGTGGGCCTGCTCTCGCTGCGCACCCTGCGGGGGCTGACGTGGCTGGAGGTGAAGGCGGGGGTGGCGATTGGCGTGGCGATTGCGCTGGGGTATGGCCTGCAGACCTGGGGACTGCAGTCGATCTCCAGCAGTAAATCTGCCTTTATCACGGCGATGTATGTGCCGCTGGTACCGCTGCTGCAGTGGCTGTGCCTGGGCCGTATGCCGGGGGTGATGTCCTGCGTGGGGATTGTGCTGGCGTTTATCGGTTTGATCCTGCTGGCCGGGCCGGAAAATAATCTGCTGGCGCTTGGCGTGGGGGAGATGATTACTCTGGCGAGCGCGCTGGCGATCGCGGCGGAGATTATCCTTATCAGCGCCTGGGCCGGGAAAGTCGATGTCCGCCGGGTGACGGTCGTGCAGCTGGCGACCGCGTCGCTGGTGGCTTTCGCCGCCATGAAGCCGGCGGGTGAGGCGGTTCCGCCGTTGACGCCGGCCCTGCTCGGCGTCGCGCTGGGGCTGGGGATTTTCAGCGCGATCATTCAGGTGACCATGAACTGGGCGCAGCGCAGCGTCTCGCCGACGCGGGCCACCCTTATCTATACTGGTGAACCGGTATGGGCCGGTATTTTTGGCCGGCTGGCCGGTGAGCGTTTGCCGCTGCTGGCTCTGCTCGGCTGCGTCTTGATCCTCGCAGGGGTGCTGGTGAGCGAGCTGAAGTGGAAGCGCAAGTCGCCGCCGCAGGTTTCCACAAACGACGATGCGCAGCCGCTCACGGACCTGGCCGATCGCCGCGAGCCATAATTTTACGCTTCTGATCCTACAGCGGCGCTTATCCTGGCTGGCCTACTCGTCCGGCTCTGATTGTCTCCAGGCCCGGGCCAGCGCAGCGCCGCCGGGCGATGGCATCAGGCACGGCGTCGCTTTTATGCCGGGTGGCGGCTGCGCCTTACCCGGCCTACAACCCCAACTCACCGCTGGCGTAGGGGCTGCTGAAACTGCCGTTGTTGGCGGCCTCAAAATCGCTGAGACGTTCCCGGAAGGCCGGGGCAGCCCGCATGGATGCGGGCTGAGGGCCGTGTTTTGCAGGGACGCTGCCTCGGCCCGACCCGAAGCCTGCAGGGATAAGTCGAAGGTACCACGCAGTGGCGATGTTGCTGGCCGGAGCCCGGGGGTACAGGGGGCGGCGGCGACTGGCCGCCCCCTGTGCGCTCCCTGCGCCAGGAGAGGCATAACGCAGAAGACCTATCGGGAGCGCCATCTGCCCGGAAATAACACAGAACAACCGTTTTGCCGGGGCGAAACCGTTGCAAACCGATAACCGTATCAAATTATCCAGCCCTGACGGTCAGTCGGCCCGCGTCAGCGCAGCGCCGCCGGTCGGTCAGGCTCCGTACCTGCGGCGGTGCCGGATGGCGGCATAAATGCCTTATCCGACCTACAGGCTCACACCACCCAGGCCCACGTGCCAACACCGCGCTAATGTGGCTTACACCGGCGTTACCCTGGCCTCCTTCGCCTCGCGCGTCCCGCGATGAAGCAGCGCGTGCAGCAGGATCGCCCCGAAGGTGGCCGTACCAATTCCGCCCAGCGTAAAGCCGCCCAGCGACAGCGCGAAATCGCCGGCGCCCAGCACCAGGGTCACCGACACCATGATCAAATTGCTGTTCTGGCTGAGGTCGACGCGGTTTTGTACCCAGATCCGCGCCCCGGCGACCGCGATCAGGCCAAAGACCACGATCGAGGCGCCGCCGATCACCGGCCCGGGAATGGTGTGGATTAATGCGCCAAACTTCGGCGAGAAGCCGAGCAGCATCGCGATCAGCGCCGCGGCGACAAAGACCAGCGTCGAATAGACCTTGGTCACCGCCATGACGCCAATGTTCTCCGCATAGGTCGTGACCCCGCTGCCGCCCACCGAGCCGGAGAGCATGGTCGCCAGCCCGTCGCCGACGAAGGCGCGCCCCATGTACGGGTCCATATTGCGCCCGGTCATCCCGGCGACGGCCTTCAGGTGCCCGAGGTTCTCGGCTACCAGGATCACCGCGACGGGCGCAATCAACATCATCGCCTGACCGTTAAAGGATGGGGTGGTAAAGTGCGGCAGCCCGAACCACGCCGCCTGGGCGAGGGGGGAGAAGTCCAGCGGTTTGCCAAGGCCAAAGCCGTTAGCCAGCAGGGCGTACAGTGCGCAGGCAACGATCAGGCCGACCAGGATCAGCAGACGCTGCAGCATCCCGCGGGTAAATACCGCGACTATGCCGATGCAGAGCACGGTCAACACCGCCATCCAGCTGTCGAAGGCGCTGGCGGACACGCTGCGCACGGCAATCGGCGCCAGGTTCAGGCCGATAGCCATCACCACCGCGCCGGTCACCACCGGCGGCATCAGGCGCTCGATCCAGCGGGTGCCGATCTTCATCACCACCAGACCAATCAGGGTGTAAACCAGCCCGCAGGCGATGATCCCGCCAAGGGCGACGCTCAGATGAGGGTTCAGCCCCTGGCCGTTAAAGCCGGTAATGGCGATCACCACCCCGACAAAAGCGGCGCTGGAGCCGAGATAGCTCGGCACCCGTCCGCCGGTGACGACAAAGAACAGCAGAGTGCCGACGCCCGACATCAGAATCGACAGGTTGGGGTCGAGCCCCATCAACAACGGCATCAGCACCGTCGCACCGAACATCGCAACGGCGTGCTGCACGCCCATCACCAGCGTTTGCCCGGCCGACAAGCGTTCATCGGGGGCGACAACGCCGGACTCAGCGGCGGGGGAGGTCAACTTCCAGCGAGGAAAATCGAAGAGTGCCATGATGATATCCCGGGTTAAAGGTTAACAAGCGGGTCGCATAAGCGTGTGATAACCGCGGTCAAACCACATCAGTCCCCGGGGCTCCGGGTGACGGGTAATGGCCACGACGTGACAAAACAGAATGTCGTGCGTCCCGACGCTGACGCGCTGGTCGATGCGGCAGTCGAAGCTGACCAGCGCCGCCTCCAGCCGCGGACAGCCGGTGGCGCCGGTCTGCCAGTCGGCGGCGGCAAAGCGCTCGTCCATTGCCGTTTTACCGCCAAACAGCGTCGACAGGGCCTCCTGTCCGGCCGCCAGGGTATTGACGCACAGCGTGTGGTGTTCGCTGAACACCGGCCACACCGAGGCCGAGCGGTTCAGGCAGACCAGCAGGGTCGGCGGCGTGTCGGTAACGCTGCAGACCGCGCTGGCGGTGAACCCCGCCCGGCCCGCCGGGCCATCGGTGGTAATAATGTTAACCGCGGCGCCGACGTGGGCCATGGCGTCACGAAAACTCGCTTTGTCCGCTAACTCCATCGCCAACTCCTTATGCCAGCAGGCAGGCTTCATCAAAGGACAGACGCGGCAGGCGACCATACAGCTTGCCGGGGTCGCCATAGCCGATGTTCACCAGCAGGTTGCTTTTCCAGCCGTTGTCGGCAAAAAACGCCGCGTCGACTTTTTCCCGGTCAAAACCGGACATCGGCCCGGTGTCGAGGCCCAGCGCGCGGCAGGCGAAAATCAGGTACGCCGCCTGCAGCGAGCTGTTGCGAAACGCGGTCTCTTCCGCCAGCTGCGGGCTGGAGGTAAACCAGCTGCGGGCGTCACCGTGGGGAAACAGGGTCGGCAGCCGGTCGTAGAAGGCTCTATCCCATGCCACGATGGCGGTCACCGGCGCCTGCATGGTTTTCTGCAGATTGCCGCTGGAGAGCGTTGGGCCGAGCTTCTCTTTGCCTTCCGCGCTGCGGACGAACACGATGCGCGCTGGCGAACAGTTGGCGGAGGTGGGCCCCATTTTCATCAGGTCCCAGATGGCCTGCAGTTGCGCGTCGCTCACCGGTTTATCGAGCCAGCCGTTGTGGGTACGGGCCTGGGTAAACAGCGTCTCGCAGGCCGTGTGGTTTATCGCGTCGTTCATCGGATCTCCCTGGCGACCGGCAGCATAGCGGCCAGCCCGTCGCATAAAATGGTATTAAAGGTATCGGCGTCGGTGACGTTACAGGCATGGCCGCCCCACGGCATCTCCACACGCTGGCTGCCGGGGATCGCCGCCTGCAGCACGCGGGAGCAGGAGGCCGGGACCAGCAGGTCGTCAGCGGCGCTGACAATCAGCGTCGGGCAGGCGATGGCCGCAGCACGGCGTGAAAAATCAGCCTGCTTCAGGGCCTGCAGCCGCTTCAGCAGATTCTCTTTGCCCTGAAAATGGCTGATGGCAAGCGCATCTTCCGCTTCGAGGCGCGGCAGGCGCGCGGCCATCCATTCCGCCGGGTAGAGAAACAGTGGTTGCGCTTCAACCCACGCCTGCGCGCCGCCGGCATGCAGCAGACGCTCGCGCACCAGGAAGCAGCGGCGGGTGTGCGGCGACAGCGTCAGCCAGCCGTTGACCAGCACCAGGGCGCTCACCGCCTCGGGGCGATCGAGCGCCAGCTGCAGGCCAATCAGCGCCCCCAGGGCGTGGCCCACCAGCGCAAAGCGGGTGATCCCCGTCGCCTGCAGGGCGCTGAACAGCTCCTGGGCCATCGTCGCCATGCTGTAGTCGACGGGCAGCGGGCCGGCGTTTTCCCCGGTCCCGTTATGGTCATAACTCACCAGCTGATACTGTGCCTCCAGCGCCGCGCGCTGCGCCAGCCAGTAGCCGCCGCCGCCGCCTAAACCGGCGCTGAGGACCACCACCGGCGCGCCGGGCCATGGGGCTGGAGCAATATTGAGCCTCATCATGTCGGGGCGCCGATATGGGCGACGCTGGCGATTTCCACCAGCGCATCAGGCTTCACCAGTCCGCACTGAATGCAGAAGCGGGCCGGTTTATCGCCGGGGAAGAACTCGGCGTAGACCTCGTTAATCGCGGCGTAATTTGTCCAGTCGGTGATAAAGATGCTGTTGAAAGTCACATCCGCCATACTCCCGCCCGCCGTTTCGATAACGCTCTTGATGGTCTCCAGCACGTGGCGGGTTTGCGCCTTTGGGTCGCCGATGTGCACCACATTGTTTTGCTTATCAAACGGCAGGGTGCCCGAGACGTAGACCACCCCGTCGGCGAGCGTCCCCGGAACAAAGGGGGCAATCGGCGTGGTGGTGCCTGGCGGAATAATCACCTGTTTAGGCATAACGTTTCTCCTTGGCTAAAGACAGCGGGGTGGTGGGGGACAGCGCGTGGCAGAAGCTCTCGACGTCGCTGACCCAGCCGAAAAAGGTTTCAATATTGAACAGCGCCGCCTGCTGGGCGAAGGCCGGGCCGGCCTGATGGGTGGCATCCTCCAGCACGATGCCGAAGTATTCGAGAAAGAAGCCATCGCGCAGCGTCGATTCGACGCAGACGTTGGTGGCGATCCCGGTGAACACCAGGTGGCGTATGCCGCGGCTGCGTAAAATGCTGTCGAGCGGGGTGTTAAAGAAGCCGCTGTAACGCGGTTTCGGCAACACGATATCGCCTTCCTGCGGCGTCAGCTCATCCACCAGCTGATAATCCCAGCCGCCTTTCGCCAGCAGCTTGCCCTGCAGCTCCGGACGCTGACGCATCGTTTTCAGCGCGTTGGACTTGTGATAGTTCGGCGAGCCCGGGCCGCCAGCTTCAATATACTGGTCATCCCAGCCATTCTGGAACCAGATAATCAGCATGCCCGCGGCGCGGGCGGCGGCGACGGCGGTATTAATATTGTCGATAACCGGCCGGGTGGCGGAGACGTCAAAGCCGGCGAGATCCAGATAACCGCCCTGACTGGCGTAGGCATTCTGCATATCGACCACAATCAGCGCGCTCTGCTGCGGCGCGAAGGTCAGGGATTCCGGGCGAGCGGGAAGGGTAATCATCAGGCCACCTCACGGGTAACAGGAGCAATGTGGTCCCGGCAGCGCATCAGCGGCTGAATGCGTTCGCCAAAGGCGTCGATGCCGGCAAGAAAATCATCAAAGGTCAGCAGCACGCCGTCGGTGCCGGGCACGCTCGCCACTTCATCGAGCATCCGCGCGACGCTGGCATACGATCCGACAAGGGTGCCCATGTTAATGTTGACCGCCGAGGTGGGGTCGGCCATCTGGCGCACGTTGGTATCGCTGCCGGAGCGGGTGTCTTTCTGACTCTGCTCGGTGAGCCACGCCAGCGCTTCTTCATCGGCGCCCGCTTTGTAATGTTCCCATTTGGTGCGCGCCGCCTCGTCGGTTTCGTCGGCGATCACCATAAACAGCACATAGGACCCCACGTCGCGGCCGGTTTTTTCCGCCGCCTGCATCATGCGTGCGGCGGTTGGGGCAAAGGCCGTTGGCGTGTTGACTCCTTTGCCAAAGCAGAAGTTGTAGTCCGCGTGCTGGGCGGAGAAGGCCATACCGGCATCGCTCTGCCCGGCGCAGATCACCTTCATCGGCTGCGAAGGGCGCGGGCTGACCCGGCAGTCGTTCATGGTGAAGTAATCACCTTTGAAATCGCTGCGCCCGGTGCCCCACAGGTCACGGAGCACCTGAACGTATTCGGTGAGATAGTCATAGCGGCTGGCGAAATAGTCATCTCCCGGCCACATGCCCATCTGGTCATATTCCGGTTTTTGCCAGCCGGTCACCAGATTGACGCCAAACCGGCCGCCGGAGATGGAGTCGATAGTGGAGGCCATTCGGGCGACAATCGCCGGCGGCAGCGTCAGGGTGGCGGCGGTGGCGTAGATCTGGATCTTCGAGGTCACCGCGGCCAGGCCGGCCATCAGGGTGAAGGACTCCAGGTTGTGATCCCAGAATTCGGTTTTCCCGCCGAAGCCGCGCAGCTTGATCATGGAGAGCGCGAAGTCGAAATGGTAGTGCTCGGCCTTCTGCACGATAGCCTTATTCAGTTCGAAGGTCGGCATATACTGCGGGGCATGGGTGGAGATCAGCCAGCCGTTGTTGCCAATGGGAACGAAAACACCAATTTTCATACCTACCTCTCTGCAGTCATGGAAGATGGGTTGCGGTGGTGCGGCATCCTGCCTCTCCCTGGACCACCTCGCAGAAAAGGTAAAGCAAAGGCGATGCCAGTTTTATAAATGCTAATGTTATTAATGTGTTACTTTTGAGTTGCTAAAAAGGACGATAAAAAAGTGGACTGGATGGTCAAAATCAGTGCACGAAAAAACGGCAGTCATGCGCAATCAGGGTGCACGGGGTCGTGTCGGCGCGGGGCTTTTGCTATGCTGGTGGCGTCAACTGAAGGAGAGGATGTATGGCACAGGGGGCGGTGAAGAAAAGCGGCAAACGTTCACAAGCGGTCAGCGCCAAAAAGGAGGCCATCCTGGCCGCCGCGCTGGAGGCATTTTCGCAATTTGGTATTCACGGTACGCGACTGGAGCAGGTGGCTGAGCGCGCCGGGGTATCGAAAACCAATCTGCTCTATTACTACCCTTCGAAAGAGGCGCTGTATGTGGCTGTCCTGCAGCAGATCCTCGCCATCTGGCTGGCGCCGCTGAAGGCGTTTCGTGAGGATATCAGCCCGCTGGTGGCGATCCGCGAATATATTCGCCTGAAGCTGGAGGTGTCCCGCGATCACCCCCAGGCCTCGAAGCTCTTCTGCCTCGAGATGCTGCAGGGGGCGCCGCTGCTGATGGGCGAACTGACCGGGGACCTGAAAGCGCTGGTCGATGAAAAATCGGCGATTGTCTCCGGCTGGATCGACCGCGGCAAGCTGGCGCCGGTCGATCCGCAGCATTTAATCTTTATGATCTGGGCCACCACCCAGCATTACGCAGATTTTGCCACCCAGGTGGAGGCGGTCACCGGCGCCACGCTGCAGGACGCGGCCTTTTTTGAACAAACGGTCGATAATGTCCAGCGGATGATTATCGAAGGCATTCGCGTCCGTTAATTGGCCGGCGGCAGCGGGCAGCTTTGATCGCCATCCTCGCACTGCAGCAGCGAGGCGAGGAAAGACTCCCGCTCCACGCTCTTATCGGTCATGCACTGGCTTACCAGCATCGGCTGCATGCTGCCGCCTTCGGCGCCGGACGCGAGAAAGGCGCAATCGGCGTCGCGCAGGGCGATCCATGCCTGCTGCGCCTGCTTCAGTAATGTTTGTTGTTTACCCACCGCCCGCTGCAGGGCCTGCTGCCAGGTGTCATTCAGTTTTTTGTCGGCCGCCTGATACTGCGCGGCCGCGCACTGATTCATTTCGGTTTGGGTATTGGCGTTGCTGCACTCGTCCGCCAGCGCCGCGCCGCTGGCCAGCAGGGCCATCACGGCAAATAACGTGCGTTTCATTGTTCTGCTCCCATAAAAAAGGCTCCCGTCCGGGAGCCTTAATTAAACACAGCTGACGTCGGCTGTCATTAGCTGATCACAGCGCCGATTTCCCGGATGGCGGCGCATAGCGCCTTATCCGGGCTACCTCGTTGTATTGTTATGTTGTCGGGTGGCGCTACGCTTACCCGACCTACAATACAGGCCGTCCTCCGTGCCATGAGACAGGTAGCCCCGGTAAGCGCAGCGCCACCGGGGGCGCCTGTTTTAGCCAATGGTCATCAGGCTGGCGTTACCGCCTGCCGCCGCGGTGTTAACGCTCAGCGAGCGCTCAATATACAGCCGCTCCAGCAGCAGGTTGGTTTCGCCGCGGGCGAAGCCCTGCACGGAGACTATCGCCCCATCGCGCGCCGCCACCTGCTCGCACAGCTCGCGCAGCTGGTCGGAATCGCCGTGGTAGATAACCGCGTCGAAGGCCTGGCCAGGTAACTGCTCCGCTTTGGCAAAGCGAATGCGCTCGCTGACCTCCCGCGGCAGCTTCTTCGCCAGATCGCGCTGCAGGACGCTGTCCGGCCACAGTACTTCACAGCCGACCGCTAACACGGCCGCCAGCTGGATCAGCGTATCCTGTTCATTATCCGCCACGCACAGCACGCGCTCGCGCGGCATCAGCGTCAGGGTATTGCGCTCGCCGGTTGGCCCCGGCAGCAGGCGTTGGGTGCCGCTTTGCGCCTGCTCGCTGTACTGCTGGCACAGCGCCTGCAGCTCAGGACGGCCCGCCGCCCACTGCTGCAGCGCCTGCAGCGGTTTTCCCAGCAGCGTTTTCAGCTGGGCGTCCAGCGGGCGCTCCGCATCCTGGCGGGCGAAGGTCACGCCAACCGCGTCCTGCGGACGGCTGGAGAGCAGACGGTACAGATACAGCGGACCGCCGGCTTTCGGACCGGTACCGGACAACCCTTCGCCGCCGAACGGCTGCACGCCGACCACCGCGCCAACCATATTGCGGTTGACGTACAGGTTGCCCACCTTCGCGCTGCCGGTGACCTGGGCGATGGTCTCGTCGATGCGGGTATGCACGCCGAGCGTCAGGCCGTAGCCAGAGGCGTTAATCTGCTCCACCAGTTTGTCCAGCTCGTTACGGTTATAGCGCACCACGTGCAGCACCGGGCCGAAGACCTCTTTTTTCAGCTCGTCGAAGCTATCGAGTTCGATAAGCGTCGGCGGCACAAAGGTCCCGTGGCGCCATTCGCTTGCGTCTTCGCTATTCTCGCGCACCGCCTGGTAGACGGTGCGTCCTTTGGCGCGCATCGCCTGAATATGGCGTTCAATATTCTCTTTCGCTTCCGCATCGATAACCGGGCCGATATCGGTGGTCAGCCGGCCCGGATTGCCCATCCGGCACTCGCTCATGGCGCCGCGCAGCATGGTCAACGTATGGTCGGCGACCTCTTCCTGCAGGCAGAGGACGCGCAGGGCGGAGCAGCGCTGGCCGGCGCTGTCGAACGCGGAAGCCAGGACGTCGATCACCACCTGCTCGGTCAGCGCCGACGAGTCGACGATCATCGCGTTCATCCCGCCGGTTTCGGCGATCAGCGGCGTCGGGCGACCCTGGGGATCGAGGCGGCTGGCAATATTGCGCTGCAGCAGCGTCGCCACTTCGGTGGAGCCGGTGAACATCACGCCGCGTACGCGCTCATCGGAGGTTAGCGCGGCGCCCACGGTCTCCCCGCGGCCCGGCAACAGTTGAATAACGCCCGGCGGCACGCCGGCCTCCAGCAGAATCGCCACGCCCTGGGCGGCGATAAGCGGCGTCTGCTCGGCTGGTTTCGCCAGCACGCTGTTGCCGGCCGCCAGCGCGGCGGCAATCTGGCCGGTGAAGATCGCCAGCGGGAAGTTCCACGGGCTGATACAGACCACCGGGCCCAGCGGGCGGTGGGTTTCATTATCGAAATCGTCGCGCACCTGGCCGGCATAATAGTGCAGGAAGTCGACGGCTTCGCGTACTTCGGCGATGGCGTTGCTGAAGGTTTTACCCGCCTCGCGCACCAGGATCCCCATCAGGGTCGGCATCTGGCTTTCCATCAGCACCGCGGCGCGCTCAAGAATGGCGGCGCGCTCCTGCGGCGGGGTGGCGAACCAGATCGGCGCATTGTTGATAGCGCTGGTCAGCGCCTGCTGCACTTCGGCGTCGCTGGCTTCGCGGACGTAGCCGACGATATCTTTCGGCTCTGCCGGGTTAACCACCGGCTGCATTTCGCCTTCGGCCACCGGCTGCTCCAGCATCGGCAATGCCTGCCATTTATGCAGGGCGCTGTTGAGCAGGGAAGAGGAGAGGGAGGCCAGACGGTGCTCGTTCGCCAGATCGAGACCGGCGGAGTTGCTGCGGCCGCTGCCGTAGAGATCGCGCGGCAGCGGGATTTTCGGATGCGGCAGGCCGGCCTGGCCTTCCTGCTGCGCCAGTTTTTCTACCGCGCTGACCGGGTCGGCCACCAGCTCGTCCAGCGGCAGGGTATTGTCCGCGATACGGTTGACGAAAGAGGTATTGGCGCCGTTTTCCAGCAGACGGCGCACCAGATACGCCAGCAGCGTTTCGTGGGTGCCCACCGGGGCGTAGATCCGGCACGGCCGGTTCAGTTTGCCGTCGGCGACTTTGCCCACCACCTGCTCGTACAGCGGTTCGCCCATGCCGTGCAGGCACTGGAACTCATACTGGCCCGGGTAGTAGTTCTGGCCCGCCAGCTGGTAGATAGCCGCCAGGGTATGGGCGTTGTGGGTGGCGAACTGCGGGTAAATCAGGTTCGGCACCGCCAGCAGCTTTTTCGCGCAGGCAAGGTAGGAGACGTCGGTATAGACCTTGCGAGTGTAGACCGGATAGCCTTCGAGGCCTTCCATCTGCGCGCGTTTGATTTCGCTATCCCAGTAGGCGCCTTTCACCAGACGGATCATCAGGCGACGGCGGCTGCGGGTGGCGAGGTCAATCAGGTAATCAATAACAAACGGACAGCGCTTCTGGTAGGCCTGAATAACAAAACCGATGCCGTTCCAGCCGGCCAGCTCTGGCTCGAAACAGAGTTTTTCCAGCAGATCGAGGGAGATCTCCAGGCGATCGGCCTCTTCGGCGTCGATGTTGATGCCGATATCGTACTGGCGCGCCAGCAGGGTCAGCGATTTCAGACGCGGGTAAAGCTCTTCCATCACCCGGTCATACTGCGCGCGGCTGTAGCGCGGGTGCAGCGCGGAGAGCTTAATGGAGATGCCCGGCCCTTCATAAATGCCGCGGCCGTTGGAGGCTTTGCCGATGGCGTGGATCGCCTGCTGATAAGAGACCATATAGGCCTGAGCGTCGGCGGCGGTCAGCGCCGCTTCGCCGAGCATATCGTAGGAGTAGCGGAACCCTTTTTCTTCCAGCTTGCGGGCGTTGGCCAGCGCTTCGGCGATGGTTTCCCCGGTGACGAACTGTTCGCCCATCAGGCGCATCGCCATATCCACGCCCTTGCGGATCAGCGGTTCGCCGCTCTTACCGATGATGCGGTTCAGGGAGCGGGAGAGGCTGGTCTCGTTATGGGTCGACACCAGTTTCCCGGTAAACAGCAGCCCCCAGGTGGCGGCGTTGACGAACAACGACGGGCTGCGGCCGATGTGCGACTGCCAGTTGCCGTTGCTGATTTTGTCGCGGATCAGCGCATCGCGGGTGGCTTTATCCGGAATACGCAGCAGGGCTTCCGCCAGGCACATCAGCGCCACCCCTTCCTGTGAGGAGAGGGAGAACTCCTGCAGCAGACTCTGCACCATGCCGGCGCGGCCGCTGGCGGTCTTCTGGTTGCGCAGTTTTTCCGCCAGCTGATACGCCAGCTTGTGCGCCTGTTCGCCCAGCGACTGCGGCAGTCGGGCCTGTTCCAGCAGCATCGGTACCGCGTCGGTTTCCGGGCGACGCCAGGCGGCGGTGATCGCTGCGCGGCTCACCGACTGCGGCAGGATCTGCTCGGCAAATTCGAGGAACGGTTGATACGGCTCTTCCGCCGGTGAACCCGCTTCATCGCTTTCATTGGCGGCGCCGTTCAGAAGCGCCGGCAGCTCAGGCAGCGTCTCATCGTTTTCCAGCTTTTCCAGATAATTGAAGATGGCCTGTTTAATCAGCCAGTGCGGCGTGCGGTCAATACGGCTCGCGGCGGACTTAATGCGCTCGCGAGTTGCGTCGTCAAGCTTAACACCCATGGTGGTGGTGCCCATGCTCAAAACTCCTGTCATTTATCGTTAGGCTTATGCGGTTGCATGGAAATATCCACTATGTTGCAACTTTGTGCAACCTTGTTAATTATGGCTTGTGACGCAAGCCGTGAAATGGCGGATTTGTTAAAAATAATGCCTAAAATAGCAGAATTTTAACCCCGTGCTCATAGGGTATTTGTATGCGTGAGTTAACACTTTTGTTTGGTGCAACCTTTAAAAACGTGAGAGAGTGCAACCTCTAAAAAAATGACGTTTTGCGCTGTCGGGTTTTCGTGTAAATGCTGTGTTAAATCATTTGTGAAAAACCGAAGCTTCCGTCAGGATACGGTCGCCCAATTAAACAACGCACCATTACCCCGTTCCGGTAGTGGAAAAAAACGACGAAGCGGGATGCTGTCGATAAAAATTCTGGAGACTTTGCATGGCTATTAGCACACCGATGCTGGTGACATTTATTGTTTATATTTTTGGTATGGTTTTAATAGGGTTTATAGCCTGGCGTTCGACCAAAAACTTTGATGATTATATTCTCGGGGGACGGAGTCTGGGGCCATTTGTGACCGCGCTTTCCGCCGGCGCCTCGGATATGAGCGGCTGGCTGCTGATGGGCCTGCCGGGCGCCATTTTTCTCTCCGGGATTTCCGAAAGCTGGATTGCCATTGGCTTAACGCTGGGGGCGTGGATTAACTGGAAGCTGGTAGCCGGGCGCCTGCGCGTGCATACCGAGGTGAATAATAACGCCCTGACGCTGCCCGATTATTTTACCGGCCGTTTTGAAGATAAAAGCCGGGTGCTGAGAATTATTTCAGCGCTGGTTATTCTGCTGTTCTTTACCATCTATTGTGCATCGGGAATTGTGGCGGGGGCGCGTCTGTTTGAAAGCACCTTCGGCATGAGTTATGAAACCGCACTGTGGGCCGGGGCGGCGGCGACGATTATCTATACCTTCGTCGGTGGTTTCCTCGCCGTCAGCTGGACCGACACCGTGCAGGCCAGCCTGATGATTTTTGCCCTGATCCTCACCCCGGTGATCGTGATTATTTCCGTCGGCGGCTTTGGGGATTCGCTGGAAGTCATTAAGCAAAAGAGCATCGAAAATATCGACATGCTCAAGGGGCTGAACTTCGTGGCAATTATTTCGCTGATGGGCTGGGGGCTGGGCTATTTCGGTCAGCCGCATATTCTGGCGCGCTTTATGGCGGCGGATTCGCACCACAGTATCGTTCATGCTCGTCGCATCAGTATGACCTGGATGATCCTGTGCCTGGCGGGCGCGGTGGCGGTCGGCTTCTTTGGTATCGCCTACTTCAATAACAACCCGAGCCTGGCGGGCGCGGTGAACCAGAATGCCGAGCGCGTGTTTATCGAACTGGCGCAAATCCTGTTTAACCCGTGGATTGCCGGGATCCTGTTGTCGGCGATTCTGGCGGCGGTGATGTCCACCCTGAGCTGTCAGTTGCTGGTCTGCTCCAGCGCAATCACCGAAGATTTGTATAAAGCCTTCCTGCGTAAAAACGCCGGCCAGAAAGAGCTGGTGTGGGTGGGCCGTATGATGGTGCTGGTGGTTGCCCTGGTGGCGATTGCCCTGGCGGCCAATCCGGAAAACCGCGTGCTGGGACTGGTGAGCTACGCCTGGGCTGGCTTCGGCGCCGCCTTTGGTCCGGTGGTGCTGTTCTCGGTGATGTGGTCGCGCATGACCCGTAACGGCGCGCTGGCCGGGATGGTGATTGGCGCCCTGACCGTGATCGTCTGGAAGCAGTTTGGCTGGCTGGGCCTGTATGAAATTATTCCGGGCTTTATCTTCGGTAGCCTGGGGATTGTGGTCTTTAGCCTGCTGGATAAAGCGCCGTCGGCCAGCATGCAGCAGCGCTTCGCCGAAGCGGATGCCCATTATCATACGCCGCCGCCGGTACGCGCCACGGCTGAGTAAGGTCATCTGACGCTCACGAGCCCGCCGCTGGCGGGTTTTTTTTGCCTGGTGCCGGGCCGGAATATTATAACCCTTGCTAATTATTTGAAAATCCGCTGATATTTCCTGACTAATAACAATGAGGATAGCAAAGATGACGTTCAGACAGGGTGCAATAGCGCTGGTGCTGGCAGGGTTACTCAGCGGCTGCGTGGCGGGTGGAAGTTCGTCGACCCGCGCGCCGAAGCCCGGCGCCTGCCCGGCGGATCGGTCCATGGTGCAAACCACGCTTTATTTCGGCCTGAGCCGCCCGGCGGGGAAAGACATCACTGCTGAAGAGTGGCAACAGTTTGTCGACCGCGACGTCACGCCGCGCTTTCGCGATGGGCTGACGGTGTTTGATGCCCGCGGCCAGTGGCTTGGCCAGAATGGTCAGGTGGTGCGGGAGCAGAGTAAGGCGCTGATGGTGATCCATGGCAACGATGCGCAGAGCGAGGCCGGTATTGAAGCCCTGCGCCAGGGCTATAAATCACGCTTCGCGCAGGAGTCGGTGATGCGTGTCGACCAGCCGGTCTGCGTGCAGTTCTGAGTAAACGGCGGGGGCAGCCCCGCCGTTTGTCTTACAGCACCAGCCCGGCGAAGCTGGCGGAAAGCAGGCTCACCAGCGTGGCGCTATACACCAGCCGCAGGCCGAAGCGGGAGACGATATTGCCCTGCGGTTCATTCAGGCCTTTGATCGCCCCGGCGATAATGCCGATCGAGGCAAAGTTGGCAAACGACACCAGGAAGACCGAGAGAATGCCGAGCCCGCGCGGCGTCATGCTGGCGGCAATCTTTTGCAGCTCAATCATCGCCACAAATTCGTTAGCGACCAGTTTGGTGGCCATGATGCTGCCGGCGTTCAGCGCATCGCTCAGCGGGATACCGATAAGCCAGGCCAGCGGATAGAAGACGTAGCCGAGGATCTGCTGGAAGCTGAGACCAAACAGGGTAGCGAACAGCGCGTTAATGGCGCTGATCAGGGCGATAAAGCCGATCAGCATCGCCAGAATAATCATCGCCACTTTAAAGCCGGCCAGAATATATTCCCCGAGCATTTCAAAGAAACTCTGCGATTCGTGCAGCTTCTCGAGTTTTATTTCCTGCTCGCTGTCCGGCCGCGTCGGGTTAATCACCGACAGCACGATAAAGGTGCTGAACATATTCAGGATCAGAGCCGCGACGACATATTTGGCATCCAGCATGGTCATATAGGCGCCGACAATCGACAGCGATACGGTCGACATGGCCGTCGCCGCCATGGTGAACAGACGCCGTGAGGAGAGGTCGCCCAGCACGCCTTTGTAGGCGATGAAGTTTTCCGACTGGCCGAGGATCAGCGAACTGACGGCGTTGAAAGATTCCAGCTTACCCATGCCGTTTACCTTCGACAGCAGGGTACCGATGACACGAATGAAAATCGGCAGGATCCGCCAGTGCTGAAGAATACCAATCAGCGCGGAAATAAACACAATCGGACACAGGACGCCCAGGAAAATAAAGGCTAACCCTTTTTCGCTCATGCCGCCAAAGACGAAATTGGTCCCTTCGGCGGCAAAGCCTAACAGTGAAGCAAAAAAGCCGGAGATATTTTTCACCAGCCACAGGCCGCTTTCTGCGTGCAGGAAAAAGAAGGCGAGCGCTATTTCGATAATAATCAACTGGAGAATGTAACGAATACGAATATTTTGTCTGTCGTAGCTGACAAGCCAGGCCAGGGCGAGGATCACCACCAGCGCCAGCAGGAAATGAAAAAATGCAGTCATGTTGTTCTTTTCGCAGGTCAATAAGGCCGCCATTTAGCCATAGCCGCCGCCACGGGTAAATATCTGGCGTAAAAAATCCTTTGCTTATTCTTTTCCCTCATAACAGGCGAATATTTTCGTAAGTCATTATTTGCCAGCGATTTATTTACAGATAGTCATCATTCTCTAAACATTTCGCTTGTGTTTCTGAGTATTGTAATGATAATCACTATCATAAATATTACCTGTTTTTGCATTCGTTGACGGTGCTTTACATTTAAGGGTATTGGCATGTTTGTCCCATTTCTCATTATGTTACGCGAAGGCCTTGAGGCGGCGCTGATTGTCAGCCTGATCGCCAGCTATCTGAAACGCACCCAGCGCGGCAACTGGATTGGCGTGATGTGGATTGGCGTGATCCTCGCGGCGGCGCTGTGTCTTGGCTTAGGCATTTTTATCAACGAAACCACCGGGGAATTTCCTCAGCGCGAACAGGAGTTGTTCGAGGGGATCGTCGCGGTCATCGCGGTAGTGATCCTGACGTGGATGGTCTTCTGGATGCGCAATGTCTCGCGCAACGTTAAACAGCAACTGGAGCAGGCCGTGGACAAGGCGCTGCAGCGCGGTAATCACCATGGCTGGGCGCTGGTGATGATGGTCTTTTTCGCCGTTGCCCGTGAGGGGCTGGAGTCGGTCTTCTTTCTGCTGGCGGCATTCCAGCAGGATGTCGGCATCTGGCCGCCGCTGGGGGCGCTGCTGGGCCTGGCCACGGCAATCGTGCTGGGCTTCCTGCTCTACTGGGGCGGTATCCGCCTTAACCTCGGCGTGTTCTTCAAATGGACCAGCCTGTTTATTCTGCTGGTGGCCGCTGGCCTGGCCGCGGGGGCGATCCGCGCCTTCCACGAGGCTGGCCTGTGGAACCTGTTCCAGGATACGGCCTTCGATCTGAGCAACGTGCTGTCGACGCATACGCTGTTCGGCACACTGCTTGAAGGGATCTTCGGCTACCAGGAGACCCCGAGCGTTAGCGAAGTGGCGGTCTATCTGCTTTATCTGATCCCGGCGCTGGTGCTGTTTGCCCTGCCGCCGCGGAATAATACCACTGCCTCGCGGGCTGCCTGACCGGGCGCTGCGAGCTTATAAGCGACACTCTACTTACCGAAAGGGATGATCATGATGATTCATTTTCGCCGTAATGCGCTGCGGGCGACCGTGGCCGCGCTGCTCAGCTCTGCATTGGGTGCTCAGGCTGCGGATATCCCGCAGGTCAAAGTCACCGTCAACGACAAGCAGTGCGAGCCGATGCAGGTGACCGTTAAAGCGGGTAAAACCCAGTTTATTATTCAGAACCATAGCCAGAAAGCGCTGGAGTGGGAAATTCTGAAAGGGGTCATGGTGGTGGAAGAGCGTGAGAACATCGCGCCGGGCTTTACCCAAAAGCTCACCGCTAACCTGCAGCCAGGCGAATATGATATGACCTGCGGCCTGCTCACCAACCCGAAAGGGAAACTGATTGTCACCGGCGAAGCAACCCAAGACGCGGCGAAAGCGGATGCGGTGTTGAGCCTCGGCGACGCGATCACCGCTTATAAGGCCTATGTGACGGCGGAAACCGCGCAGCTGGTCAGCGGCACCAAAGCCTTTACCGACGCGGTGAAAGCGGGCGATATCGAAAAAGCGAAAGCGCTGTACGCCCCGACGCGCCAGCATTACGAGCGCATTGAGCCGATTGCCGAGCTGTTCTCTGACCTTGACGGCAGCATCGACGCCCGCGAAGACGACTTCGAGAAAAAAGCGGAAGATCCGAAATTCACCGGTTTCCACCGTCTGGAAAAGGCGCTGTTTGGCGATAACAGCGTCAAGGGCATGGGAAAATATGCCGATCAGCTGAACAGCGATGTGCTGGAGCTGCAAAAACGCATCAGCGAGCTGGCGTTCCCGCCGTCAAAAGTGGTGGGCGGGGCGGCAGGATTAATTGAGGAAGTCGCAGCCAGCAAGATCAGCGGCGAAGAAGATCGTTACAGCCACACCGACCTGTGGGACTTCCAGGCCAACATTGACGGCGCACAGAAAATCGTCGACCTGCTGCGTCCGCAGCTGCAAAAAGAGAACAGCGCGCTGCTGGCGAAAGTGGACGCCAACTTTAAGAAAGTGGACAGCATCCTCAGCAAATATCGCACCAAAGACGGTTTCGAGACCTACGATAAGCTGACCACCGCTGACCGTAATGCGCTGAAAGGGCCGATCACCACCCTGGCGGAAGATCTGGCTCAGCTGCGCGGGATCCTGGGTCTGGACTAAGTCGATGGCACAACAGAAACCACACGACGTGAACGAGCCGTCACGTCGTCGCTTACTGAAAGGGATCGGCGCGCTTGGCGGCGCGCTGGCCATCACCGGCGGCTGCCCGGTGGCGCATGCGGCAAAAGCAGAAAGTTCCCCCGGGACGCTCACACCCGACGCCCGTCAGGAAAAACAGCCCTTCTACGGCCCGCATCAGGCGGGCATCCTGACGCCGCAGCAGGCTTCGATGATGCTGGTGGCGTTCGATGTGCTGGCGTCAGATAAAGCTGACCTCGAGCGTCTGTTTCGGCTGCTGACCCAGCGTATCGCCTTTTTAACCCAGGGCGGCCCGGCGCCGGATACGCCGAATCCCCGGCTGCCGCCGATGGATTCCGGCATCTTAGGGGCGTGGATTGCACCGGATAACCTGACCATGACCGTCTCGGTTGGCCATTCACTGTTTGATGAGCGTTTTGGCCTGGCGGATAAAGCGCCGAAAAAACTGCAGCCGATGACCCGCTTCCCCAACGATTCACTGGATGCCGCCCTGTGCCATGGCGACCTGCTGCTGCAGATCTGCGCCAATACTCAGGATACGGTGATCCACGCCCTGCGCGATGTCATCAAACATACGCCGGATCTGCTGAGCGTGCGCTGGAAGCGGGAAGGGTTTATCTCCGACAGCGCGGCGCGCAGTAAAGGCAAAGAGACCCCGATCAACCTGCTGGGATTCAAGGACGGCACCGCTAACCCGCCGAGCCACGACAGCGCGCTGATGGATAAAGTCGTGTGGGTGACAGCCGATCAGGACGAGCCGGCCTGGACCGTGGGCGGCAGCTATCAGGCGGCGCGAATTATCCAGTTTCACGTGGAGTTCTGGGATCGGACGCCGCTCAAGGAGCAGCAGACGATCTTTGGCCGCGACAAGCACAGCGGTGCGCCGCTGGGGATGAAAAACGAACACGATACCCCGGATTACAGTAAAGATCCTGGCGGCGAAGTCATTGCGCTGGATAGCCATATTCGTCTGGCCAATCCTCGCACGCCGGAAACCCAGTCCAGCCTGATGATGCGCCGCGGCTACAGCTATTCGCTGGGCGTCACTAACGCCGGACAACTGGATATGGGGCTGTTATTCGTTTGCTATCAGCACGATCTGGAAAAGGGTTTTCTGACGGTGCAGAAACGGCTTAACGGCGAGGCACTGGAGGAGTACGTCAAACCCATCGGCGGGGGCTACTTCTTTGTTTTACCCGGCGTAGTGGATGATAAGCACTATCTGGGAGAGTCGCTGCTGCAGGCCTGATACCGACCCTGTCCGTGAGGGCAGGGCGTTTTCTGCTGTTTTTCTCTTTTTTATTATATTTCCTGCCATGTGTTATATTTCTGTAATACAAATGACCGATAGTCTCCTACACTTGCTTAAGAACTATTTGTTGCGTCATTGTGAAAAATAAGTTGCATTAAGAATCTTTTTTGATGTACTTATTACATACGCGGTAGTTCCCGGCAGTGTGACGTTTCACTATGGAGATCGCGAATGGTAAGGTCCCGTACCGGACAACGTAAAACCACAGACCGTACTCTTCAGCACGGAAGCCCCGCTTCCGGCAGCGATTTTCTTACCCTTTCTCCTTCCGCTTCGAATTATTACCACCTTGGCAGGGTACGCGGTGCGCGTAGCCGCGACTCGTTGTCAGTTCTACCGGCAAGCAATGGCTTACAAGGAAGCCAAACCTCAATCGTTCGTGCGCATAGTCGCGTCGATGTTGACGCGTGTGATGTAAACCTACAACGCAAGGTGCTATCCATGGGAAGACAAAAAGCAGTGATCAAAGCTCGTCGTGAAGCAAAACGTGTGCTGAGACGGGATTCACGTAGCCATAAACAGCGTGAAGAAGAATCGGTCACATCGCTTGTGCAAATGAGTGGCGTAGAAGCAATTGGCATGGCGCGGGACAGCCGTGATACTTCCCCAATTGAGGCGCGCAATGAAGCTCAGGCGCATTATCTGAATGCCATAGACAATAAACAGCTGATTTTCGCCACCGGCGAAGCCGGATGCGGCAAGACCTGGATCAGTGCGGCGAAGGCAGCTGAAGCGCTGATCCATAAGGATGTGGACAGAATTATTGTTACCCGTCCCGTTCTGCAGGCCGATGAAGATCTTGGCTTCTTACCGGGAGATATCGCCGAGAAGTTCGCGCCCTATTTCCGACCGGTTTACGACGTGCTGGTGAAAAGGTTGGGGGCTTCCTTTATGCAGTACTGCCTGCGTCCGGAAATCGGCAAGGTGGAAATCGCGCCGTTCGCCTATATGCGCGGACGTACCTTTGAAAATGCGGTGGTGATTCTGGACGAGGCCCAGAACGTGACCGCTGCGCAAATGAAGATGTTTTTAACCCGCCTCGGGGAGAACGTGACGGTCATCGTCAATGGCGATATCACCCAGTGCGATTTGCCCTCTGGTGTGAGATCTGGCCTGAGTGATGCGCTGGCGCGTTTTGAGGAAGACGAGATGATCGGCATCGTGCGTTTCACCACCGATGACTGCGTGCGCTCGGCTCTCTGCCAGCGGACGCTGAAAGCCTATTATTAATCGTCATACTGTGAGCAAGGCCCGGGCTAGCCCGGGCTTTGTTGTTTTTGGGCATCCTCCCGGCGGCGCTGCGCTTAGCCGGGCTACCTGGCGGGTACGGTCTGGTAGCCGGGGGAGGCATTGCTGCCGACCCCGGGGATGTCTGCGGTGCCACAAGCGAAAAAAAAGCCCGTACATGCGTACGAGCTCTTCTTAAAATATGGCGGTGAGGGGGGATTGACTCGCTTCGCTCGCCGTTACTCGGCCCATCCATGGGCCTCGCCCCTGCGGGGCCAACGCAGGCGTTGTTCAAAAACGCTCCCGGCGTTTTTGTCGGGGCAGCCCGCTCGCAGGCTCGCGGTCTGTCCAACTGGCGTTGCCAGTTGTCGAACCCCGGTCGGGGGTTCTCATCCCCCCAGCGGAGAATATAAAAGAAAAGAGCCCGTACTTGCGTACAGGCTCTCATCTCGAATATGGCGGTGAGGGGGGGATTGACTCGCTTCGCTCGCCCCTGCGGGGCAGCCCGCTCGCAGGCTCGCGGTCTGTCCAACTGGCGTTGCCAGTTGTCGAACCCCGGTCGGGGGTTCTCATCCCCCCAGCGGAGAATAT